>DIHL01000038.1 GCA_002420145.1 Bacteroidetes bacterium UBA5697
CACCGCCACCACCACCACCACCAGTTATGGAAACAGTAAAATTCGTTCCTCCAGTTATTAAGGATGATGCGGTTGAAACTGATCCACCACCGCCACAAGATAAGTTAGCAGAAACTAACGTTAGTACTGTTACTCAAGAAGGTGATGGAGATGCGGTAGTTGTGCCAACAGAAGGAAATGGTAATGGTGTGATCGAAGAAAAAGCACCAGAAATCTTTACAGTAGTAGAAGAGATGCCAGAATTCCCAGGTGGTGCAATGGAAATGATGAAGTATATTCAAAAAAACATTCAATACCCTCAAATGGCTAAAGAAGCTGGTTTAAGTGGTAAATGTTTCTTGAAATTTGTTGTTAATGGAAATGGAAACATTACAGATGTACAAGTTTTGAAAGGTGTACCAGGATGCGGAGAGTGCGACAGAGAAGCGATTCGTGTTGTTAAATCAATGCCAAACTGGAAAGCAGGAAAACAAAACGGTAGAGCTGTATCAGTTTTCTTTAACTTACCAATCAATTTCCAATTGAGATAAAATAGTAATTATTATAATAATCCCCTCTTCCAAAAGGCTGAGGGGATTTTTTTTACGCTTCGACTGAGTTTATTCTGAGCGAAGACGAAGAACTCGAAGTGACAAATGAAAAACCAATATTATGAAAAAATCACCTATTGAATTGATCAATCTTGTGTTTAGTGGTTTAATGGTATTAATTACACTAGCTGGCGCTATCGTGTTTTTATTTACTGATTTAATGAGCGATAGAGCTTATGGCAATAAACGAATCATATTAGGCGTGGTGTTTTTTGCATACGCTATTTATCGATCTTATAGAATGTATACAGCACTTAAGAAAGAAAAAGAAGAAAAGCGTCTTTGATTTGTATAAGATTTTGTTTTATAAATAATCTATTACTAAACTAAAAAACCCCATAGAAGAAATCTATGGGGTTTAAAAAGTAAGAAAGAAACTATCTAATACATTACAACGCTATATGTATTGCCATTAAACGTTGCAGTGGCATTGCCATCACATGCTCCATTTCCATAATCAAAAACAATAGGATAATTAGGATAATCATCTAAAGTAAGGGTAAATGCTCCACTAACAATCCATGGACAACCAACATTTACACGTAAATCACTATTTGTTACAATTGTATATGCTTCTCCTTCCATAGATACGCCATTAGAATTCCCTCGAATTAAATATACATCGTCTAAAATATTTAATGCTGTTGTATATCCCGCTGCAAATTCACGCTCTTGAACCGTATTCCATGAACTTGATTTACCATTTGTAGGATGTGTCACCACAGCATTTACTACAGTTACATTATATAGTAAATGCCCTGCTGCATTATGCCCTTTGTTTTTAATCGTTTGAGTTCCTTGAATATTATAGTCGTTATGATAATAATTAGATAAGGTTATTGTAATAACAGTACCAGAGTCTAAATATGGACCAGAGAATACTGCGGTGATAATACCTCTTCTGTTATTATAATCAGAACCTAAACAGTTAGTATTACCAAAATTTATTACTAATGTTTTTGGCCAAGTAGTAGTATTGTATGGAGTAATAGAAACTGTACCACAAGTTGCAGCCATTTTAAAAGCATTAGTGCTATCAGACACGGCGCTAATTTGCTTCATGATTCCAGCAAATGCATTTTCAGCAACAGAGTTATCACTAGATGAACTATAACTCGTTGGTTTTTTATCTTCTTCTTTTTTACATCCTGTAAAAACTAAAGATGTAGCAACTATTACTGAAAATGCAGTAAATAATTTAATAGTTTGATTTTTCATTTGTATAATTTTAGTAGTTGAAAGTACGATTTTTTTTCTGACAAGAATTGAGCCATATTGTTTTTAAATATATTTGAGAACAAAAAAACAAAGATTATTTTGTACTAATTCGAGTTAGAAGTTTTTTAATCACCACGTTTAATTCCATAAAAAAACTCCTACTAATTAGTAGGAGTTTTTTATTTTTTTAATTAGTGTCCGCCACCATCATGTTCGCCATCTGCTAATGGAACGGTTTGTGGAATAAAATCATGCTCAGCACCTGGCTTACTATAATCATATGCCCAACGGTGAACTACTGGTAAAGAACCTGGCCAGTTACCGTGAATGTTTGCCATAGGAGTTGTCCACTCTAATGTGTTTGAATTCCAAGGATTTTGAGGAGATTTCTCACCACGGAACATACTGTAGAAGAAGTTAAAAATAAAGATAAATTGTGCTAATGCAGCTATGATTGCAAATACAGTTACAATTTCGTTAATGTCTACTAAATTATCAAACATTGGAAATGCACTATTTGTGTAATAACGACGAGGAACACCAGCTAATCCTAAGAAGTGCATTGGGAAGAATACTCCATAAGCACATATAAATGTTAACCAGAAATGTAAGTACCCTAATTTTTTGTTCATCATACGTAAGAACATTTTAGGGAACCAATGATACACACCGGCAAACATACCAAAGATAGCAGATAATCCCATTACAATGTGGAAGTGAGCTACCACAAAGTATGTATCATGTACGTTAATATCTAAAGTTGAATCTGCTAAGATGATACCAGTTACACCACCAGTAATGAAAGAAGATACTAAACCAATAGAGAACAACATTGCTGGTGTGTATTGGATATTACCTTTCCATAATGTAGTAATATAGTTAAATGCTTTTACAGCAGAAGGAATAGCAATTAATAAAGTAGTAAATACGAATACTGATCCTAAGAAAGGGTTCATACCAGTTAAATACATATGGTGACCCCAAACGATAAATGATAAGAATCCAATCGCTAACATTGATCCAATCATCGCTCTGTAACCAAAGATTGGTTTACGAGAGTTAGTAGAGATAATTTCAGAAGTTATACCTAAAGCCGGTAATAATACAATGTATACCTCAGGGTGACCTAAGAACCAAAATAAGTGTTCAAATAATACTGGACTACCACCAACATTATCTAATGGACGTCCGCCAATATAGATATCAGATAAGTAGAAACTAGTTCCTAAACTTCTATCACAAATTAATAATACAACACAAGAAACCAAAACGGGGAAAGACAATACACCTAAAATAGCTGTAATTAATATTGCCCACATAGTTAATGGCATACGAGTCATTTTCATTCCTTTAGTACGTAAATTGATAATAGTTACAATGTAGTTAATACCACCTAATAAAGAAGATACAATAAAGGAAGTCATTGATATTAACCATAAAGTCATACCTAATCTTGAACCAGGCATTGCTTCAGGCAAAGCCGATAATGGAGGATAAATTGTCCACCCACCAGATGCAGGACCATCTTCAATAAATAAAGAACCTAACATAATCACACTTGATAAAAAGAAGAACCAGTATGATAACATATTTAAGAATCCAGATGCCATATCACGAGCACCAACTTGGAAAGGAATTAATAAGTTGGCAAAAGTCCCACTTAAACCACCTGTTAACACAAAGAATACCATGATGGTACCATGTATAGTAACTAATGCTAAGTACATATTCGGGTCTAATACTCCGTCTTTACCCCATTTGTCGCCTAAGAAAGCATTGATGAAGGCAAACTTCTCACCTGGCCAAGCTAACTGCATACGGAAAATGATTGACATCGTCATCGCAATTACCGCCATGATAATAGCTGTAATTAAAAATTGACGAGAAATCATTTTATGATCCATACTAAATATGTATTTACTCACAAAACTCTCTTCGTGCTCATCATGATCATGAGCGTGGTCGTGGTGTCCTACGTGTTCTTTTAAATCTGCTGAATGTGCGTTTGCCATCTTTATTGCTTTATTTTTAGTACAACAATTTTTTTATTAAATATATTATTTTGCAGCGATTGTTTTAACCGCTTTTTGTTTTGCTAACCAATCATTATAGTCTTTCTCACTTTCTACAATGATAATCATTCCCATATTGTAATGAGAAGCTCCACAAATTTTATTACACAATAATTGGTAATCAAATTCTACAGGCTCTTCTCCTTTTTTAGCACGAGCTTCGTTAATCCCTGCCATTAATTGAATAACATAAGGGTCTTTACGCATTTCGGCAGTTGTTTTGTTTGGAATAAATTTGAAAGAAGTAATCATGCCTGGAACGCAGTTCATTTGTGCGCGGAAGTGAGGCATATAAGCTGAGTGAATAACGTCACGAGAACGCATTTTAAATTCAACTTCTTTTCCTACAGGAATATGGAATTCATTTTTGACAATGATGTCATCATAACCAGTAGCATCTAATGTGTCTAAACCTACATCATTGCCACCATCAATTTGGCGGTAATCAGTAGAACCTAATGTTTTATCTTTTCCAGCGTAACGAGCTGTCCAGTCAAACTGTTTTGCATATAACTCGATTGTTACTTTGTTGGGATCTTCAGAGCGTGAAGTAATATCGTTCCAATATTTTAAACCGAAAATAATGATAAATGCTAATACTACAGCAGGAACAACTGTCCAAAGCATTTCTAAGCGGTTATCATGAGCAAAGAAAGTTGCTTTAACCCCTTGTTTTCCTTTGTATTTATATGCGAAGTAAAACAAAAATGCGTTTGTAACAACAAATACAAGCACAACTAGATACATATTGTAATCCCAAAGAGTATCAATTTTCAATCCGTGTTCTGAAGCAGCACCTGGTAGAGCATTGTCGTTCCATCTATTTCCTTGCCAAAACAAGCTAATAATAAATATAAAACCAAAAACCAACATGGCTTTTCCGTTAAACGAGTTGTCGCTATCGCTTACACTCCACTCATTTCCTTTTTTAAATTGACGTGATAATTCAACAACACGCATTAATTGATGCGCAGCAATGATTAAAAGTACAAGTCCGATTAAGATTAACAATTTCATATCAAATTATTTTATAGTTCTTTTATTTTGATTTATTAGTAAATTAGTAAGTATGGTGAGCACTTTCTTCTAAGAACGGGTGATTTTTAACCATTAAAGGACGCTTAGAAAGATTAGTTAACACCACATACATAAACAGACCTAAGAAAAATAAGAAGTTTCCTAATTCCATCCAGCTTAAACCAGTCCAGTGGTGACCAACAGTTCCTGGCATTACTACCATAATAATATCTAAGTAGTGACCGATGAAAATGATAACACCAACAAACATTAAGAAGAAATAATTTCTCTTAGAGTCACGGCTCATTAACATAATCATTGGGAAAGCAAAGTTTACAAATAATACAGTCCACATTAAAGCTTTATATGATTCCCAACGAGTTTGGAAATAAACAACCTCTTCTGGAATATCAGCATACCAAATTAACATGAATTGAGAGAAGTATAAGTATGTCCATAAGAAAGAAATAGCAAACATCCATTTACCGATATCATGAACAGTACTTTCAGTTACAAATTCTAAGTAACCTAATTTTTTTAACCAAACAACTAAAATAGTTACAGTAATCATTGCACTAACCCACATCCCAGAGAAGATATACCAGCCCATCATAGTAGAGAACCAGTGAGTATCAATACTCATAATCCAATCCCAAGCAGATGTAGAAGATGTTACGGCAAAAACAACCATAAACCAAGCGCTTAATTTTACGTTTTTTAAATGGAATCCTTTAGATTCTTCATGCCCTAACGCATCAGCATCTATAGAGTTTTTACGTAATTTCCAAGTAAACATTACCCAAGCCACCATGTATAAAATTGTACGAATCCACCAAAAAACACCAAAGTATCCAATTTTACCTGCAATAACAGCATCGTAATTTTCAGAACCTTCAGTTGCAATACCATCAGCCATCCAAGGATAGATAGTATGTAAGTGAATTTGTCCACAAATAAATATTAATAACATAAATGATAAACCAACAGGTAAATACCATGTTACTGCTTCGATTACTCTTTTTATTGTTGTCGCCCAACCAGCTTCAGCAGCATATTGCAATCCTAAGAAGAATGCAGCAGCTAATGCTATAGCCATAAAAAAGAATGCTCCAGAAAACACATTTGCCCATGCACGAGTTGCATGATAATGGTGATCATCTGGTTGTTTATCAAACATAAACATACAAATGATAGATACTAAGCCAACAGCCATCAAAATCATTGATGTCATTTTTGCTTTAGCGGGTACTACGAAATTTAATTTATCAGTGTTCATATTAAAAAATTCTGTCGTATTTAAAAATTCGTTCTTAATTAATGTTTTGTTGTATCAGCAGGAGCAGCAGTTTTTGTACTATCTGTTGCTACCGTTTTAGGTCCTTGTAATTTTTGTACATAATACACTAATTTCCAACGCTCTTCTTGAGTTAATAAACTTGCATGAGCACCCATAGAGTTTTTTCCATAAGTGATAGAGTGGAAAATTTTTCCTTCAGGTAAATCTTTTAATGCAGTATTGTATGCAGGAGGGGGACCAGGAAGCTTTGCTCCCACTTTTCCATCACCAGCTCCAGTTGCACCATGACAGTGAACACAGAATTTACCATAAATTACTTCACCTTCTTTTTCAATAGCTTCAGAATAAGCGATTGGATTTTTTAAATATAATCCAGCTTGTTCGTATCCTTGAGGAGTGTTTGGATATACATAAGGCATATAACCTCTTGAAATAGTTCCAGCAACTGGCAACATAGCGTTGTTTAAAGTGTCTCCATTAATAACGTGGGTTCCGTAATATTCTACAGATGGTGAGCGGTACATGTCTGGCATGAATTCAAAACCAGGACTGTTAGCGTCTTTTTTACCACATGATGTAAAACCTGCCACTAACATAACTGCAAAGGTTCCGCAAGCTACTAGTTTAAGATTTTTGTATGATAAGTTCATATCGTTGTGTTTATCTAATTAATATTTTGGTTCAATTGTAATAGTGCCTTTGTAGTTTACTTCTTCTGCGCCAGTAGAACGTAAAATCTCATCAGCTTTTTTAGATTGCTCATCGTTTAACTCTAAATAAATCATGAATTTATCATCCGTTGTACGAGGATCAGGGTTTTTAGCTTTTGCACCTGGCACTAACCAACAACGTAATAAATACGTTAATGACATACCATGTGCTGCACAAAATACAGTAGCTTCAAATGTAATTGGAATAAACGCTGGAATATTTGAATAGTAATTCCAATTTGGTTTACCACCAATATCATTAGGCCAATCACTAACCATCATGTACCACATCATTAATGTAGCTAATGATAATCCTGTAATACCATAAATGAATGCGCAAATTGCAATACGTGTACGAGGTACACCAACAATTGGATCAATTCCGTGAACTGGAAATGGAGTAAATACATCCTTAATACGAATACCTGCTGCACGTAATTTTGTACATCCTTCTAGTAAAGGTACTTCGTCTGAGTAGATGCCGTGTATAATTTGTTTAGTTGCCATATTATTATTTCTAATATCTTTTTTCTAAATCTTAGTTCTTAATTAGTGGTGTGCATGATTAGCAGCAGCTTTTTTATGTTCTTCTCCTGATGATTTCAAGATAGATTTTAATTCGGCTTGAGCAATTACTGGGAATGTACGAGAATATAATAAAAATAATGTAAAGAACATTCCAATTGTACCTACAAAGATACCCACATCAACAAATGTTGGAGAATATGTATTCCAAGTAGATGGTAAATAAGTACGACATAAAGTAGGAACGATAATTACAAAACGCTCGAACCACATACCAATATTTACAACAATAGATAATACAAAAGTAAATACTAAGTTAGTACGTAATTTTTTGAACCAGAATAATTGAGGAGAGATTACGTTACAAGTCATCATGGCTGCGTAAGACCACCACATTGGACCAGTTGCTCTGTTTAAGAAAGCATATTGTTCCCATTCAACACCAGAGTACCAAGCCACAAATAACTCAGTTAAGTAAGCTACACCAACAATAGAACCTGTTACGATAATAACGATGTTCATGTACTCTACGTGTTTAACAGTAATATAAGACTCTAATTTGTATACTTTACGAACGATTAACATTAATGTTAATACCATTGCAAATCCTGAGAATACCGCACCAGATACGAAATATGGAGGAAAGATAGTTGTATGCCAACCTGGAACAACTGAAGTAGCAAAGTCAAATGATACAATCGAGTGAACCGAGAATACTAACGGAGTTGATAAACCCGCTAATACTAAAGATACTTCTTCAAAACGAGACCAGTGACGAACATTTCCACCCCATCCAAATGATAATAAAGCATATATTTTTTTCATTCTTGGTTTAACCACTCTATCACGAACCATTGCGAAATCAGGAATTAAACCAATGTACCAGAAAACAATAGATACAGTTGCATAAGTTGATACCGCAAACACGTCCCATAATAATGGAGAGTTAAAGTTAGGCCATAAAGAACCAAATTGATTTGGTAATGGAAATAACATATAATCTAACCAAGGACGACCAGTGTGTAATGTTACGAAGATAGCCGCGCATAATACAGCAAAGATGGTCATCGCTTCAGCAGAACGGTTAATTGCCATACGCCATTTTTGACGGAATAATAACAATACGGCCGAGATTAATGTACCAGCGTGACCAATACCAATCCACCATACGAAGTTAGTGATATCCCATGCCCAGTCAACACCGTTATTAGAACCCCAAGCTCCAATACCAACGCCAATGGTGTATGATAAACATCCGATACCCCACATAAAACCTAATACAGAGATGGTAAATAAAATATACCATAATCTGTTTGCTTTACCTTCAATAGGTGCAATAATATCATCGGTGATGTTTCGGTAAGTTTTATTACCTAAGATCAAAGGCTCTCTTATCTGTGATTCTGCGTGCATATTATTTTAAATTCAGAATTTATAATTTAATTTTTTACTATTTATTATGAGTGATGTTCTTCTTTGTGACCTTCTTCTTTGTGAGCAGGCGCTGCAGCATGAGATCCGTGATGAATAGCTTCCTCTTGATTTCTAACTTTTAATAAGTAAGATACAGTTGGTTTAACACCTACTTCTTCTAATAAGAAATAGTTTTTATCATCATTTCTCCATGTATTAATTGCAGAAGCTTCATCATTAACGTCACCAAACATGATAGCGTTAGTAGGACAAGCTTGTTGACATGCTGTTTTGATAGAACCGTCTACGATTGGAGTTTTAGCAGCTTTAGCAACTAATTTACCAGCTTGTAAACGTTGTTGACACATTGAACATTTTTCCATGACACCACGAGAACGAACTACTACGTCTGGATTTAATACCATACGTCCTAAGTCTTGTTGTGCTGGGTTAATGTCAGTAAACATATCATTTTCAATGTAGTTGAACCAGTTGAAACGACGAACTTTAAAAGGACAGTTGTTAGCACAGTAACGAGTACCAATACAACGGTTATATGTCATCATGTTCAATCCTTCTGTGCTGTGGCTAGTTGCTAATACTGGACAAACAGTTTCGCAAGGGGCGTGGTTACAGTGTTGACACATCATTGGTTGGAAAGTAACCTTCGGATTTAATGAAGGGTTTTCCATATCTAAATACATTTGCATTGCACCAACATGTTCTTCAGAAGCTTTTTCTTTGTTCATGTCAGATGTATAGTAACGATCGATACGTAACCAATGCATTTCACGAGTTCTACTCACTTCAGATTTACCTACTACGTGAACGTTGTTTTCTACAGTACAAGCTACAACACAAGCTGCGCAACCAATACAAGAATTCATATCAATCGTCATTCCCCATTTGTGGTTCATGCGAGGATGAGCATCCCATAAATCGATTTCATCAACGTGTTTTTTACCACCACCATGCATTGGTAACATAGCTGCTGGATTCCAAACTTCTTTCTCTTTAGACTTATATTCGTTTAAAGAAACTTCACGTAATAAATACTCTTCACGACCCATGATAGTGTGGTGAATTTGAGTAGCTGCAAATTTGTGTTCTTCGTTAGTTTTAGCAACAGAAGCAGATAAACTTACATTTTGTAAAGTATCATTTGCAACAGTAACAAATGGATAAGCGTTAACACCAATTCCAAAAGCTACTTTCATTGTTTCTGCTGAACGACCGTAACCAACAGCTAAACCAATAGTTCCAGCAGTTTGACCTGGTTGAGGATACACAGGAACTTTAATTGTAACGCCATTAACAGTTAAATCAACGATTGAACCGATAATATCTTGACGTTTCATTTCATTTAATCCTAAAGATGCAACATCTGCAGGATTCATTGTAATATAGTTATCCCAAGTTACTTTAGAGATAGGATCAGGTAATTCCATTAACCATGGATTATTACTTTGATTTCCGTTTCCTAAACCTACTTTTTCATAAATGACTAATTCAAATTGACCACCACCTTTTGCAGAAGTTGCAGAAGCTGCAGCTTTGTTATAATCCGGAGTTGGTAAAGCAGATGCTACTTCGGTAGTTGCTGCTGCTGCATGATGAGCAGGAGCTTCGTGATGAGCAACTGGAGCAACAACGTGTGCTGTATCGGCCACTACTTCGTTGATGATTGCTGCTACACCAGCCATTAAAGGCTTACCAGTAGAATCTTTTGCCATTGGAGCAATAACTGCATCTTTTAAAACAGATACTTTTAATACACCATCGTGTAAAGTATGTGCCCAGAAAGAAGCGAAATCTAAATATTTACCTTGTTGAGGGAAAATATGATTGTTCCAGTAACCTTGTAAGTAAGTTAAATAATCAGCTTTAATACCAGACCATTTTAATAACGTATCTTGTACTTGACGAGTTCCTTCGTAACGAGGAGCTGCAAAGATTTGGTTAATGGTTGGTTGTTGTAATGAATAGTGACCACGTTTTGGATTTGCATCACCCCAAGACTCTAAGAAGTTATTGTCTGGACAAACGTAATCAGCTAATAAAGCAGTTTCATCTAATGTTTGTGAGAAAGAAACTTTTACCGCTGCTTTTTTGTAAGCTGCTTCAAATTTTAAAGATGCAGGCGCTGTGTATACTGGGTTACAGTTGTAAGTCATTAACGTACCAACTTTACCAGCATTTAAATCAGCTACTAAATCTAAAAATGCTTTATCATCACCTTGTTTTAAATTGTAGTGCATTTCTACATCTACAGTTTTTCCATAGTTATCTAACATTTTATTGATACCGTTTACCAATGTTTGGCAACCTTCATCATTAAAACCACAAACTACGATTGATTTTCCTTTATTTTCTACTAATTCCTTAGCGGCTTTAGCAATTGCTTTCGCTGCATCAGGATTAGAAACTTTAGCATCAGATACTTTTGAATTTCCAGTTGCATCAGCTACTTCATTAAATAAAGAAGCAATTACTTTTCCGTATTCAGAAGCTTTAACCATGTAACGCTCATCCGCATTAGCGCCTGTTAAAGATAAGTTAGCTTCAAAATGATAATGTTTACTCATTTCTAAGTTCTCACGATTAACTTTACGAGTTTTGCTGTATTGATTAGCAAATTCGATAGGGCTTAACCAAGTTCCTAAGAAATCACAAGCAACACCTACAATAGTTTTTGCTTTAGAGAAATCGTAAGAAGAAACAACTGACTTACCAAATACATTCTTGTTAGCTTTAATTAAAGCTGCATAAGAAATAGCGTCGTAAGTTACGTGTTTAGTATTTGGATATTTAGCTGTAAATTCAGCAATAACAGCCTTAGTAGAAGGACTGATAATTGTAGAACTTAAGATAACATTAGTTCCAGAAGTTAAAGACTTAGCCACTGCATCATCTACGTTCTTCCAAGTTGTTGGATTACCTTTAGCTAATGGACCGTTTAAACGAGCCCCATCATATAAACTTAATACAGAAGATTGTACACGAGCACTAGTAGCGCCATTGCTTACCTTTGATAAATCGTTTCCTTCAATTTTGATAGGACGACCTTCGCGAGTTTTAACTAAGACAGATGCATAATCATGCCCATCATAAAATGTGGAAGCATAAAAATTAGCAACACCTGGAGTTACCTCTTCTGGTTTTACTACGTAAGGAATAGATTTGTTTACAGGTGTTTCGCAAGCTGCTAAAGCAACGGCCGCTGTAGAGAAGCCCATTACTTTTAAGAAATCTCTACGGCTTGTACCTTTTGAATTTGAGTCATCACCAGTAAGGAATTCTTCCATTGGCAATTGTTCAGCAAACTCGTTGTTTTTGTTTTGTAAAAAGTCTTCGCTGTTGTTTAGTTCAGGTAAACCTTTCCAGTATTTTTTCGACATAGTCATCTGTGATATTTCTTGTAATTACCGGTTTCTAACAATTAATAGTGACACTTAGCACATTCAAGTCCTCCGATTTTATCAACCGTAAACTTAACGTCATATTGTCCTTTGTATTTCTCTTTTAAAGCTTTGTGTAATCTGTCGTAGTAAGGATTTCCTTCCATTGCTACTTCAGTTTTTCTGTGACACTCAATACACCATTTCATTGTTAATGGATTCTTTTGTTCAACAGTTGTCATTTTCTTAACATCTCCGTGGCAAGTTGCACAATCTTGTTTACCAACTACAACGTGTTGAGAGTGGTTAAAGTAAACGTGATCAGGTAAAGTGTGAACTTTAATCCATTTGATTGGATTTTGAGGATTTGTGTAGTTTCCTGTTTTTGGATCGAAACCAGAAGCTTCATAAATTTTAGCAATTTCTTTTTCTCCGTATTGAGGTCCAGTTTGGATTCCTTTGTGACAGTTCATACAAACATTTACTGTAGGAATTCCTGCGTGACGAGATTTTTCTACTGAGTTGTGGCAATATTGACAAGCAATCTCATTATCTCCTGCGTGTAATTTGTGAGAGAATTTAATTGGTTGCTCAGGTAAATAACCTTTTTGAGTTTCCCAATCATAATATACACCTAAATCATAACAAGCATCCCAGCAAGATTTCATTCCGCTGAAACCAATTAAGATAACAAATACACCAACTAAACGACGGTGACCGCTAATCCATTGTTTTACTTCTTGACCGAAAGTTAATTCTTCAGTTTCTGCTTTTCCTTCTTTTCTATTGTAAGAGTTTTGTAAAGAGTGACGAACGCTTCTTAATGCTCCTAATACAATAGCTAAAATTGCAATAGCACCTAATAATAAGTATAAAGGATCGATACCACCTTTTTCTTCTTCAACACCACCGTTATCGCCGGTTCCTGGAGTTTTAGCAACAGATGTTGGAGGGGGAGGAGGATTTTTAATATAAGCAACTAATGCTTTTAAATCAGCATCAGATAAAAATTCAAACTCGCTCATTGCATCAGTTCCACCATTATCGGCAACTAATTTTTTTGCGTAAGCATCACCCGACGCAATTACTTTATTATTGTTTTTAATCCAAGCAGTTAACCACTCGTCTTCTGGTTTAGGAACACGACCAGCTACACCAGCCAAACCTGGACCAGTTAACTTTTGATCGGTTAATGAGTGACAAACGGCACAGTTTTGCTTAAATATTTTAGCACCATCTTGTGCTTTCAATCCAAAGGAGAAAGCAAAAAATAGAAAAACCGCGCCAAATAAGGATTTTAAAGAGAAATGAGACATATTATTATGCATAGAATTATATCTAATTTTGTGTATGTTATGGCTGTTTAATGACACTTTAATGACAAAAATCACCGTGCAAAAATAACAGAATGTTATATATCTAGGTAGTATTTTTTAGATTTTATTAACAGTTTGTGTAATTTATATTAATTCTAAATAAGGGTGTTTTCGCCTGATTGACTTGCGATAAGAAGAATTGATATACTTTATTATAGACGAAACTATGATTTTAATCATTTAGCTGTGCTTTTTAGCCGATTAAATCGTTTTTGGAAGTTCGTTAAATATCTTCCCAATAATCAATTATTAATCCATCATTTGGACTAATACCAATGGAACGTTTTTCGATTCCAAAACTGATGATTAAAGCATCGTTTAAAAACTGCTCATCTTCTCTGCTTAATTCAAATGCTTCTATGGTTTCTCCAATCACATCTGTCCACATTTTTGTGGTGGAGGCATCAATCGGAATCATTTTAATTTTGTCGCCAAACTCTTGTTTTAATTGAGCTTTTTCTTCTTCGAAATTAAAATCAGAAATAACATCAATGCCAGTGCTTTCGTCGTTACAAGTAATAACTAGAGATGATTCATCTGTAAAAACTAATTGCACATTATCTATTAAATCAACCTGTGCATCAGGATTAAAGCGATTAACCCAAAAATAAATAACCACTTTTTTAAGTGTTTTTCCTTCGGCTGCGGTTAGTAGTTTTAATTGGTGGTCGGTGAAGTGCATATTAGTTTAGAAAGTTGAAAGGTTTAGAAAGTGGAAAAGTTAATTATAAGGAAAGCCAAGCTTTTGCAGCGGTTCCCATAATAATTGTTTTTTCATTATCCGAAAGTGGAGCTTCGCGAACTAACGTTCCTGGTACTGCTTCTCCTAGTGGAAATGGATAATCAGAGCCTTGCACGACTTTGTCTGCCCCAACTAAATCAATAATATATTGTAACATTTTGTGGTCACACACATGTGAATCTACCCAAAATTTACCTAAGTATTTTTTAGGATTAAATTCATTATCAATAGCCACTAAATCAGGACGGCATTCCCAGCCATGTTCAATACGACTAATAGTTGGCAAGAAAGAACCTCCACCGTGAGCAAAGCAAACTTTTAGTTTTGGAAATTTTTCGAAGATACCACCAAATATCATAGAACAAATAGCACGGCTAATTTCGGCAGGCATGCCCACTAACCAAGGTAACCAATATTTGGTCATGTGTTCTTGTCCCATCATTTGCCATGGATGAACTAAAATAGCGGCATTGGTTCTTTCGCAAGCTGCCCAAAATTCATGAAATTGTGGTTCACCTAAGTTAATATTATTAACGTTGCTTCCTATTTGAACACCTTTAAAACCAATACTCATAGCGCGTTCCAATTCTTGAACAGCTAATTTAGTGTCTTGCATTGGCACGGTTGCTAAGCCAATAAATTTATCAGGATAACGGTTTACGGTTTGTGCTATATCATCGTTTAGAAACTGAGAAATTTCTAAACAGTCGTTGGGTTTAGCATCATAGCTAAACATTACGGGGATAGTGCAAATGACTTGCATATCTGCTTTATGTTCGGTCATTTCTTTAATGCGAACTTCGGCATCCCAACAATTTTCAACAATTTCTCTAAAGCGTTTATCACCCTGCATCATCCAAGCTCTGCCTGGCGCATGATGATCTAACTGAATGAAATTTCCGTAACCAAATTTTTTTGTAAAATCAGGAATGTGTTTTGGAATAATATGAGTGTGAGTGTCGATTGTAAACATGGGAGTAAATTTACTACTTTGAAAAGAAACTAAAGCAATAAATTACTCTCAGAAAACTAAAAATTAAAAAAAGAAGTTAATGGGATTAGAAAAAGGGTTTCAAATAGTTTAACAAAACCTGCTTGTTTTGTTATTGATATAACTAGTGTATCACAAATTTTATATCAATAGAATTGTAGACAAAGGGTTGAAGTCCCGAAAGGTTTAAGCCTAAAAATTGTTTTTCAAGATCTAATTTTATGTCTTTGTTTTTTGTTTTCGCAAATGCGGCAATTACTTCGCCCTTCTCATCAACGGCAAAACGGACAGTGATTTTTTGAGATTGATGAGCTTGTTTTAAAGCATAAGGTGTTGTTATAACACTTTGTACTTTTTTACTTAAGCTTTGATATAAGGCATTGTCTGAGCCATTGTTTGCTTGTAAGTTTAGAGTAAACCCTAAAATTAAAACCAGAGAAAAAAGAATTGTTTTCATATTAATTTGTTTTTGTATGCATAAGACGCACACAAAAACAAATTAGTTACAGCAGAATAAAAATATTTTAAAACAAGTCTTTCAATAAATTGTCATCTACCAAATTAGGCATTGTTACTTTTAAATTTGGTGTTCGTTCCATTTCGCGCTTGATAGCAAAATTAGCTTCTTTGTTTCGAGCCCAACTACGGCGTGCAATACCATTATTTACGTCCCAAAATAACATTGATTTCAAGCGTCTATCAGCGTCTGCACTTCCATCTAATACTAAACCAAAACCACCGTTAATGACTTCGCCCCAGCCAACGCCGCCGCCATTGTGTAAACTTATCCAAGTAGCACCACGGAAACTATCACCTACAAAATTTTGCACAGCCATATCTGCTGTGTATTTTGAACCATCGTAAATGTTGGATGTTTCGCGGTAAGGCGAATCTGTTCCGCTGACATCATGATGATCTCTTCCTAACACTACTGGCGCCGAAATTTCTTTATTTGCTATAGCCTTATTTATAGCTTCAGCAATTTTCACACGACCTTCGCTATCAGCATATAAAATGCGAGCTTGCGAACCAACCACTAAATTGTTTTTCATCGCATCTCTAATCCAAACAATATTATCTTGTAATTGTGGTTTAATTTCTTGCGGAGCTGTTTTATAAATTTCTTCTAAAACTGTTAAGGCAATTTCATCGGTTTTTTGTAAGTCTTTTGAATCAGCACTTGTGCAAACCCAGCGAAAAGGACCAAAACCATAATCAAAACACATTGGACCTAAAATATCTTGCACATAAGAATTGTAACGGAAAGTAGCACCAACGTGTCCGCCTTTTAATGCTTTTTCTGTTTTGTAAATATCAGCACCAGCTCTTCCTGCCTCAAGTAAGAAAGCATTTCCATAATCAAAGAAATACATGCCTTGACTGGTTAATGTATTAATAGCATTGGCATGACGAACTAACGTTTTTTGAACTTCCTCTTTAAATTTAACAGGATTTTCGGCCATCATTTGATTACTTTCTTCCAACGATAATCCTGTAGGGTAATAACCTCCAGCCCAAGGATTGTGAAGTGATGTTTGATCTGAACCAACATCTACTTTCATGTTTTCTTTCACAATACGCTCCCATAAATCAACCACATTTCCTTGATAAGCAATTGACACGGCTTCTTTTTTCGCTTGTGCCTCTTTAACTCTTGGAATTAATGCATCTAAATTATCAAACACTTCATCAACCCAACCTTGTGAGTGACGAGTATGCACTGCTTTAGGATTAATCTCTGCAGTGATAGATACTAAACCAGCGATTTTAGCTGCCTTTGGTTGCGCACCACTCATGCCACCTAAACCACAAGTCACAAATAATTTTCCTATTCTATCTTCTTCTGATTTTGATACTTTGCGAGCGGCATTCATAACAGTAATACAAGTGCCATGCACAATACCTTGTGGACCAATGTACATAAATGAACCAGCTGTCATTTGTCCGTATTGAGTAACGCCAAGTGCATTAAACTTTTCCCAATCATCAGGCTTACTGTAATTAGGAATCATCATACCGTTAGTAACAACTACTCGTGGCGCATCTTTATGAGAAGGGAATAAACCCATAGGATGTCCGCTATATAAAACCAAAGTTTGCTCATCTGTCATGATTGCTAAATACTGCATCGTTAGCAAGTACTGAGCCCAGTTTTGAAACACAGAGCCGTTTCCACCATAAGTAATTAATTCGTGTGGATGTTGTGCTACTGCATAATCTAAATTATTGCTAAGCATGTGCATGATTGCAGCTGCTTGAATGCTTTGGTGCGGATACTCGTTTATAGGGCGAGCAAATATTTTATAATCGGGACGAAAGCGGTACATATAAATTCGTCCGTATGTTTTTAGTTCTTCGGCAAATTCTTTTGCTAAAACAGCATGGTGTTTTGGCTCAAAATAACGTAGAGCGTTTTGAATGGCTAATTTTTTTTCTTCAGAATTTAAAATGTCTTTGCGTTTGGGCGCATGATTAATAGTGTTTTCGTATGTTTTTGGCTGAGGTAATTCGGAAGGAATGCCTTGCAATATGTGTTGTTGAAATTGTTTTAATTCCATGGTATAAATACGTTAATTTAGAAGTGCTGAAATTACATGATTTTTTTTAAACTTTTAGCGACATTATTTGTTTAAAATAATATGCAAAAAGTGAACTTGTTTTGGTTTAGAAGAGATTTACGTTTAGATGATAACGCAGGCCTTTATCACGCGCTTAAAAAAGGCTTGCCAGTTTTGCCTATTTTTATTTTTGATAAAAACATTTTAGATAAATTAGAAGATAAAAAAGATGCCAGAGTCGAATTTATTCATCAAGCAATTTTAAAATTAAAAGAGCAGTTAAAAGAAACAGGGTCTTCTATTAAAGTATTTTATTCTACACCAGAAAAAGCATTTAAAGAATTGGTAAATGAGTTTGATATTGAATGTGTTTATACAAATCACGATTATGAACCATATGCAGATGAAAGAGATGCAGTGGTTAAAGATTTTTTAAGTAAAAATAAAATAGAATTTAAAACGTATAAAGACCAATGCATTTTTGAAAAAGATGAGGTGACAAAAGATGATGGAAAACCTTATACTGTTTTTACGCCTTATAGCAGAAAATGGAAATTACGATTAACAGATTTTCATGTGAAGGCTTATCCAAACAAAAAATATTTTAAAAACTTTATTCAAACAAAATCTTTTGAAATCCCAACTTTAAAAGACATGGGATTTGAAAAGTCAGGATTAGAATTTCCATCAACCACAATTAGTAAATCCATAGTGACTCATTATAAGGAGCAACGTGATTTCCCTGCTATTAAAGGCACTAGTAAATTAAGTGTGCATTTACGTTTTGGAACAGTTAGTATTAGAGCTTTAACAAAACAAGCTTTATTGTTAAACGAAACTTGGTTGAATGAATTAATTTGGAGAGATTTCTACATGATGATATTATTTCATTTTCCGCATGTTGCAAAAAATTCATTCAAATCTCAGTATGATAGAATAGAGTGGAGGAATAATGAAAGTGAATTTAAAGCATGGTGTGAAGGTAAAACAGGATTTCCAATTGTGGATGCTGGTATGCGCGAATTGAATGCAACAGGTTTTATGCATAACCGAGTGCGGATGATTGTGGCTAGTTTTTTAGTGAAAGATTTATTAATTGATTGGCGCTGGGGCGAAGCTTACTTTGCACAAAAATTATTAGACTTTGATTTGAGTGCTAACAATGGTGGTTGGCAATGGGCAGCAGGTAGCGGTTGTGACGCAGCACCTTATTTTAGAGTGTTTAATCCAACAGAGCAAACTAAAAAATTTGATCCAAAATACGAATACATTAAAAAATGGGTTCCTGAATTTAATACACCTAAATATCCAAAACCAATTGTAGATCATGCTTCGGTACGATTAAGAGTATTGGCAGTTTACAAAGACGCATTAACAGAAAATAAACAAACTAAGTTGTTTTAAATAGGAAAGACAATACTCACGCAAGCGCCGTTTTCGTTTTTAAAAACTACTTGTGCATCTATTTGGTCGCATAAAGATTCGATAAGCGATAAACCAAGAGCAGAATCTTTTCTAGAATTGATATCTGCAAAACCAACACCATTATCAGTGATGCAAATTTGAATTCTATCATAAATCAATTGCATTTTTATTTTGATGCTTGGCTTTTCATTTACAGAGTTAAAGGCGTGTTTTAAAGAATTGGTGATGGCTTCGTTTACAATTAAACCAACTGGAACAGCTTTTGTAATTTCCAATTCAATGACTGCTAGTTCTTCAATGATTTCTATTTGTTTGGATTGAATAGGAAAGCTTTTAACTAGCTCTTGTACTAATTCAGATAAATATTGTTTAAAATTAATTTTTGATAAATTATCTTTTTTGTACAATCGTTCATGAACCATGGCAATACTCATGACTCTATTTCTTGATTCAATCATCAATAATTTAGATTCTTCGCATGGCGCTTTTTCTGTTTGAAGATTCAGTAAGCCAGTAATGATTGCTAAGTTATTTTTGACACGATGTTGTATTTCAGCGAGAAGAGTTTCTTTTTCTTTTAATGATTGAGCAATAATTTTTTGGGCGTCTTGCTCTTTCTTCAAAAGACCTAAAGATTCATTATTTTGTCGGTTAATTAGCTTAACAACTAAATACACCATAATCACAGTTATAAAAAAAGTAAGAACACTGTTGTAGACTAAAAGGATTTCATTATCGCGCTCAGATACAGTTGTGTTTTTTAAACTATCAATATCAAATAACCACGCACACAAAAAGCTAATGGCAATAATTGAATATAAAATAATGGTTCGAAGATTTGATTTAGTTGGGTTATGAACCAATGCTACGCAAAAGATAAGCGGAAAAAAGTATAAATAATTTCCAACATTTACGGCATACTGTTGAACAATGATAAATATAGAAACACAAGTAGTTGTAACAAAAGTATAGGTCGCAAGATTATGGTAACCTTTAAAATTTAAAAGTAATACCGCTAATGCTGTGAAAACAGAAAATGTAGCAATAAATGTGGGGTATTTAGCATTGATAAAAAACACCGTTGTTATTCCTGCAACAGAACCAACAAAGGCAATCCAGGCAAATAAATTTACCATCCTTGCTTCACGTTTTTCGTAAAATTCCATTTCGGATTTTACGCCAAGGTTTATTAAGTTCCCAAGAATCATTATTTTTTAGTGCTGATTTGCGAACTTGAATATACAATATTTATTAAAACGATGGAGAAGAAATTGTTCTAAATTTTTTCTTCTTAGGTCTAACGCTTTTTGGATATTTTGAAGAGTAACCCATTTTAATCACTTTTGATTCATTAGGATTTAAAACAATTTTCCAAGTTAATTTCCCAGATGCTTTATCAAAAGTAGCACCAGAAATCTCATTCACGTTTATTTCTTGGTCGGAGTTTGATGCTACTGGAATTTGATCTTCTACGATAATTGATACAGGAATATCGCGCGTGTTTTTTATAGTGGTTTCATATTTTAATACTTCCTTTTCATAATTTCCTACAATCGAGCGCTGGTAATCTTGTTTAGATTCTTTGCGAACCATTTGAATTTTTTTGTCTCTTCCTAGTGATATAGTTAACGAATCATCTAAATCAATCGTTTTAATAAATGTTTTTCCAATGTATGAACCTCCAAAATATACACTCGCATCGCCACTTACTAAATCTGGTAAATCTTTCAGTGCTAATTTAGTTTGTAAAAACACATCCTTATCTAGAGCAGGAACAGCTTTGTATTCGTAATAAGCATTTACTGTTTTTTCTAATACATCAACAGTGTATGGTTTTGAATCAGAATATACCGTGTAGGGTTGTTCAATAGTATATTCAGTACTTAACATATCCACTTCAATTTTTTTAAATTGAATTTGATTTTGTTTCGCTTTTTTATCTGCTACTTTTTTACTTATTTCTTGTTCTTCTTCAGAAAGTATTTGCACTTCTTGTAATTTTGACTCTGAATTAACAACTCCTGGCAATACCTGAACATATTGAGCAATGTTGTTTTCTTCGGCAACTTGCTCGTTACCTAAATACCACTTGCTAAGCTTGGGAATATTAATTCCGATATCAGGATTTGCAGTTGATAAAATGATTTTGATATCTTTCCAATCTAAGCCTGAGTTATTAAATAAAATGGCTCTATACACTAATGTTACTTCTTTACCAGTGCCTTCTGTTCTGATATCATATTTAGGTGTCCAGCCAGCTGTTGGGATTAAGTATTTAAATGTGATGGTTGTTTCAATATCTTTGTTAGCCACAAATGTTGCTGTAATGTCGCTGGTTGGGGGATTAACTTCAGCATCTAATTCTACTAATTGTTTTTGATATTGAGAACGTTGCTTATCGTATTTTACTTTTACTTTATTGTTTTTAAAAATAAGTTGATTGATTTCTGTACTGCGTTTTCTATAAAAGTCGGCTGATTTTTCAACGTCAGCAATGCTTACTCCAGCTTGTCCTCCAATAGATTGATTTTTAAATAATAATGATTTTTCTGTTTCTAAGGCATCTTGTTCAAATTTTAATAATGCTAGTTTGTCTTTATACAACATCACACTATCTTTCAAGTTTTGAATTTTTTCATTGTCTTTTTTCTCATCCAAATAATTTGTATGTGTATTGATGTATAACACATTCACCTCAGATGAACCGGGTGTTAAGTTAATACTTCGTTCATCCAAGCGGGGAGAAAGTCCAGTGAATGTGACTATGTTTTTGCCTTTCTTTAATTTAATTTTCACTTCATGATTAAGTTCTGCTCCAGTTAAAAAAACAGTTACTTTCTTAACTTCAGAAGTTGCGTTAAATTTATTTTCTTGCGCGTTTATTTTAATAACGCATATTAAAAGAAAACCTAAAATTGATTTTTGCATAATTAATTAAATTTAAAGGTGAAACTAAGTTCGTGAATTATTTCGGAATATTTTGCATGAAGCCAATAGGGTTCTATGCCATATAAAATTTGCCATTTACGATGATTATAACCCAGTTTAGCAATGAGTGAATAATAATTAAAATCAGTCATTCTAGTTCCTATTCCTCCTATCAATCCTTTTTTCCCAGCCAAATGTATATTTATAGAATGTTGTTGAAATTTATTTAAATGAGAGATTTCACTTGATATATATTGTTTATTAAAAGCGCCCTGATACCAGAGTATAGCGTTTAGTTTTCTTGTTATCGGCTTATAAGTTTTAAAGTATAGTGTTTGTGTTGTTGATGTTATTGCTCTATCGTTTGAAATGATAGTAGCAAACTGACGCGGTTGGTACGAAAAACCAAATAAAAAGCGTTCATAATTTATTAATCCACCAAAATTTATATCTACTGATTGGAAATTATGTAGCGTGTCAGGAAATTCTTTGTTATACAATCGAGAAATAGTATTTGAATTTGCTAAATGGTCATTAAAGTGAACACTTACACCCCAACCCGTGCTTATTGCATTAAAAAACAGTAATTGATAGGCCAAACCGACACCAACTCTATTTAAGTTTGTTTTTGATTGATTTACAAAGCCGTAATCAACAGAGAGCCCTATGTTTTGTTTTTCAAAAAAATATTGACCACTTAATTGGGCGTCATTTTGACTTTGAGATACTCGTGAGGAAAGAGTGACTTGTTTGCCGCTATAATTTTTATTGAAATACGGATGAATAGCAGAAAATGCAGGATTATAGCTAACGATATGATTTGCAGGATTATTTAAAAAAATTATTTGAGACTTAGCATAAATACTAAGAAACAAGATGAACGTTATATGATATACATATTTTTTCAAATCATTGATATATCATATAGACGTTCATGTTTTATAATTCCATAATTAAACCACCATGTTCACAATCTTCTTGTGAACCACAATTACTTTTTTAGGTTCTTTACCATCTAAGTATTTAGCCGTTTGTTCGTTGGCTCTTACAATCGCTTCCACTTCTTGTGTAGTTAAAGTTGCCGCTAACTCTAATGTAAATTTAACTTTACCGTTAAAGGATACAGGATAGTTTACATTATCGTCTACTAAATATGCTTCATTAAAATCAGGGAAAGCAGCTGTTGAAATACTTTCAGTATGACCTAATTGTTTCCACAATTCTTCTGCAATGTGCGGTGCGTAAGGAGATAAACAAACTAATAAGGGTTCAAGGATTGCTCTCTTGTTACATTTTGCATCAGTTAATTCGTTCACACAAATCATAAAATTACTGATAGAGGTATTGAAAGAAAAACGTTCAATATCTTCCGTGATTTTTTTGATTGTTTTATGTAATGTTTTTAATTCTCCTTTAGTTGGTTCGTCATTTGTCACGTTAAGTGCATTAGAAGAATCCTCCCCCGCCCTTTGGGCACCCCCTCCAGAGGGGGACATGTAAAACAAGCGCCATAATTTTTTTAGGAAGCCTTGTACACCTGTAATACCATTGGTATTCCAAGGTTTACTTTGCTCTAATGGACCTAAAAACATTTCGTATAAACGCAAAGTATCTGCTCCAAATTTTTCACAGATATCATCGGGGTTTACTACATTATTCCATCTCTTGGACATTTTCTCCACTACTGGCTTTGTTTTGAAAGAAATATTTTGGATTTTATTCTCAGTAAAATCAAAGTACTCGTGTTTAGTCCAATAACCCTCATCAGTTATTAAAATTGAACCTGCATAATATGGTTCATCTGCAATCCATTCATCAATATTCAAAACAGAATTCATTACATACTTCACTTTTGCCCTATTCTCCTGAAACAATTCTGTTTTAATTGGAGACTTATTCTCCTTATCAAAAAACTCAATATCTAAACCAGAATCTATGCTTAAATACACATGACAATGTTCTGATCCATTACCAATATCCAATCTCTTTATCTCTTTTCCTTCTTTCTTGATTATAATTTCCTTCGATATACTATTATACTTTTCAATCTCTTCTCTGTTTATAATAAATTGTTTCATTAATTCGGAAGTTCCTCCAATCATCCCTTGGTTAATCAACTTCTTCGCAGGTTCATCAATCGCAATGTATCCAAGGTCTTTTAAAAATTTAGTCCAAAAGCGCACGTATAATAAATGCCCAGTAGCATGCTCACTACCGCCAATGTATAAATCTACTTGTTGCCAGTAGTCGCTTAATTTTTTAGAGGCAAATTCACTACCGTTAGTTGCGTCCATGTATCTTAAAAAGTACCAAGAACTTCCTGCCCAACCAGGCATCGTACTATGTTCGTAATCGTATTTGCCTTCGTGTTTCCAAGAAGCTGCGGCACGCGCCAATGGTGGCTCGCCATCTTCAGTTGGTAAGTATTTATCTACTTCAGGTAATACTAATGGTAATTCATTTTCATTTAATGCATAAGGAATATCATTCTTGTAGTAAACAGGAATTGGTTCTCCCCAATAACGCTGACGGCCAAACACTGCATCACGCAAACGGAAATTCACTTTACCTTTTCCTAAACCTTTTGCTTCAATCTCCGCAATGGCTTTTTTCATCGCGTCTTTAACCTCTAATCCATTTAAAAAATCAGAGTTAATTAATTTTCCTTCTTTCGCATCGTACGACCCTTCGACTTCGCTCAGGGTGCCATTTGTTGAACCAGCTACAACTTCTAAAATTGGTAAACCAAAATGCTTGGCAAAACTATAATCCCTGCTATCATGCGCTGGCACTGCCATCACAGCACCTGTTCCATAACCTGCTAATACATAATCACCAATCCAAATAGGCACTTGTTTTCCAGTGAAAGGATGTTCAACATAAGAACCTGTAAACACACCCGTAATTTTATTAATGTCCGCTTGGCGTTCGCGCTCGCTTCTATTTTTTGCTTGAGTGACATAAGCTTCAACAGCTGCTTTGTTTTCTGTTGTCGTTAAGCTTTCTACTAATTCATGTTCTGGTGCTAAGGTTACGAAGGAAACACCAAAAACCGTATCAGGGCGAGTAGTAAATACTTCTATTGAATTTTCAGAACCTTGAACCTTGAACTTTAAAGAGGTTCCTTCCGATTTTCCAATCCAGTTACGTTGCGCTTCTTTTAAACTTTCGGTCCAATCTAATGTATCTAATCCATCTAACAGTCTTTGAGCATATGCTGTAATACGCATGCTCCATTGTTTCATTAATTTACGCTCTACAGGATAACCACCACGTTCACTCACACCATCTTTAATTTCATCATTCGCTAAAACAGTTCCTAATTGCGGACACCAGTTTACAAATGATTCACCCAAATAAGCTAAGCGAAAATTCATTAAAATATCACTCTTCTTTTTTTCGTCAAATGCTTTCCACTCTTCGCCAGTAAAAGGTTCTAAGTCTTTTTCAATATCGCCTGTTAGTGTGTCATCTAATTTGCAATTGAAACCTTTCGTTTCAAATACTTTAATTAGCGTTTCAATAGGCTCTGCTTTATTCGTGCTTTTGTTGTACCAACTATTAAATATTTGAATAAAAATCCATTGTGTCCATTTGTAATACTCAGGATTGGATGTTCTTACTTCTCTGTCCCAATCAAATGAAAAACCAATTTTATCTAGCTGCTCACGGTAGCGTGCAATGTTTTGTTCAGTAGTAATTTTTGGGTGTTGCCCTGTTTGTATCGCATATTGCTCAGCAGGCAAGCCAAAACTATCGTAACCCATTGGGTGCAATACATTAAAGCCTTTATGGCGTTTATATCTCGCAACAATATCAGAAGCAATATATCCCAAAGGATGTCCTACGTGTAAACCAGCACCAGATGGATATGGGAACATATCCAATACGTAGTACTTTGGTTTATCTCCACCATCTTTAGCAGCAAAGGTTTTATTAGCAGCCCAGTACTTTTGCCAATTGCTTTCTATCTCTTTAAAATTGTATTCCATAATGCTTGATTTTGCGAGGTGTAAAGATAGAACTTAACCGCAAAGAGGCAAAGGGTTTATGCAGATTTCGTTATTGCGTATCACGCTAAGTTTGAGATTGCTTCGTCGTTCCTCCTCGCAATGACGATTTCATAAAAAAACCGCATAATACTTTGAGTATTATACGGTTTTTTCTGTGTATTTGAGGTTAGATAACTCTTAATGTCTTATTCAAATACAAGCTTTCCAGTTTCAACAACTTCTTTGTTGTTTAAAACATTGAAGGTATAAATTCCTTTCGATAGGTTTCTTCGCAAATACTGGGTTTCTTTTTCTACAATTGAGACTCTGTCAACCTCTTGACCCAAGGCATTGTATAATATAAATTCCATTCCGGTTTTTGGTTCGTTTACTTTAATCACTAAAACTTCTGCCGAAGGATTGGGATATATGTTTACGTATTTTGTTTTATGCGAATCTGCATTTATAATAGAGTTTTGCTGAGTAGAATTTGCTGTTTGTGCTTTTACAGAAACAACTAAAAATAATAATCCGATAATTGACAAGTATCTCTTCATTTTCTTTATACGTTTTTAGTAAAAATAGATGAAAAGAATAAAAAATAAAATTTGTTTCAAGAGCATAATCTGATTATCGGAAATCATGAGAACTCTCTATAAAACCTTTAATAATAAAGGTTTTGAAAACACTAACGTTTTAATGTTGAAAAAATAAATTGTAGAAAAATTGAAATTATTTTCTTCAATAATTAAAAATTCTTCTGGAAAAGACGAATTAATATTTTATTCCCGAAACGCCAATATTTTCAATTGGGTGCCATGTTGTTTTAATTTCCTGTAAATCGGTAATATAATAAGGCCCTTGCTCTTTTTCGTCGCTCCAATTTCTGTTCCAAGTAAAAACACGTTTTACGTTTAGTGATGCGTTTTCGCCAATGGTTTTATTAAAATCTTTTTCGGTATTGCAATTGATGATGGCATTTACATCCATGTGAGAAGAAAAATGTGAATGTAATTCTTTGCGACTACCAGTTACAATATTTACCACACCGCCTGGTACATCACTCGTTGCAATAACTTCAGCAAAGGTAATTGAACATGTTGGTTTACTTTCAGACGCTAATACAATACACGTATTTCCACCTGCAATGGCTGGAGCAATAACAGACACTAATCCTAATAAAGCAGATGACTCATCAGCTAAGATGGCAACTACTCCCATTGGTTCAGGAACTGAAAAATTAAAATGAGAAGTAGCAACAGGGTTTACTGAACTAAATAATTGTTGGTATTTATCGCACCATCCAGCATAGTAAACTAAACGATCAATACTTTGTTCCACTTCTTTTTTAGCAGCTGTAGGTGTGTAGCCTAACTGTTTTAACTCTTCTAAAAATTGTTCTTTACGTCCTTCTAACATTTCTGCTATGCGGTATAAAATTTGTCCGCGATTAAATGCTGCACGAGCACTCCATCCGCTAAACGCTCCACGTGCTGCAATCACAGCGTTTCTATAATCTTTACGAGAAGATAAACTCACGTTTACAGTCATGTTGTTTTTTAATTTTAAAGGATAATAGCGTCCACTCTCTGTACGAGGAAATTGTCCGCCAATAAATATTTTGTATGTTTTTAAAACTTCTATTCTTTCCATTTTTAATAAGTTGTTTGTTTATTGTTTTTGGTTGTTAGAGAATTTCAAACAACCAAAAACTTATTTCTTAAAACTTCAAATAAGGCATTAAACCATGCAATCCACCTTCTCTGCCAAAACCACTTTCTTTATATCCACCAAATGGCGATGTTGGATCAAATTTATTGTATGTGTTTGCCCAAACTACTCCAGCGCGTAATTTAGAAGTTAAATTGAAAATACGAGAACCTTTATCTGTCCAAACACCAGCGCTTAAACCATAAGGAATGTTATTGGCTTTTTCAATCACTTCTTCAATCGTACGGAATGTTTGAATGGCTAATACTGGCCCAAAAATTTCTTCTTGAGAAATACGGTGTGATTGAGATGTGTTTAAAAATAAAGTAGGACGAACAAAAAATCCTTTTTTAGGAATAGAGCAAGAGCTTTGATACATCTCAGCTCCATCGTTTACACCAATTTTCAAATACTCGTTAATTTTATTCAATTGCATTTTGGAATTGATTGCGCCAATGTCTGTATTCTTATCTAATGGATCGCCAACAATTAAAGTTTCTAATCTATCTTTTAATTTTTTGATGACTTCTTCGGCAACACTTTCTTGCACAAATAAACGAGAACCTGCACAACACACGTGACCTTGATTAAAGAAGATACCATTGATAATTCCTTCTACAGCTTGGTTAATAGGCGCATCTTCAAAAATAATGTTTGCTGCTTTTCCGCCTAATTCTAAAGTTAATTTTTTATCAGTTCCAGCAATCGCTTTTTGAATCCATTTACCAACACCAGTACTTCCAGTAAAAGCAATTTTATTAATGTCTTTATGATTTACCATAGAAGCACCAACGGGTCCATGACCAGTAATGATGTTCACTACTCCATCAGGTAACCCGCTTTCTTGAATAATCTCTGCTAATTTTAGAGCGGTTAAAGAAGTTGTTTCTGCAGGCTTTAGTACAACCGTATTACCAGTTGCTAAAGCAGGAGCAATTTTCCAAGCAGCCATTAATAATGGGAAGTTCCAAGGAATCACTTGACCAGCAACACCTAATGATTTTGGTTGGCGATTAGGAAAAGCATATTCTAATTTATCCGCCCAGCCAGCATAATAAAAGAAATGATTAGCCGCTAAAGGCACATCAATATCACGACTTTCGCGAATAGATTTACCACCATCTAACGTTTCGATAACTGATAGTTCACGAGCACGCTCTTGAATTAACCGAGCAATACGGTAAATATATTTTGCACGTTCTTTTGCTGGCATTTTGCTCCATGTTTTATCATAGGCGCCGCGAGCAGCTTTTACAGCACTGTCTACATCTTTATCATTAGCCTCTGCAATGCTCGAAATTTTTTCTTCGGTAGCAGGGTTAATGGTGTCGAAATATTTACCAGAATTTGGTTTTACAAATTTACCATTGATAAATAAATCATACTGTTTTTGTAAACGAATATGATCGGTTGCCTCCGGAGATGGAGCGTATTTCCAATCAGTAAAGTATTCTAATTTTTTAGCTTCTTTTTTTGCCATTGTGTTATTTTTTCTTTTCCCGCAGATGTCGCTGATTTTCGCAGAATTAAAATCTGCGTTTATTTGCGCAACCGGCAGGACATAAATATTAATCTACTGAAATATAATCTTTGCTATAGTAAACGCCTTTCGCTTCTTTTTCTAATTGTAAAATTAAATCGTTAGCTAAAGAACTTGCTCCAAAACGAAACCATTTATTATCTAACCAGGCATTACCTAAAGTTTCGTGTAACATAACTAAATATTGTAAAGCGCCTTTAGCTGTGCTAATTCCACCAGCTGGTTTCATCCCAACTTGTATCCCTGTTTTAAAATAATAATCTTTAATCGCATCTAACATTACTAAAGTAACTGGCATTGTTGCTGCTACGCCAATTTTCCCTGTTGATGTTTTAATAAAATCTGCTCCAGCATAAATTGCAATATCGCTTGCGCGACGAACATTATCTAAAGTAGAAATTTCACCTGTTTCAAAAATCACTTTTAAACGAGCATTGTATTTATGTGTTAAATCTTTGATAGCAGCAATTTCGTCAAACACAAAATTGTAATTGCCTTTTAAAAATTCTCCACGGCTAATCACCATATCAATTTCATCAGCACCATTGTCTAATGCTAATTTTGTATCTAATAATTTAATCTGCATGGTTGAATTTCCACTAGGGAACGCCGTAGAAACAGAAGCGACTTTTACTTTGCTACCTTTTAAAGCTTCTTTTGCAGTTTTTACCATCGTTGGGTAAACGCACACAGCTGCAGTACTAGGCAAATCTGGCAACGCTAAATGCGGATGCATGGCTTTGTAACACATTTGTGTTACTTTTCCTTCAGTATCTTTTCCTTCAAGAGTCGTTAAATCTATCATGTTAAGTGCCAGTTTCAGCGCTTGAACCTTGCTTCCTTTTTTAATACTGCGTGTATTAAAACGAGCCACTCGTTCTTCAATCCCTACTTGGTCAACCACGGGGCTTTGTCTAAAATCGTATGCCATGTTAATCTTTATTAAAACAGGTTATTTAATTCAAAAGTAAGATATTTAATTGTATTTTTAAATTCTAAATTCCATAAATCTGAGCCATTCCAATAACATATTTTCTAATCAACCAGAATTGGTTACGAATGCTGATAAAGAGAATTTATTGTCTCATAAAGGCTTGGTAATTTGGATGACTGGCTACTCAGGCTCAGGAAAAACAACTTTGGCTTACGAATTAGAAAGAAGATTGCACGACGAAGGAATTTTAACAAAAGTATTAGATGGAGATGTATTGAGACAAGGCATTAACAAAGGACTTGGTTTTAGTATGGAGGATAGGATGGAGAATATTCGTCGTACAGCTGAATTAGCAAAGCAATTATGTAGTTGTGGTGTTGTTGTGATTTGCAGTTTGATTACTCCAACTAACGAATTAAGAAGATTGGCTGAAAACATTATAGGTGAGCAACACTTTATTTTATATCATATCTCAACGCCTATGGATGTTTGCGAGCAAAGAGATGTAAAAGGTCACTATGCTAAAGCAAGATCTGGAGAAATAAAAGAATTTACAGGCGTCTCTAATCCGTTTGAAGAACCAACCAACGCTATTTATAGTATAGATACATCTAAACTTTCTATTGATGAAAGTATTGTAATGATGTTTGATGACGTTTTCCCATTATTAGCTATTTAGATGTTTGCACTCTGCGATAAAATACTAGGTAAGAATATATTGAAACCAAATAGGAAACTATTTAGTAGCTATACTTTTACTTGCTTTGATGAAATCAAAAATGTTCCTGAAGCAGATTGGACAAAAGCATTAAAAAACAAGAATGTGTTTTTATCACATTCCTATTTAAGTGTTTTACATAAAGAGAAAAACGAACATTTCAGATTTAGATACGTTATTATTTATAACAGAAAAAATCCAATAGGAGTAGTGTATTTTCAAATCAATGATTTTCCGGCATCATTGTTTGGAGAGCTAATTGAAAAACAAATTACCGAATTGAAAAGTAAGAGAGCTTCTGTTTTTCAGAGATATATTGATCATAACGAAGACGAAACCATTATGCGTTTAGTGACTTGTGGCAATAATTTTATTAGTGGAGAACATGGTTTTTATATTGATGTGAATAGTAAAAAAACCACTTTTAAATTGGTAGAGGGAGTGATTGATTGCGTATCGAGAGCAGAAAAACTGAGAGGCAAAATATCTGCTATTTTAGTAAAAGATTTTTACGAAGAAGGATTTGGAGATAAAGATTGTTGGTATTGCACCCGCTTTAAACATTTTAATGTAGAACCTAATATGATTATTGATTTGCCAAAAGGCATTTCAAATTTAACGGATTACATCAATTGCTTTTCAAAAAAATATAGAAATAGAGCAAAAGGAATTTTAAAAGCTAGTGCTACTTTAACAAAAAAGAGATTGTCAAATGATGAAGTGTCATTTCATAAAGACACTATGCATGCTTTATACACTCAAGTTTTTAATCAAGCTAAATTTAAATTAGCGCATTTATCTTCAAATTATTTTGAAGATGTGGTGAAGGCCAATACAAATTCTTTTTATGTAGATGCTTGGTTTTTGGAGGACAAAATGGTGTCGTTTGCTTGCGGGTTTTGTTTAGAAAACGAAGTAGAAGCGCATTATATTGGATTTGACTATGCAAACAATAAAGAGTTTGAGTTATATCAAACTATTTTATATAGTTTTATTGAGCAAGCTATTTTAATGCGCAAATCAAAAATTAACTTGGGCAGAACGGCTTCTGAAATTAAAACAACAGTTGGCGCAAAACCTCATGAGTTATTGTGTTACATTAAACCACAAAACACCGTTTCTAAATTAATCATGAAACCATTTATGCAGTTCTTACAACCTTCAGAATGGATTCCTAGAAATCCTTTTAAAGAAGAATAAAAAAACCCGCTTTAAGCGGGTTTTGTTTTTTATAAATCTATTAATCGTCTGTAGGCTCTGGAGCTTTTTTAGCAGCAGCTTTTTTAGCTTTAATTTTTTTAGGCCAAAGAACATTAATCATTTCGTTGTGCACTGTTAGCATCGTTTCACTAATTCCGTTAATGATATCTACATCTTTATTATCAAATTCTTTTTTCCAAGTACGAGTTACTTCTTCAACGGTGTTGTCTTCTTTAATGATATAAAACTTCACTAATTTTTTCTTTCTCACTTCTGCTTTTCCACTCCAGCAACTTGCCTTTGCTCCTACACGAGAAGTAATAATAACGTCTTCATAAATCCCATCTTCTACTTCATCTGCTCCACGTTGTTCAAATTTAATAGACCATTTATTATAACAATTTAAATCTCTATTTTCTTCAGTTTGTGCCTGAACTTGAGTTGCTGTTAAAGATATGGCAAAAGCTAAAAGTATTTTTTTAATCATTGTTCTGGTTTTTAGATTTATAAATATATAATTTCTCTTGAGTAAAGGCAAATATTTTACTGCAATAATAAAAATAAATTTAATATTTTTTAAAGTAAAAATATATTATATATATTTTTAGCACCACAAATAGCCTGTTATTAAACAAAATGCTACAAATTATAGCAGAGTTGTGCTTCTTTTTGTTGTTATTTTGTCGAAAATATTTAACATGTTAGTCAAAACGTTTGGAAGTGCTGTGCACGGAATTAATGCCACAACAGTGACGGTTGAGGTGAATATTGGGCAGGGAATTAATTTTTATTTGGTAGGCTTGCCTGATAGTGCCGTTAAGGAAAGTCATCAGCGGATAGACGCTGCTTTAAAAAACAATGGATTAAAAATCCCTGGAAAACAAATTACCATTAATATGGCGCCTGCCGATATCCGCAAGGAAGGTTCTGCTTATGATTTAACAATTGCCGTTGGTATTTTAGCAGCTTCAGAAGCCATTAAGCCTGATGAAATTTCTAAATACATTATTATGGGCGAAATGTCTTTGGATGGTGAGCTCCGCCCCATCAAAGGAACTTTGCCTATTGCTATAAAAGCAAAACAAGAAGGATTTAGAGGAATTATTTTGCCAGATGCTAATGCTAAAGAAGCCGCTGTTGTTGATGGACTTGATGTGTATGGTGTTTCTACAATTAGACAAGTAATTGATTTTTTTAATGAAATAACACCTTTAGAAAAAACAACGATTGATATTGAACAAGAATTTTTAACTCGCTTAGATGAAATTGAATTTGATTTTAACGATGTAAAAGGTCAGGAAAATATTAAGAGAGCTTTAGAAATAGCAGCTTCTGGCGGACATAATGTGATTTTAATTGGACCTCCAGGAGCAGGAAAAACCATGTTAAGTAAACGTATGCCGTCTATTTTGCCGCCTCTCACATTAGATGAAGCATTGGAAACGACAAAAATTCATAGTGTAGCTGGTAGAACAACCAAAACAATGGGATTAGTAACAAAACGTCCCTTTAGAAGCCCTCACCACACAATCTCTGATGTGGCCTTAGTTGGTGGCGGTATGAATGCACAACCTGGAGAAATTTCTTTATCACATAATGGCGTGTTGTTTTTAGATGAACTTCCTGAATTTAAACGCACCGTCTTAGAAGTAATGCGTCAACCATTAGAAGATAGAATTGTTACTATTTCTCGAGCACGATTTAGTGTGGAGTATCCTGCCAGTTTTATGTTAATGGCGAGTATGAATCCTTGCCCTTGCGGCTATTACAATCATCCAGAAAAAGATTGTGTATGCGCTCCAGGAGTGGTGCAGAAATATTTAAATAAAATTTCAGGACCATTATTAGATAGAATTGATTTACATGTAGAAGTAACGCCTGTTCCTTTTAGCGAACTAAGCAAAGCACAAAGTTCGGAAAGTAGTAAAGATATCAGAGAAAGAGTAATTAAGGCTCGACAAATACAAACCGAACGCTATAAAACATCGGACGGTATTTATTGTAACGCGCAAATGAGAACTAAGGATTTAAGAACATATTGCAGTTTAGATGAAGCGAGTAGTAGTTTATTAAAAACGGCTATGGAGCGCTTGGGTTTATCGGCCAGAGCATATGATCGAATTTTAAAAGTTGCTCGAACCATTGCCGATTTAGATTTATCTACAACTATTCAAACTAATCATATTGCAGAAGCTATTCAGTATCGTAGTTTGGATAGAGAGGGCTGGGCCGGGTAAATAGAATAAATCTAAATCTTGATTTTTATCAATTTTCTTAAACAAAATTCTTTTAGCTTTGTTACTGAATAAAAAGTAATAATGTCAACTCAATACGCGATAAAAGATTTAGAAAGACTTTCAGGAATAAAGGCTCATACTCTTCGTATTTGGGAACAACGTTATGGAATTTTAAAGCCCGAACGAACAGATACCAACATTCGTTATTATACTTCAGAAGACTTAAAAAGAATTTTAAACATTTCCTTATTAAATAATAATGGATTTAAGATTTCTAAAATAGCGAAGTTACCAGATGAAGAAATCATTAAACAAGCGCAATCCATTTTAAATAACTATTCGAAAGAGAGTGATCAAATAGATAATTTGGTATTGTGCATGATGGAAATGAATGAAGCTAAGTTTGAAAAAATTATTTCAAATTGCATTATCCATTTTGGATTTGAGAGTACCATCGAAAAAATTGTATTTCCTTTTATGCGCCAAATTGGAAACATGTGGCAAGTTGGTATGGTAAATCCAGCTCAAGAACATTTTATTTCTCATTTGGTTCGCCAAAAAATTATTGTTGGTATTGATGGCTTGTTCCCTGAGCCATTAGCTAACCCAAAAACATTTTTATTATATCTTCCCTCTAACGAATTACATGAACTAGGATTGCTTTATTGTAATTTTTTAGTAAAAGCAAAAGGACATAAATGTTTGTATTTAGGACAATCTGTTCCTTTCAATGATTTATTATCTGTAACAAATGTTGTTCCGGCAGATGTGATTGTAACAACCTTTACAAACCGTATAGAAGGTATTTCCGTTCAAGAGTATCTCAATAATTTATCAAAATCATTCCCAAATTGCCATATTATGGTATCTGGTCGAGTGTTTTTTGATGAAAATGAGCCAATTGAGCTCCCAAAAAACGTTATTTTGTTCGAATCTCACGAACAATTTAAAAATGTCCTGCATAGTGTTAACTTTGCATTTAATGCATACAAACCTAATTAAACTATTTGTTGTTTCGTTTTTACTTTTTTCGTGTAGACCACCAAAAGAAGAAAACGAAGTTGTGCCTGACTCAATATTGAGTGAAGAGCAATTAGTAAACGTTTTAACGGATGCTTATCTAGCAGAGGGTGCTTCAGGAATTAATGTAAAAAATGTGACGGGTGAAAAATTCGACTCTACTTATATTTTTAATCCATTGAAGGATAATAATATCGAAAGAGCAAAGTTTGATTCCTCGATGGTTTACTATACCAAGCATCCTAAAAAATTAAAACTCATTTACGATAAGGTGTTAGATAAATTAAGTGCTGCTCAGGCTAAAGGAAAGTTAGAGTAAATTAAATGACGATGATTAATCAAATAAAAACATTAGCCAATCAATATTTTAATGAAGTGGTTTCTATTCGTAGACAGCTTCATCAATATCCTGAATTATCTTTTGAGGAATTTAATACATCAAAATACGTTTGTTCTATTTTAGACAAGTACAATATCCCATATAAAAAAAATATTGTAAAAACGGGTGTTGTTGCCATCATCGAAGGGAAAAATCCAAGCAAAAAAACAATCTTGTTGCGTGCTGATTTAGATGCATTGCCCATTGAAGAAAAAAACAATGTTGAATATAAATCTCAAAACGCTGGAGTAATGCATGCCTGTGGGCATGACGCACATACGGCTTCTGTTTTAGGAACAGCTATTATTTTAAATCAATTAAAAAACGAATTTGAAGGAACTGTAAAAATCATGTTTCAACCTGGCGAAGAAGTTTTACCTGGTGGTTCTTCGTTAATGATTAAAGAAGGTGTGTTACAAAACCCAAAAGTTGATGTAGCGATTGCACAACATGTGTTTCCAAGTATGGAAGTTGGTAAAGTTGGTTTTAGAGAAGGGATGTATATGGCAAGTACCGATGAATTACATATTACTATTACAGGCAGGGGTGGGCATGCAGCAATGGCTGGAGATTATAATAATCCCTTAGTTGTTGCCGCACATATTATTACTGAAATAGAAAAACAATTTCCATTTACAATAGATGCAGAAGGCGTAGCAAGAAATACACATAATAATATTCCAACAGTAATTGCTTTCGGAAAAATTGAAGGGAAGGGTGCAACAAATGTGATTCCCGAAAGTGTTTATTTAGCTGGCACTTTCCGCACCATGGACGAAGCCTGGAGAAAAAAAGTGAAAGTAAAAATCACTGAAATTATCAATAGTGTTTCATCTCAATACAACACTAAAGCAGATATTAATATAATGGATGGTTATCCATTTTTAACGAACGATGTTGAGGTAACCAAACATTGCAAGCAGGCAGCTATTGAGTATTTAGGAAAAGAAAATGTAGAGGATTTACCTTTGCGCATGACGGCAGAAGATTTTGCCTACATTACTCAAGAAGTACCAAGTTGTTTTTACAGATTAGGAACAGGTAATAAATCAAAAGGAATTACTTCAGGAGTTCATACAGCTACTTTTGATATTGATGAAAAAGCGTTAGAAATTTCAAGCGGCTTAATGGCTTGGATAACTATCAGGTCTTTTAAATAAAAATATTATTTCAATCTTTTATACTTTTGGTATAAATAAGCGCCTCCTAACGAAGCAGCGAAGAAAGCTAATAGTTTTGCCACTTCAGGAAAGATTTCTTTGAGACCAAAGTTTCTCAAGAAGATTCCGTAGAACGCCTCTAATCCCCAATTTAAAGGAGAAATAACAGAGATTTTTTTCATTACTTCAGGCATTACAAATGTTGGTACCCAAATACCGCCAATAGCAGCTAGGATAATGACAAACACAGCGCCAAATAAAGATGCTTGGTCATGTGAAGTGGCAATGGTTCCAACCAGTAATCCAAAACCTGTTGCAGCTAATCCTGAAGCGAAGGCTACTAAAAATAAGACTGGTAAACTGTTTCCAATATTTAATTCGGGCATACCCATCATTGGTAATACAAATACGCCAACACATAACATTAATGCAAATTGAATTAAACTTACAATAACATAGGTGAGCATTTTTCCTAAAATCACAATCATGTATGAGCCAGGCATTGTCAGTAATCTAAACGCGCTACCATCATCTCTTTCTTTGATAATATTACCAGCTAATGGAATACAAATAAAAAACATTGCAAATAAAGTCCATGCTGGCACATTGTGTTGAACGGAATTTGGAATGATAGATGAGTTATTATAGGATGCGTAATCTTCTTTTAAATTAACAATGGGAGTTATTTCTAGTGGCGATGGTTTTGCTAAAGGAAAACTTTCTTGCATTTTTTCGTTTAATGCACTCATCATGCTTTGCATTTCTATTTGCGAAATGATGCGTTCAAAAGAATTGCTAACCGTTGTTTTAAAAGATTTTTTTGTGATAGGATCAAAAAATAATTGAACGTTTAATTTGTTAGTATCTACAGCAGTTTCTGTGGAATCCCCGCTAAAGCTGTTTAATAATTTAGTGACACGTGCACCAGATTTTTCGCGAAGTTTTTTACTTGTGTTTTCTGGAATAATCACACCAATAAAATATGTTCCTTTTGCAATTTCTGTTTTAGTTTCTTCATCTGTCATTTGTTTTTTGGTAATCACAAAAAACTTTGAATTGATGAGTGATTTTTCTAATGCGATAGATAAAGAGTCGTTATCTCTATCTACAATTAATAAAGGAACCGACGCTTCGTTTACCGAGCGAAAAGTTGTATCTTGAATTAATGTGATAATTAAAATTAAAACAGTTGGCATAATAAAAGTAATAGCCAATCCTGCTCTATCTCTAGTTAAGACTTTATACTCTTTATATATGCTGTATAATAATTTCATTTTATGTTTTTTGTCATGCTGAGCGGAGTCGAAGCGTTACTTTTTTACTTATCTCTAAATTTTACACCAGTAATTTTTAAATAAACTTCTTCAATACTATTGCAGTTGTTTGAACTAATTAACTCTTTTGTTGCACCTCGTGTAATTAATTTGCCATCATCAATAATGGCAATATGACTACAAAAATCTTCTGCTTCTTCTAAGTGATGAGATGTATATAAAATAGTCATCCCTTTTTCTTTGTTCAATTTTTTTAAATGTTCAATAATAGCTTGTTTCGATTGAACATCGACGCCAACAGTTGGCTCATCTAAAATTAATAATTGAGGATTATGTAATAAGCCTGCAATTAAGTTTACACGGCGTTTCATACCGCCAGAGTAAGAAATAATTTTTTGATGCATATTGGCTTCTAAGCCAAGTATGGTTAAATTTTCTTTTACTTTTTCTTTTAAATCAGAACCACCCAAACCATACATGTGACCTAAGAACATTAAATTTTCCCAAGCCGTTAATTTTGGATACAATGCAATTTCTTGCGGTACAACACCAATTACTTGCTTACAAGCTTTACTGTTAGTTTTGTGAGTAAGACCATTAATATAAATTTCGCCACTTGTGGTTGGAAACAATCCACATAACATGCTAATAAATGTGGTTTTTCCAGCGCCGTTAGGTCCAAGCAATCCAAAAATATCACCTTTATTAATAGTTAAAGATAAATCGTTAACAGCAGCCCTTGGCGCATCTTTGTATTTTTTAGATACATGTTGTATGTCAACTAAAATACTCATGATGCGTTTTCTTGTAAAAATATTTTCATTTCACAAGTAGCAACTAATTCATCATTACAGTATGAATGCGCTTCAATGATGGATACATTCATCACTTGTGTTTTTGTTTTTACTTCTGTTAAAACTTCGTTACCACTTTTTGGTAAATGATGTATGACTAAATCTTTAATGTTGCCAATAAATCCAACAGCAGGTGTTGTATTGTTTGTTACCGCTGCATAACCAGCCATGCTAGCCGCTGATTGAGCAATGTTTTCTATAATACCCGATTCGGTAAGAACACCTTTTTGAGTAAAAATATGATCATCAGTAATATCAAAACCTGTCACAACAGCAGAATCATCACATGTATATATTCTACTAACCAACACAATTGGAGGACGTTGAGGAATATATTGTAAGATAGTATCTGAGTTTACTATAGGCGTATTAACTGTAATCATCTATTTGTAATCTGTTTTTTAGTAAAACACATAGTTAAACCTATTGTTTTGCAGGCTACAAAAATACGTTAATATATGATTTAGACAACTAAAATTAAAACCAAACCCTGCTAGTTTTAAACTCTGGCAGGGTTTGGTAGTTGATTATGCAAACCATTTTTGTCGTAAAATAAACTTAATGAATACCACGATACCAGTTACTAAAAGAGCTATTGGCCATAGTTTTACAAAGAATAAGATAATTTCTCCAAACACAGCAGCGCCATCACTAACTGCAGTTAAAAATTTTGAACCAAAATTTGGCGTATATGGTTCAGAAGGCAAGGTGTAAGCGTAGGCTTCTTTTTTGGTTGTTTCTTTTTGATAAATATTAATAGATACAGTGCTATAAGAAACATCATGAGCAAGTTCCATGGTATTTAATTTAGAGTTGTCTGCATATTCTTGTTTTACCAATAATTCATTTTCTACGTCAGCCATTTGATCTAATTTTTTACCTTTAGAGTCAATGGTTTTTTCTAATCGTTTTTTGTGATTTATAAATCTATTTTCAGACAATTTAGCTGCTAAAAATTCTTTAGTCACATCATTTGCTTTTATTTTTCTGTAATCTAAATAATCTATTAAGCTCGATATTTCAGCTAAAGTCTTATCAAGCTCTGTATTAGGAATTCTTAGTATGATGTTATTATGAACGGTATAATTGATAATATCCAACATGCTATCCTTACTCACTCTTATAGAGTTTTTATAACTCACGTCACTTTGCAAAATCGATGAAGTCACATAACCATTATGTTCTGCAACTATACGTTCAATATCAAATGTGGCGTTTTTCACATCTTGTACTTTAAACGATAAATCAGCAGTTCTTACAAATGTACGATTGCTATCTGATTTTAATTTTGGCTGTTTAATAGATTGAATAACCGTTGAAACAGAATCAGCAAAAACTTTAGCTTTTTCTTCTTGGCTCGACATGTAGTCGGATGAAGATTGACTGCAAGAAAACAATACAATAGATGTGCTTAAAATTATGCCTGATAATTTTAAGAACGTTGACGATGGTTTTTTCATAAGTTGTGGATTTTATTATTGATGCCACAACTAAGGTTTTAGTAACCGTGGTAATTTGTTAAGTTTGGTTAAAACAAAAAAGCCGTTTCGAAACTCGAAACGGCTTTTGTATTTAAATGGCAAAAATTATTTTTGCTCAAATTTTTTGTAATCAGCAGGGATACTCAATTTAGAAGCATCGATATTTCCTTTGCTAATTTTTGAAACCTCTAATTTGCTAATTAATTTACCGTCAGAAATCGATTTTTCTTCAGATAATAAAGGCATAGATCCTTTAGGTAAATCTTTAATTTGGTTGAAGTAAATACTTTGTTTGTCTTTTCTGTTCCAAGCTTTTACTAATGGAGCAAAGAAATCGTATTTACCAGAAACAATCCAATAAGTAATTACTGTGTTTTCTTCAGTATTCTTTACAATATATTCTGTACATTTTTGACCTTGTACCATTTTTGTATTTGTTCCTTTTGAAGAAACACAAGTCCCTTTAATCATAGGTGCTGTTTCACTTTTGTGTTCTCCCCAAACTTTACGAACTGGGTTTACATATTTAATTTCACTAGAACTTAAATTAAAAACAAAACTACCTTCAACTTTTCCAGACTTACGGCCAATTTGGTCTAATTTAACGTCATTACCTTTTACATAATAAATGTTAGTGGTTGTATCTTTAGATGTTTCCATTTTAAATTCGATACTTCCTTCGTAAGATTGAGCAATTGCCATTACTGATAATGAAAGACTTGCTACTAATAATTTAATTTTATTCATTTAATTTAAGGTTTAAATTTTACACTAAAATAATATAAATTTGGTTATAAATAAAAATTATGCCAAATAATACACAAAAAGGAATTGAGGGGGAAGAAATTGCCGTAGCTCATCTACTTAAACAAGGGTATGAGATACTTGAAAAAAACTGGAGACATCAGCATTTAGAAATAGACATCATTGCTTGTATTAATAACACTTTGGTGATTGTTGAGGTGAAGCTAAGAGCGAATGATTCTTATGGAAAACCAGAGGATTTTGTTACTAAATCCAAGCAGAAAAAAGTAATAAAAGCAGCTGATTTTTATATTAAAGAAAATAACATTTTTTGGGAAACTCGCTTCGATGTGATTTCCATTATACAAAATCCTAATGAATTAATTGTAGAACACATTGAAAGTGCATTTTACCCAACTTTATAGACCAGCTTTATGAGTAATGCTAAGTCCTCCCAGAGTTAAAGCATAAGAAGATTCTTCTTTTTCGTCACCATTTACTGATTTAACACCAGCATGATTTAAGTTTTTTAATGCTTTACTGGCAGCTGCCCAAATCCCTTTTTTCTTTTTCTCTGTATTTAGAGCAACTGGCTCATTATCGTTTTCGCTAATTACATGAACCACGGTGTTGTTTTGTTTTTTGACATTAGGAGAAGAATTTAAAGCAATTAGTATCTCATTTTTAGGACTAGAATTTTGCTCCAGAGGTAATTCTGCTATACTATCTTTTTTAGCGTTGTTGTTTTGACTATTATTTGAAATAAGTGTATTGGCCAATAACGTATTGGTGTTTTTAGGATCTATATTTTGAGACTTGATGATTGTCGGATTTGATTTCTGAATACCCACAACATTTTCTTTGATAATCGTATTAGAAGATTGATCATTTATTAATGCTATTGAATTTTCATTTTTAACGGTTATGTTTTGTTTAATGACGTTATTTGAATTTGTTGCGAGATTAGAATTGTTATTGGCTTGCTCTTTAGGCCAAAGAACAAATAGTCCGATTAAAAACAATACACAGGCCGCCGCAGCATATTGAATCGTTGAAGAATTAAACCATATAACTTTTGGCTTACGTTTTAATTCATTTTTGTTTGGATAAACAATTGAAGAATCAGCAGTTAAAATAGTTTTTTGAAACAAGGCTAATTCTTTTGATAATAAAGGGTTTTTAGAACAACTTTTTTCTATTTCTATTTTTTCAGCGGCACTTAATTGACCTTCGATATAGGCTACAAATTGATTTTCAGAAACTAAATCAGTTTCTGTTTTTTTTAGGTTGTTTTTGTTTGAAAACGAGATGGATTCTTCATTTAAAACAACAAGGGCTAAATCAGATAAATTAATATCTAATTCAGGATGTTGAATTAAAAACAACTCTAACTCCATTTGAAGTTCATCTGTTAAATTTCCTTCCGAAAAATCTAACAAATACGCTTCGTAATTATGTATATTAATTTTACTCATTAAATAACTGTATCTAATTTTCCGATATAGTTTTTTAAAGCAGCCCTTGCTCTAAAAATATAAACTTTTACCTGGCTTTCTGTGAGATTGGTGATTTTTCCAATTTCTGTATAGTCATAGCCTTCATAATCTCTCAATAATACAACGCTTTTTTGTATATCAGGTAATTTATCCAGCGCCATGTTCAACACCCCTTTGATATCAGAATAATGTTTTTCGTGCTTTAAACTATTCTCAACAGCTTCTGTAAAATCTCCTTGTTTTTTAGCTTTTCGTGTGTAATCCACTAAAGTATGATGTGCTGCAGTAAACATGTATGATTTGGCGTTTGTGCTTTCAATATCGTTCACTTTACGCCATACTTTTTCGTATGTGTCTTGCACAATATCTTTAGCCACATCTTCATCTTTTATATGCTTTAAAATAAAGCGATATAAGGAATCAGAATAACTATCTACACATTGATTATATTCGGCTACCGTCACAGTTTAATTATACATAAGACGTGTTGAAGTTTGGAAAAGTTACAGGCTTTATAAAAACAAAACCCCCTGATAATCAGAGGGTTTTGGTATTTTAAGAAACTAATTTAATTTTTTGACCTAATAGAAGTTGTGGATTTTTCTTTAATCCGTTTATTTCAATTAGTTTATCCATGCTAATACCGTATTTTTTAGAAATACCGTATAGTGTTTCGCCTTTTTTTACTTTATGTGTTTTAATAGTAGCCGACGAGTTCTCTGCTAATTTAGTTGTTGAATCAGGGATTGTTTTTATAGCAACATTAGTTTGTGGCTCTTTTGGAGCGTCTGTTTTAGCAACATTTGCATTTGGAGTTGCTACTTCTTGTTTCACATAAACAACTAACTTTTTCCCAGCTTTAATTCCTTTTTTACCAATGTAATTCCAAGACTTTAAATCGGCCACTGTTACACCATATTTACGAGCAATAGTGCTTAATTTTTCACCATTTCTTACGGTGTGGGTTTTTTGCACTTCCTTAACCGCTACAGTATTATCAGAAGATTCTAATTTTTGAGACTTAATAGCCGCATAAATTTCTGTTTCATTTGATAAGAAAGTACCAATTTTAGCTTTTGGAAGTGTTAAACTATTGCCCCCTGCAGGAATCTCACTTTTACGATATTGAGGGTTAAAATAAGCGATTTCTTCAACTGAGATATCCAATGCAGAAGAAATTTGGTTAAAGGTCATTGTTTCTTTAACAACAGCTGTATCAACTTCAAAATAAGTTTTACGAGGTGTAGAGGCGTAAATATTGTGTTCAGTAGGATAATTCATTACATAGTTAGCTGCAATAAAAGCAGGAACATAGGATTGAGTTTCTAAAGGTAAATATGGCCTAATTTCCCAATATGTTTTTTTTCCACCACTTCTACGAATAGCTTTGCTAATTGTGCCTGGTCCAGCATTATAAGCTGCTAAAACCATTTGCCAATCTCCAAACATACCATATAAGCTTTTTAAGTATTCAGCGGCCGCTTCTGTTGCTTTGTAAACGTCAGAACGCTCATCAACGTATGAATTCACATTTAAACCGTACATTTTACCAGTTGGGTACATAAACTGCCATAAACCTGTAGCTCCACATCTTGAACGTGCGCAAGGGTTTAAAGCTGATTCAATAACTGCTAAGTGCTTTAATTCTAAAGGAATATTGTGTTTGTCGAAGATTTCTTCAAACATTGGATAGTATAATTGAGATAAACCCATAACGCGGCTTACTAATTCACGTTTACGAACGGCATAAAGTTCGATAAATCCTTTAACATGAGGGTTATAAACTAAATCAAATGGAGAATTAGCATCTAGTTTAGCTAAACGATTTTCGTATACAAAATCTTCAAAACGAGGAACACTATCAACGGCATACTTGTATTTATTTACTTTTGGGTAAACAGGCTTTGCTAAAGCTTTTTCAAGTACTTTTTGATTAGCCAAACTATCAAGCATAGCTGCCACGGGATTGTCGGTAATGGTAAGCGTGCTTTGCGCAAACAAACTACCTGTAGCCAAAAGAGACACAAATAGCGTCCTATGGAGTGTATGTTTTAGTGTAGTGAGCATCGTGTTTGTTTTTCTTAGTGTAACGTAATAATTTACAAAACGTTACATTAGTTTGTAATTGTTATTCACAAGTATAAAAAATATATTTAATAAACAAAAGTTAAAGTATTTAAATTTTTAACTTTACGCTGTGAAAAACAAGGAAGAAGAACCAAAAGAATATTTCGAACGTAGTATTTTACTAGTAGTTACAGTTGCCATCTCAGGATTAATTATAGATTGGTTTAGCATTAAGATGCTATTAGACGTAAATCCGTGGGGATCAGCAACTGCTATTCCTGGCTTGATTATAACGTTACAAGCTTTATGGTTAATTGTAAATCCTTATGCTATAGTGTATGAAGATAGATTTGAAATCAAACAATCATTGTTGTACAACAAACAATTTTATTATTTAGATGCTAAATCAATTAATAGCAAATCATCTATGTCGATTCAATTGGTTTATAATGATGGAGATCTTGATAGGTTGCCATTGCTTGGAATGAGAGCTTCTCACAAAGAAAAATTTAAAGCTCGATTAGCTGAAAAAATAAATGAAAGTTTAAAAAACAGAAGTTTTTAAATTATAACACATTTCTCATGAAGAATAAAAAACTCATTTTTTTTGTCATCCTGTTATTTCCAGCATTACTAAAAATTATTTTAGAATTCACAACGATTAACTCTCGAAAATTGCCACACTACGGACCAAAAGTGGTGGTTGCAAAAGACACTGTTTTTTACAAAGTAGATTCTAAGTTTAAGAAGTTGCCTTTAGAAAATAGTGGAGAGAATAATCTTCAATTGTTTGAATTGGATACTGTGAAATACCCACTTTTTGCAGTATGCTTTATTAAACACAGCTATGCTAAGGATAATTATAGAATGGCTGGATTAACTGAATATGTGCAGTATAAAAAAGACAAAATAAAATTTATTCCTTTTGTTATAGTAACACCTTGCGATGGATTAAACGATTCAACGTGTTTAAGAGAAATGGAAAAATTATCAATAGGAAATGATAATGTGATGAATGCCTATTGGAATCAAGCTTCTTTTGATAGCATCAATAAAACCTACTTTAAAGATAAACCCTATTACGTGGATTATAGTTTTTTTATATTGGTTGATAAGAATAGAAATATAAGAGGATATTACGATACCAGATATATTGCAGAGATCAAAAGATTAACCGAAGAGTACCAACATTTGAGATTAAAAGAAGAAAAAGAGCAATTATTGAAGACTAATAAAATTGAAAGTAAATAAAAAGATGATACGTTTTGTAATAGCAATAACAGCACTGGTTTTTTTTAGTTGTAATACAAAAACAACTGAAACAAAAAAATTATTGTTACCAGTAATTGGAGAAAAAAAACTTGCTGGAACAGATGGTAAGGATACCTTGTATCATACTGTTCAGCCATTTTCATTGATTAATCAATATCATGATACGGTTTCAGAAAAAACAATAAATAATAAAATTTACGTAGCTGATTTTTTCTTTGCGACTTGTCAAAGTATTTGTCCTAAAATGAGTTCTCAATTAGTGCATGTGCAAAATGCATTTAAAAACGACAACAATGTTTTAATTTTATCTCACACCGTTAATCCTTCTAATGATACGGTAGAGGTTTTAAATGGCTATGCGCAAACGTATGGTGCTATTAAAAACAAATGGCATTTGTTAACTGGCAATAAAAAAACTATTTACGATATGGCACGATATAGTTATTTAGTAAATGCGTTAGAAGATGATGGTTCGACAGAGGGCTTTTTACATAGCGAGTTATTTATTTTAGTAGATGCACAAAAACGTATTCGTGGTATGTATGATGGAACAGACAGTGTGGCTGTTGTAAAATTAATTTCGGATATTAAGTTGTTAAAACAAGAATAAAACCATGAAGTTTTTTGGATTTATAGTTTGCGTATTATTATCATTTAATATGATATCCAAAACAGATATGGTTACAGTATATTATTTGGATAGCGCTGCAACCATTGTGTCATTCGAAAACATTTCTGCTCAGGATAAAAAGCCAAACCCTATTTTTCAATTATTTCGCAAAAAACAAAAACTCAATAAAAAAATCACAGCGGCGGTTTTAGCATTTCCTTTCCCATTTGGTATGGTTGGCTTACATCGTATTTATTTGGGAACCACGCCCTATGTGCCAGTCGCATATATTGCCACATTAGGCGGAGTGTTTGGTATATTACCTTTGATAGATTTTTTCGCTATTACCTGCGACAAAAATTTTGATCAATACAGAGATAACGGAAAAGTATTTATGTGGATTAAGGAATAGTTATTCCTCTTCAAACTTATAAGAATACTTACGCCACTTTTCAATCACCTGCTGCATATCATCAGGGATTTCACTATCAAAAAAGATAGGTTCTTTTGTAATAGGATGTGTAATACCCAATGTTTTAGCATGTAAGGCATGACGAGGTAAAATTTCGAAACAATTTTCAATAAACTGTTTGTATTTATTGCTTGATAAACCTTTTAAAATTCTATCACCACCATATTCATTATCATTAAATAATGGATGGCCTAAATGCCTCATGTGAATTCGAATCTGATGCGTACGCCCTGTTTCTAATTTACATTCCACAACGGTTACATATCCAAAACGCTCTAATACTTTATAGTGTGTAATAGCATGTTTGCCATGATCACTATCAGGGAAGCAAGCCATTACTTTTCTGTTTTTTAAATCGCGCGCTACGTTGCATGTAATGGTTCCCGAATCTTCTTTGACGTCTCCCCAAACAATAGCAACATATTTTCTATCTAAGTTTCTATCAAAAAAATCTTTTGCTAAACGCGTCATTGCTAATTCTGTTTTTGCAATGATGATGATGCCTGATGTATTTTTATCAATACGATGAACCAAACCTGGTCGTTCAATCGTTAAGTTATCTGATATTTTTTGAGTGGAAGTTGGTAAATTTTTGAAGCGATAGGCTAATGCATTTACTAAAGTTCCTGTGTAGTGGCCATAAGCTGGATGTACAACCATGCCTGGCTCTTTGTTTACTACACACACATAATCATCTTCATAAACTACATTAATAGGAATGTCTTCAGCCAAAACCTCTACATCACGAGGAGGAGTTGTCATTAGAATAGAAATCTCATCTAATGGCTTTATTTTGTAACTTGATTTTACAGGTTTCCCGTTAACTAAAATACATTCGGCATCGCAGGCTTGTTGCAATTTAGTACGTGTGGCATTTTGTACGCGAATCATCAAAAACTTGTCAATTCGCATCATCACTTGGCCTTTTTCAACCTTTATGTTATGATGTTCGTAAAGTTCTTTGTCTTCTTCACCAGATTCAACTTCTTCTATATCGTCTACCATTATCTTGAAATAATTAACTTTTTAGGACTAACGCCTGCCTGTCCGCTAGGCAGGTTTAAGTTATTGCCTTTTAAATGAATAAAATATAATCCATTAGCAATATTGCTAATGTCTATTTGCTCGTTACTAATGATAGATGAGGAATATACAACCTGACCTAAAGCAGATAAAATCTCAATGGTAACGTTTTCTAATTGATTACCAGGATAGCTAATGGTGATTTTATCTTGAGCAGGGTTAGGAAATATTTTTATTAAATCTGCTTTTTGGTTTTCATTAATACCTACAGGCTCGGGATAAGTGCATCCCATTACTGGATTTATCATTAAAGATCCGGGAATAGCCGATTGAACCCATCCATTTCCAATATCATAATATAAAGCATCCATGTGATTTGTGTTTCTATCAAAACCTATATTTAAAGCTTTGTTTGTGGTTTGCTGAATTCCAATATAGTAGGTGCCAACACCAAGTGGTAAACACGAAGTTAAATTATACGTTGGCATTAAATTATAGCTGCCAGATACATACGTTGGATATACTAAACTATCTTTAAGAATAACATTGCCTGGGCCATTGCTTCCAGCTGCCCATACCATTAATCTGAATGAAGAGGCTTGAATAGCTGTTCCATCAGTAATTGGATCAAAATAAATGCGCACAGATTTTAAGGTGTCAAATACATTTAAAGTAAAACGCATGGCGGTTTTTGCACCATAGGTGTTTAAATAATAGGCTTGTTCCGCTGTGCCGTCATCGTATGCATAGTAGGTGCCAAATTTTTGAACGTGAGTTAAGGTATCATTTACGTTTTTTGTATCTCCTGAAGAGCTAATAACATGTTGGATAGTAAAAAACGTAGAGTCAGAAAAAGTTACAGGAAAAGGTTGTAATGTAAAAACTGGAGTTGCGGCAATACCAGTGTAGTAGCCATTGTTTAAAAATGGTAAAAATCCAGGATTATTAAAAGTTCCATATATGTCAGAAGGAACAGTAACTCCAAATTCATCTTTTATGGTGTAATTATAAACCGAAAATTTAGCAACATTAAAGTTGTTTCTCATGAAGTTTCTGAATCCAGGCGCCATTTCTAAAGTGCGATTATATTGTCGGTAAGGCATTACCGAATAATTTTTCAAAAAAGAACTTGGTTTATAAACAAAAGCAATGTCATCTAATACAGTATCGGCATATAGATAGTTTTGTTTTATTTGAACGTAATCAACATGCCAATGGTCTAAGCTTCCACTCAGGGTTGCTGTATTTCTAAAACGAAATTTAAATAAACTATCTAAGTATGAGGTATCGGTAATAGCAATTCTTACTCTATAAAAGGTAGTATCTGTAGCGCTAGGATTATAACCTTTTACGCCCCATACTTTTTTCCATTTATTTTGATTTGGTTTCCAAAAATCAACAGATAAGGAGTCATTTGGTTCTGGCGAATCGCCCTTCCCTTCAGCTTGGTAGTAGAAACTTAAAAAAATACTATCTGCTGCCACATAAGTATGAGTAGTAGTTGCTTTTAAATTAATAGGTCTTGAAGTTAATGTATCGGCCACGCCTGAATAGCTTACAGGAACATTGATAGAATAGGGGTAGCCTTTTTTATTTAAGCCATCAAAGGTTGCCACCCCTAATGTAATAGGAGCAATTGCAAAACCTGTATTAATATAGGCATTCGAATCTAACCAATTATTAGTGGATGGATAAGGTGTTTTATCTGCATATGAAAAGTCATCAAAAAACGGAAGATCAATAGGAGTGACACTCGTTGTTTTTTTACTTAATAGTGTATTGTTTGGTATAATAGGTAAATTTATATTGCCGTTTAAGGGTTTTAATTGCTCTTGAGCAAACAAAGAAAAGCTTATCACATTTAGTAATATAACAACACTCCTTTTTATGAATAGGTTAAAATACATTTTAAATTCTATTAGTTTGGTTCTGGACTATTATCAGTAGTTGTTGAGTCTGAAATTGCGGTTGAGTACCCATCTTCTTTTTTTCCTACTGTTAAATCAATCTTACTGCCTTTTTTAATGGCATCACCAGGCACTATTTCTTTCCCATTAAAAAATTGTTTTAATACGCAGCCTTTACAATCTCCAGCAACTTCCGTTATTTTACCAACCTTTAATCCATAGCTTTCAATCATAAATAAAGCTTGGCGTGTACTTCTATCAACCAATTTAGGCATTGCCATTTGTGGAGCTTGTGTGCTAGTAACGTATAAATAGATCATTCTATTGTGTTTTACTAATGATTTCGCCTCAGGATCTTGTTTGATGACAATTCCAGGCTTTTCTTCGGGACTATAAACACTGTCTATAATAGTGTAACCTACGTTTTTATCCGAAACAAACTTATCTAGTTCGGCAATAGTTTTTCCTTTAAAATCTGGCACTTCAGCAGTTTCACCATGATGCGTATATACTCCCAAAAGTTTAAATAGTATCCATAACACAATTGTCAAACAAACAATAGATAGGACAAAATGCTTTAAAAACACTTTTGACTTTAAATATCCAAAAAAATCTTTCATATAATAATACAGACTGCTAATATACTGAAATTAGAGAAAAACAGCCTATATGGCTAGGATTTAAACCCATACAAGAGGATTCATTTAACGAATCTTAACCAGCAAAAACAAAATGAGTGTAATTTTTTCAAAAAAAACGCTCTAAATTTTTGATTTACAATAAAAAGCATATCTTTGCAGCCCGATTTTTAATTTTTAAATCGCTGATTATAAATATTTTGTAAATGACTAAAGCAGATATAGTAAACGAAATTTCAGAAAAAACAGGTATTGAAAAGATAGTTGTGCAAACAACTGTGGAAGCTTTCATGAAATCTATTCGTACTTCGATGACTGAAGGAAAAAACGTGTATTTACGTGGATTTGGAACTTTTGTAGTGAAAAAACGTGCTGAAAAAGTGGGACGTAACATTTCAAAAAATACAACAGTTGTTATTCCAGCACATTTTATTCCGGCATTCAAACCAGCTAAAACTTTTAGCGAGAGAGTGAAACGTAATGTAAAAGTGGCTGAGCCATTAGATAATAAACAAGTTGAATAATGACACTAGTTCGTAAAACACAGATTGGGTTACTAATAACGGCTGTTGTTTTATTCGTTCTTTTATTTCTTGCACCAAAAACACACTCGGGTGAATTAGAAGCCAAGGGGAGTGACTCTAAACCTACTGAAACAGTAGAGAGTATAGAGACATTTATTACCATGGCCACAAAATCACTTAAGCCAGAAGAAAAATCAAAATATGATGCTCTATTAGCTAGCGCTAAAAACTCAAAAGTTGATACGGCTTATGTTCCTGTTGTTGAATTTTGGGATAAACAAAAAAGACCAGATTTTGCGTCGTATTTTGTAGAACAAATTGCTGAAAGAAAACAAACGTCTTTAGCATATAGTAAAGCGGGAGATCGTTATTACTATTCAGTTCGTTTTATAAAAGATAATAATGAAATACCAGCTTTATATCAAAGTGCTATTCGTTGTTATGAAAAAGCAATTGAAAAAGATGCAAAAAACGTAGACGCTAAAATTCAATTAGCTGCTTGTTTTGTAGAGGATGGAAAAGACCCAATGAAAGGAATTGGCTTGTTACGTGAAGTTGAAAAAACAGATAGTAATAATGTGAAATTACAATTGACTTTTGCATTTTTCTCTGTTAAGTCTCAACAATGGGATAAAGCAATTAAACGCTTTAATAAAGTATTAGTGATTGATCCTTTATACATTGAAGCGTATTTGCATTTAGCAGATGCTTATGAGCAACAGGGTCAAACAAATAAAACGATTGAAATGTTAGAAAAATATGCCAGCGTAACCGATGATGCGATGGCAAAAAAAGAAGTACTGAAATACATCGAACAACTAAAAAAATAAATAATTAAACTAATATAAATTTTTTAAAACCTAAGGATTATGCCAAGCGGAAAGAAAAGAAAAAGACATAAAATGGCGACACACAAACGTAAAAAACGTTTGAGAAAAAACCGTCATAAGAAAAAATAATTAGCTCAGCTAATTAGATTTTTCTGTAAAGATTATACACAAACGGAAGGACAAAATTGTCTTACCGTTTGTGTTATTTGTGTATATTATTGTTTGCTAAAAAACTTTAATTGGTTTTGAGCGCATGTAATAATATTATTATATATAAATTAAAATATTTAGAAGGTGAACGTAGAACTAGTAATAAATTCTACGCCTAACGAAGTTGTTATAGGACTATTGAACGATAAACGTTTGATAGAACTGCATAAAGAAAAAAATAACATAAAATTTTCGGTAGGCGATATCTACCTAGGTAAAGTTAAGAAGGTAATGACCGGACTTAACGCAGCCTTTGTAGATGTAGGATACGAGAAAGATGCATTTTTGCATTATTTAGACTTAGGCCCTCAAGCCAATTCGTTGTTTAAATACGTTGATGCTGTGCGTTCTGGTAAACAGAATGTGAGTAACTTAATGTACTTTAAAAACGAAGGAGACATTAATAAAGATGGGAAAATCAATGAAGCAGTTAAACCAGGACAATATGTTTTAGTTCAAGTTGCTAAAGAACCAATTTCATCTAAAGGACCAAGAATTACCACAGAAATTTCGATTGCAGGACGATACATTGTGTTGATTCCTTTTTCTGACAAAGTATCTGTTTCTTCAAAAATTAGAAGCAGCGAAGAAAAAACCAGATTAAAAGCATTAATACATAGCATTAAACCAAAAAACTTTGGTGTTATTGTACGTACAGTGGCTGAGGGAAAATCGGTTTCGGATATTGAAGGTGACGTAGCAGATTTAGTGAGTAAATGGGACGAATGTTTCAAAGCATTACAAACTTCTGAACCACCATTTCGTTTATTAGGTGAAGTTGACAGAACCAATGCTATTTTAAGAGATTTCTTAAATGCGTCATTTAATGCTATTCATGTAAACAGCGAAAGAGTATTTGATGATTTAAAATCTTATATCAAAACCATATCTCCCGATAAAGTTGACATTTTAAAACACTATACAGGTAAGGTTCCTATTTTTGATAATTTCGGGATTGATCGCCAAATTAAATCATTATTTGGGAAAACCGTTTTTATGAAAAGCGGCGCCTATTTAGTAGTTGAACATACTGAAGCTTTACATGTATTTGATGTAAACAGTGGAAACCGTGCTAAGAGTGATAAATCACAAGAAGAAAATGCTCTTGAAGTAAATCTAGAAGCAGCTGTTGAGGTGGCGCGCCAATTACGTTTACGTGATATGGGTGGTATTATTGTGATTGATTTTATTGATTTACATAATCCTGAAAACAGAAAACTATTGTTTGATAAGTTGAAGGAAGAAATGAAGTCGGATAGAGCGCGACACAATATTTTACCTCCAAGTAAATTTGGCTTAATTCAAATTACACGTCAGCGTTTGCGCCCTGAAGTAAACGTTGAGGTTCTTGAAAGTTGTCCTAGCTGTAATGGTTCGGGTAAAGTGCAGCCAAGTATTTTATTTGTTGAGCAAATAGAAAATGCTTTACGTTTTATCGTTAAAGAACAAAACGCCAAAGATATAACGCTTTGCGTACATCCGTATATTGAAGGATATTTAAAACAAAAAGGTTTTTTAAGAAGTATTCAATGGAAATGGTATTTTGAATACAAGCAATGGGTTAAAATCATAAAATCTGATAGTTATTCGTTTATGGAATATCACTTCTTAAATAAAGATTTAGATGAAATAGTGATTTAATAATCATGTAAAATTTAAAAGCCCGATGTGAATTTCATATCGGGCTTTTTTTAAATTAAAATCTTGATTCGTATTTATTATTTCATTTTGAAATCGCTTTAGTAGAACACACTAAGATTTAGTTACTTCCAAAAATCGTAATAATTAAACCATTGATGAGGATATTGTTTGGCAATTTTTTCTACTTCGGCAACATACTGAACTAGTAATCCTTGACATACTTTTTCTAATTGCTCTTCTCCTCTAACTCTAGAAACCTCAATGGGTTTTTCTATCGAGAATTGATATGTATGTTTGCCTGTTTTTACTGCAAACACAATACATAAAGGCACTCCGAATTTAGCAGCCATAATAAATGGTCCAGCAGGAAATTTAGCAGGTCTTCCAAAGAAATTTGCCGTAAGTGTTTTGGCGCCATCTCTGTATCTATCGCCATGCATTACCACAAGTTCGTTATTACTAAATGCTTTATGTAGTTCAATGATATGACTTTTTGTTTCTTCATCAATGGCAATGACATTTATTTTTTTGTTTTTCATGACGTCATCCATGTATTTTTTTATTTCTTCTTTTTCGTTGGCATACATTAAAATATTAAAAGCTGTTCCCAACCTATTCAACCCTTGTCCTGCTACTTCCCAGTTTCCAATATGTGCACTCACCAAAATGCCGCCTTTGCCTATGGCTACTAATTCATCTAACATGTTACCGTTTTTATGAATCACATTAAATGGGTGTTTTGCACCAGCCATTACTGCTACTTTATCAATGATAGTTTGTCCTAAAAGAAAATTGTTTTTATAAACCGCTAGTCGGGCTTTAAGTTTGGAATAGCCATGGGCTTTTATAAAATACTCCCGAATGTATTTATTTTGTTTAGTAAATAAGAAATAGTAAAAAGAAACAAAGCGCAACAAAAAATACGCAGGATTTAGGCCAAATGTATTTAGGATAAACACAAAAATTTTAAATCCTAAAACCTTAGCTTGTGATTGTCCGTCCCATTTATTTTGATCAGCCATAGTGTAAATGTGTTATAAATAAAAAAACAAAACACATAGTGTTTTGTTTTCTACATTTAAAAATATAATAGTTTAAGCTACTGCTTTTTCTTGAACTTTTGTGTAACAGTAGTTATAGAAATCTTGGAAAGTGTGGATATTTAAAAAATCTTCGCCCACTACTTTAAATCCAAAATGGCTTTCAATTACCACTACTAAATCTACATAATCCAAACTGTCTAGTTCTAAGGTGTCACGTAAATTTGCCTCTGGTGTAATCTTAGATTCGTCTACTTCAAACTCTTCAACTAAAAAACCATTCACGGTTTTTGTAATTTCTTCTTGCGTCATGATGCTATTACCTTTCTGTATTTATTTTGAATAAGTATACAAAATTAGGCAAATTTTTTAATTATCAAAGTAGAATTTGTGCCTCCAAAACCAAATGAGTTTGAAAGTATTGTGTTTAAAGGTGTTTGCTTTGTTTGTGCAATAATGTTTATTTTTTGAGAGTCCTCGTCCGGATTTTCAAAATTTATATTTGGGGCAATAAAGTCGTTTTGCATCATTAATAAAGAATAAACGATTTCACTCGCTCCAGCCATCCAACATTCGTGGCCAGTCATAGATTTTGTTGAACTTACAGGTGTTTTGCAATTACCAAATAATTGATGAATAGCCTGAGCTTCTACTCTATCTCCTCCTGGAGTAGAAGTGGCATGCGCATTTATATAATCAATGTCTTTTGCCGCCAATTTAGCATCTTTTAATGCCATTGATAGAGAACGAACTTGTCCGTCAACGCTTGAATTACTAATATGATCTCCATTACTTGAAAAACCGTATCCTGTAACTTCGGCCAATATTGTTGCTCCGCGTTTTTGCGCAGACTCTAAACTTTCTAAAATAACAGTTGCGGCTCCGCCACTTGGCACTAATCCATCTCTATCTCTATCAAATGGGCGAGAGGCTTTTGTGGGTTCATTTTCGCGAATTGAGAACGCACTTAATCCATCAAAGCTGCCAAATGTAAAGGGATTTACTTCTTGAGCGCCCCCACAAATGATTTGTTGTTGCAAGCCAGTGCGAATTAACAAATAAGCCATTCCTATGGAGTGAGATCCGCTAGCACAAGCTGCCGCCAAGGTAAAGTTTATTCCTTTTAACTTGTAGATAGTAGACAAATTCATGGTCACCGTTGAATTCATGGATTGAAAAGTTGCTCCAGAACCAACAAGCGTAGTATCTTTTTTTGCTCTCACAGTATCAATAGCTTCCATGGTAGATTGAGCTACGCTATCATTACCATAAATAATACCTACCTCTTGATTGGCAATCCAATCAGGATCCATATTTGCCATACGCAAAGCTTCCGAAGTGGCCATGTAGGCATACTCTGCGGGTTGCCCCATACTTACTCTAGCTCTTCTATCTAATACGCCTTTTAAAATGGGAGTTTCAACAATTCCCGTTAAGGCAGAGCGATAGCCCATATCTTTTCTTACCTGATCAAATCCAATACCCGATTTACCAGCAAATAAAGAGTCTTTTACTTCGTCAACATTTTTTCCTAAACATGACCAAGCACCTATACCTGTAATTACTACTCTGTTCATACTTTAATACTACTAACTATATAATCCTCCGTTTACTGAAATCACTTGTCCAGTTACATAACTAGAATCTTTTCCAACTAAAAAGGCAACTACACCTGCTACTTCTTCTGGTTCTCCAAAACGATTCATTGGAACCATAGCTTTATAGTCGGCTTCGTTAATATCCTGAGTCATGTCTGTTTTAATAAACCCTGGCGCTACTGCATTTACGGTAATTCCGCGTTTACCAACTTCTTGAGCCAATGCTTTTGTTGCTGCAATAATAGCACCTTTAGAAGCAGAATAATTGGTTTGTCCCGGCATGCCTTTTAATCCTGATAAAGACACAATATTTACGATACGTCCTTTACGCTTAGACAACATACTTTTTACAACATGACGAGTCACGTTATAAAATCCATCTACGGTGATGTCTAATACTCTGTGCCAATCTTCGGGGCTAATAAACACCATGATATTATCTCTTCTAATACCAGCGTTATTAACTAAAACAGCAATCGATTTATCTTTATTATCGTTAATCCATTGTTCTACGTTCGCATCTGCTTCTGCAGTATCACTTACGTCAAATTTCATTAACACAGCATCAACTCCTTTTGCCTTAATTAAGTCTTGAGTTTTAATCGCCTCTTCATCATTTGATGTATAATTAATAATGATATTATAACCCATGTCGGCTAATCTTAAGCATATTGCTTTTCCAATGCCTCTGCTTCCTCCTGTAACTAATGCGTATTCCATAATTTATTTTTTGTCAGTTCGAGCGTAGTCGAGAACTTTTTATCGGCTTGCCTTCGACTCCGCTCAGGCTGACAAGCTCGATTAAACTTATTTATAAAATCTCTATATGGTTATAAAATATAAAATCTCTCACTGCTTTTACATCTTTGTATTTGATAGAATCTTCTACAAAACAAGGAAATACTTGACGTAATTTTTCGTAAGCATCTTTTGATTTTGTTGATAGTTTATCTTGCATTTTCAAATAATCAATCGCTTGTAAAATAGTCATCCATTCAATGGCTAAAACCTCGTAACTATTTAAAATTACTTTTTTACAAATTAATGCAGCATTAGCTCCCATACTCACAATATCCTGGTTATCATTATTACTAGGAATACTATGAACATACATAGGATTTGATAACATTTGATTTTCGGCAGTAGTTGAAGTAGCTGTAAATTGCACACCTTGCATTCCTAAGTTTAATCCTAATACACCATGATTAACAAAAGGAGGTAAGATATTGTTTAACTTATTATTTAATAAGAAATTCAATTGCCTTTCAGCTAACATCGATAGTTTAGTCATGGCAATTTTTAATTTATCCATTTCTAATGCTACATAATCTCCATGGAAGTTTCCGCCATGGTAAACGTTTTTACGTTCCCAATCTACAATAGGATTATCGTTAGCCGAATTAATTTCGTTAATCAATACTTCTTTGGCGTAATTTACTGTATCTACAATTGGACCAACAATCTGCGGCACACAACGGATAGAGTAGTACTCTTGCATTTTTTCCACTAATACATCTACTTCAACTTTTTGATTGTAGTGATGTTCTTCTCTGCTCTTAACTAATTTACTATCTTTTAATGTTTCCTGTAAAGCTCTCGCTACAGCATTTTGCCCATGATGATGTTTTACTTCATTTAATGGAGTAGAGTAGTGGTCATCAAAACTTTGCACCAATTCCATAATGGTAGCTGAAGCCAATAAACTCCAGTTCATTAAGTTTTCTGCATAAATTACATTTAACATGCCAATACCACTCATAGCAGAAGTTCCATTCATTAAGGCTAAGCCTTCGCGAATGTGAATTTCCATAACTGTGATATTTTCTTTTTTAAATGCTTCTGCGGTTGGAGTTATAACTCCGTTATAATATACTTCGCCCTCGCCAATTAAGGTTAATGCTAAATGGGCTAGTTGAACTAAATCACCGCTTGCGCCTAAACCACCATGTTCGTAAATAACAGGCGAAATATTTTTATTGATTAAATCCTTAATTAAAATTAAAGCGTCGGGATGAATACCGGCAAAACCTTGCATCAGGGTGTTTAAGCGAGCTAACATCACCGCCTTACAATCAATTTCAGGAATTGGATTTCCTGAACCAGAACAATGGCTACGAATCAAATTGTATTGTAATTTCATTTGATCGTCGTGATTAATACGGTATTGTGCCATAGGCCCAAAACCAGTATTAATGCCATATATCAATTTTTCGCGAGTAAATTCTTTTAAAAAATAATGACTGCGATATACTTTTCTTAAGGCTTCTTCATCTAATTTGAGTTCTAAATTGCTTATTAAAACCTTATAGAAATCATCTGCCGATATTTTCTTATCTCCTATCTTTACCATAATTGTGTGTGCAATTTACAATATTACAAACAATTATGCTATACGGTTGGTGCGTATTTTGAATTTAATGAAGAAAATATTAAAAATGTTTAATCTTTTCGTTATTTTGGTGCTTTTAAAATAGAATAGATTAATTTTTTTAACATGAATTTTTTCACTAAGGATACTAAATCTGCGTTCGAAGCCATTACTAATGCTCAATTTATTGCGTTTGCGCCTATTGTTTTTCAAGCAACAAAATCGTTAAGAGATTTAGGCATTTTGGCTATGGTTGAAGAGTCTGGAGTTAATGGAGTAACTTTAGAAGAAGTTTATACCAAATTAAAATTATCAGAATACGGAGCAAGAGTTTTGCTTGAAGCTGGTTTAGGAATTGGTTTGGTCATTAAAAATGATGAAAAATACACCATCACCAAAACAGGTTTGTTTATATTAAACGACACCATGACACGCGTGAATATGGATTTTACCAATGACGTATGTTATGAGGGAATGTTTACTTTAACAGATAGTATAAAAACAGGAAAACCTACTGGATTGAAGGCGTTAGGAGATTGGCCCACTGTTTATGAAGGCTTATCTGTAATGAAACAACCAGCTAAAGATAGTTGGTTCAACTTCGATCATTATTATTCTGATGGGTCGTTTGACCAAGCATTAGCTCAGTTATTTAAACGCAAACCAAAACATATTTTAGATATTGGCGGAAACACAGGTAAATTCACAATGAAGTGCCTTAACTACGACGCTGATGTGAAAATGACGATGTTAGATTTACCAGGTCAATTAGGAATGGCTAAAGAAAATATTGCGAAAACACCTTTTTCGGATAGAGTAAATTATCATCCAATTAATATTTTAGATGATGCTCAACGTTTCCCTAAAGGAGCTGATGCCATTTGGATGAGTCAGTTTTTGGATTGTTTTAGCGAAGATGAAATTGTAAGTATTTTAAAACGTTGCCACGAAGCCATCGCTGAGGATGGAAACATTTACATTATGGAAACATTTTGGGATCGTCAAAAATTTGAACCAGGCGCTTTTAGTTTACAAATGACCTCTTTATACTTTACCAATATTGCTAATGGAAATAGCCAAATGTACGATAGCGCTGTGTTTAACCGACTAATCGACAAAGCAGGCTTCAAGGTTGTTGAGCAAATTGATAATGTGGGCATTAGTCACACCATTCAGGTTTGTAAGAAAAAGTAGGAGATGCAAGACATCACCAATTCTTCAGACGTAGAACTTTTAGTAAAGACTTTTTACTCAAATTTACTTTTAAATGAAGAAGTAAAACCCATTTTTGCTCATGTGGATTTTGAAAAACATATGCCCCATATGATTGCTTTTTGGGAGTTTGTACTCTTAGATAAAGAGGGTTATACCACCAATGTATTTGATAAACACGTTAATTTACCGCTAAAAGCAGAGCATTTTGCTATTTGGCTAGGCACTTTCGAGAAAACGATTCATTCCTTGTTTGTAGGCGAAAAAGCCAATATGGCTATTCAAAGGGCTCAAACCATAGCCTATTCCTTTGAAACTAAAATGAAACAAATGGGAAAATTAGGATGATTCACCACTAAGACACTGAGAATACAGAGATTTTTTTAGAGATAAATAGAGCGATTTTTTTCTTAAATTCGCTTTCCTTTTTTGCAGCTCAAATTAGGAGGAGTGAACTTTAATAGAATTATGACTGATAGTGTTCGTGATAAAATAACAGGAGAAATTTTAGACGACTGTATTGAGGTTCATAGGAATCTTGGTCCAGGGCTTTTGGAATCAACGTATGAGATTTGTTTACTGAAAGAGTTAGAATTAAGAGGAATTAAAGCCATTAATCAAATCAAATTACCTATAGAATATAAAGGTTTCACATTAGACCAAGACTACAGAATAGACATTTTGGTAGAAGATGAATTTATTTTAGAATTAAAATCTGTAGAAATGCTTTTGCCAATTCATAAAGCACAACTAATCACTTATTTAAAATTAGCGGATAAAAGACTCGGATTTTTAATTAACTTTAATGTCCCGTTACTAAAAAAAAGCGGATTTCAAAGAGTAATACAAGGTTATTAATACAACAACAAAATCCTCAGTGTCCTTAGTGTCTCTGTGGTGAGAAAAAGAACATGAAAAAGTACCCTACATACAATGAACTAAACTTATCACAAATAAGTAAAGACATTTTAGATTATTGGAAAGAAAAAGACACTTTCGGTAAATCAATTTCTACACGCGAAGGAAAAACACCTTGGGTGTTTTACGAAGGTCCACCAAGTGCTAATGGTATGCCAGGCATTCATCACGTGATGGCGCGTACGATTAAAGATATTTTTTGTCGTTACAAAACCTTACAAGGTTTTCAAGTAAAACGTAAAGCGGGTTGGGATACTCACGGTTTGCCCATTGAGCTTGGCGTAGAAAAATCATTAGGAATTACGAAGGAAGATATTGGAAATCCAAACAGCAAAAAATTCATTTCGGTGGAGGATTATAACAAAGCTTGTCGTAAGGAAGTAATGAAATATACCGACAAGTGGGAAGATGTAACGGCTAAGATGGGTTATTGGGTTGACATGAAAGACCCTTACATCACTTACGACAACAAGTACATTGAAAGCGTATGGTGGTTATTACAAAACATGAATAACAAAGGCTTGTTATACAAAGGCTTCACGATTCAACCCTATTCACCAGCCGCAGGAACAGGTTTATCATCGCACGAATTAAACCAACCAGGTTGTTACAGAGATGTAAAAGATAGAACAGCGACAGTGCAGTTCAAAGTTAAAGACTCTAAATTTAAAGTTAATGGAGATTTATATATTCTAGCTTGGACAACTACTCCTTGGACATTACCTTCAAATACAGCGTTAGCAGTTGGAAAAGACATTGATTATGTTTTTGTAGAAAGCTTTAATCCATTCAGCGGAACTCCACAAACAGTTGTGTTAGCAAAGGACTTAGTAAATAAATATTTTTCTGAAAAACATACGGATTTAAAGTTTGAAGATTACAAACCAGGGGACAAAAATATTCCATTTAAAATAGTAAATCATTGCAAAGGTTCTGATTTAGCTGGCGTTACATACGAACAATTATTACCATTTGTTCAGCCTACAGATGGCGATGCCTTTAAAGTGATTGTTGGTGATTTTGTGACAACAACTGATGGTACTGGTATCGTTCACATTGCGCCAAGTTTTGGTGCGGATGATTTTAGAGTAGCGAAACAAAACGGAATTGGTTCATTAACGTTAGTTGATAAACGAGGACGTTTTTTACCTGAAATAAAAGACGGCACATTTTTGTATGGCGAAGAATATGTAAAAGAAGCTTATCATACAGATGCTGAAAAACAAGTTGAGTTTGAAAAACAAAAACAAATCTTAGAAGCTTCAGGAAAAATAAAAGAATTAAAAGCTTACTTAAGTGTTGACGAACGTATTGTTTTAAAATTACAAGAAGAAGGTAAATTATTTAAGAAAGAAACATACGAGCATAGTTACCCTCATTGTTGGAGAACTGATAAGCCTGTATTATACTATCCATTAGATTCTTGGTTTATTAAATCAACGGCGGCAAAAGATCGTATGATTGAATTAAACAAAACCATTAACTGGAAGCCAGAAGCTACTGGTACAGGTCGTTTTGGTAACTGGTTAGAAAATTTAAATGATTGGAATTTATCTCGTTCTCGTTTCTGGGGTATTCCAATTCCTATCTGGACAAGCGAAGATGGTTCAGAACAAATGGTGATTGGTAGTGCTGAAGAATTAAAAAATCAAATTGAAAATTCAATTGCAAAAGGTTTCATGACAGAAAATCCATTAGGAAAATTTGTGCCAGGAAACTTTACAGCTGAGAATTATGACACCTTTGATTTACATAAACCATACGCTGATAATATTGTGTTAGAGAAGAACGGAAAAAAATTATTCCGTGAACCTGATTTAATTGATGTGTGGTTCGATTCTGGCGCTATGCCTTATGCGCAAGTACATTATCCATTTGAGAATAAAGAATTAATTGACGATAAAAAATATTATCCAGCTGATTTTATTGCAGAAGGTGTTGATCAAACGCGTGGTTGGTTTTTTACCTTACATGCGATTGCTACGATGAATTTTGATTCAGTTGCATATAAAAATGTGGTATCTAACGGATTAGTGTTAGATAAGAACGGAAACAAAATGAGTAAGCGTTTAGGTAACGCGGTTGACCCGTTTGAAACCATTGAAAAATATGGTGCTGACCCAACTCGTTGGTATATGATAGCAAACGCTGCGCCATGGGATAATTTAAAGTTTGATGTTGAAGGAATTGGTGAAGTACAACGTAAATTATTTGGTACACTTTATAATACTTATGGATTCTTCGCATTATATGCAAATGTCGATAACTTCGTGGTTGATTTAAACAATACGGTAAACGTTAGTAATCGTTCGGAACTAGATAGATGGATTTTATCAAAATTAAATTCATTGGTAAAAGATGTTACAGAACAATACGAAACATTTGAACCACACAAAGCAGCTCGTTATATTGAGGAGTTTGTGGATGAACATTTAAGTAACTGGTACATTCGTTTATCTCGTCGTCGTTTCTGGAAAGGCGATATGAGTGACGATAAAAAAGCAGCTTACGAAACATTATTCGAATGTTTAAATACCTTGTCGCAATTGATGAGTCCAATAGCACCATTCTTTGCAGATTGGTTATATCAAAATTTAAATGATGTGTCTGGAGAAATGAATTCAGTGCATTTAACGAATTATCCAAAAGTTAATTTAAGCATCATTGATAATAGCTTAGAAAAACGCATGGAGATGGCGCAAAAAATTTCTTCGATGATTTTATCTATTCGTAAGAAAGAAAATTTAAGAGTTCGTCAGCCATTGCAAAAAATTCGTATTCCTATTTTAGATAATGAATTCAGAACTCATGTGGAGGCAGTTAAAGATATTATCTTGGCTGAGGTAAATGTGAAAGAGTTAGAATTTGTAACCGAAGAAGAAGCACATATCGTGAAGAATTTGAAGTTGAATTTTAAAACTTTAGGTAAAAAATGTGGTAAACACATGAAAACTGTTCAAGCTTATGCAAACGATCATGGCGACTTAATTATCTCTGGAATTGAAAAAACTGGTCAGTTTAAGATGAATGTGGAAGGCGAAGAGATTTTGTTGGAATTAGAAGATGTAGAAATTATTCCGGTAGATATTCCTGGCTGGAAAGTAGCTAATAGCGGGCAAATAACCGTTGCTTTAGACATTACTTTATCAGAATCCTTAAAAGAAGAAGGTTTAGCCAGAGAATTAGTGAATCGCATCCAAAACTTGCGTAAAGACAGTGGTTTAGACGTAACAGACAAGATTTTGGTTAAAATTCAACAAAATGATGCTCTTGATACTGCCATTCAGAATAATTTGAGCTATATTTGCGCCGAAACTCTGACAGGAGATTTACAAGTGGTACAAAATTTGTCCGCCGCCACCGCAAATTCTGTTGAAGTTGACGAATTGGTATCTACCCTTATTTCTATTGAAAAGTTAAATTAATTTTAAGTAAAGAATATGGCAAAGAAAATTGTAAAGCCTGTTAAGAAAGCAAGCAAACCAGCACCTAAAAAAGCTGCTGCAAAGCCAGCTAAAAAAGTAGCAAAACCAGCACCTAAAAAAGCTGTGGTTAAACCTGCAAAAAAAGCAAGTAAACCTGCTCCAAAACCGGCAGCTAAAAAAGTAGTTGCCAAACCAATAGCTAAAAAAGCTGTTGCTAAAAAACCAGCACCAAAACCAGCCCCAAAAAAAGTGACTAAAGTTCCCGCAAAAAAAGTAGCAAAAGCTACAAAACCTGCTCCAAAAAAAGTAGAGAAAAAAGCTGCAAAGCCAATAGCTAAAGTTGCCGCAAAGCCCGTTAAAAAAGCTGTAGCTCCTGCAAAACCAACTAAAGCAGTTAAAGAAATAGCAAAACCAAAAGTTGTTGGAAAGCCAATTGATGCCGTTGCAAAAAAAGGCGCTAAGCCTTCTAAAAAAGCTGGCAAACCTTCTAAAAAAGGTAAAAAAGGCGACGACGATGAGGATGATGATATTGAACCAGAAGAGGAAGATGATTCTGATGTTGATGTTAAAGATGATTATGAAAAACCTGAAGATGATGATGATGCAGTAGTTGATTTAGACGAAGCGCCAGTATTAGATTTAGAAGGTGGTGGTATTCCATTAGATGATGACGATGATGATGAGATTCCTGAAAAACGTGGACGTGGAAGAAGAAAGAAAAATGAAGGTCGTTCATCAGGTTCTGAATCTTATATCAGAAACAGACCTTTACATATTGATATTACAAAACCATTAATTAAAAAACCTCAAGCGGCTCAACCAAAACCATTCTTAAATACTAAGGATGATAGAAGTCGTTATTCGGATAAAGAATTATTAGAGTTTAAAGAATTAATTATTGATAAATTAAAAGAAGCACAAACAGATTATGATTTGTTAAAACAAACATTATCTAATGCCGATAATCATGGAACAGATGACACGTCACCTTCTTTCAAATTATTAGAAGATGGATCAGATGTTTTATCAAAAGAAGAAACAGCGCAATTAGCTATTCGTCAAGAAAAATATATTGTGAACTTGAAAAATGCTTTAATGCGTATTGAAAACAAAACGTATGGTATTTGTCGTGTTACTGGAAAATTAATTCCAAAAGAGCGTTTACGTTCAGTTCCACATGCAACTTTAGGTATTGATGCTAAATTAAATCAATCAAGCTAAATAATACTACATTCAACTAAAAGGTTATCTTTGCAAGAAGATAACCTTTTTTGCTTTTACAAGGCTTTATGCTTAAAAAATACAGACTTCCAATAATAACTGTTTTTGCAGTTTTGTTTATTGACCAATGTATCAAATTATACATTAAGGCTAATTATCCTATTGGCGAAGTACATCGTTTTTTTGATTGGTGCAGAATTACATTTACCGAAAATCCTGGCATGGCATGGGGATTGGAGTTTGGGGGAGATTACGGAAAACTAGCTTTGAGTTTGTTTAGAGTGGCTGCTGTGATTGCAGGAGCATTTTACATTAAAAAAATCGTGAACGAAGGAGAACACAAAGGCTTTATCATTTGTGTGTCATTAATTTTTGCTGGTGCTTTAGGAAACATTTTAGATTCTGCTTTTTACGGATTACTATTTGGAGAAAGTACAGAATATAGTGTTGCTCAATTTATGCCAGGAGAAGGCGGTTATGCAGGATTTTTACAAGGGCATGTGGTAGATATGTTTTATTTTCCTATGTATGAAGGAAATTTCCCTGAATGGTTTCCAATTTGGGGAGGAGAACATTTTGAGTTTTTTAATGCTATTTTTAATTTTGCCGATATGGCGATTTCTTTTGGTGTTGGCATTATATTAGTGTTTCAAACGTTTTTTTTTAAGCCAAAAACAAATTCGGAAGAAAGTCAAGTTACAGAAGAAGAACAATCAACCAATTAATAGGCATATAATAAAAACAGATAAAACACGTTTTTATAAAACATTGAAACCATTAGTATACATATTATTCATTTGCTTGTTGTCTAATCAGGTATTTTCTCAGCACAAAGAAGAGAGCGGTGTAAATTTGCCAAAGTTTTATAAAAATAAAATGCATTTTGGCTTTGCCTTAGCGTATAATAAAACTGATTTTAGAATTCATACAGTAAAAAACTCTGCCTTTCCAGATACAGTTATTGGCGGAGTAACTTATGGCATGAAAACGATATATACTAAATCGGATCCTGGTTTTGCTTTAGGTATCATTTCTGATTTTAGATTACATGAATATTTACGTTTACGTTTTACGCCAAATATTAGTTTTGCTTCCAGAAGTTTAGAGTACACTTTAGAAAACGCAAAAAGAGATAGCACTAAAATGTATAAAAAAAGTGTAGAGTCTACTTTTATCATTTTGCCTTTAGAAATAAAACTACAATCTAAGCGTTTAGATAATTTTGGAGCCTATGTTATTTTAGGAGGAGGTTATTCAATGGATTTAGTTTCAAAGAAAAAAGCCACGCCAGTTGGCGGGGCTAATCAATTAGATGATGCCGTGATGTTGAAGCGAGATGACTTTTTTTATAGCGGAGGAGCAGGTGTCGATTTTTATCTGCAGTATTTCAAATTAGGACTAGAACTCAAGATTTTGCAAGGAACAAAAAACTTAATACAACCATTAAATAATATATTCTCTAATAGTATTGATAAAGTTAATTCTAAGATGACCATTTTTTCGATAACATTTGAAGGATAAAATTAGTAACTGAAGAATAAAAATCTTCCATTATGAAATAGTCATGCGCCAATATTACCTTAAATTAATACGCATGACGTATTCCATGTGGCAGATAAAAATAATAATTTCTGCACATGAAAAAAGAATTAAACCTAGCTATTGCTGCTCATATTGCTTATGATGAGCAATTATTGAAACAAGAAGTTGCTGAGCAATTATCTCTAAAATCTACCGACACATTTTTTATAAAACCTTTACGTCGCAGCATTGATGCACGCTCTCGAAATATTAAAGTTAATTTAAAACTAGCCGTTTGGATTAATGAACCTGTAACGGACGATGATTTAGGAATTCAATACCATGATGTTTCAAGTTCTCAAAAAACAATCACTATTATTGGAGCTGGACCAGCAGGTTTGTATGCGGCGTTGCGTTGTTTAGAAATTGGGATTAAACCAATTGTATTTGAAAGAGGAAAAGATGTGCAAGCGCGCCGAAGAGATTTAGCGGCCATTAATAAAGAACATATTGTTAATCCTGAAAGTAATTACTGTTTTGGTGAAGGCGGTGCAGGAACTTATAGCGATGGCAAATTATATACGCGTTCGAGTAAACGTGGTGACATTGAACACATTTTAAAAACTTTTGTATTTCATGGCGCTGATGATGTTATTTTAGTGGAGGCGCACCCTCATATTGGAACTAATAAACTACCGAATATTATTTCTAACATGCGTGAAACCATTTTAAAACATGGTGGCGAAATCCATTTTCATTCAAAGTTAGTTGACATTAATTATAATGGAGATGAAATTTCATCAGTAATAATTGAAAAAGATAATACGAGTATAGAACACATTTGCTCACACTTAATTTTAGCAACTGGTCATTCGGCACGAGATATTTATGAGTTATTAGATAAAAAGAAAATAACTATTGAAGCTAAACCTTTTGCTTTAGGAGTTCGTGTAGAACACCCTCAAGAGTTTATTGATAAAATACAATATAGTTGCCATTCGCATGACGAAGTCGTTTCTAAGCGCGCTTATTTACCAGCATCTTCTTATAGTTTAGTGCATCAGGTGCAAGGGCATGGGGTGTATTCGTTTTGTATGTGTCCAGGTGGCATTATTGCACCTTGTGCTACAGCTCAAGATGAAATAGTCACCAATGGATGGAGTCCATCAAAACGAAATAATCCTTATGCTAATAGTGGTATTGTAGTTGGTTTAGAACTTATAGATTTTGAACCTTATAAAAAACATGGTGCTTTAGCAGGATTGCAACTGCAAAGAGAAATAGAACATAAGGCTTGGGAAATGGGAGGTAAAACACAAACGGCTCCTGCACAAAATTTGCAAGACTTTGTGAATAATAAAGTGAGCTCTAAATTAATTGAGTGCTCTTACCAACCAGGAACACAATCGGTGCAAATGAATGATGTGTTGGGTAAGATGATTGGCACAACCTTACAACAAGGCTTTAAAGCATTTAATAATAAAATGCGGGGTTATGTGAGTAACGAAGCTATTATTGTTGGTGTGGAATCTCGTACATCAACTCCTGTTCGTATACCAAGAGATAAATTTACTTTACAACATGTGCAATTAAAAAATTTATATCCCTGTGCCGAAGGTGCTGGCTATGCTGGCGGTATCGTGAGCGCAGCAATGGATGGTGTTAATTGCGTGAATGCAATTGCAGCATTATATTAATTTATTTATTCTGCTTTAAAATGAGTCGTAATGATGAATCTTTCATGATATAACTCCATGCCCAATTAAAAAAGATAGACAATTTATTGCGCACACTTAAAATTAACATCAAGTGTAAGAACATCCAAATATACCAAGCAAAAAATCCTTGAAACTTAATAAACGGTAAATCTACCACGGCTCTATATTTTCCAATAGTTGCCATCGATCCTAAATCTTTATACTCATATTCTTTTTGAGTTTTGCCTTTCAATATATTTAAAAAGTTAGCGGCTAAATTTTTTCCTTGATTAATGGCTACATTGGCTAACTGCGGGTGTCCGTTTGGATAGAGCGGAGTTTCCATATAGGCTATATCTCCAATAGCGTAAATGTTTTGTGTGCCGTTTATTTTATTAAATCTGTCTACCTTATATCTGTTACGAATAATATGTTCAGGATTCATTCCTTCAATGATATTTCCTGTAACACCTGCCGCCCAAATTAAATTATTAGTTAGGATGGTTTCGCCCGTATTGAGTGTGGCGGTTAATCCGTCATAGTTAGTCACAAAAGTTTCCGTTCTGATAACAACACCCATTTCTTCTAAATATTTTCTGGACGCTTTTTTAGATTCTTCACTCATGCTATTGAGTGTGTTTTTACTGCCTTCTAGTAAAATCACTTTTAGTTTTGAGAAATCAATGTGCGGGTAATCTCTTGGTAGAATATATTTTTTCATTTCAGAGAAAGCCCCTGCTAATTCAACTCCAGTGGGTCCTGCACCAACCAATACAATATTTAAGAGAGCTTCTTTTTCATGATCTTTAGCCGAAATGTATTTTTCAAAACTCAACAAAATATTATTTCTAATTTCAATGGCTTCTTCGGTTGTTTTCATCGAAAGAGCATGCTTACTAATTAGTTCATTACCAAAAAAATTAGTTTTACAGCCCGTTGCAATTACTAAATAATCGTAGCTAAAATCCCCAATGCTCGTTTCAATTTTATTTTCTGCTGAAACTATTTTAGTGACTTCTGCTAAACGTATTTGAATATTATTTGATTTCTGAAAAATCTTTCGGAATGGAAAAGAAATATTAGAAGGCTCTAAACGCGCGCTTGCTACTTGGTAATACAAAGGTTGAAATTGATGATGATTTTGTTTATCAATTAATAAAACATCAAAGGCACTTTTGTTTAATTGTTGAGCTAAATGCAAGCCGGCAAAGCCACCACCAATTAAAATAATTTTTTTTCGTTGTTCCATGATAAGTTATTTATACTAGAACAAATTTAATGTTGTACTAGTTGTTAGGTATTGTTGGAGGGGTATTATTCCTTTCTCTCTCTTCGGTAATTCGTCTATGTCTTTTATAAATAAAAACACCACCCATTAATAACGCTGCAAAAATAAATAAGCCTAGCATTCCCCATACTAATCCTCCAGTAGAACGAACAATAATTAAAAACACAATGGCTACTAAAAAAATAGTAGCTAATTCGTTAAACAATCTTAGCTTAAATGAGGAGGCATTGAAAATCCCAACTTTTTGCTGATTATAATATGAATGACATTGTAAGTGGTATAATGCTAATAATCCAACAAAAATTAATTTTAGCCACATCCAAGGAAAAGATAAAATAGCAGGATTTAAAACCAACATCCAGCCACCAAAAATAAATGTCCCAATAAAAGATGGCCAAGTGATTATAAACCACAATTTTTTTTGCATTAAAGTTAATTGTGTTGTCAAAATGCTTCTTGCAGGCTCTTCTTTCTCGTTAGCTTCTTTTGTATAGATAAACAATCTTACCATGTAAAATAAGCCCGCAAACCAGCAAACTACAAAAATCACATGAAGAGCTTTAATATATAAATAGTCCATATTATTTTATTTAACACAAAGGTAGTATTTTTACAGTCATAATATAAAAACACATGAAGGGAAAAACAGCAAAAGAATCGTTAACTATTAATACAGAAGTCGTATTACCTAACGATACTAATCATATAGGAAATTTATTTGGAGGTAAATTATTACAATGGATGGATATTACTTCTGCCATCGCCGCTGGTAGACATTCGAGTAGAGTAGTTGTAACAGCCTCTATTAATCATGTATCGTTTGATAATCCTATTAAGCAAAACAGCGTTGTTACTTTAGAAGCTAAAGTTTCTCGTGCTTTTACGAGTAGTATGGAAGTGCATATTGATGTGTTTGTGGAAGATAGAATTACAGGTAATAGAACAAAATGCAACGAAGCGATATTTACTTTTGTAGCGATTGATCAAAACGGGGCGCCATTGCCAGTTCCTCCATTAATTCCAGAAACAGATGAAGAGAAAAAACGTTACGAAGGTGCTTTACGCCGCCGCCAGTTATCGTTAATTTTAGGAGGAAGAATGAAACCAGATGATGCTACAGAGTTAAAAGCATTGTTTGTACAAGACTAAATACTTTTTATTTCAATATCGTTCATACATTTAAAATGTCCTTTGGGGCATTTTTTGTATCCTAATTTTGAGCAAGGCCTACAGGATAAATTTTTTACTTCCAATATTTGAGAATTTTTTCCTGCTAAATAAGGTCCCATTCCAAATTCAGGAATGGTATTTCCCCATAAAGAAATAATGTCTTTTTTGTAAGCCGCTGCAATATGCATTAAACCAGTATCAGATGTTATGACTTTATTTGCTTGCTGAATAATTGAGGCTGATTGATTTAAATTCAACTTACCACACAGGTTAATTGTTTTGTTTTTGTGAAATTGATACACTTGTTCTGCTATTGCAGCGTCTTCTTTACCACCTAATAAAATTAATGGCAGTGAACTCTTAGTGCAAATTTCTTTTAATTTATGGATAGGGATTTGCTTCGTAAAATAAGAACCGCCAACTACTAAAGCATTATAGTCTTCGTGAAATAAAGTAGGTAACGACGAAGGAATGTCTATTTCATCTTTTTCATTAATAAAATAGTCTAAGCCTTTACCATCATTTTTTACACCTAAAGATTCAACGGTTTCAAAATATCTATCAACTATATGAACATTAGGCAATTTATTTTTTTTGAAATTCACAATCAAAAACTTTTCCCAATTTAATTTATTGAATGAGAATGATTTTTTTCCTAATACCGTTTTTAATTTCAAAGTTCTTATGTTATGATGTAAGTCGATAACATAATCGTAATTTTCTTTTTTTAATTGAGGGATGACGTCTTTTAAAGAGTCTTTAATAGTAAAAACCTTATCTACATAAATATTGTTTTCTATAACTGATAAAAAATTATGTTTAGTTACATAGTGAAGTTCTACATCTTTTAGTTGTTGTTTTATACAACGCAAAATAGGCGTCGTTAAAACGATGTCGCCAATAGAGCTAAAACGAACAACTAAAATTTTCATTATCTATAGTTAAAGATCATTATCTTTGTTTGTAAAAATAACCAATTTTTTCAATGTTTATAGATACTCATACACACCTTTATTCGGAAGAATTTAACGAAGACAGAATAGCTTCTATTAATCATGCTATGGAAAAAGGCGTATCAAAACTTTATATGCCAAATGTGGATAGTGCGAGTATTGAAGGTATGTTGGCATTGGAAGTTCATTTCCCAGAGCACTGTTATCCAATGATGGGTTTACATCCTTGTTCGGTAAAAGAAAATTATAGAGAAGAATTAGAGGTGGTGAAAAGATGGCTTGATTTAAGAAGATTTTCGGCAATTGGAGAAATAGGGATTGATTTGTATTGGGATAAAACATTTATTAAAGAACAAGAACTCGTTTTTAGAGAACAAATTTTTTGGGCCTTAGAGTATAACTATACCATTGTCATTCACTGCCGAAATGCTTTTGATGAGATATTTGCCATTTTAAAATCATTCGAAAAACTACCTAAAGGAATATTTCATTGTTTTAGTGGTGATATTATTCAGGCACAGCAAATTTTATCTTTTGGAAATTTCAAATTAGGAATTGGTGGCGTTGTTACGTTTAAAAATTCTGGTTTAGATAAAGTAGTAGAGCAATTAAATATGAATGATATTGTTTTAGAAACAGATGCTCCTTATTTAGCGCCAGTTCCATATCGTGGCAAACGCAACGAAAGCGCTTACTTACCATTAGTAGCCGAAAAGATTGCACAAATAAAAAATATTTCAATTGATGAAGTAGCTAATATAACAACTGAAAATGCAAAGTTCATATTCGAAAACTAATTGGTTGTTTGATTTACCTTTGGTGAAAACAATGGTATATACGAATGCGTTTATCGCACTTTGTGCATTTGCTCAGGTGTTTTTAACCTATCGACTTTTTCATATTCCTTTGAGCTTAGACAGCAAAATCTATTTGATAGTTGTTTTGTTATCAACCTATTTACAATATAATGTCCAAAGAGGGTATTATTTTGTTAATCAAACCAACCTTAATTCTGATCGTGGGCAGTGGATATTAAAGCACAAAAACACATTATTGTTAAGTGTAATTATTAGTCTGGTAGTTGTGTTATTTTTTATAAACATTTTAAGTTTTGTGTCTATTGCGATAATGTCAGGAGCAGAGCTTATTTCTATACTTTATTTTTTACCACCTTTTAACTTAAGAAGATATGGTTATTTTAAACCTTTTTTAATTTCTTTTGTATGGGTAATTAGCTGCGGTTTGGTGCCATTAATTGAGAATGAATTATTTAATACACAAAGTATTTGGTATCTAGCTTCTCAGTTTGTATTTATTTCAGTGCTATGTATGCTCTTTGATGTGAAAGAACACGAAAGTGATTTTTTGTCGGGAGTAAAAACTTACGCCAATCAATTTGGAGTTAAGGTGACAAAAATTATTTGTGTGTGTTTGGTTTTAATTGGCTTTACTTGTTTTTATTATTTTAATCACACAATGCCTTATTTGGTTCCATCCATTATTTTAAGATCATTATTATTAATAACAGTGCTTTTAACAAAAGATAGTCGTCATGAGTTTTATTACTACTTGGTGATAGATGGTTTGTTGATTTTACAAGCAATATTGTTTTTTATTTTTTAAAGATATTTTTTTCCAATCAAGTAATTGCTTACATAATCTTTTACCCCATCTTCTAAACTTGTAAATGGTTTTTTATAACCCTGTGCAATAAGCTTGTTCATGTTAGCTTCTGTAAAGTATTGGTATTTATCTCTAATATCAATCGGAGTATCTATAAATTCAATGTTAGGTTCTTTGCCTAATGCTTTAAACGTTGCTTTTGCTAAATCTAAAAATGTACGTGCTTTACCACTTCCTAAATTGTAGATGCCGTTTTTAATGTTTTCGCCATAAGTAAAATATAGCACATCTACTAAATCTTTTACATACACAAAATCTCTTAACTGTCCACCATCTGTGTAGTTTGGATTGTGGGAACGAAATAATTTTACTTGACCTTTTTCATTAATTTGATTAAACGAGTGAAAAATAACAGAAGCCATTCTTCCTTTGTGATATTCGTTTGGTCCGTAAACATTAAAGAATTTAAATCCTGCCCATTTTGGAGGACAAGCCTTTTGTGTGATTGCCCATTTGTCAAAATCATTTTTACTATCTCCGTATGGATTCAGTGGTTTTAATAAATTGATTTTTGATTCATCGTCATCATATCCAAACTCACCTAAACCATAAGTTGCTGCCGATGAGGCATACACTAAAGGAATAAAATGTTTAGTGCAAGTGTTCCAAATAGATTTGGTATAATTTAAATTAAGTTCATTAAACAATTCTACATTAAATTCAGTAGTATCTGTTCGTGCGCCAATATGATAAACAAAGTTTACTTCAGGAGCATGCTCTTCAAACCACTCCAAAAAATGTGAACGTTCAATTTTATGTATAAAGTTTTTTGTATGGTAATTATCAATTTTTTGTAGTTGCGAAAAATCGTCTACTAAAATTAAATTTTCGTGACCTTCTTTGTTTAGCTTACTAATTAAACAACTTCCTATAAAGCCTGCGGCACCTGTTATGACAATCATCGTATTATTTAATGATGGTTAATTTTTTTGTTACGGTATTGTTTTTAAATGACACTTGTACAATGTAATTTCCAGCGTTTAGTTCTTTTAAATTTAATTCGTGAGTTACGTTTCCTGTATTTACATTTTTAGTTTCAATATAAACTAATTCACCTAAAGCGTTAAATACATTAACTGTAACAAATTCATTATGAGTGGTTGTGTAGTTTAAATAACAAACATCAGTTGTTGGATTAGGAAAAACGTTTAAACGAATATCGTTTGATGTCAATTCTTTTACAGAAACTATTGTTTCTGGATTTGAAGTTAATTTCACTTCTTCAACATTTAAAATACTACGCTTTTTTGTGTCTGCATCATATTCACTTACCATTCCAATTAAATATATATTATCAGCATTGTATCTAAATTCACCACTAGCAGCTGTTGGTAAAGTGTAAGAATATACTTTTGTGTATGTTACGCCATTTGTTGAACCATTAGATGGAATAACACCAGAAGCTCCGTAAGCACCGTCTGCCATATGTGTTATCACATATTGATGTTTGTATTCGGCAGGCGATAATAAATAAGTTGTAGAGTTTAAATAGGTTCCCATTTGGTAATAAGGAGATGAGCCTACGTTATAAAAAAAACTGTGCTGGTTCCAATTATTATTTGTGTTATCATTAGTAGGACCATATACATTGTTTTCTTTCACGTATAAATTTAATCTATAATCTCCTTTCACATCACCATAAAAAGTTGTGGATACGGTTGCATCAATTTGTTTAGTTATGTTATTGTAAGAAACGTTTGTAATAGTTACTGTAGCAGGAACTTTCATTGCTAATCTTTCAGTAGTAAAAGAACTCCAATTATTTTTTTCAATGGCAACATCTGTATTAGAAGAAAAATAATGTCTATCTATGGTTGCTGATGGAAATTCGTTTGCGTAGTCTGATATAAGACCAGCGCTGCCTGTAACAACCATATTATCATTATCATGAATTGAAGAGGCAATAACATTTGTGTTTGTAGCTACAATAGAATTTAATTTAGTATAACCGTCAGGAGCCCATCCGTATCCTGCTCCCGTAAATTGCTCCATTAAAACTTTTTTGGAAGGTGAGATAGACGAAATGGTAATAGCGCCCGTAATGGTATCATTAGCATTTACTTGATCTGTTTGCCCATTAATATTACTACTCCATATTTTATAGGTATTATAAATTGGAGTTGCAGAAACGTAAGAAGAAGTAAAAGTTAAAGTTTTAGTATCTAGATAATTTAATGCAGGAGATAGTATTTTTATTTCGGATACAGTAACTCCATTAGCCATTTTGTAATTAATAGTTAAGTTGGTAATTGGTGTATGCCCGTAGTTTTTAAATGTAGCAGAAAATGTATTAATGGCATTAACTGTTGAATATTTATAGATATCGTGTGATATAGCCCCCGCATCAAATCCGTTTGCAATATTTTGAACAACGATATCATCCAACCAAAGCTGGTACTTATTGTTAGAGTTATTTTTAAATGCAATTCTAATGTTTTGACCTGCGTATGCTCCTAAGGAAACGCCTCGTGATTGCCAGGTGTTTTTCTCTCCACTGTTACTATATAGTAGAGATGTGAAATTACTGACTACAACATTTGTAGATGTATTTGTGCTTACATAAATTTCATAACCATCTAAGTTATTTAAATCAGGCGCCATAGCTTCCCAAGTTAAAACAGTATTAGCAGCGATATTATTAATCATGGGGGTAATTAACCAAGCATTAGCCGTTCCTGTTGGAGTTAGCCAAGAGGTAGATACTGCAATAGTATCTAACGTGTTTGCTGGCACATAAGCTAACCAAGCTTTTTGTTTTTGCCCATTAGTTCTAAATGGATAATTGCCAGTTAATGTATCGGCGGTTAAGGTTCCATTATTAATAGCGGTCATAGTGCTTGGAACATCCGAATAAAAATAGGTTTGGGTACTACTATTTGCGGTATAGGTTCCTGAATTTAAGCTTAAGGCATTAAATCGTTCGCTATATAATATTTGAGAAAAAGAATTGTTTACAGAAAAGGAAACGATTATGAAATAAAATAATTTTTTAAGCATAGTATAAAATAATAGAAGGTTGGCTTTGCTATCAACCTTCACAAAAATAGGATTTTTACATCAAAATACGGACTTAGAGACCCTAAATTAAATATGATAATGCCATTTTTAGTTAAAATCACATATTCATTGCCTTCTTTTGTAAAAAAAGAAAAGGCTGGTGAGATTCACCAGCCTTTTTCGTAAACTTTAACTTAAAATTTTATTTAGTAACAGATAATTTTTTTGTTACTGAACCATTTTCTGTAGCAATTACAACATTGTAAATACCAGCAGCAAATTGTTTTGTGTCAATGTTTACTTTATTAGAACCTGCATTTAAAACAGAAACTGTTTGGTAAACAATTTGACCTACGTTATTTAAAACAGAAATAGTAACATCTGAAGAATTAACAACAGTAATGTTTACAGAAGTTTCATTAACAGTAGGATTAGGGAATAATTCAACTGCAGAAATGTTAGCATCTACATTGTTAATTCCCGTAGTTCCTGATAAGTTAATTTGGTCAATGAACATGTTATTTCCATAGTCACTAGTTGCAACAAATTTTACTAATACAGTTGGGTTATTTGCATAAGCTGATAAATCTATAGATTCAGCTCTCCAATCACCAGCAACTGGCACATAAGAGTTTGCATTAGCAGCAGCAGTGTTTAATGCAGCACCAGCTTTGCTATATAAAGTAGCCCAAGTTGCACCACAATCAGTAGAAACCTTAACTTCTAATTGATCATTCTCTGGAGGAGAAGAATATGGAGCAGAAGCTACGTCAAAATTTAATTGAGCCGTACCAAATCCTACCAAACTTAATGGAGGTAAAACTAAATCATCAACATCTCCAGGAGCCGCAGAGTATGCAGGGTATCTTGCAGATTGAGTTGTGCTTTGGCTACCAGCAGCAGAAGATCTTGCCCAAGTAGCTGCGCCACCATCAGGATTAATTAAAAGCCAATTTGCTGGAGGAAAAGTTGCTAAAGAGAAAGTTTGAACAATTGGAGCTAATGAATATGTTCCAACAACAGAGAATTTCTGTGTAGTGCTATTGTTTCCTAAGTTGAAATCCGTAGCACCATTAACGCTAGAAGAAATACTTACAGAGAATGTTTTAGAACCAGCCGTTAAACCAGTAATAGCATTCATTGCAACAGTAGTAGTAGCACCAGCAGCTAAGTTCCCAGTCCAGTTAACAGAAGCGCCGTTAGCAACCCCGTTTACAAATGGATTTAAAGTCATGCTAGTGATTGCATTAGAACCATTGTTTGTTACAACAACTTGTGGGTTTAAAGATGAAGCACAAGTCATAGCAGGTAAACCAGCTACCGATTTTGCAGCAGCATCATCAGTTAATGGTGTAGCATTACCAATGCCAGCTTGTAAAACTTTTTTATTGGCATCATCTTGAATAAAACCAACCATTTCTACTTGGCTCTTATCCCAAATATATGATGGTAAAGCACAAACAATAGTAAATGTTTGAGTTTGACCAACAGTCCAAGTGTTAGCCATTGCAGTTCCGTTAGCTAAATCTGGGAAAGACTTACGAGCTACCCAGTGAAATTCTTTTTCACCATTAGATCCTGGAGCAACTGCATAATTAATTTCTTTTTCAGTCATTACTAAACGGAACTTTAAGTTTGTGCCTGTTGTAGTATAATTCCCAGTAGCTGTTAATGTTCCTGTTACAGTAATTGTACTAAAAGTTGCATCCCATGCTCTATTCATAGCAATAGTGAATGGAGATGTAACAGCAGCAGCAGCATTTAAAATAGTTGCTGTTGTATATCCTGGATGATCAGAAGTAGCACCAAATACAGTTGCACTTTGTCCATCGTGTCTGCAGGTAGGGGCTGATGAAATTGAATAATAAGCATCTCTCGCATCAATTTCAAGTTTATTTTGTTGGTATAAAGATGTTGGTGATGATGGCGCACTTGGAATAGCTACTTGCCATTTTAATGGAATTGTGTTATTTAAGTTTGCTGTTAATTTAACATCAAGACCAGGGTTTGTTCCAGCACAAGGTCCGCAGTTTTCTCCTGTAAACTCTTCGTAAAGAGACATACGAGGGCTTTGCGCAAAACCAACAGTGGTTAATGCCAAAAAGCTTAAAAGTGTAGTTGTTTTTTTCATGTTTATGGTTTAGTTATTATTATTTATTTACGGTGAATTTTTTTACAATTTTTGTTTTGTTGGAAGAGATTGTAGCAAAATAAATTCCTGAACTTAAATTTTCAGAGTCAATTGCAACAGTATTTTTTCCAGCAGATAAATCAATGGATTTAATAGATACAATAGATCCTAAGCTATTAGTAATAGAAAGTGTAACATTGTCAATAGATTCAGAAGAAATCATGTTGATGTGAGCTTTACTTACTGCTGGGTTTGGATATACTGACGATACAGATGAAAAAATAGATGCTGCTTCTTTTACAGATGACGCTGTTTCATTATATTTTAAAGTAAATGTAAATACATCGTTAGCGTCATTAATATTAAATAGTTGATATCTAATTGAAGAGTATCCTGGAGTTACTCCTTCTTCTAAATCTAACAATAATGCTAAATTTTGAGATGATAATGTTTGATTAGGAGTCAATGTCATTGTGATAGGAGATGTATAGGTTGTTGGAGCATAACAATTTGCTCCTCCTACACAAAAATAGGCACTTGCTCCTGGATTTAAAATATCATCAAAACGTCTTAGTTTGTAATATTTAGTAGATGCTGTAATGTTTTTAGCATCAATTTCAGTAGTAATATGGTCTGACGTTGCCGTTGTATAAGAAATGATACTATTATCAGCAACAGAAGCCATTCCATTATTTATATCAGTAACCGCTAAAGACGACTGAGCAATCATTTGAATTCCACCTAAAAATAATGTAGATGCTAAAAGTATAAGTTTTTTCATGCGCGATTGTTTTATCTATTTATTAAAAATTTCTTACACAATATTAAGAAACAAAAAGCTTAAATAATAATTCGATTTGAATAGAAATAGGATTCCTAACTCTGTTTAGTTTTATAGAAATTATTGCAATATTTTTTATAAAACCCCTCAAATAGGCTATTTGAATGTCTTTTTATCTAAAAAATAGATCTTTAGCTTTCCCGTCTTACCTAGATATTTCGTAAAATAATTATAGGATTCCTAAAACTTAGATTTTCCTAATTGACTTATTTTTTATAAAAACTCATTTCATCCAAATACTGCCAAACAGCTTGTGGCACAAAGGAAGACACTTCTTTTTTGTCTTTTATAGCCTTTCTAATCATCGTTGAAGAGATTTCCATCAATGGAGCTTCAGTTATGATGACATTTGGATGAGCTTTTAATTCTTCTGAATTACAATTGGGCCTTGGATAAACATATAGCTTATGGTTTTTAAGAATTTCCTCATAGTTTTTCCATTTGGTAAAAGACTCTAAATTGTCTTCTCCCATAATTAATGAAAACTGATGTTTTGGATACTTTTCTTTTAAATGAGCTAAAGTATGGATAGTGTATGATGGCTGAGGAAGGCCAAATTCGATATTACTACTTTTTAATTTAGCATTATCTCCAATTGCCAAGTTAACCATATGTAAACGTTGATTTTGATTAAGAAGAGAAGCTTTTTCCTTTAAAGGATTATGAGGAGAAACCACAAACCAAACTTGTTCCAAATCAGTAAAAGATACCATATAGTTTGCTAGTACCATGTGCCCAACATGAATAGGATTAAATGAACCAAAAAACAAACCAATGTGCATAGTGTAAAATTAAACATCATTTTTGATTTATAATATATTTTATAATCATCTAAATATGTAAATTAGCCTGTGCTTTTTAAGAATATTATAGGTCAAAAACAAGTTAAGGAAAAACTATTAAACATGTTGCAAGATGGTCGTGTGCCTCATGCTTTGATGTTTACAGGACCTGAAGGAAGTGGAAATTTAGCGGCTGCTTTTGCTTTTGTTCAATATTTATTTTGCTCTAACAAACAAGCTAATGATTCGTGTGGCGTTTGTTCATCATGTTTAAAAGTGAGTAAATTAATACATCCTGATTTACATTTGGTGTTTCCAATACCTCTTAGTAAGAATGTTCGCACAAGCAATGATTTATTACCAGAGTTTAGAGAAACATTTATTGAAACACCTTATTTAACCGTTCACGATTGGTTTGATAGTTTAAGTGCAGAAAATAAGCAGCCAACGATTCCTACTGATGAAGCCAACGACATTTTAAAAAAATTATCTTATACAAGTTATGAAGGCGGTTACAAGATTATGATTATTTGGCAGCCAGAAAAAATGAATGCTTCTTCGGCCAACAAATTATTGAAGATATTAGAAGAACCACCTGAGCAAACTTTGTTTTTGTTAGTGTGTAATCATCCTGATCAATTATTGGCTACCATAATTTCTAGAGTACAACAGATTCCGTTTTATAAAATAGATAACGAAGATATTATTAATGGCTTAGTAGATGAATTTAGCTGTCAGCCACAAGCTGCTAAACAAGCTGCATTGTTAAGTGATGGAAGTTATCGTGAAGCACAATTGTTATTGCAACATTTAGATGGCGGCACTGCCTATTTACAAAATTTCAGAAGCTTTATGTTAATTGCATTAAAATTTGATGCCGTTAAAGCAGTGGCTTGGATTGATGAAAATGCAAGGAGCGGAAGAGAAAAGCAAAAACAATTTATACAATATGGACTTGAAATATTTAGAGATTGTTTAATGTATAATTTTGGAAGTGTAGATTTAGTGAGGCATTCTGGTGAAGAAAAAGAATTCATAACTAAGTTTGCACGTTTTGTTCATCAACGTAATTATGAGAAATTATTAGAAGAATTTAATTCCGCTTTTTATCACATTGAACGTAATGCCAATCCTAAAATTTTATTTATGGATTTGATTATGAAAACAAACGAGTTAATTAATCGTCCTGCGTAATTAATGGTTGATTAAGATCTTTCCTACAGATACTTTTGAATCATTGATGACTCTAATAGCATACATCCCCATGGCAAAGTTTGACGATTTAATATGTATTAGATTTTGATTATCAGGTTTTTCAAATGAAGAAAAAACAATTTGCCCACAGCTGTTGATTATCTCAATGGTTGAATTATTTTGATGTGTTAGCTTAATAAATAGCTCATTGTTTGCAGGATTAGGAAAGACAATCACATTATTTTCTCCATCAAAGCATGAGTTTTCTGCACTTATTATTGACCCAACATAACGAGATTGATTATCAATATCCACTTGTTTTAATCTATAATAATAAGTTACATGTTCTGTTGCTAAATCTTTGTATGAGTATATGTGTTGTTGGGCACTTGTTCCATGTCCTTGAATAGTTGCAATGGTTGTATAGTTTATTCCATTTTCACTGCGTTCTAATTCAAAAAATTTATTTCTGGTTTCACTTGCTGTTGACCAATTAATGTTGATTTCGTTGTTCCCACATGTTGCATTAAAATATATAAGTTCTATTGGCAACAACGCTAATGGATTACATATTGTTTGTTGGTTTGATAAACCACCAGTGGAACCCGTAAATCCAAAATAGGGAGTATTTGTTCCAAACACGGTCAATGGATTAAGGGTAGTAGATATGGTAGCATAAGTTGTAGTTAAAGCTGTATTTAAAATTCTAGCAGTAAATGTTCCTGGACTTCCAGTTGCCCAACTCACACGTAAAATATGATTTGCGCCATTTTCAATATTATAGTTAGTACCAACTGGATTTTGTAGCCTTACTGCGGAAGAGGTTACAGGTCTTTCTCCAGCTGCTGTTGCCCCACAATTAGCATCTAAATTTGGATTGACGTTTCCATTAAACCATAAATCTAAATGATCAGGATCTTCCGTTCCTCCACATCCAATGAAACTAGTATTAAAATCATCTCGATCTTCATAATTTAAATAAGTGTCTATTTCTACAACTAAAGAGTTTGTAATTCCTCCAGCGCCTAATGAGCCACCAGCGGTGCCGCAAGCGCAGCGTCCCCTAGAGTCATTTTGTATGACAAAAGCCATTCCATCTGCACCAGCATCGCTAGATCCCAAGTTAACTGTGAAGTCATATGAGAAATTAGATAAGAAGTTTAATGTTGAATTAACATCCCATACACAACCTCTTTGATTTGTTGTATTAGAAGTTAATGTCGTACAGCTTCCGCTAGAAACAGCATCATCATTCACAGTATATTCTGCGGTGTTAGTGTAAGTTGTTGTTAATTTATAGGCAAGTGTTGCTGCCGCAGTAGTGGCCACACAACTATATTTGTTCACGTGTACTCTGTAGGTTCCAGCTAAACTTGGTGTCCAAATTACATGAGATTGTGTAGAGCAATAATCGTCGCTATAACCACCAGCAACTGCTGCCCCAGAATTATCTAAAATAGTGATTTGAGTGTCAAAAGTTGCGTTACTTCCATCTGTGGAACAGAAAGAAAAATCATATACAGGAAAGCAAGAACTGGCTGCGACTACAAATGTGTAGTAAAAATCTCCGGCTGGACAATTCATAGTTTGGTATGTGGCGTTAGGTGCTGGGCTTAAAGCACCTCCATTTGTCCCCCCAGTACATTGAGCATGTAATGGGTTTAATGAAAAGAATACAATAAAAATGGATAATAAATGTTTCATTTTCTAAATTGATTTAGCAAATGTATATTAAACATTTTCATAAATTTTTATCAAAAATCATTCAAAATCATAATCCTAAAACGTTTTAGTGTTTGGCTTGATTTTTGAGGTGATTTATGAGTAATTGTGATGGAAACAAAAAAGCCGACTTATAAAGTCGGCTTTTAAAAATAAAAGAATAAGTTTTATTTAAATGTAGCTCCCATTAATTCACGGTTCATACGAGCAATGTTTTCTAAAGAAATTCCTTTAGGACATTCTGCTTCACAAGCACCTGTGTTTGTACAATTACCAAATCCTTCTTCGTCCATTGCTGCTACCATTTTCTTAACACGCTCTTTACGCTCAACTTGTCCTTGAGGTAATAATGCTAATTGCGAAACTTTTGCTGAAACGAATAACATCGCTGAACTGTTTTTACAAGCTGCTACACAAGCACCACAACCAATACAAGCTGCTGCTCCAAAAGCCTCATCTGCATCTGTTTTAGGAATTAAAATGTTATTGGCATCTTGTGCGTTACCTGTATTTACAGAGATGTAACCACCACTGGCGATAATTCTATCAAAAGCACTTCTATCAACTGCTAAATCTTTAATTACTGGGAACGCAGCACTTCTCCATGGTTCAACAACAATTGTATCTCCATTTTTGAAAGAACGCATATGTAATTGGCAAGTTGTAACACCTTGTTTTGGTCCGTGTGGACGGCCATTGATGTACATACTACACATACCGCAAATACCTTCACGACAGTCGTGATCAAATGCAATAGCTTCTTTGCCTTCGCTAATTAATTTTTCGTTTAATACATCAAACATCTCTAAAAACGACATATCTGTTGAGATGCCACTTAATTGATGCGTTTCAAAGCTACCTGTAGCTTTTGTATTTTTTTGTCTCCAAACTTTTAAAGTTAGATTCAATTCTGTTCCGTGTCCTGATCCCATAGTTTCTATTATTTATATGATCGTTGAGCGATTTTAATATTTTCGTATTTTAATTCTTCTTTATTCAATTCCCAGTCGCTAACACCTTTGTATTCCCAAGCAGCTACATAAGCAAAGTTTACGTCATCACGTTTTGCTTCACCTTCTTCAGTTTGGTGTTCTTCACGGAAGTGACCGCCACAGCTTTCTTCGCGATGTAATGCATCTTTACACATTAATTCACCTAACTCAATAAAGTCAGCAACGCGACCAGCTTTTTCTAAATCTGGGTTAAATTCATCAGCACTTCCTAATACACGCACATCACTCCAGAACTCTTTACGTAATGCTTGTATCTCAGCAATAGCTTCGGTTAATCCTTGTTTATTACGAGCCATTCCACATTTGTTCCACATAATCAATCCTAAACGTTTATGGAAACTTTCTACTGATTTAGTTCCTTTGATGTTTAAGAATTTGTTGATTAAGTCTGTTTGCTCTTTTAAAGCTGCATCAAATGCAGGATGTTTAGTTTTTAATTTATCAATTGAATCAGCTTTATCTTTTTCAGCACTCATACGAGTTACTTCAGTAGATAAGTAAACACCAATTGTATAAGGGATTACGAAATATCCATCTGCTAAACCTTGCATTAAAGCAGAAGCACCTAAACGGTTAGCTCCGTGGTCAGAGAAGTTAGCCTCACCTAAAGCATATAAACCTTTTACAGTGGTCATTAAGTTATAATCTACCCATAATCCACCCATCGTGTAGTGAACTGCTGGATAAATACGCATTGGCACTTCATATGGATTTTCGCCAGTAATTTGTTGATACATATCGAACAAGTTACCATACTTTTCTTTTACCACTTCTTTACCTAAGCGCATGATTTCCTCATGGCTTGGGTTTTGAATGTTACGTTTTGTTGCTTCAGTTCTTCCGTAACGCGCTGTATTAAATGCGAAATCTAAATATACCGCCATTTTAGAATTACCAACTCCGTAACCAGCATCACAACGCTCTTTTGCAGCACGAGAAGCCACATCACGAGGCACTAAGTTACCAAATGCTGGGTAACGACGCTCTAAATAATAATCTCTTTCTTCTTCAGGAATATCTGTTGGTTTACGATTATCATCTTTCTTTTTTGGAACCCAAATACGACCATCGTTACGTAACGACTCAGACATTAGAGTTAATTTAGATTGGTGATCTCCAGAAACTGGAATACAAGTTGGGTGAATTTGCGTGTAACAAGGATTACCAAAGAAAGCACCTTTTTTGTGAGCTTTCCAAGCTGCTGTTACGTTACTTCCCATGGCGTTAGTAGATAAGTAGAAAACGTTTCCGTAACCACCTGTACATAATAATACCGCATGACCAAAATGTTTTTCCATTTCGCCTGTAACTAAGTTACGAGCAATAATACCACGAGTAACACCATCAATAGTAACTACATCTAACATTTCGTGACGAGAACATAAAGTCACATTACCAGAACCAACTTGACGCTGTAAAGCTGAGTAAGCACCTAATAATAATTGTTGACCAGTTTGTCCGGCAGCATAAAATGTGCGTTGCACTTGAGTACCACCAAACGAACGGTTACTTAATAAGCCGCCGTATTCGCGAGCTAAAGGCACACCTTGAGCTACACATTGATCGATGATGTTTGAAGATACTTCTGCTAAACGATGAACGTTAGCTTCACGAGCTCTATAATCACCACCTTTAATGGTATCGTAAAATAAACGGTAAGTGGAGTCACCATCATTTTGGTAGTTTTTCGCTGCATTTACACCACCTTGTGCTGCAATACTATGAGCACGACGTGGAGAATCTTGAAAACAAAATACTTTTACTTTGTATCCCATTTCAGCTAAAGTAGCCGCTGCCGAAGCACCTGCTAATCCAGAACCAACCACTAATACTTCTAAACTACGTTTGTTAGCGGGATTTACTAATGGAACTGTTGAACGGTACTTTGTCCATTTTTGGTCAATGGCTCCTTCAGGAATTTTTGAATCTAATTTACTCATATCGAAAAATTAAGAATGTAATATTGATTTTTTTTAATTATTTAATAACGCCGAAAAACATTAGTATTGGCATTAATGCAAAAATAAAAGGAATAAGAATTGAAAATGCGATACCTGCCTTTTTGATAATTGGCGTATACACTTTATGATTTAATCCTAATGTTTGAAATGCTGATTGGAAACCATGTAATAAATGGTAAGCTAATGAAATCATTGATAAAGCATATAAAACAACTACCCAAGCCATTTTAAATGTTTCTTGCATCACAGCGTATAAGTTTTCATTTCCGTTAGCATCTTCGCCTGACAAACCAGTGAAACGAGATTTAACCCAGAAATGAACTAAGTGAATGATTAAGAACATCAACAATAAAGTTCCTAATAAACCCATCGAACGGCTGTACCAAGAAGAGTTAGCAGCTCCGTCAATTTTAGCATATCCAACAGGACGTGCTTTTTTGTTTTCTAAGGTTAAAAGTAAAGCTTGTACAATGTGAACGATTAATCCAAAAAATAAAACTAATTCACCTGCTCTAATTAACCAGTTGTGAGCCATAAAATCGGCGCCAATGTTAAATGTTAAACCGCCATCGTTAAAAAAGATAAGGCAGTTAATGAAGCAGTGTACTACTAAAAATGAAATAAGGAATAAGCCTGTTAGACCCATTACAAATTTTTTTCCGATTGATGATTTTAAGAATCCTTTACTCATAAGAGAAATGTGTTTAATTTTTACTTGGCAAATGTATAATTGTGAAGCATTTAATCCAATAAAATTTAATGCTTTTATCAACTAAATAACAAGAATAAGCCTAATTAGGTTTACAAATAGACTAATTTTGGCTTATTTGGAATTGTTCTAAATTTAAAAAATTCAGTTTAAACCTAATTAATGGATTTGTATCGCATTATCCGCCACAAAATATTACGATTTAAAATACTAATAGAAGTAAATACACCAGCAATCATGGCAGATGATACTCCTACGGAAATAATATCTTGCCCAGTGAGGTACAAATTTTTATAATTAGTTTTTGGGCGTAATTGTTTTAATTCAAATCGTTCGGGAGTATGTTCTAATCCGTAAATTTCACCTTTATCGTAATTACTAAAATGTTTTGTAGAGAGTGGGGTGGAGAGTTCGCAAACATCTACATAACCTTTTATTTGTGGTAGAGTTTTGTAAAGTTTTTCAAGAAATAATTGTTTTAATTCTTCTTTAACGGCTTCGTAATCATCGCCTCGTTTTTGCCATTTCATATGTTCCCATTCCTCCATCCAGTTAAATGGATAAGAACCTAATACTTGAATAGCTGAGGTTCCAGGATGCTTTTGTTGCCACTCACTATCTTTTGCGGATGGAAATGAAATATATAAAACAGGAGAAATACTATCCTTAGTTTTTAAGTGGCGTTCATTATTAAGGTCTAAATCATAATTATGATACAACCACATGTTGTATTTCGGTAATTTCAATTCTTCATCTGTTGCATTTAAGCCAACATAAATACAAGCATGAGATACAGAAGGCATTACTTTATTTAATGCCGTTGTGTTTTCTTCTTTTTGAAGTTCAGGTAAAATTAATTTATTAAAGGTATTGTGAGCGCCCGCATTGCTTACAATTTTTTTAGCAAAAATTTTGTCGCCATTTTGCATTAGTACACCAATGGCTTTATTGTTTTCAATAATTATATGTTTTACCTCTGCTTTAATAGCAATTTTTCCACCATGTTTTTCAATAACCTGTGTTAAGTTTTTATGAATATTAGCAGCACCACCAGTAGGATAGGCCCCTCCTTCTAAATAATGAGCAATAACTAGGGCATGTATACCAAAACTACTTTTCATTGGTGTTAAGCCATAGTTGCCGCATTGCGTACATAACACAGAAATTAATTTTTTGTTGCTAGTTATTTTACTTAACACATCATGTGTTGTTTGTTTAGAGTAAAATAAAAAAGGTTTTGTAAGTAAGCCGCCAACTGTTTTGCTTAACCAATTAGGCATTGATTTTTCAGCAAAAAATAACGAGGCGTGTCCAGCAACTTTATTTACTAATTTATAGTATGTGCGAATCGCTTTCTCTTCTTCAGGAAAATAAGCAATCATTTGTTGGATTTGATTTTCTAACCCTTTTTTGAAATTGTAAACATCTCCCTCGATAATCGCTTGATCGTAAACATCACCCATGTCATCCCATTTTAATTGACTGTTTGTGAGATAATCAAATGTTTTGCGGATTAAGGAATTGGGATTATTTACCTGGCCTATGTAATGAGCCCCAACGTCCCATTCATATTTTTTTCGTTTAAAGGTATGTGTAAATCCACCAATCACATAATGCTTTTCGAGAACCAATACTTTTTTGCCTGATTTAGCTAAACAAACAGCCGTGCTTAAACCACCCATTCCTGAACCAATAATAATGGCGTCGTAAGTGATGTTGGCAAGTTCGGAGTTGTATAGATTTTTCAAATGTTATTTTATAAGAAGAATGTTTTTGAAAGGTATTTAAATAAAATACAAATAATATAGATGATTGTTTATCAAATATAGACTTATTCTTCAATTGTTCTAAAAGTAAGATTGATCCTTGGGCGAGTAATATGTGTGCTTGGTGGTAATCGATGCAGCCAATGTGTTTGCGTTTCATCCTTCATAACCAACAAACTGCCATGTTGCAAAATAATTGAACTAGTGTTTTTTGATTGTTTGTGTTTAAAGGCAAATTTTCTTTCGGCTCCAAATGTTAATGAAGCGATAGCCCCATTTTTTTGCAACATCTTTTCGCTATCGCTATGCCAAGCCATTCCTTCTTCGCCATCGTGGTATAAATTTAACAAACAAGAATTGTAAGTGGCTTCTGTTTTTTCTTCTGCAATTTTTTTTAATTCTAATAAAATTTTTGTCCACGACAGTGCTTTTTTGGTAGTGTTTGAATAGGTATAGTCAAATTCTTTATCGCCATACCAAGCAACTTTTCGATTAGTGATGATGTGTTTGCCAAAAACCACAGCTTCATCATGTCGCCATTCAATAGTATTATATAATTCATTAAAATAATGATTGGCTTCGGCTTGTGACATTATAGTTCCATAATATAACACCGTACCATCGTAAGGCAACAAGTTGGTTATTTGATTATCCGAAAATAAATCCATTATTTTAAATGTAATTAAAAACGCACTCCTATTACACAAACATCATCCACTTGTTCTAAATCCAATTTCCAATCGTTAAATGTCTGTTCTAGTTTTTGTTTTTGATTTTCAAGTGGCAAGTTTGAATTTTGAAATAATAATTCTTTAAAAGGTTTGTATTTTAATTTTTTGCCTTTTGGTCCACCAAATTGGTCGGCATATCCATCAGTGAACAAATAGATGCTGTCTCCTTGTTGTAATTGTATGTGATGAGTAACAAATGGCTTTGGGTCTTCTGTTTTTCCAACAGATTGTTTATTGGCAGTAATTTCTTTCATCTCATTATTTTGGATATACCAAAGCGGATTATTAGCGCCACTCCATAATAATTGCTTGTTTTTAGAGTTGATGCAACATAAAGAAATATCCATCCCATCTTTCACATCTTTATTACTTCGCATAAATGTTTCTAAAACTAATTCTCTGGTTTTATCTAAAATAGCACCTGGATTTGTAATATTAAATTCTTTTACTACTCTGTTTAATGCATTGCTGCATACCACACTTACCATGGCTCCTGGAACTCCATGTCCAGTGCAGTCAGCCGCTGCTATAAAAATTAAATCTTCTTTATGTTCAAACCAATAAAAATCACCAGCTACAATATCTTTAGGCTTATAAAATATAAAACTTTCAGGCAAAAAATCTTTTACAATTTTTTCGGTAGGCAAAATCGCTTCTTGTAAATGTTTTGCGTAAGTAATGGAATCTATAATTTCCTTTTGTTTCTCTTCCAGTATCTCTTTCTGTTCTATTATTATGTGATTCGCTTTCTTTTTATCACGATATTGTTTTAGAACAGATATACCTAGTATGATTGAAATAATTAATGCAACACCTACAACTAATAAGAACACTTTTTGTAATTTATTTTCTTTTTCCTTAAAGCTGTTTTCTGTGCTTAAGCGTTCTATTTTTAATTGTTTTTTTTCTGAATCAAATTTCTGACTCATTTCATTCAACGAACTTACGTTTGTTTCATTGATAATAGAGTCCTTATAAATTCTGGCGGAGTCAGCATAATAATAGGCTGATTCAAAATCTTTTTTGGTTACCCACATTTCAGAGATGTATTTATATACAAGAAGTAATCTGTCTTTATTTCCAGTATGTCTATCAATTGCTAAAGCTTTCTGAAAATAGTTATTTGCCTCTACATAATTACCATCTTCATATACCATATACCCATAGTTTGAGTATGAATCTGCTAGATCACTTAAGTCTCCATATTTTTCTCGGTATTGTAAACCTTTATAATAGGAATCTTTGGCTTTGTTTTTTTGACCCATATAGTAATAGTTGTGCCCTAAATTGGTATAAGCATTTCCTAGTGAATAGTAATCGTTGCGAGGTTCAGATAGAGAAATGACTTCATCATGATATTTATTGGAAGTTCTATAATCGTCTAAACTATAATAACAGTTTCCTAAGTTTGTACTCGTAGTAATAATGCCTTCTGTATCGTGAATCGATTGGTATAAATCACGTGCTTTTAATATATAATCTATAGCCTCTTTTGGATTTCGCTGTCGTTTTAAAACAAGTCCTATATTATTAAGAGAGTGTGCAGTTTTGATAGTGAGATGATTAGTTTCTGCTAGTGTAAATGCTAGCTGATGAATTTTTAGGGCCTCTGTTAGGTTTCCTGAAATTCGTAAGGCTTCTGCTTTACTATTTAAACCAAACCAACACGATTTGTATTCTTTTAATTTAGTGGCTAATATAATAGTAGAGTCCGAATAGTCTTTAGCGATGTTAGTATTTACAGAACGGTACATCCAAGCTAATTCAACAAAAGCTTTTAATTTTTCTTTTTCTGTTGTGGCAGCATGTAACTGATTCAGCATCTCTTCAATTTCCTTGGAAGTTTGATGTTTGGATTGACCAATCACGGATGTTAAAAGGATGCCTAAGAACAATAATGTAAAATAATATCTTTTCATAATATAAATAGTTCTGATTCATTAAAATTAGCTTAATTGATTGAATTAAAAAACTAAATTGTACATTAGGTACATGAAAAAAATTATCGCCTTTAATTTATTTTTCTTTACTCAGGTTTTATTTTGTTATCCTCAAAATACAATCATTGATTCTTTACAACATGTTTTAAAAACAACAACTCAAGATTCAACGAAAGTGAATATCTACAATGAATTGTTTTTGGAATATGAATTTGAAGATGAGGTTAAAGCAAAGGAGTGTTTAGACAAAGCTTTAGCACTTGCTCAAAAATCAAACTACCACAAAGGAATCGCTATTACTTATATGTATTACGGTTTTTTAGCAGACGACAAAAGCGATTTTTTTGATGCTTTAAAAAATTATAAACTATCTCTTAAAACATTTGAATTAATAGGGAATAAAAAAGGAGAAGCTAATGCTTATAATAGTCTAGGAATGGTGTTTTATATTCAGGGCAATTATCCCGAAGCATTAAAACATCATTTTGAAGCACTTAAGTTGAGGGAGTCTATTGGTGACACTAAAGGAATTGCGGCTTCTTATGGAAACATTGGAAATGTGTATAACGACCAAGAAAATTATCCCCTAGCATTAAAAAATTATTTTTCGTGCTTAAAAATTATGCAAAGCATTGATAATAAAAAAGGTGTAGCAACAACTTATAACAATATTGCTTTAGTTTATACAGAGCAAAAAAAATACGATGAGGCTTTAAAAAATCATTTTGAAGGATTAAAACTTAGACAAGAGATAAACGACGAAAAAGGAGTAGCAGGTTCTTATAATAATATTGGCTTAGTATACTACCATCAAGGTAATTATGAAGAGGCTTTAAAAAACTATTTCTTATCCTTAAAGATAAAAGAAGTGATTGAAGATGAACCCGGCATTGCAGGAGTATATTGCAACATTGGTGAAATTTACGCAAAACAAAAAAAGTATCAAGAAGCTGAAACGTATTTAGAAAAAGCAAAAAAATTATCTCAGCAAATAGGCTACCGCGAAAATTTGCGACAAACCTACATGGTATTAACGGAGTTGAGTTATGCGAAAGGAAATTATAAAGAAGCCTATGACAATCATATTTTATTTATTCAATACCGCGATAGTTTAAATAACGAAGAGACTCGTGAAAAAACCATTCAAAACCAAATGACCTATGATTTTGAAAAGAAAGATGCCATCGCTGCTGCAGAACACAAAAAAGAATTAGAAAATCAACAAGAACTAGCCGAAGAAAAAAGCCGTAAACAAAATCTATTAATTGCGTTTGTTGTTACTGGGCTAGGCTTAGTATTAGTGTTTACCATTTTTATATTTAGATCATTAAGTCTGACTCGAAAACAAAAAAAGATTATTGAATTACAAAAAGACCATTCAGAACATCAACGATTAATGGTTGAAGAAAAGCAAAAAGATATTATTGATAGTATTAATTATGCTAAGCGAATTCAGGAAGCACTTTTAAAAGAAGAAAATCATATTAGCGAACATTTGCCCGAACATTTCATTTTGTTTAAACCAAAGGACATTGTAAGTGGCGATTTTTATTGGGCCTTCGAAAAAAACGACTATTGGTATTTAGCTGCCGCTGATTGCACAGGACATGGGGTTCCAGGAGCATTTATGAGTATGCTTGGTATTGCTTTTTTAAATGAAATTTCGGCAAGTACTGAATTTTTATCGCCAGCAAAAATTTTAGATTTACTAAGAGATAAAATTGTGAAGGAGTTAGGGCAAAATGGAAAAGATGGTGATAGTAAAGATGGTATGGATATTTCTTTGGCGTGTTACCATATGAAAACAAAACAACTGCAATGGTCGGGAGCAAATAATTCATTGTATATTTTAAAAGAAACGGAATTACACGAGATAAAGGCGAATAAACAACCAATAGGATTTCATTCTGCAATGCAGCCATTTACAAATCATATAATTAATTTAGAGAAAGGTAATAGTATTTATTTATTTACCGATGGTTTTGCCGACCAATTTGGTGGACCCAAAGGAAAAAAATTTAAATATTCTAAGCTAAAGGAATTATTGATTTCGATAAATACTCTATCTATGGATGAACAAAAAGAGATATTGCATAGTGAGTTTGAAGGATGGAAAACCAATCTAGAACAAACGGATGATGTATGTGTGATTGGCGTGAGAGTTTAATTTTTTAAACAAAAACGCCTGTCAAGAATAAATCCTGACAGGATTCTCTGTTGTTTAACTAAAAACCACTCTTTTAATAAATTTAATTGTCTTACTAGATTTTGCATCTTGAATAAAATATGCGCGAATTCGCACTTTCGCTTTTTTAAAATCAGTTCACTAGAATGGTTATGGGAAAGAGTAACTTATGGTAAGGAATTTAACACGAATATTTCTTAAAAAAAAGAGACCTTCAAGGAATTGAAGGTCTCTTTTGAGGTCCCGAGCGGATTCGAACCGCTGTACGAGCTTTTGCAGAGCTCTGCCTAGCCGCTCGGCCACAGGACCATTTATTTATTTTTTAATGAGCTTTTGTTTGCTCTACCTTATCAGTCAGCTGACTGACACAGGACCATTTTAATTTAAGATTTTTAAAAGAATTCAAATTCTAACAAAAAATCCAGAACGGGTAGCAAAAATAAGATTTTTTTAGCAACTTAGTCTAATTATTATAAAAAAAATGCAGATAAAGTCAAAATTACCCAATATTGGTACCACTATTTTCACTGTAATGAGTGGTTTAGCCAAAGAACATAATGCTATTAACCTTTCTCAAGGCTTTCCCGACTTTGGTTGCAGTCCGAAATTATTGGAATTAGCTCAAAAAAACTTAATGGCTGGGTTTAATCAATATGCACCTATGACAGGAGCTCAAGCATTAAGGGAAACGATTGGGGAATTATTGCAGAATTGTTATGGAGCATCTTATCATCCCGAAACTGAAATCACCATCACGGCTGGGGCAACACAAGGAATTTATACTAGTATAGCTGCTTTTATTAATAAAGGGGACGAAGTGATTGTATTTGAACCTGCTTACGATTGTTATATTCCAGCAATTGAAGTGCATGGTGGTGTTGTGAAACCAATTGCACTTGACTACCCAAATTTTACAATTAATTGGACTACTGTAAGAAACACCATAACAGATAAAACACGAATGATTATTATTAATTCGCCTCATAATCCAAGTGGAACAACCTTGTTAGAAAATGATTTACTAGAACTTCAAAAATTAATTGAGGGCACTAATATTATTCTTATAAGTGATGAAGTTTATGAACATATGGTATTTGATGTTCAGCCTCATCAAAGTGTGGCTAGATTTAAAACATTAGCAGCGCAATCCATCATTGTGTCTTCTTTCGGAAAAACGATTCATGCCACTGGATGGAAAATTGGCTACGTGGCTGCCCCAAAAGAACTCATGATCGAGTTTAGAAAAGTACATCAATTTTTAGTGTTTTGTGTTAATCATCCTTTTCAGCTTGCTTTAGCTGAATATTTGAAAGATGAATCAACTTACAAAGGCTTGCATCAATTTTATCAGTCAAAAAGAGATTATTTTAGAAAATTAATTTCTTCTTCTCGTTTTGAGATGGAGCTTTGCACGGGCACTTACTTTCAGCTTTTGAACTATAAAAACATTACGGATGAAAAAGACACTGATTTTGCTATTAGATTAACGAAAGAGAAAGGATTAGCCTCCATTCCATTATCTGTATTTTATTCAAATCAGCAGCAGCAGCAATTATTGCGTTTTTGTTTTGCTAAAAAAGAAGAAACTTTAGAAAAGGCTGCCGAGATATTATGTAAAATTTAATTATTATATTTACTATATACTCTCAATTTATGAAGACAATATTTTTTGTGTTATTTATTCTATTTAGAATAAATAGTATTTTTTCTCAAGACACTATTCGCTTTTTGAATAACACTATAAAAGTTGTAAAGGTTACTGAGATTAATATAGATGCTATTAAGTATAAGAGATTTGATAATTTAGAAGGTCCTTTATATGTTTCAAGTAAAAGTGAAATAGAAAGTATAAAATTTTCTAATGGATTAATCGAGACGTTTAAATCAGAAGAAGCTAAACCACAAACAGTAGTCACTGCTACAACTTCAGTTTCTCCCACAGTAACAAATCAAAATACTTCATTCGAAAAAATAGTTATTATTGATAAAACCAAATTAATGCATTTTGGCAAGCCAATGGGGGAGTCTCGTTTGCTAAGAGTAATTAATAATTATCCAGAGTCGGAGAAAAAAACTTTGATGATGAAAGAGTATACAAACATGAAATCATTTAAGAAAAAACAATATTTGTTCGGTTTCATTGGTTTGGGAGCAGGCGTTGGATTGGCATACATAGGAATGATGGCATCATTAATTAGTAGTGATTCGACTCCCATAGCTTTAGGTTTAGCAGGAGGAGTGTCGATTGGAGTTACTGGCGCTATTATTGCACATACTAACAAACAAAAACGTTTAAAAAAGAAAATAGAAATAGCAACTATCTATAATAATTAATTATAAAAATTAACATATACATGAAGAATTTCAAACTACATACGCTTTTTATATTTAGTCTTTTTCTAAGCTTTTCTGCTTTTTCACAAGACACTATCTTTTTTAAATCTAAAGATAAAATTATTGTATTTGTGAAGGAAGTTTCTCAAACTGAAATTCAATACAAAAAATTTGAATTGCCTGATGGCCCAATGTATGTTGTAGATAAAAATGTGATTGATAAAATTGTGTATAAAAATGGATATACCGAAAGCATTACGGTTGTAGCTCAGACGCCAACTGTTACACAAGATCCTCAACCGTTTACAGTGCTAAATAATAATAAACCATCAGTTCACAACGAAAAAATCACATACGAAGATACTAAAAGAAGATATTATTATATGTCTAATTTAGCTAATTCTCATCCCAATGAAAGCAAACGCCCTATGTTATTACAATCTGTAAAATCTATTAGAAATTTAAAATACGGACAAGATGCTACTAGAACCGTAGGAATTGTTTTTGGCGCGATGACAATAGCAACGGGAGCAATTTATGGTATCATTACTAGAATAAATACTAATAATGGTATAAATTCTGGTAGTGATTTTGTGATAGCTCCAGTAGCATGTGGTTCCTTAGCGTTAGTGATGACAGCAACATCAATAGCTTTTCATGTGGGTTTAAAAAAGAAGAGACATGATTTTGTTAAGGCCTATAATGAGTAGATGTTTAGCGTTTTTCTTTTTTCTGTTTAAGTTAGGAACTTTTGCATTTGCCCAAGATACTATTTTTGTAAATAATTCGGAACCCTTAATTGTAAGGGTTTTAGAAATTTCTAGCACTTCAGTTTCTTATAAAAATTTTCATAATCCCGATGGAGTAATTCGGAGTTTAAGTAATGAACAAATATCAAGAATAGTTTATGAAAACGGAAAAGAAGAATCTAGATTTCAATTAAAACAAAAAACAACTGGCAGTGCTTCTCCATTAAAATTATTTATTGTTGAGGGAAAACATTTGGCTTTAAATAATGTGGATATTTCGCACAAAGCTGCCTTTAAAATAATGATGCAAAAAGACCCACAAACTAATTCAGACGAGTTAAATGAAATCTTAGTTTTGGCAGATAGTAGAAAAAACGGACAAATTGCTTTTAATGTTATTGCTCCCGTAAGTGCCGTGGCTGGAATATATTTGGCTAGACAACATCGATATAATGACCCAAAAGAACAACTAAAAGCAAGAACTTATTTTTTGAGTGGGTTAAGCGTGTGTATTCTTTCGTTAGTAACCGCTCAAATTTATAAATCATTAAAAAATAAACAAATTAGAAAAGCAGCCCTTTTATATAATGCTGATTTAATAAATCTAAATGATTAAAAATGCAAGACTTAATAATAACAACTATTCAAACACAGTTATTTTGGGAAGATGTTCAGAAAAATTTGGAACACTTTGATAAGAAGATAAATGAAATAGATGGACCCATCGATATTATTGTCTTACCCGAAATGTTTACAACTGGTTTTACAATGAACCCAATTAAGTTGGCAGAACAACATGGCGGAAGGGGATTACAATGGATGTTGAATAAATCAAAAGAAAAAAACTGTGTAATTGTAGGGAGTATATCAGTTATTGAGAACAATAATTACTTTAATCGTTTATATTGGACTAGCCCAGATGGTACTTATGAATATTATGATAAGCGACATTTATTTAGGATGGGAAATGAACACCAGTACTATAAGTCTGGCGATAAAAAACTAATCATTGAATATAAAGGATGGAAAATTTGCCCATTAGTTTGTTATGATTTAAGATTCCCAGTTTGGAGTAGAAATCGAAAAGATAGTACTTACGACGTTTTAATTTATGTAGCAAATTGGCCAGAAGTTCGTTCTTATCCTTGGAAACAACTATTAATTGCAAGAGCTATTGAGAATCAGACTTATGTTATTGGTGTAAATAGAATAGGGGAAGATGGCAACCAGATTAAACATTCAGGAGACACTGCTATTATTAACCCAAGAGGTGAAATTATTAGCCAAACAATGGCGCATCAAGATCGAGCAGAAACAACTAATCTTTCGTTCAACTATTTGCAAGAATTTAGAAAAGTGTTTCCAGTAATGATGGATGGAGATGATTTTGAAATTAATTAAAGTTATTTAAACAGTTCAAATACCTGTTTCCTTTTTGTTTTTGCAGTTAACCATTTTTCATAGTTTTCATTCAATAAATTAGTAGATAATTGTTGACTTGAATGCTTATTATTGATTTGACTATTAATGATTTCTTGAATAATGTTAGTCTCTTCTTTTGATGTTAGATATTTAGCGTTTGTAATTTTATAAAGTGCTCCTAGTATTTTTTCTTCTAGAGTTGTTAAAATATTTTTTGATTTATTTTTCTTTATTATTTGTTTTGAAAGTGAAGATACTAACGTATAATTTTTTAATTCAAAATGTGTAATAATATTAAGCACCTCTATCCTTAGATATACTTGCGGTCTAGCCTCATACTCAAATTCATTTAATGTTTTATTAATGAATTTTAAAGCTTTATGAAATTGACCAACATATATTAAAACAATGGCGTGCAAGTAATAAAAATAAATAATATGATAAGGCTCAATATCGAGATTCAGTTTTGAGATGTCTTTCTCTATTTCTTTTATTTTATTTAGGGCAGCTTGAAAGTCGTTATTTATTAAATAATATTCTAGTTCGTGTGTATTTGTATGAATAAACACGCGTTCTGAAATTACTTCTTTTCTAATATTTATTTTTTTAGGAAATTCTTGTAATACTTTAATGTCTTCAAAAAATGTAGATTTCGGAAAGATTTTTTTAATAGATAATAGTCTTTTATAAATCGAAACGTAATCTAATGGATTTTCTATAGAATAGGTTTTAGATTTATTTAAAATATCTATCAATTTCTGAAGATGATCATATTCTTTTTGTTTATCATCAATTGAATAGTAATAATTGGAATAAATTAAATAGTAGAAAATTTTTGCAGAAAATGATAATGCATTTTTTTCAGATTTTAATTCGGGTTGACATAAAATAGACTTTAGATTCTTTATAACATCAGCTTTTGATTGTTTTTCATTATCAGCTTGTATTAAGTTACTTTCATAGTATAAGTCAGTTATGCGTTTAAAGTTATTTAGGAGTAATATATATTTATCTATTTCTAGGTTTACTTCGGCAGCTTTTTTTAATCCCAATGAATAGCCAGAGCATTTTTTCTTCCAAATTAAGATGTCAATCATTAATTGAAAATTCTCACATTCCTTTGCTAATTCTTCAGCTTTTGCTATTAGTTTTAACGATTCATGGTATAAGCCTTTATGAAATAAAATTTCAATTGAACTAAGAGTTTGTTTAATTTCTAAATTGTAAGTTTTAGAATCGTGAAAAACATTTAAACTTCTTAAAATGAGTTGATATAGGTAATTTTTATCTGCTGATATAAAATCAGGGTTAATTCCAGCTTTTTTTAAATTCTTTTTTAATTCAACATCATTCTCTTCCTCTGCTTTATCTAATTCATCAAAAAGTGCTACATATTTATTCTGTTCCCCAATAGTATGTCGTTCAGAAAAGATTTTAAAATACCTCTTTTCCGACATTGAAAGGTTTTTTATGATAACAAAGGCGTTACTGTTTTTTTTCATATATATAATCAGACTTACTAAAAGTAACAAAAAAACTAAATTTTACAAAAAATAATGAACATAAATTTACATGGTAACTTAGCAACAGTATAATGAGATTTATATATTTATCATCACTTTTTTTATTATTAAAGCTTTCGCCTGCTCAATTGGTTGTTTCTAATGGGGCAAGCCCTTCTACCCTTGTAAATAGTCTTATAGGTTCTGGAGTAACTGTCTCCAACATAACTTTTCAGGGTGTTTTTAATTCGGGAGGAGTTTATCAGGCTGGTTCATTTACGGCTTCTGGTACGGTTGCTACTAATTTAGGAATAACATCTGGTGTGGTTCTATGTACAGGGAAAACCAGCGATATTGTTTTAACTCCTACTACAACTGCTCCAGGAGCATCCAATTTCTCAAGTTCAGGATTATCGTCTACTTGTTCTAATGGAGAAGTGAGACAAGGCGGAAGCTGTCCAATATATATCAATGATTTAGATGAGCTTGCAGGAACCGTCAATTACTATAACGCAGCAATTCTTGAATTTGACTTTGTTGCAGCAAATACGAATATATCTTTTAGATATGTTTTTGGTTCAGAAGAATACGATCAAACTGGGAGTTTTGCTATTAATTATAATTGTTCGTCATATAATGATAAGTTTGGATTTATCTTAAGTGGCCCTGGGATTTCTGGAGGGCAAGGATACACTAATAATGGTAAAAATATTGCCAGATTATCTAACGGTTCAGAGGTCTCTATTAACTCAGTTAATAATGGAGTTGTTGGTAGTAATGGAGGATCTCCTTCAGCTGCAAAATGTACAGCAGCAAATTCATCTTGGCTTAATGGTTCAGCGACGGCTGAGTTTAATGGACCCATTTATGGAATTCAATTTAATGGAAACACAAAAGTTTTAACAGCGAGCCAATCGGGTTTAACTGCAGGAAGTACGTATCATATTAAATTAATAATTACAGATGCAAATGATGGTGCTTATGATAGTGGCGTATTTATTGAAGCAGGAAGTTTCAGTTCTCCTATAACATTACCTGTTACGCTAATTGATTTTAAAGGCAAATGTGACAATCATGGAATTCAATTAAATTGGTTTACGGCTTCAGAGAAAGACAATCAAAGATTTGTGATAGAACGTTCTGAAGATGGAATTAATTTTAAAAGAATTGGTGAAATACCAGGATCGGTTTCAACTAATTATATTCAGCAGTATTTTTTCTATGACCAAAGCCCAAGTTCTGCCTTAAATTATTATAGATTAAAACAACAAGATTTTAATGGAGAGCTTACCGTTTTTAAAATAATTTCTGTAGATGCTTCATGTTTAAGCCAACAAAAGCTTGAGTTTTCTCTTTACCCAAATCCAGTGAATCAGAATATATTTATAGACTTTAATTTAGATGATGATACTGATATGTCTTTTGAGGTTTCTAATTCTATGGGTCAAATTGTAAAAACCATATTTAATAAGAGGTATGAAGAAGGTTTTCAAAATTTAAATATAGATGTAAGTGATCTTTGCTCAGGAGTATATTATTTTAAGTCATATTCAAATATCAAAACTAAAGTCTTAAAATTTGTAAAACTATAATTTCAGACTTACTAAAAATGTTTCTTTAAAATTTAAAAGTAAACAACAATTATATACTTTTGTCTTATCTGTTACAATTATGAAAAATAATACAACATATATTAATATTATTATTTCACTCTCATAGAGGGAAGGATATTGTTATGAAAACAAAACAACTAAGCCTTTCTGACGAGAAAGGCTTTTTTATTTACTAATAATTTAAAATCTAAAAAATAAAACATGTATTACAACGACAACACAGTAGTTTTCTTTAACGGAGAATGGGTAAAGGCAAAAGATTTAATGGTGAGTCCATATGTGCAGGTTATGCACTACGGTAGTGGAGTATTTGAAGGGATCCGTTCATATGCTACGCCCGATGGCACTAGAATATTTAAATCAGATGAGCATTATAAGCGCTTATTGTATTCTGCTGAAAAAATGCACTTAAAGGTTAATTACTCCGCCGAGGAGTTTACTCAGTTAACCTATCAACTACTCGAAAAAAATAATTTGAGTAATGCATACATTCGTCCTTTAGTATTTGCTGGGGCTAATATGTCGTTAACGCCAACAGATGAAGTACACGTGATGTTATGCGCCTGGGAGTGGGGAAAATATTTAGGTGATAAGTTATTAGATGTTACTATATCATCTTATCAGCGTCCAAATCCTAAGTCTTGTCATGTGGAAGCTAAGGTTATTGGTCATTATGTAAACTCTATTTTGGCTACAACAGAGGCGAAGAATAAAGGTTTTGATGAAGCTTTATTGTTAGATGCAAATGGTCATGTTGCCGAAGGGCCTGGAGCGAACTTCTTTTTTGAGAAGGACGAAGCATTATATACATCTCCATTAGGAAATATATTACCTGGAATCACTCGCGCTACGATTTTTGAATTGTGTGATGAATTAGGGTTTAAACTAGTCGAAAAATATTTTACGCCTGAAGAAGTTAAAGGAGCTGATAGTGCTTTCTTTACTGGAACTGCTGCAGAAGTAGCAGGTATAGCTTCATTGGATAAAGTACCATTTAAATTAAATTGGGAAGATTCATTAGGATATATACTTCAAGCTAAATACGCACGTCGTGTTGCATTTAACGAATACGGAAATTTCTCATTAGTATAAAATATAAATTATGGAATTAAATCGCTATAGTAAAACAGTTACTCAAGATGAGTCTCAACCAGCTTCTCAAGCTATGCTATATGGCATAGGCTTAACAGAAGAGGATATGAAAAAGCCACAAGTTGGCATCGCTTCTACTTGGTATGAAGGGAATACTTGTAACATACACCTGAATGGATTATCGGCTTTTGTAAAAGATGGCGTGCGTAAAAACGGCATGGTTGGTTTACAGTTTAATACAATAGGTATAAGCGACGGTATCACTAACGGAACGGAAGGTATGCGTTACTCTTTAGTGTCTCGCGAAATAATTGCAGACTCAGTTGAAGCTGTTACGGCAGCTCATTATTATGATGGTTTAATAACGATAGCGGGGTGTGATAAAAACATGCCTGGTGTTACTATGGCCATGATACGTGTTAATCGCCCATCAATCATGGTTTATGGAGGTACCATCGCTTCAGGAAATTATAAAGGCAAAAAGTTAAATATCGTTTCAGCATTTGAAGCTTTAGGAGAAAAATATGCGGGCAAAATATCTGATGAAGATTTTAAAGGTGTTGTAAAAAATGCTTGTCCTGGGGCTGGCGCTTGTGGTGGTATGTACACGGCAAACACCATGTCATCTGCCATAGAAGCAATGGGTTTAAGTTTACCATATAGTTCTTCAAATCCTGCATTAAGTGATGATAAAAAAGAAGAATGTTTAAAAGCAGGAGAGTATTTAAAAGTACTATTAGAAAAAAATATAAAACCTTCAGACATATTATCTAAAAAAGCGTTTGAAAATGCTTTAACGGTAGTAGTTGTATTAGGTGGTTCTACAAATGCAGTCTTACATTTATTAGCGATGGCAAAAACTGCTAATGTGGATTTTACATTAGAAGATGTTACTAGAGTAAATGCCAAAACACCTGTATTAGCTGACTTAAAACCAAGTGGTAAATACTTAATGGAAGATGTATTTGCTATTGGTGGTGTGCCAGCGGTAATGAAATATTTATTGCAACAGGGATTATTACATGGAGATTGTTTAACTGTAACTGGAAAAACCATCAAAGAAAATTTAGATTCGGTGAATGCATTGCCAGATGGACAAGATGTAATATTACCTGTGACTAATCCAGTAAAGGCAAACGGACATTTAAGAATATTATATGGAAATCTAGCCCCTGAAGGTTCTGTCGCAAAAATAACAGGCAAAGAAGGTGAATCATTTACTGGACCAGCAATTGTTTTTGAAAATGAATTTGAATGCATCAAAGGAATACGTGAAGGAAAAGTAAAAGCTGGCCAAGTATTAGTCATCCGAAATGAAGGACCAAAGGGTGGGCCAGGTATGCCAGAAATGTTGAAACCTACTTCTGCATTAATTGGCGCAGGTTTAGGAAACAGTGTCGCATTAATTACTGATGGTCGTTTTTCTGGAGGTACACATGGATTTGTAGTTGGTCATGTAAGTCCAGAAGCATTTGATGGCGGACCAATAGCCTTAGTAAAAGACGGAGATATAATAACAATTGATGCAGTGAACAATAAAATCGATGTTCAATTATCAAACGAAGAGTTAGCTGAAAGAAAAAAACAATGGCAACAACCTGAATTGAAAGTAAAGTTTGGCGTGCTTTATAAATATGCTAAACAAGTTAGCTCAGCTAGTAAAGGTTGTTTAACCGATTTATAATTTTAAAATGAAAAAACATAATAAATATCAAACAGAAGTAACAGGTGCAGAAGCGGCGATATTATCATTGTTAGATGCTCAAGTAACTGATGTATTTGGTTATCCAGGAGGCGCTATCATGCCAGTGTATGATGCTCTTTATGATTACATGGATCAATTAAATCATTATTTGGTTCGTCATGAACAAGGCGCAACGCATGCGGCACAAGGTTATTCCAGAGTGTCTGGAAAGCCAGGTGTTGTATTTGCAACATCAGGACCAGGAGCCACTAATTTAATAACAGGCATAGCCGATGCACAAATAGATTCAACTCCGTTAGTTTGTATCACAGGTCAAGTGCATTCTCATTTATTAGGAACTGATGCTTTTCAGGAAACAGATGTAGTAGGTATATCGATGCCTGTTACGAAATGGAATATACAAGTAACGAAGGCAGAAGATATAGCGCCAGCTATAGCTAAAGCTTTTTATATCGCAACATCAGGTCGTCCAGGCCCTGTGTTGGTTGATATCACTAAAGATGCTCAGTTTGGGAAAACAAAATATGTTTATGAAAAATGCGAAAGCATCAGAAGTTATTTCCCTTGCCCTAAAGTGAATGAAGAGGAAGTTTCAAAAGCAGCTGAATTAATTAATAACGCTCAGCGTCCTTATATACTATGTGGTCATGGCGTGTTATTATCAGGTGCCGAAAAACAATTATTAGATTTAGCTGAAAAAGCGAATATCCCAGTAGCATCAACTTTATTAGGTTTGGGAGCTTTTCCTCCAACTCATGAATTATATGTTGGCTACTTAGGAATGCATGGAAATTATGGCCCAAATTTATTGACGAATGAATGTGATGTTTTAATTGCCATAGGAATGCGTTTTGATGATCGCGTAACAGGTAATGTTTCTAAATATGCTAAGCAAGCTAAGGTGGTTCATTTCGAAATCGATCCTTCTGAAGTAAATAAAATCATACATGCAGATGTGGCTGTATTAGGTGATGCGAAAGAAGCTTTAGAATTATTATTACCGAAAGTAAAATCTCAAAAACATACCGCGTGGTTACAAAAATTTACAGATTGTACTAAAGTAGAATTTGAAAAGGTTGTAAAAAATGCTGTTAATCCAGCTACAGAAAAATTAAGAATGGCTGAAGTTATTCATCAGTTTCATCAATTGAGTGATGGTAATGCTATTGTGGTAACGGATGTTGGACAACATCAAATGATTACCTCTCGTTACTATAAATTTAATCAACCAAACCATAATGTCACTTCAGGTGGATTAGGAACTATGGGTTTTGGATTACCTGCTGCAGTGGGCGCTAAAGTAGCACAGCCAAACAAAGAAGTGGTAGCGGTTTTAGGTGATGGTGGTTTTCAGATGACGATACAAGAATTAGGAACCATCATGCAAAGTAACATTCCTGTAAAGATTTTAGTATTGAATAATAACTTCTTAGGAATGGTTCGTCAATGGCAACAGTTGTTTTTTGACAGACGCTATTCATTTACAGAAATGAAAAATCCAAATTTTGTGGCAATAGCAAATGGGTATAATATTAAAGGAAAAAAAGTGACAGAAAGAAAAAATTTAAAAGAGGCATTAAAGGAAATGTATGAATCGAAGGAAGCCTATTTGTTAGAGGTTGTAGTAGAAAACGAAGAAAATGTTTTTCCTATGATAACTACAGGAGCAAGTGTTTCAGAAATAATATTAGAATAACATCATGGAAAATACATACACATTATCTGTTTTTACAGAAGATAAAATCGGTTTATTAAATAGAATAACCATTATATTTACAAGAAGACACATTAACATCGAAAGCATCACAGCTAGCGAAAGTGAAGTAAAAGGAATCTATCGTTACACGATTGTTGTAACTGTTTCTCAAGAACAAGTTGAAAAATTAGTTGGGCAAATTGAAAAACAAGTAGAAGTTTTAAAGGCATTCTATCATATCAATAACGATATCCTATCTCGCGAAATGGCTTTATATAAAGTATCAGCAGATGCTTTAAAAGAAAATGAATTATTTACACGGATAGTCAATGAGAATCACGCAAAAATATTGAGTATTTCCCCCGAATATATTGTTGTAGAAAAAACGGGAGATGAGCGAGAAATAAAACATTTATTCAACGACTTAGAAAAATTTGGCATGCTTGAATTTGTCAGAAGCGGAAGGGTAGCTATCACCAAGCCAATGAAAACGTTAAATACCTTTTTAAAAGAAGTAGAAAACAATAGCAAAACAACTGTTAAACATTTTAATAACTAATTATATGAAATAACCATGTTGCCTTTAGTGAAAGCATTATTAGTGATAACATGGTTATAGCATATGACAATTAAAAACAATAAAATAAACATATGAAAAATTATTTCAACACATTACCTCTTAGATTACAACTTGAACAATTAGGTGTATGTGAATTCATGGATCAATCAGAATTTACAGATGGTGTATCTGCTCTCAAAAATAAAAAAGTAGTGATTGTTGGTTGCGGAGCTCAAGGATTAAATCAAGGTTTAAATATGAGAGACTCTGGTTTAGATATTTCTTATGCATTGCGCGCAGATGCAATCAGTCAGAAGAGAGCTTCTTTTTTGAATGCTACAGAAAATGGATTTAAAGTTGGAACTTATGAAGAGCTAATACCAACAGCTGACTTAGTGTGTAATTTAACTCCTGATAAGCAACATAAGTCAGTTGTAACAGCTATCATGCCTTTAATGAAAAAGGGATCGACTTTGTCTTACTCTCATGGTTTTAACATTGTAGAAGAAGGTATGCAAATACGTAAAGACATTACAGTTATCATGTGTGCTCCAAAATGTCCGGGCTCTGAAGTTCGTGAAGAATATAAAAGAGGATTTGGTGTACCAACTTTAATAGCTGTTCATCCAGAAAATGATCCAAACGGAGAAGGATTAAACCAAGCCAAAGCTTATGCAGTTGCAACGGGTGGTCATAGAGCAGGAGTTTTAAATTCATCATTTGTTGCCGAAGTAAAATCTGATTTAATGGGTGAGCAAACTATTTTGTGTGGGATGTTGCAAACTGGCTCTATATTATGTTTTGATAAAATGGTAGAGAAGGGAATAGAACCAGGTTATGCTTCTAAGTTAGTTCAATATGGTTGGGAAACAATCACCGAAGCTTTAAAACATGGAGGAATAACTAACATGATGGATCGTTTAAATAATCCTTCAAAAATAAAAGCATATGAACTAGCAGAAGAATTGAAATCTATTTTACGTCCATTATTTCAAAAACATATGGATGATATTTTATCTGGTGATTTTTCTAAAAACATGATGGCTGATTGGGCAAATGATGATGCTAATTTATTAAGCTGGAGAGCAGCAACTGCTAAAACTAATTTTGAAAAAACTTCTGCAACTACTTCAACGATATCTGAGCAAGAATATTTTGATCATGGTGTATTGATGATTGCAATGGTGAAAGCTGGTGTTGAGTTAGCTTTTGAAACAATGACTGAATCCGGGATCATTGAAGAATCAGCTTATTACGAATCATTGCATGAGTTGCCTTTAATAGCAAACACGGTTGCGCGAAAAAAGTTGTATGAAATGAATAGAATCATTTCTGATACGGCTGAATATGGCTGTTATTTATTTGACCATGCATGTAAGCCTTTATTAAAGGACTTTATGAAGACCGTTAATACTGATGTTATAGGAAAGCCTTTTGCAACTTTTAATGCAGTTGATAATAAATTGTTAATTGCAGTGAATCAAAGCATCAGAAATCATCCAATAGAGGAGGTTGGTGCTTGGCTAAGAGAATCGATGACTGAAATGAAAAAGATAGGGTAATAGATTAAGAAAATAAAAAACAACATGGTATCATTAGATAACATCAATAAAGCTGCTGAAAATTTGCAAGGCATATCAATGCATACGCCTTTGCAATACAATTTGCAATTAAGTGAAGAATTTGGTTGTAATGTTTATTTAAAACGCGAAGACTTACAAGTTGTTCGTTCATATAAAATTAGAGGGGCATATAACAAGATCAGTTCTTTGTCTGATTTTGAAAAACAGAATGGTGTTGTTTGCGCAAGCGCTGGTAATCACGCACAAGGCGTTGCGTATTCTTGTCGTAAATTGAATATCCAAGGCACAATTTTTATGCCCGCAACAACACCTTCTCAAAAAATTAATCAGGTAAAATTATTTGGCAAAGAGCATATTAATATTGTATTAGTAGGTGACACTTTTGATGATGCTTACAAGGCAGCTGTAGAATTTTGCAATTCAAAAGGCGCTGCTTTTGTGCATCCTTTTGATGATGAAAAAGTAATAGCTGGGCAAGGAACAGTTGCTAAAGAAATAGTAGAAGACGCTGATTTTGAAATTGATTTTGTTTTAGTACCAATTGGTGGCGGTGGTTTAGCGGCCGGCTGTGTGAGCTATTTGTCACAAACCAACCCTAAAATCAAAATTATCGGGGTTGAACCAGAAGGAGCTCCATCCATGAAAACTTCTATTGCATATGGGTTTAATACAGAATTGAAAGAAATTGACAAGTTTGTTGATGGTGCCGCTGTTAAGAAAGTTGGGGATAAAACCTTTGAAATCTGTAAACAAAAGTTAAGCGACATTGTTCTTGTTCCTGAGGGAAAAGTTTGTACTACCATTTTAAATTTATACAACCAGCAAGCTATTGTTGTTGAGCCAGCAGGCGCTTTAACGGTTGCTGCTTTAAATTATTTAAAGGATAGCTTGAAAGGAAAAAATGTGGTGTGCGTGGTCAGTGGAAGTAATAATGATATTATGCGCACAGAAGAGATTAGAGAACGCTCTTTGATGTTTGAAGGACTTAAACACTTCTTTGTTATCAGATTTCCTCAACGAGCAGGAGCATTAAAAGAATTTGTTGGTAATGTTTTGGGGCCAAATGATGATATTGTACATTTTGAATATATGAAAAAAAATAATCGCGAAAATGGTCCTGCACTTGTAGGACTAGAAATAAAGGACCCTAAAGATTTAGAGGCCTTGAAGAAAAATCTAATAGCTTCTGGCTTTCAGTATGAATATTTAAATATAAACGACAACTTATTGCAGTTTTTAATCTAATCAGACTTACTAAGAATTAATTTTTTTAATCATTCTAGACGTTGAAAAAAATGATTTAATTTTATTCACAACAATTTAGATAAACTATAAATACTATAAACTTTTTTAATTGCTTTTTTATTTTTCACTTTTGACCCAGTAGCAAAAAATATATCCATCAACGATGATTTGTTAGTTGGTGATTTGTATACCTCTGCCGTTGGGTCTTCAAAAATCCTGGTTTAACTACCAACTCGCCTTTGTTAATCTTGGGCGCTGCCATTAGCGTAGCTATAACAAACGACATTATATATATTAATGCTGGTACTTATAATAATGAAGTTAGTTTTAATTTAACCACAAACTAAAACGGCAAATGAATATAGCCATATTTCCATAAGAGATATAAGGCAAATCCAATTAGAATTGATACGATAAAAATAGCGGGTAGAATAGGACGTTTCTTTTTAGTAAAAGGGTCATTTAAATTTATTTTAGCACCTTTTGGTAATTCTGCTAAGTGAGTTAGGGTATTGCCAAATTGAATATTAACTACAGCACTAGCATTAATTGCCCAACCGTTAGCATCTAATATTGGAGCAAGATTTCGTTTGCGAAGTTTTAAATAAGCAATAATCATAGATGGCCCAGAAATTAATAATAATAAACCAACAAAGGCGATTGGCATTTTCCACCAAGTTAATCCTAAAAATCCTGCAATAAGCGATCCAATTGCTGTTCCAATAGCGCCAACTGCCAAGCCTATAGCAGCAAAAATCCCCACGAATTTACCTACATCAAATGGCGCTGGCGGATCTTTTTTTGCTTTTGGCTCTTCTGCTTTTACAGGAACATTTTCGATACTCTTTGTCATGTCTCCAGTAACTTTATCATCCTGTGCAGTAGCAAATTTATTGATTTGAGTTTCTATAAATCTTGATACTTTTCGATATGGAGAGAAGAATGCTTGACGAATACTAATAGGATTATCTACAATTTTTATAACAGTTGCATCCCAATCTAAACCATTTCTGTCATAGAATAAAGCATTTTTTCCAACAACCAAATTATCGATGTCTCCATTGGTTAAGGCTGCCACAATCGTCATTTGTTCATTGGTTGATCTTGAGGTGCACTCGCAATACATTAAATACATACCACTAAACGACACCATGGTAGCGTGTTTAGCCATGTCGGATACCTTGATACATAAATCACAACTACGTTGATCAATATATAATGTTCCAGCTTGAAAAATTGCTTTTGCTCCAGGAGTATAGAAATCGAAAAACGTCACAAAGTTTTTTAACAATGTAAATAAATCCCGATGATAACGCACTAATTTATCAACTAAGATAATATTGTTTGCCTCATCTTCTAAGTCTATGTCCTGTTCTATTAAACTAATTAATTGTTCTTTATATGTTCCCGAAAGAATATGTTGAATTCTTTCGATACCCAACGATTCAACGTTTGAACCCTCTTTTTCAGAAGTCCATTGAGTATAAGCTTTGAAGGAATCAATAATGTTATTCCATTCAATTTCTGTAATACTGCCTTTGTTTTTAAAAAGAGGAATTACTATTAAGTGCTTAAAATTTAAAATCGAATTTTCCCATGCAGGATTGATACCAGTTGTAATGGGAAGAGATTTATTTCCTTCAATTTTTGCTAAAGGATAGGCAGCAATGTCTTCTATACATTTAGAAAGATCATTAGCAGTTATACTTTCTACTCTCGCTACTTGTAAATTTAATACCTCGGTAGATTGAACATCAAAAGCGGCTAATCGACAACGAATAAAATAGTCATCAATTTTTGATTTAACTGAACAAAAATTTTGATATGCTGCTTCTGTATGGTCTCCATAAGGTAAAATGTTTTGGATGTCAGCATCTTTTTTTGCAAGCCATGTTGCATATTTTGTGCAGCTTTCTATAAAGTTATTTATCAGTTCAAGTGAAATACCTTGTTTGCCGCCTCTATCTTTAACAGAGCCTAAGCATAAAATAATTTCTTGAATTACTTTTATTAATTCCTCATTAGAAGTGCTATCTTCTGTGATGATACCATCTCCATTAAAGCGAGTGCCAGCAAATATTTTTTCGGTATTAGATGTTTCTTCTACGGTTAACGATGTGGCATTTTCTTTACCTAAATTTTTTAAAATAATTTGAGCCGACTCTAGTAATGTTTTTCCAAGCTCTGTATTTTCATTAATAGAAGATAATTGGAAAACAGGTTCTTGTTTTAATAAATCATTAGGATTTTTTAAAATGTTAGTTACCCACTCGGCAGCTTCAATTAATTCGGGTACTCTTATTTTTCCATCATCATCAATGTCGATAATTTCAAGTGTTTTTTTGTCAATTTCTAATCCATCAACAGGGCAGCTTAACGCAGTCCATAGTTTTGGATCAAGATTAGATAGGTTCTGTAAATCTGACCCTGATTCTAAGTTGACGCGTTTTACGCCGCCAACAGTAGAGAAACTCCATATATGATTGTTTGATTTCATTTTTAATAGTTATACATTCTAAACAAAATTATAAATTAAACTGAGTTTATGATGTGTTGTTATTATTTTAATTCTGTAAAAAAATTACTAAAGTGATGTTTGTGAAAGGTATATACACTAGCGAGCATGAAATACTCAATAAACATATAGGAATTTAAAAAGAAATATTTTGATTTAAACCATCAATAAATACATACTATTAATTAGTGCCTTAGTATTTTTCCGCTACCTGTCATTGGTAATGACTCTACAATTTTAACTCTTTGAGGAACTTTGTATGTAGAAAGTCGTTTTCTACAATACGTTAAAACTTCTTCTACATCTACTGTTTTGCCTTCATGTAATACTAATTCGGCTTGAATAATTTGACCCATTAAAACGTGAGGTGTTCCACTAATTCTAGCGAATTTAATTTCGGGTATAGTTTCCAAAACTCCTTCCACTTCTTCTGGAAACACTTTATTGCCAGAAACATTAATCATAGATTTTTCTCTTCCTTCCACTTTTACTAAACCATCTTGTGTTTTGGAAGCAAAATCAGCAGTAAGAAAATATCCATTTTTTAAAACATCTTGTCGTAATGTTGGAGGATATAAATAGGCATCAAACATACCTGGCCCTTTAATTGCCAAATGTCCAATAATACCACAAGGTAGCGGATTATGGTTGTCGTCTAATATATCAACTGAATAATCAGGTAAGGCATAACCAACGGCATCAGGGTTTTCTTCAGATTTAATATGATTAATCATTGGTAAGCCAATTTCTATAATACCATATGCTTGGCTGACATCTATATTAAATCTTTGTTTAAATAGTTTACAAACATCAACAGATATGGCAGCAGATGTAGAGATAACCATTTTTAAACTTGGCATCATGTCTCCACTGGTATCACTGGCTAATAAACGAATTTGCATCGGTGATGCATACAATAGAGTGCCGTTATGAGCATTTGTAATATCAATAATGTTTTTTGATAAAAAATCTTTAGCAATTGCTATAGCGGCACCATGTCTAATGTACAATAAAATAGAAACTACAAAATGATAAGCCATTGGTAAAACCCACACAACGGTATTTCCAACACCTAGGTTTAATACTTTATTGGCAGCATCTACTCTTTCAATGGCAGATTGATGAGATATGATAACACCTTTTGATTTTCCGGTTGTGCCTGAGGTAAAACGAATAAATGCTGGATTTTCAACATGAGGAGCAAATAGTTGTTGTTTTGGAATATCTGTAAAAGCAAATCGATATGATTCGATATTCATGTTAATCATTTTATGGTTTGCCTCTATTGGACAGGCACCATGTTGATCATCCATTATCCCATGTAGTTTAGCTTCATCTAAAATACCATCAATTTCTGCTTTTTTAAGCTGATGAGACATTGGCATTACTGTTGCACCACAACCTACCACTGCAAAAATTCCCATAATAAAATTTCTGCTATTTCTCGACATCACTCCAATTCCCATTCCTTTAGTAACACCTAAAGCTAAAAGTTTATTTTTTAAGACTTCTGTTTCAGCATACAATTGCTCAAATGTAAGCATACCATATTCATCATAAACAGCAGGTGAAGTTGGCCATTTTTGGGCAGCATCTTTTAATGCATCATATACTAAAGGGGCATTCATTTGGCTAATTTAAACAAAAATTTGCTTAGCCTGAATAGCTTTGATAGTATTTAGTGAAGGAGTTTTTATAATATTATCAGAGGCAAGCATCCCAGCAGCGTATCCCGTTTGTAAACAAATACCAATAACTCTAGCGCTGGCGATAGCTTCATCAGTTGCCGAAATGTTTCTTCCTGCAAAAAACAAATTTAAAATTTGAGAAGAGATTAAACAATCTGCGGGTATTTGATAAAAATCATCGTGATTGAAATAGCGCATAACAACACCTTTTTCTTCTTGCCATTCTTCTATTGGCCACGAACAATTTGCAATTGCCGTATCAAATTTTTTGCAAGCTAATACATCTTCTTCATTTAAAATGTATTTCCCAACGGGTCTTACGCCAACTCTCACACCAACTTCTGAAGCAATATGCTCTATCGTCGCATGTTTAAATAAATCAACATGAGTAACTAAATGAGCAACAAAGTGCTGAATCATTTCAATCGCTTTTTCTCGAAGTTTTTCTAAATTATCTTTTGAATTTGTTACAGCAATTGGAATCCCTATTTTTAAACTTACACAATCGTTTTGATAAGAGCCCTGAACTATAGAGATGTTTTTGAAAGAAGAGTCTAATTGATTATTTAATATGGCTTTCTTTAATTCTTTTATAACAACTAAGTTTATATTAGATTCGATGGTTTGACCAATTCCTTTTAAAGTAAATACTTGAGCAGCGGCTTGATATCTTTCGCTTTTGATAAGTGGTAAATTTGCTAATTGACTAATACAGCTATTACCAGAACAATCAATCATTGATTTACAATTGATTTGAATGGTTTCGTTTTTGGATTGTATAACAACAGATTTTACTAACTGATTAGTTACTTGTACTTCTATAACTTTTGAATTGAATAATACATTGACATCATTTTTTTGCATTAATTGCAAGCATAAATTTTTATAAGCGCTTATGTTGTAAGGTAAATAATGTAATCCATAAACATTATAAAGAGGTACTGATGATGATAAACTTGCGATCTCTTCTGCAAATTGTTTCGCAAAACCGTTGACGATGTATTCGGAAACATCTGTTTTTTTGTATTTATATAATCCGCAAATTGTTCCTACTTCGGCTGCAGTTGCCTTGCCTCCAAGATATTCAAGCCGTTCTACTAATGTTACTTTTTGGTTTAACGACGAAGATGCCACTGCTGCTGCAATGCCAGCTGAACCGCCTCCAATAATTAATATGTCAGTTTCAATGGTTTGCAAATTAGTAATCTCCTAAAATATATTTTTTAATATGAAGTTCAATTAAATCTAATTCTTTAGTCGAAATTGTGTCTTCACAATATACGATATTCATTTTAAGGTTGCCATTAAATCGCAAAAAAGAGAAAGTTAAGCCTGGAGGAAAAGTAGAAGGAGGTAAAATAAGCACATCATTTGCAGGCTTATTTGTGAGGGAGTTTAAATCCCTAAAATCTTCGCCAGCAGAAGAGTATAAAAAACTGGCAACCACTCCTTTTGATGCATTTGTACTTAAAAAATGGTATAGTTTTAAAGGAATATGTCGCATCATATTAAGCAACATATTATATTTTCTTGGCATATCTAATTTTATTTGTTCAGCCAATTGATGATTAATGCTTTGAACGGTTTGTTTAACAGAAGTCAAATCATTTACTGTTAAACGATAAAATAAAAACGAAATACAGTTTGAAATGATTGGACCAAATCCTCCTCTTTTTCTTCCATCTTGTGGAATTGGTATCCAAATAGTTCCAGGGGATTGACGAAGGAGATTAATCTCATGAACGATGTGAGCGCAACAGGACATTAAAAAAATATTGGAACCAAATCTAGCTCCATTTTTTTTAGAATTAGAATCAATTTTTTCTGTTTCGAGTGTATTAAAAAGAATGGTTTTTACTTTAAATGCAGCATTACTAGATATATTTCTTTTTGAAACAGTTGCTATTGGAGCTTTTGATGATTTTTCAATAAATGCTTTTACTTCATACATGTTTTTTATGTATCGAAATAAAGAGGTTTTTGTTTTATTATTTGGAAAGAACTCTGAAAACAGTTTATTAGTTACAGGTGTTTGGTTGTTTAAATGTTGCATTAGCATACCCGAACCTCTTCCATCCATGATAATGTGATGCCAAGATATAACAAGAGCGACTTTTTTAGAAGCATACTTTATAATATCAAATTCAATTGGGCAATCACTATGGATATTGATTTTTCTATTCAGTATTTCATTTGGAATAAATTTATCAGCGGCACAAAAATGTTTTTTAATAGCTATTTTGTTTCCTGTGTTTTTATATTTCCAATAAGGTTTTTGAAACAAAACACCTTTTACTAAAGAGATGTTACATAGCCATGTAATGAGTGGAGATAATTTAATGTTATTTATTATTGGGTCTACAGATGCTTCATCATCAAAGTGAAAAATGATTCGAATAACATTATTACTAGAGATGTGTTTTTTTGAATTTATCTCTAACATTAAATGAAAGCAGTCGGCACCGCTTAAATAAATTTTTTGAGGAAACTTTAAAACTAAGTTCTGAGACATTTTATTTAATTCCCTAATTCCTTTACAGTGAGGGCTATGGTGTGAATGGTTTTAAAATTATCTGGAATAAGTTTGTGATCTGGAATAACGATATCATATTTTCTTTCAATGAATAAGATAATTTCTACAATTGAAAACGAATCGACTCCTACTTCTCTTAATGAACTATCAGAATAAATTTTAATTCCTTCAGATAAAATATTACTTTCCAAAAAATGTATAATGTCTTTTTCTATTGTTTCAGTTTCCATAATATGCTATTATACTTTTCGTTTCACACGATTAATGATGGACGCAATAGCCATAGTTCCTATAAAAAATAAAAATAGTTTAGAAGAATCAATTAAAACTCCTATTGCATCAGAGCCTCTGAAAAATAATTTATAAAACCCTTCTAATGCCCAGTTTAAAGGCGATAATGTGCTAATATTTCTCATGATTTCTGGCATGATATAAGTTGGAACCCAAATGCCTCCTAAAGCAGATAATAATAAAATGGATAAGGAGCCTAAAATAGCACCTTGTTGTTCGCTAGCGGCTATTGTGCCCACCATAACACCATAACCTGTTGCTGCCAAAGAAGTGGCGAGTCCAACAATAAAAATACCTAGGATGCTATTTCCAAGTTGTAGCATAGGTAAGCCAAATAGAGGTAAAATAAATAAGCCAACAGATAACATGAGGATAAATTGAAGGATACATACAATCACGTACACAATTACTTTTCCATTAATTAGCATTAAATAGGATGTAGGCATTGTGTGTAATCTAAACACACTCCCTTCTTTTTTTTCCTTCATAACACTTCCTGTTAAAGGAATAACAATAAAAAACATAGCAAAGATAGTCCATGCTGGAACGTTATGTTGAACAGCATTTGGCATTATTTCGCCAACAATATCTGAAGAGTAGACTTCTTTGTAATTTATAATTTGAGATTTTGCGTAAGTGTTTTTAGGAGCACTAGAAGTGTCAGGAATGATTTGAGCGATTTGTTCCGAAAATGTTTGGAACATAATTTTTGTTTTTACAGTTGAAATAAACTCATGCAAATTACTCGTAACCGTTGTGATGAAAGATTTTTTTGTAACAGGATCTATAAACAAAGTAATATTTATAGAGTCATTTGCTGTTGCTGGATTGATAACCAAAGAATCTATTGGTAATGTTTCGCTTATTAATCCAGATACATTTTTTCTAATGGCCTTGGTGGCTCCTTCGGGAATAATAATGCCAATTAAAAATTTGCCTTCTGCCACCGCTTTTTTTGCTGATTCAGTAGTGGCAGGTTTACCATCTATCGAATCCCGTAAGTCGCACATGGCAGCTTTTTTTAAACCATCTAATATAGAAATCCCAAGAGTATCTTTATCGTTATCAACTAATACAATAGGAACACCTTTTTCATTTAAAGTTCTAAAGGCAGAATCTTGAATTAAGGTCATTACCAAAATCAAAACCATTGGCATGATAAACAAAATAGACAAGCCCACTTTATCTCTAATTAAAATTAGAGTTTCTTTTTTAATCGTTGCCCAAAGTTTGTGTTTCATTAATCTCTTAGTTTGCGTTTAGTTAAATTTAAAAAGACGTCTTCTAAACTCGACGAACCTGGAGTGTTGGCAATGAGTTGTGCGGGAGTGCCCTGAATTAAAATATTTCCATAGTCAATAATAGCTATTTGAGTACAAAAATCTTCTGCTTCTTCTAAATGGTGTGATGTATAAATAATGGTTGTGCCTTCTTTATTTAATTTTTTTAGTTGTTCCATTATTACATTTCTAGATTGAACATCCACACCAACGGTGGGTTCGTCTAAAAATAAAACTTTAGGTTGATGTAAAACACTAGCAATTAAATTTACACGTCGTTTCATCCCACCCGAAAAAGTTTCTACTCTTCTATTTGCAGCCTTGGTTAATCCTAAATTATCTAGCCACATTTCTATCTTATCTTTTAAATCTTGACCAGATAAACCATACATTGACCCATAAAAGTTTAAATTTTCTCCTGCAGTTAAAGTAGGATATAGAGCAATGTCTTGTGGAACCACTCCAATAATCTGTTTAATTTGATCAAGATGACTAGAAGTGTACATGCCATCAATTTTTACGGTGCCGCTACTAGGAGCAAAAAGCCCACAAAGAATAGAAATAATAGTTGTTTTACCGGCACCATTAGGGCCAAGTAAACCAAAAACTTCATTTTTATGAATTGTAAAAGAAACTCCCTTAACGGCAGGTTCATCCGAATCTTTGAAAATCTTTGTTAGTCCTTCTATTTCAACTATTGGGGTTCCCGACATGGTTTTTCGTAAAAACTGTAAATATATGAAATTAGCACTAAATTAATACAGACTTCCTCTCTTAAGATAATTAGGAGTTTTGTTACTTTTATTTGCTGATTAATTTTAAAATTGCGCTTTAATGTATTTTATGATTCCTCCTCTTTATCGTAAAGTTTTAAACCCTTTAATAAACGATTGATGGTTTTTGCTAAGCGATCAATTTTAGTTTCTTCTTTTTTAGCCGAGTAAATCCATTGTATATAAAACTTCTGTTCACTCTCAGATAAGGAATTAAAAAACCTTAATGCTTTTTGTTCATCTTGCAAGCATAAAAGCATTTCCTCTGGAACATCTAAGGGTTCGTTATCAGTATAAAGAATCACATGAATCATGTCGCCTTCTTTTTTCTTGGTGTGTTTTCTGATTTCTGCTTTAACAGGTAAAAATAAACCATTATTATTTCCCATTGGAAATATGTGATATTTTCTAATTTCAAAACCATCAATGGTACCACTCACTTTTTTCCAAAGTAATTTTTCTTCTTTAGTTTTAAATGTCTTTGGTATGCGAACATATGTCCAGCCGCCTTTGCCTGGATATTTTTCTAAAAGAAATATTTTATTTACTAAGGGTTTCAATTTGTAATGAAAATTGCATTTATATAATTCTTAAATTTAGGAATTTTATGACAATTATTTTTTCATTAAAAAATGAATTTAACAGCAATTATGACCAGTTAATCGAAAAAAACACTATATTTATAGTTAAGCGATAGGACAAATTTTATCATTCAATTGAGTTTGGTTTTCGGTTATTAAAAAACAAATTAGAATTAAAGATTGTATGAAATGAAAGCTGCAATTCCAACTTTTATAATAAAAAGACCACAGGTGTTTGGTTTTTTTATATTTATAATTGTATTTGTTTTAACAGAATATCTCACGTATCAAAGATATTTAATTGCCAAAGACAATGAACAGGTGGAGGTTCTTCATGAAATAAATTCAGTTAAAGACAGATTAAAAACAGCCTTAAACTATGACTTAACAGCAGCTAAAACATTAGCTTTTATTGTTGAAAATTATGGAGTTCCAAAAGATTTTGATAGAGTTGCAAAAGCTATATTAAGTTCTAATAAAAATATAGATGCCATTCAACTTACCAAAAAAGGTGTGATTACTCACGTTTATCCTATGAAAGGTAATGAAGCGGTTATAGGGTATGATATAGCTGCGGATAAAAAAACAAAAACAGAAGCTTGGAAAGCCTTCATGAAAAAAGATATTTTTTTTGCGGGACCACTCAAATTAAAACAAGGAGGGGTTGCTGTGATAGGAAGATTGCCTATTTTTAGAGATAGTGTTTTTTTTGGATTTTCTGCCATCATCATTAAATTACCTACACTTTTAAAAGCAGCAGGGATAGATACTCTTTATAACAATAATTTCATATATCAATTATCAAAAGTAAATCCAATCACTCAACAAGAGGAATTCTTTTTATCAAATTCAGCACAACTGGACAAAGAACAATCAGTTTCCATTGACGTACCAGATGGCGCCTGGAAATTATATGTGATGTCTAAAAACAAAAACAGATTTTATGATACGATTATTTTTTCAGTATTAGGTTTTGGATTAGCGCTTATGTTTGCTTTGTTTGCTTGGTATTTGGCTAAACAACCTAAAAAATTAAATAAATTAGTTGAAGAGAAAACTTCGCAATTAAGGCAATTAACTTCGAGTTTACAAAATATTAGAGAAGAAGAAAGAACGAGAATTGCACGCGAAATCCATGATGAATTGGGACAACAACTTACGGGATTAAAAATGGATGTTTTATGGATAGAAAAAAAACTTGTTGAGAAAGATCAATCATTGCAAAAAAGAATTTCGGGTATGATTACACTTATTGATGACACCATTATTACTGTAAGAAGAATTGCTTCGGAACTTAGACCAAGTATATTAGATGACTTAGGATTAATAACGGCTCTTGAATGGCAAACTCAGGAATTTGAAAAACGCACAATGATTAAATCTGTTTTTAAAAACAATACAAATGATTTTAATCCTGAACACGAACTTTCAACAACTATTTTCAGAGTATATCAAGAGGCATTAACTAATATCATGCGACATGCTCAAGCCACTTTGGTTGAAACAACTATTGAAACAATGGATAATTATATTTCTCTCATTATAAAAGATAATGGCTGTGGATTTGATGTAAACGAAGCAAAAAATAAAAACTCATTAGGATTAATTGGAATGAATGAAAGGGTATTATTATTTGATGGAACCCTTATTATTGAAAGTCAAAATTTAAAGGGTACAACGATTTTACTTAAAATCCCTTTATTTAAAAAAGAATAAAAATTATGATAAAGATATTAATTGCAGATGATCACGCTATTGTTAGAAGAGGATTGGTTCAAATCCTTCAGGAAGAATTTCCATTGGCTAAAATCACAGAAGTTGATAATGGGAATGATGCCATTGATATGGTTAATAAACAAATATGGGACTTCATTTTATTAGACATCTCGATGCCTGGCAAAAATGGAATAGAAACCCTAAAACAAATAAGAACTAACGGAGTAAAAGCACCTGTGCTTATGTTGAGTATGCATTCTGAAGAACAATATGCCATTAGAGTTCTAAAAGCTGGAGCTTCTGGTTTTTTGAGTAAGCTAAGTGCCACTGATGAATTACTAAGTGCTGTTCACAAAGTTTTAGCTGGACGAAAATACATTACCGCTTCTTTAGCCGAAAAATTAGCAGAATCTTTAGGAGAAAACGAAAACAAATCAACTCATGAAATTCTTTCAGATCGAGAAATGCAAGTACTACAGCTAATTGCTGCAGGAAAAACGGTTTCTGAAATAGCCGAAGAAATTTCTCTAAGTGTAAATACGATAAGTACTTATCGGGCACGAATATTGGAGAAACTTAATCTTAATAATAGCGCTGAACTTACCCGTTATGCAATTGATAATAACCTTGTTTAATCACTTCTTTTTGTAGTACAAACAGCTACAAGGTTTTCATAATTTATCCTATTCTTCATCCTAAGTAACTTCCTTTTATTTGTAACATAAAATACAGATAAATAATGGAACGTAGTAATCCCAAAATTTTAAAAATTGTTACTGTTGACGATTCATTTATAGTAACCGAAAGATTGAAACACATATTGAATGAAATTGAAAGTGTTGAGATTTTGGGAAGCGCTAAAGATATTTCTTCAGCAAAAAAACTAACAAACGCCGTTAATCCTGATGTTATTATTCTTGATATTAATCTCTCAGATGATGATTATGGACAAACAGGTATAGATCTTTTAGTTGAGTTTCGTCAAAATCTACCTAAATCAAAAATTATAATTTTTACCAACCACAACGAATTGCATTATCGCCTTATTTGCCTTGAAAAAGGGGCGAATTATTTTTTCGATAAATCAAAAGATTCACATAAAATTTCAGAAGTAATAAAACAATGGACAATCATAAATTAAAAATTCTTTTATTGGAAGATGACCAGAACGATGTTCTGCAAATTTCTAATATTTTGAAAGAGCAGAAGTTAGATTTTGACCTTTTTTTAGTAAATACGAAAGAAAAATATATACAGGAATTGACTGAATCTCCTCCTGAAATTATTTTGAGTGATTATCATTCCGAGACATTCAGTTCAACAGAGGCAATTGATATTCTAAATAATTTGAAGTTAAACATTCCATTTATTTTAGTAACGGATGCTTTAAATGAAGATAAGGCAATTTCTTTTATGCAAAAAGGCTGCACGGATTATGTTTTAAAAGAGCAATTTAAACGTTTGCCAAACACCATATTAAAATCAGCAGAATTATTAAAATCACAAAAATTACAAAAAGAATCAGAGTTAAAAAGAAAGTTTATAGAAGAAAAACATAATTCTATTATTCAACATTTGCCAGCAAACATCGCTATTTTAGATAATAAAGGAGATATAATTTTTGTGAATAATCACTGGAAATCATTTGCAGATGAAAATGGGTACAAAGGACTTAATTATGGCATTGGAATAAATTATATTGAGACAGTTAGACAAAATGATGATTTAAATAATACAGAAGGAAACTTATTTGCAAATTCAATAGAAAAAATATTGAAAGGCGAATTGAAGGATTTTTCGATGGTCTACCCTTGTCATACTCCTCATAAAAAAAGATGGTTTAAGGCAATTGCCTCTCGTGAAAACAACCTTGATAATGCTGGAATTGTTGTGATGCATATTGATGTTACTGAACAACAGGAAGCACATTTAAAAGCGCTAAAATCAGAAGCTAATTTCCTTTCTATATTTAATAATACAGATATTGCACTTATACTACTTGATAATGATTTAAATATACTTTCTAGTAATAAAACAGCAAAATTAATAGCACAAGTAGCCCTTGGCATTAATTCATTGGATGGAAACTCTTTCATTTCGTTATTAAGCGAGAAAAGAAAAAAAGAGTTAAAAGTTGAAGTGAAACGTGTGCTTAAAGGAATCTTGTTTGATAAAGAAGTAGATTATACATTACTAAATGGCGACGTAAAATGGTCCAGAGTTAAAATGCATTCTGTAACCGACAATTCTGGGCTAGTTATTGGACTCTGTATTTCAGCGGCAGATATTACAGAACAAGTATTGTATAGAAAAAAGCTAGAAGACAATGAAGCAAAATTAGTGGAAGCTCAAAGGGCAGCTAAGATTGGGAATTGGGAAACGGATTTATCAAATTTAAATGTGAGTTGGTCAGAAGAAACATATAAAATATTCGAACTGGATTCAAGCAGTTATCAGCCAAATCATGAATCGTTTTTAAACTTTGTGCATCCTGATGATAAAGAAAAAGTAGATAAAACTTTCATGTATTCGTTTAACACGGAAGATTACAATTACTTAGAACATAGAATTATTACTTCTAAAGGAAATTTAAAATATGTTGAGGAAATTTGGAAAATAGTATATGATGAAAACGGCCTTCCTATAAGCACGTTTGGTACATGCCAAGATATTACCGAAAGAAAAATGGTTGAGCAAGAACTTATAAACACAAAGATACAAGCACAAGAAAACGAATTTAGATTAAAGCTTGCCGCAGAATCTGCAAAGCTAGGTGTTTGGGATTGGGATATTAAAAATAACAAGGTCACTTGGGATGATACCATGTTTGCAATGTTTGGTTTAGAAAACAAAATCAATACTAATACATTTGAAGATTGGGTAAATAGTCTTCACCCTGATGATAAGGACAATGCTATAGCAGAAGTGAATGCCGCTATAAAAGGAGAAAAAAACTTTGACACCTCGTTTAGAATTGTGAAACCCAACGGCACAATGGCATATATTAAAGCCGATGGACTTGTATTATGCGATATGGTTGGTAATTCAGCCCGAATGATAGGCCTTAATAGAGATATTACTGAGCAGAAACTCATAGAAGAGAGCCTGCAAAATAGTAAAAATCGACTTATCAAAATATTACAAAATTCTCCAATAGCAAGTTGTATAGCCAAATTTGATCATTCGGTAATATTTTATAACACTCAATTTACCAATCTTTTTGGATATACTATTAACGATATACCAAATCTTGAGCAATGGTGGTTATTGGCCTACCCAGATGAAGATTACAGAGAGGCTATTAAGGAAGAATGGTTTGCTAGAATTGAACAAGCACAGATAACCCAGTCTCAGTTTGTAACCATGGATTCAAAAGTACGTTGTAAAGACGGTTCTTATCGCTTTATTGAATTTTATTATGCAAATATGGATGAAGAGTATTTAGTAAATTTCAATGACATCACTGCACGTGTAAAATATGAAGAGCAGTTGGCACTATCATCATTAATCATAAATTCAATAGATGATGCTATTATTAGTAAATCAATTGATGGAAAAGTGACTTCTTGGAATCGTGCAGCGGAGAAATTACTGGGTTACAAAGCCAATGAAATTATTGGAAAGACAACAGATCATTTAAAACCATCTGAAGTTTTTAAAGACGAGGAAAAAGAAATAATTGCCAAAGTAAATGCAGGGGAATCTGTTAATCATTATGAAACAAAACGAAAAAGAAAAGATGGCGAACAAATTGATGTATCCCTCACAATCTCATCCATTTTAGATATGAATGGAAAAGTGACTGGTGTCTCAAAAATATTGCGCGATATCACCTATCAAAAAAGGATGGAAGAAGAGCGTGATAAAAACATCAATCATTTACTTCAAAGAAATAGAGATCTTGAGCAGTTTTCATATATCATTTCTCATAATTTGCGAGGACCCGTTGTTACCATTCTTGGTTTAACAAACTTAATGAATGATGCAAATCTCAGCGAAATAGAAAAAAAGAAAATTATGAGTGGAGTGAATGCCTCTGTTAATAATTTAGATAGTGTTATCAAGGACCTTAATATTATCCTTCAAGTTAAGGGACAAAGTAATGAAAAGAAAAAACAAATTCTATTCTCAGATTTAGTAAATGAAGTAGAGTTAAGTTTAAAAGATACGATACAAAAAGAAAGTGTAAAAATACTTTCAGATTTTGATGCCACTGATGAAATAGTAACTTTAAAAGATTATATGTATAATGTATTCTGCAATCTTATTTCAAATAGCATTAAATACCGTCAATCAGAGGTTAGTCCCATCATAAAAATAAAAAGCGAAATAGTTGGTAAAGATTTAATTTTGAGATTTAAGGATAATGGTATTGGAATAGATCTTGAGAAATATGGTCATGAAGTGTTTAGTTTGAATAAACGATTTAACTTGAACATCGAAGGAAGAGGTTTAGGATTATTTATGGTTAAAACCCAGATAGAATCGCTTGGTGGCAGAATTTCTTTAAAAAGCACAATAAATAGAGGCACAGAGTTTATAATAACGTTCGAAAAGTATTTTTAAAAGGATAGTTTTCGCTTTATTAAACTTTACAACTGCTTTAGTAGAATTTCAGTGAATTTATAGTCATCTTTAAAAAGCTATTTAGCTAATTTCAGAATTCTTATAGCGCCTTTCATAACCAATAAGAAAACAAAGCAACCAATAATTAAGTCGGGATATTTTGAATTCGTAACGTATACAAGAGCACCTGCGGCAATAACCCCAATATTTATAATAATATCGTTGCTTGTAAAAATCATACTTGCTTGCATGTGAGCCTCTTTACTTTTTTTCGCGCCCCTTTCCAGATTTCATATGAACGAACTCTTTGAAGTCACAAGGCACTTTGCTTGAATTTTAATCTTGCTTTATTGTCTATTTAGTTCCAGAAACTGAAACAGTTTTTCCACAGTTTTCTTTCCCATTAGCAATAAGATTAACCTTAACATTGTAAGTGTTATGCGAATCCATGTAGCAATAATAAATATTTGTGTGGCACGGCCATTTACTTGTACTTCCTGGTGAAATGTGTGAACTTGTGCCTGCTTCGGTGATAACATCCAGTGTTTGCTTTCCAACATTTTTTATAGTTACATAACCATCGCCATCGCTTTTATTTGAATTTTCTTTAGCTTTCCTTGCCGCCAATATTGCTAGTCCTTCGGGTGTTGACCAATAAGCGTCATTGGCATCTTTAATCGCTTTTTTATCTGCAGCGTTTTTATTTTCAACAGCATCAATTTCTGCTAAAATTTCAGGCGAAAAATTAGCTGTTGCTTTTTCCTGAATTGCTTTCATTTCAGTAAGGTATTGTTTTATAACCGCTTCATGATCCCTTGTTTTAATAGCTTTTGTAGCAACTTTACCGCTGGTGTGTTCGCCTTTTGCAGGTTTCATCAGTACGTAAATATTTTCAATAACAATATTTTCAATATTATTTGGATTAGGAACACTTTTTAATCCATATAGTAAGCCGTCAATATATATGTAAGCCAGCTTATGACTTTTGAATGTATAACAGATGGTTCTGTATAATGGTTTGGTTTTAAAAAGCCAAATCCGCAATTGATTAAAACTTCAGTTGTGCCTACTTTAGTCAACTTGAATACTGATAACTTATTATTTATATTATTCTCGAATTTTATTTCACACTCACTACCACCCTGCGCCGAATAGTTACTGCCCTCTTTTACAATACCATAATATGTTTTAAAAACAGAACCTTCTCCAATTTCCTGCAGTAATGTGTGTTGATTTTTGGTTTGGCTAAATGCGAATTGAAATGAACTTATAATAGTAATTACGATAAGTGCAATGCGACGACTTGTTTTCATATGATTGAATTAAATGATTATGCTACAAGTGTAGAGCAAATAGAAGTGTTGCAATGAAAAAATTCAGCAACAGCAATTTTGGTTTAGGAATGGACAGATTTTAGTAAGAAATGGAAACTTCAAATTCTGCTTTTTCATTTTTTTAGATGCTATTTGTAAAACGTTTTTCGGATATTTGACGTTTGAAAATTTAAAAGCATTAGAAATTAAATGGACTCTTTATCACACATCCTTATTGGTGCCGCTATTGGCGAATTATTTCTTGGGAAGAAAATAGGACGATGGGGCATGCTATTAGGAGCCATTGCTAAAAGTATTCCTGATTTTGATTTGTTTGTAACGGGTTTAACCGACCCTCGCGCTTATATGTGCGACCACAGAGCACACACACATTCCTTATTTATTGAGGCAGTTTATGCTATACCAATTACTTGGTTATTAGTGAAACTGTTTAAGAAAAAAGTTTCTTTTAAACGCATGTTATTATTTATGTTGGCTTGCTTGTGGGGTCATTCCTTGTTGGATTGGTGTACGAATTTTGGCACTCAATTATTATTACCATTCACCAACGAAAATTATTCTTTAAACACGCTAGCTATTGTTGATTTGTTATTTACGTTACCGATGTTAATCTTAATAGTGGTAGCTGTCTTTTACAAAAAAAATGAGACAAGAAGATACAAGTTATCACGAGCGGCTTTAATTTATTGTTTCTCCTATTTGGGATTGACTTTTATTAATAAAGCTCAAGCTGACAGTATTGCTCAAGAATCAATTGCAAAAAATAATATTCCTGCCGCCAATTATATGACCAATCCAACTATGCTCAATAATGTTTTGTGGTATTCAGTTGCCAGTAATGATAGCACTCTTTTTATTGGAGAGTTCAGTTTGTTACATAAGCAAAATCCAATCACATGGCATAGCTATCCGCGTCATCAGTATTTAATGCAACAATGCAAAAGCAAAAAAGACATAGAAATATTGAGATGGTTTAGTGATCCTTATACAATTGCACAAACCAATGGTGATACATTGAATATGTACGCAGTAAAATTTGGTAGAACCAACATGCAGCAAAGCGAAATGCAAAAAACATTTGTGTTTCATTACAAGTTGTATCAAAAGGATGGCGTTGAAATGATGGGCATGGAACAGGCCAATGAAAAAAACATGAATATGAAAGAAAATTTTGTTGATTTGTGGGAAAGAATTTGTGGAAGGAGATATTGATATTTTTCAAGCTCTCAATCTTTCTAAAATTAAAATCAACATTATACCTTGAAGCTAAAAAAGATATGATTTAATATGTAAACGTAAAGCCTCCGCCTAAACCCATATCACTATCGTAATGAGCTGATAATGCAATTTTTTTAGAAAGTATGTATTTCAATCCGCCCATGTATTCAAAATCCGAATTATACATTAACGACATTCTAAGTCTTTTTGATAGTGGAATATCTTCCCGCATTAATTGTAGTCTCAATTTACCATCGCTGTCAATTCTGCCATCTGCAACAATCATAAACGGTAATGTATATTGTACACCAAAACAAAGCGCACTTCTTAAGGCTTTTGTATTATACTGCCCAAAAATATTCTTTTCAATTTCATCACTGTGCGTTTTACGATATCTCCAATCGAAGCCTACATAAGGAAATAACCATTGCATTTTTCCAAAATATCTTCCAAAATGGGCTTCTGATTCATAACCATGTTTGTCCATATATCCCAAGCGCCATTCGGTTTGAAACTTCCATCGCGTATTCATGTACATCATTTCGCCATCGTTGCCATTGCTTGCAAAATCATTTTCAAACATAAAATGAAACTCTTTATCATCACGGTAAAGTTTTTTCAATGCTTTTTTAGGGTCGGGGAGTTGAGGATTTGGTGGAGAATCTTCATAACTGAATATCCTGCCCATTCCACTCATCATGTGGTATAAAATATGGCAATGAAAAAACCAATCGCCACTCTCAGTTGCGGCAAACTCAATCGTATCAGTTTCCATTGGCATAATATCCAATACATTTTTTAAAGGCGAATAATCTCCATGTCCATTTACAATTCTAAAAAAATGACCGTGTAAATGCATGGGGTGACGCATCATCGAATTATTATAAAGAATAATCCGAACGTTTTCACCCTTCTTAATCATGATTTTATCTGTTTCAGAAACTGTTTTATTATTAATGCTCCAAACATATCGATTCATATTTCCAGTAAGAGTAAAATTGAGAATCTTGGTAGGCGCATCGGGTAATTTAGTTTTTGTTGGAGATTTTAACATCGAATAATTCAGTGTAACAATATCAGATAAAGCATTACTGTTGTATTGATTTTCCATTTGCGAATGATCATGCTCTTTTGTCTTTTTATCATTTTTTCTACCAGTAATCTCAGGATACATAACTACATTCATATCCATCTGCTGAAGACTCATATTCATTCCCATATCATCCAAATTGCCATCCATCTTAATCATTCCATTCATCATCTTCATTCCTTCAAAATACTTTAAGGGTTCTAAAGGCGATGCTAATTGCTTTATCCCTGAACCTAACCATAATGATGTATTTCTTATTCTGTCTTCAGATGTAGCCAGAAATTCAAAGGCGGTGCTATCGGATGGGATCGTAACGACAACGTCATAAATTTCGGCCACTGCAATAATTAATCTATCTACTTCAACAGGTTCAACATCCATTCCATCGCTTGCAACAACATTTATTTTACCACCAGCATATTTTAACCAAAAGTAAGTCGATGAGCTGCCGTTAATAATTCGAAGTCTAATCTTATCTCGAGCTTTAAATTGAGCAGCTTCATCTTCCACTTTCCCATTAGTCAAAAATTTATCGTAATACACATCACTAACGTCCATGGCTAACATCCGTTTCCATTCATTCATCAGTTTTATACCTAAACTTTTGTCCGTAATAGCATCTGCATAACTTTGAGCAGCTCCTTTTTGTATTTTGGCTTTTTTTATTGCCGACCAGTCATTGGCATTATGTAATCGCCTGTGTACTTCAAAAGGCTTCATGTTTGTCCAATCACTCAATACCATCGTGTATTCAGGCAACTCTTGTTTTTCTTTTTTATGAATAATAAATGCACCATACATGCCGACTTGCTCCTGTAATTTAGTGTGAGAGTGATACCAATAGGTGCCGTTTTGCACCAGAGGAAATTTGTAAATATGTGTTGTGCCAGCTTTAATGGGTGCTGTAGTTAAATAAGGAACACCATCCTGCTCATTGGGCAAAATTAAACCATGCCAATGAATAGATGTTTCTGTATGCAACTCATTGTGTATATATATTTCAGCAGTATCACCTTCGGTAAAATGCAGTTCAGGCATTGGTATTTGTCCGTTAACCGAATATGCTTTCTTTTCTTTTCCAGCAAAGTTTACTAGCGTATCTCTAACAAATAAATCATACCGTACTATTTTTTGTGCAAATAAATGATTACATAAAATAGTAGCTATTCCAAAGATTATATATTTTAAATAATTCATTGTTTTAATACAGTTTATTTAATTGTTTCTATTGTTTTACCGCAGCTCATCATTTGCGAACCGTAGTATGGATTTTTTACTGCATTTTCCATGCTTAGCCAATTAGCGCCTTTGCCGTCATTATACATGGGACAATGCTGATAGTAAACCGGTGTAGCTAGTTTTGCAACTTTCAAAAGTTTATACATATTTTCCGACATATCCATAAATTGAATTCTTTGATCCTCAATATTTTTTGCCGTTGCTATAAGCTCAGATTCAGCAATTAAATCCTTATAAACTTTCATCCACACCTCATGCTGAGAGTTGTCAAGTTTACTCATATCTACTTTATTAAGTTGACTTGATAAATCAACTGCTTTAAGGCCAGCTGTCTTAGTGTCCGTTTTCACTAAAGCATTTTTTAATTCAAAATAAGAATCAAAAATTGATTTGAATTGATTTGCTACAACACTTTGCTCAATGGCAGTAGTGTCAGTTGTTGCAGTTATCGTTTTTTCTATTTCTGATTTTTTTCTATTTCGGTCATATTTACAACATCCTGGTAAACCAGCATACGCCTCATCAGGCGCAAGAAACTTTTCATTATCATAACCTGCCAAAGCAACACGCTTTAAAATTTCATCAGGATTTGTTTTACTATCATCATAGGATATAGTGGCTTGTTTGGTGTCTTTATTCCAATCTAAGCTTACAACATTTTTTTGGTTAGCAGCACTTTCAATTGTCTTTTCACACATTTCGCAATTACCGTCTATTTTAACAGTTACTGTTTTTGCATTTTTAATTTGTCCATCACAGCTAGTACTTAGTAATAGTGTAGGGATGGCGATTATTAAATTTAATATTGATTTCATGGTTTTAATTTTTAAACTAGTTATTAATGGATTCAATTTGAAAGCCTGCTTTTTCCACCGCTTTAATTACTTTTTCCGCATCACCGTTATTAGATTCTACAGTTAATGTTTTTTCAGGTGTGTAAATATTTACATCCCACTTTTCGATGCTTGGCTCATCGTTTAAGAATGGCGTTACTTTAGCTAAACAGCCACTGCATTTAATCGTTGTTTTAAATTTTATAGTTTTCATGATTTTATAGTTTTTGTTATATATTTTTAATTTTCAGAAGTAAACTATTGCTAACTACACTTATACTACTAAGTGCCATAGCAGCTCCAGCAATCATAGGGTCCAATAAAAAACCGTTAATAGGATATAAGATGCCTGCTGCAATTGGAATACCGATGATGTTATAGATAAATGCCCAAAATAGGTTTTGCCTAATAGTTGCCACAGTATGTTTTGATAATTGAATTGCTTGATAAATCTTGGTTAAATCACTTGAGATAATAGTCATTTTAGCTACATCCATGGCGATATCACTTCCTTTTCCCATAGCAATACTCACATCCGCTTGGGCTAAAGCATTACTGTCGTTTATACCATCACCCACCATGGCAACAACTTTCCCTTGCTTTTGTAATTCTTTAATAAATTCTGATTTTTGTGCAGGTAAAACATTCGCTTTAAAATGATCTATACCAACTTGAGAAGAAACAGCTTTTGCGGTTTGTTCATTATCACCTGTCAACATATAAACATCGATCCCACTATTTTTCAGTTGTTCTACAGCCTCTTTTGAACTACTTTTAATTTTATCTGAAATGGAGATGCCTGCCAATATATTGGTATCACTACTAAATATAACAACCGTGTTAGCATTTTTTAATTTTTCGTTAATCCAATGCTGAACTTCATCATTAATAGTTAGTTTCTTTTCTTTGATTAATAATTCATTTCCAATAAAATAGTTTTTGTTTTGATATATTCCTTGTATCCCTCTTCCAATAATATTTTCTATAATAATATCATTATAAAAAGTAGAGATGCTTTTTAGTTGTTGTACAATAGCATCTGCTAAAGGATGCTCTGAAGATTTTTCAATACTATACAAGATGTTTTTCAATTCAGTTGTTTCTGAAGTAAACCATTTTAAGTCTGTTAATGTTGGTTTTCCTTCTGTTATGGTACCAGTTTTGTCTAAAACAATGGCATTAATATTTTTTGATAACTCAAGGCTTTCAGCATCTTTTATTAAAATGCCTTTTTCTGCCCCTTTACCTACACCTACCATTATAGCGGTTGGCGTAGCTAATCCTAAAGCACAAGGGCAGGCAATTACTAATACCGTAACCATAGCTAAAAGACCTTGAGTAAATCCATTTTCTCCACCAAGTACTAACCAAGTAATTAAACTTAATATCGCTAGCCCGATAACAACGGGCACAAATATTCCTGCAATTTTATCTACGAGTTTTTGTACAGGTGCTTTACTACCTTGGGCGTCCTGTACCATTTTTATGATTTGTGATAAAAGTGTATCTCCACCTACTTTTTCTGCTTTAAATTGAAAACTACCTTTTTGATTGATTGTTCCTGCAAATACTTTACTATGATTAATTTTTTCAACAGGAATCGGTTCACCGCTAATCATACTTTCATCAACATATGAATTGCCACTTGTAACAACCCCATCAACGGCTATTTTTTCTCCCGGCTTTACCAATAAGGTGTCGCCAACTTTCACAGAAACAATTGGCATTTCCATTTGATGACCACCCTCGTGTATAACAGTAACAGTTTTGGGCTGTAGTCCAATTAATTTTTTTATGGCAGACGATGTATTTCCTTTTGCTTTTTCTTCTAATAATTTACCAAGTAAGATAAAGGCTATTACCACTGCACTTGTTTCAAAATATACATGCGCATGTAATCCTTTACTATGCCAGTATTCAGGAAATAAAGTATTAAATACACTAAACAAATAAGCTACTCCCGTGCTTAAGGCTACTAACGTATCCATATTAGCAGAAAAATGCTTAGTTTGTTTATATGCCCCAATAAAAAATTGTTTCCCAAACCATCCAACTACAGGAGTTGCTAATAGCCACATCATGTAATTTGAATAGGGCATATGCATGAAAAATGGCACCATGGCTATTACAACAAGTGGTATTGAAAAAATAATAGCCCCAAATGTTCTTCTTTTTAATGCCTTATAATTTTGAGTATGTATTTCTTCTAATGAATCTTTGGCTTCATCGCTTTCATCAATCATTAAATCATAGCCTACAGATTGTAAGGCAGCTTTTAATTTATAAGCGTCAGTAATGGTGGGAATATATTCAATAGTAGCCATTGAATTAGCATAATTAACAGATGCTGTCATAACTCCTGTCTGCATGGCTAGTATTTCCTGCGAACTATTAGCACAGGATGCACAAGTCATATTTAATACAGGAAATATTTTTTTTACGGTGGTAACATCATAACCTAAATCACGTATTTTCTTAACGGATTCAGGAATTATGCTTGCTATATCTTTCCCTTTAATAACAGCTCGGTTGTTATTTAACTCAACCTTATGAAGAGATATTCCTTTTACGCTTTCTAAACCTTTATCTACAATTAGAGCGCAATGTTCGCTCTCTACATTCTCTAGTGGGAGGTAAACAGTAGTATCGTCTGATTTTTTCATATTGTTTTAATTTACAATACAAAGGTCAGAAGTATTAGACGGGATGCGTTACATAATTGTGGAAACGATTTACATCGTATTGCTATAACTTATCAAGTGTTTTCCTTAAATGAATCCCTTGTGCCTTAAATTGAGAGGGAGTAAGTCCAATGGTTTTTTTAAATTGTGATGATAGGTGAGCAACACTGCTATATCCCATTTTATCGGCAATTTCGCTTAAATTCATTTGGTTATAAATGAGGAGCTCTTTTACTTTCTCCGTTTTTTGAAGTATAACAAATTGTTCAATAGTAATCCCCTCTGTAACCGAAAACAGTTTACTAAGTTGTGAGTATTCTTTATTTAATTCATTTGCTAATACTTCCGAGAAAATAAATTTCCCATCTTCAAGATGATGAATATGATCAATAATAATTGATTTTATTTTTTCGATTTGTTGTTTTCTGTTATCATCTAGAAGTTCAAAGCCTAAAAATTCTAGTTTGTTTTTTAGTTCAATAGTTTGTTTAACGCTCAATTCTTTTGAAAGAGTTATTTCTCCCAATTGAGTTTGCAAAGGTTTAATGTTTATATCATTAAATACTTTTTCCACTGCACTAATGCAGCGTGGGCAAACCATATTTTTAATATAAATTTTATTAGCGTTCATTTTATAAAATCAAAATTAAGTAATTTAAATTAAATGCAGTTTGTCATGTAAAAAATAGTCGACTTTATTGTTTAGCACCGGATTGCTGCTGAAACAGCGTACCGTTCTGTGTAGTTGTGAAATTACAAAAGCCATTACCGCTATCGCGATTCTGCTTTTTGTTTTTCCAAACCCATTCAAGCAAGCTTGATGGTTTTTTCAAAACAAAAAAGTCAATGCTTTGCATTGACTTTTTGTACTTATCCGTACCCTACGGATTGGATTTATCGAACTTTATAGATGATTTTCAAGCGATTAGAACACTAATGAACCATATCCCTCGGATACCCTAAACGGCTATTTTCGAACCATAAAAAAAGCCCCTGAAAACTCAGAGGCTTAGTCATTATAAACAATAAAAGTTAGTCTTTCTCTTCTTCTCCTGTTTCGGTAGCTGATTTTTTCACAAAGTTCCCTTTGTCATCGAATAGGACATCAAAATGTTCTTTTCCTTTGCTCATTTCAGCTTCGTACATCACTTTCCCATTTGCATCGGTAATTTTAGCTGCTTCTGATAATTTATAACCTGCATATGTCTTTGTACAATAGTCGGTCGCGGCTTTTGGCAATTCCGAAGACTTAATTTCCTGTTCTAATTCTTTGAAAGTCCCATTGGCATCAAATACAGCAGATGATTCCACTTTATTTAAATGAAATTCGGCTTCATAATTAGCCCCTTCTTTTTCCCATTTTTCGACTTTTGCTCCCGGATACTTTTTTGAAAATCCACTTTTCACATTTGCAGGAACATCTGCTTCGTTCATTTTTTGTGCATTGGCGCAATTGATTGTTAAAATGCTTGCTGCCATAATTAAGATTGATTTCATATGATTTAATTTTAAGTTTATGATTCAAAGTAACAACACAAATCTAAAGCAATTCTATAGTTGAATAGCGTTAGAATTTATAATTATATCCAACTCTTACCACTTGTGTTTCATAATAATCGGTGCTTATGTAATAAAAGCCAACGCCTTGTATTTCTTTGTGTATTCGCATGTTGTTGAATAAATCCGTTGCATTTAAAAACAGTTCTCCTTTACCTTTTTGTATTTGCTTTTTTATGCCAATGTCTAAAGAAAATCGTGTTCCAATTTTACCTTGTGGAATTAAATCAGGCGCAAGATAAATGGCTGTGAGTTGAATATCAGTTTTATTTTTTAAATGAAATACCCCATTAAATTTTGAGTTCCATGAAATTAATTCTTGTCTTGCAGAACTATACGTGTTTATAGCAGGATATTTAGTCTCTACTGTAAATCCCTTAATAATACTTTGATAGCCATTAAAATTTACGTTGAACGAAAACCAATTTTTTATATCCTGCGCAAGTAACAACTCAACCCCAGTATTATAGCTCTTTCCGGCATTTTGCATTATCGAGTAAATAAGAGTACTTCCCGGTACGGTGCTTGCAATTCTTGTTATTGTTCCGTTGGCAGATTTATGATAAACGGAACCAAACAAATATCCCTTTTTCCATGATGATTTATAACCTAATTCAAATAAATTGGTGAACTGAGGACTAAGCGCAGGATTACCAACCTTTATAATTTCAGCATCGTCATATTTTGGAAATATTCTTATATCTACTTCATTCGGTCTGTCTACTCTTCGGTTGTAAAAAACAGATAATTTATTTCTATCATTGAATTTATAAGCAATCCGAACGTTTGGGAATGGCTGCGTATAATTATATCCATTGCTCTTATAAGTTGGGTGATTAGGATTAACCAAATAATTCACGCCTACATATTCTACTCTAATCCCTGCTTCAACTTCGTACTTTGCTTTCTCTAAAACATAATTGGCATACAGGGCAGGGATTATTTCTTTGTAGGTTGCCCAACCTCCAGCACTTGAATCTATAGGAGAATTAATGCCCGGAAAGAATTGCATATTAGTAGGAATATTTCTGTAACGGAATTTCACTCCTGTTTCTAATCTTCCATACTTTAACGGTTTGATGTAATCCAAATTAAAGTCAGCAACATGCTCATCTGAAAGTAATTTAAAGGCATCTTTTCCTGTATATGTCGGCATGACATTAGTGAAATAATATTTTTCATCTTCTCTGTGAAAAGTGTAGTTTAGTCCGATATTTAATAAGTGACCTGCTTGTTTGAATTTGTGCTGATAGTTGGAGGAGGCAGTAACAGTTGTTTTCAATTCGTCCTCTAAGAATTGCCATAGCCTTTTTCTATCGGTCAAATCAGAATTAAAAAATGGCTCGTCACCATGATCTAAGATTCGTTCAGAACTGAACAGAGCAGATAAGCTAAATTGATTATTATCATTCGGGTAATAATCAAAACCTGCTTTCGCTGTACCGATAGTTGTGTTTCTATTTCGTTTTGTCTGCTGCCTGATAATTTCCCCTGTATCGTAATACCTATCTACAAATTCATTTTTATTTAAAGTATTAGTCAACAAGTAATCTCCTTGAAAAAACAGATTTATTTTCTTTTTCCGATAGTTGAGCGAAAGTGATGGATTTACTTTAGGTGTATATTGATACTGTGGTCTGATGGTTGGCAAGTTATCTTTCTTGATCCACAAAGCTCCCAAGCCTCCTGAAAGACCGACTTTTCCATTAAATCCTTCTCGTTTATCCTTTTTATAAATAATGTTGATGATTCCTGCATTTCCATTGGCATCATATTTTGCGGAAGGATTATTGATAATCTCAATTTTTTCGATTGCTGATGCAGGAATATTATCTAAACTCGATTGATTTCCAAAACCTGTTAATGCTGTTTGCTTCCCGTCAATTAAAACAACCACTTTATCACTTCCTCTAATTTGTACTTTGTTATCTTGAACAGTAACGCCCGGTAAGTTTTGCATCGCTTGTAAAACCGTTCCTCCGCTTTGTGTTGCGTTATTTTCTAATGTATAACTCTTTTTATCCATTTTACCGGATACTTCCTCTTGCTTAGCAGTAACTTCAACTTCATTTAAAACTTTGGCATCTTCTTCAAGTTCCAATATACCTAAATCTAAATACTGGCTTAATGTCCCTACATAAACATTTTGCATGAAAGACTTATAGCCAATGAATGTTACTTCGGTATAATAGTTTCCAGATTTGATATTGCTGAGTGTGAATCTACCTTCTTCATTAGTGACCGTTCCCTGAAACAATGAACTGTCCTTTGAATTCTTTAGAGTAACGGTAACAAATGGCAATGCCTCTTTTGTTTTGCGATCTTTTACCAATCCGGATATAGAAACAGAGGTTTGTGCAAAGGAGCAAGTAATACCACTTAATACAAATAAAAAGACAAGTATGGTGAATTTTGTGGGAAATATTCTATTGACTTTATTCATACACTAAAATTAGAATCAGAATCTAAAGGAAATCTTTAGATGAATTTTAATTCAAAATGGTGCATTGAATTTTCAAAACTATACCGAATACTAAAATTATAGAGGTCTACAATCCCTTTTACAATAGCAAGTCCAAGCCCTATAGATTCTTTAGAAGAGTCATTCTTTTTAAAGCGAACAAACAATTCTTCCGGTTTAATACTTAATGGTTCTCCTGAATTGGAAACTATCAATCCATTTGTTGATAATTTCACTTGGATTTCGCCACCCTGTTTGTTATGTCGAATTGAATTTTGAAGAAAGTTAGAAATGAGTACCTCACACAATGTCGGGTTCATTTTAACAAGGATATTTGGTTCAATGCTTGTAAATAATTTTAACCCTTTAACTTCTGCTACTTCCTGAATATTTTCAATAGCTTTTGACAGTACTTCTGAAATATTTATTTGTTCAATCTCTATGAATTGATTGTTTTCAATCTTTGCCAAAAGCAAAAGTGCCTTATTTAAGGAACTTATTTTCTTTAATGTATTATCCATCGATTGCAATTGACCCATCTCTTGTTCTTTTAAATGAGGTGACTGCATTAATAAATTGACATTGGCTTTTAATACAGCAATTGGAGTTTGTAGCTCATGTGATGCATTCTCTGTGAATTCTTTCTGTTGAACATAATCCTGATATATTTTATTTGTGAGTTTATTTAAGGTTTCGTTCAATTGATTAAATTCAAGTGTATCTGATTTTGGAAAAGTATGTTCTTCGTGATTCTTAATCTCGTATCGGTTTAATTCATTTATTGTTTCGTAAAATGGTTTCCACATTGATTTTGACAATAACCAGTTTGCAATAAAAAAAGCAATCGCCAATAAACCAACAATTATAAAAAAGGTAGAAAGAATACTCTCCAATAATTCATCTTCTTCAATAGTTGTTTTTAAGACAGTAATTAAATACGTTTTCCCATTGAACGAATGTTGTTTTGTGAGTTTTCTGAATGAAATTTCTTCCTGCTCAATATTATCGTAGATTAAGGTGTCAGTACAACCGGATACAAAACTTTCGTTAGCCTGTGGTTTAATATACGACAAACTATCGGGGCTTAAATAGTATGTTTGATTAATGCTATTACTTTGAATTAATTCTTTTGCTTTAATGTATTCACGCATTAATGATTCATCTGTGCCGTCTCTCAATTCTGACTTTATTAACCAATATGATACAACGCAAGCGATTGCCAATAGAGGTAAACTTATTAGTGCATAATATCGTATGGTTTTATTTAAAAGTTTCATTAGTTGGTTTTGAAATTATAGCCAATGCCGTAAATGGTTTGTACATAATCTGCACATCCTTTTTCCATCAATTTTTTTCTTAAGTTTCTTAAATGCACATAAATAAAATCATGACTATCCATCTGATCCGAGTCATCGCCCCACAGGTGTTCGGCTATTGCATTTTTAGATACTACACGGTTTTTATTTGCAATAAAGAATAGCAGAAGGTCGTATTCTTTAGCCGTAAGATTAATAGAATCACCATTAACTTTTACTTGTCTTTCATCTGGTATGATTGTTATCTCATTCACAACGATAGATTTGCTACCGTCAAAATTTCTCCTGCGAATAAGTGCTTTAATCCTTGAATTTAATTCAGCTAAATCAAATGGTTTTGCTAAGTAATCGTCAGCCCCTAAATCCAATCCTTTTATTTTATCTCCTGATGAATTTTTTGCAGAAATGATTATTATTCCGGCTTTTGAATGATTTTCCTTTAATTGTTTAATAATATCAAGCCCACTTCCCTTTGGAAGCGTGATATCAACTAAAATACAATCGTAATCATAAACTCCTGCCTTTTCCGATGCTTTAACAAAGTCAGCAGCAGACTCTACCAAATACCCTTCTTGATGAAGGTATTGTTTGATAGATTTGCGAAGTTCGGCTTCGTCTTCTATGAGGAGAATTTTCATGGAGTAAATATAACGCTATAAATCTTAAGAGATTCTTAAGCTAATTTTGTTATAAAAAGCATTGATAAGGTTCAATTTAAGAGCGTTCAATAAATCAAAAACTACCAACTGCTTAGAACTACTCAGTTTCTTTTACTGGAAACATTCTTAATGTCTCTTTTTGTTTAATTGTCTTTTGATAATGCTCATAAAACAAAATAGATAAAGTTTCAAGACTGGCTATTGTTTCTTCTGCCATTTCATCGGTGTAATTTTCAAATCCGGGATAAGATTTTAATTCGTCTATACTTAATCGTTTTTTAGGTTTTGAGTTCATGATTTTATAGTTTAGTTTTTGGGTGAACCGGACTCTAACTCGCAATTGCTTCATTATCAACGCAACTAGAAATTCGGATTATTTAACCACTAAAATATCGAAATGATTATATATTTAAAATTCCTTGATTCTACTGGGGTTTAGAAACAAAAAAGCAGACTATTAAAAAATAGTCTGCTCTAGTACCCAGCGCCGGACTCGAACCGGCACGGTTTCCCACAGGTGTTTGAGACCAGCGCGTCTACCATTCCGCCAGCTGGGCATTTTTGGCCTCTTTTTGCTAGTTACCCAACAATAAGGGCTGCAAATGTAATAGAATTTTGTGGAATAGAAAAAAACAGGTAAAAATAGTATGTAAAACCACTAAAAATGCTATATTTGCGTCCCTTAAACACAAAATGGAAACAGACGTTAGATTATTTTCAGGTGGTGCTACCAACACACTTGCCGAACAGATTTCAAAATCTTATGGTAAAGATTTAGGTAAAATGGCACACTATCGCTTTAGCGATGGTGAATTACAAGTGTCTTACGATGAAAGTATTCGTGGACAAAGCGTATTTGCTATTCAGTCAACCATGCCTCCTGCCGATAACTTAATGGAATTATTATTGATGCTAGATGCCGCTAAACGTGCATCTGCCAAAGAAATTATTGCTGTTATTCCTTATTTTGGTTACGCTCGTCAAGATCGTAAAGACCAGCCTCGTGTGGCTATTGGCGCTAAATTAGTAGCAGATATGTTAGCATTAGCTGGCGCTACTCGTGTAATGACAATGGATTTACATGCTGATCAAATTCAAGGATTTTTTGATATTCCAGTAGATCATTTATACGCTTCTTCTATATTTTTACCATATATCAGTAGTTTAAATTTACCAAACTTAACTATTGCAGCTCCAGATATGGGAGGCAGTAAGCGCGCCAATGCTTATGCTAAACATTTAAAATCTGAAATCGTAATTTGCTATAAGCAACGTACAAAAGCTAACGTAGTAGATCATATGACTGCTATTGGTGATATTGAAGGAAGAAATATTGTGTTAGTGGATGATTTAGTTGATACTGGTGGAACTTTATGTAAAGCTGCCGATATGATGATGGAACGTGGTGCATTAAGCGTAAGAGCAGTTTGTACACATGCTATTTTATCTGGTAAGGCTTACGAAAACATTGCTAATTCAAAATTAACAGAACTTATTGTTACAGATACAGTGCCTTTAAAACAACAAAGCGAAAAAATTAAGGTATTATCAGTAGCTGAACTATTTGCTAAAGTAATTCATAGCGTACAAAACTACGAGTCGATTAGCAGCAATTTTATAATGTAATTACACCTGCCACTGCAGGCAGGCTCGCATTAAATAAATAAAAATAACAGGTGTCGGAGAAATGAGCGAGCATTTTTAAAACACCAAAATAAAAATTAATATAATGAAATCAGTACAATTGAGCGGTTCGTTACGTACGAACGTAGGAAAAGTAAACGCTAAGGCGGTTAGAGAAAAAGGAAACGTACCATGTGTAATTTATGGTGGAAAAGAGCAAATTCACTTTGAAGCAGATATTCGTGCTTTCAAACCAGTTATCTTCACTCCAAATGCACACATCGTTGAAATCGACTTAGGTGGTAAAGTTTACAAAACTGTATTACAAGAAGCACAATATCATAAAATCAATGATAAATTAATTCACGCTGATTTCTTAGAAATCGTTGACGGAAAACCAGTAACTGCTAATATTCCAGTGGTTATCGTTGGTCAATCTGAAGGTGTTAAAAAAGGTGGTAAATTAGTTTTAAAAGTGCGTAAATTAAAAGCACGTGGTATCGCTGCAACATTACCAGATTCTATCGAAATTGATATTACTAAGTTAGATATCGGTGATTCTATCGCTGTAGGTGATATTAAAGTTGAAGGAGCTACTTTATTAAATGCTAAAAATGTATCTGTTGTTTCTGTTGCTACAACACGTGCAGTTGCATCTGAAAATCCTACACAAGGAAAAAAATAATTTAAATTCTATTCAACAAAAAATCCTCTTTCGGTTTCGAGAGAGGATTTTTTGTTTTTATTACTTTTCATTCATCTTAAGCCAGTCCCACTTGTATTAAGATAAACAAAAAGTAATTAAAGAGGATT
>DIHL01000049.1 GCA_002420145.1 Bacteroidetes bacterium UBA5697
ATGCCAATTTTCAAAAACCCTCATTATGCAAATAGTGAGGGTTTCTTGTTTTAATACCTTTTTATAACCTAATTAACTAGTCAACAAAAAAGCCTATTAGTTAATCTAATAGGCTTTTTTGGTTTGTAATAGAGACAATTAAAATAAACTATCCTTCAAATTTTTTTAATTCTAGGTTAGTACCATTAAATTCTGCATAAGTACAATAGTTTATCCATTCCCCTAAGTTAATATATCTTGAGGTCTCTGATGCTTTTAAATCTAAAGGTAAATGACGGTGACCGAATACAAAAAAATCAGTATGTTGTTTTTTTAAATCATCTTTACAAAATGTCATGAGCCATTCGTTATCATCTCCTAAGAATTCTTTGTCTGAATCACCTGTGTTTATTCTACTTCGTTTACTTGAACGTCTAGCGATCCAGAATCCAAAATTTGGGTGAAGAGTTTTAAAACACCATATTAAGAAAGGATTTGTAAAACATTTCTTTAAAAATTTATACCAACCATCTCCTGGTCCTAAGCCATCTCCATGACCAATTAAAAATGATTTATTATTATATGTTTTTCTAACAGGTGCATGATTGACAGTTACTCCTAATTCTTGAACAAAATAATCTCTCATCCATAAGTCGTGGTTACCTGTAAAGAAATGCACTGGAATGCCACTATCAGTTAATTCAGCTATTTTTCCCAATAATCTAGTTTGTCCTTTTGGAATGGTGTATTTGTATTCCCACCAAAAATCAAAAATATCACCAACCAAATAAATTTCTTCGGCTGTACTTTTTATCGAATCCAGCCAACGAACAATCTTTTTTTCGCGAGCTAAGCTTAACTCAAAAGTTGGAACTCCTAAGTGAAAGTCAGATGCGAAATATATTTTTTTACCTGGTTGCATTATAAAAAGCTATTTGTAATAAAATTACGAGGATTAATGTTGTGCAAATTTAGTGTAAATCGGATAGTATCAAAAAATCCAGCTTTATTATTGGCTTCTAAAGTAGTTTTTATGTCTTTGCTATATGCAAAAGGTATATAGATTTCAAAAATATCTTTCCATAAACAAATATCTACACCAACATTATAAAGAAACTTATCTTTAAATAAACTTTCGTTAAATTCGCTTGTGCCAATATCTGCGTAAAGTTTAAGAGGAAGCTTACCAACTTTTGGCGATTTGATATTTAATGCCACTAGCCATTTTGATGTTTGTCCTAAAGGAGTCCAAATTTTAAAAGCTCCATCGTTTTCAGTAAATTGAGCTGCTGGAACTCCATTTGTTTCGTTTCTCCCAATAAAATTATAATCAAATAAATAATCTTGAGACCCATTAAAACCGCTCATACGAAAACGATAGACGCCTTTATCAGCAGTATTTCCAAAAACAAAAGCACCAGCAAATAATCTAAAATCAAGACTATTTTTATTTTTTAAAGTAACAGAGTAATTTAATTCTGTGCTAATTTTTCCAAATTTATCGTTGTGCTGAAAATTAAACTTTACTCCAAAAGGATTGATGGCTCTTTTGTTTTGTAGTGTGTAATAGAAATTATTAATAATGGTTGTTTTATTTTGAGTTATTAGACTTGATTTAGAAGAGTCAGTAGTATTTATTTTGTAAATATCATTATCTACAAATAAATTATTGTTTGTATATCCAATGTGCTGAGAGATACTACTTCTTGGATTTTGTTTTTTTATTTCAAAATCTAAAGTCGCTGATATTTTGTAGTAGTTTAAATTAAATGATTTAATATTGGTAGTATTAGCTTCATTAAAATATTTTGTATTGATATGATTGTAAGCAAATGATTTTGCTTTGGCATTTAGAGTTATTTGTTGAAAAAGATTATTATTAGGAGTAAAATATTTATTAAAATCAGCAAACCCAACAGGAGTATTGCTTCCAAAGGCATACATTGGCGCAAAAGTAAATTCACATTTTCTTTGTAAGAAACTGTAATTGTAAAATGCCATACCAAGCATAATTTTATTATACTCGTTATATCCTAAAATTGGTAAATAATTAATTTGAGTGTAATTAGGGTTGTCTAATTTTCCAATGAAATTAAATCTCACAGGATCTGTTTTTCGGAATACACCATGAGTTCTAATGTTGTTGTTGTTTCTTTTCACATCAGGCATGAACTCTTCGTAATCAATTTTAAATTCGTCAATATCAGCAGGTGGGAATTCAAACACTTTTTTGCCTTTAAAACCATTGTACCAAACAGTACCTATAAGTTTTCCATCTTTTATTCCAGATATAGAAACGGGACCTAATAATTTATTATTATTCTTAACTAAGACAGCATGGCTATGGTCGTCTAATTGTTTGTGATCAAGAACTTTATAATCTAATTTTTTGTTGGTAATGATTAGTTCATTTACAAACCAATGTAAATCGGCATTTAAGTAGTATTGTAGTGTTTTTATTAAATCTTCAGGGGTAGGATGTTCAAATTTCCATTCATTAAAATAAAAACGCATGGCTTCATCAAATTTTTCTTTACCCAAGTAATTCATTAAATAGTCAAATGCTAATGCAGATTTGCTATATACAATTGCCCCATAATTATAATCAGTAAAATCTTTAGCCGCAGTTGCAATTGGTTGATCTAGGTTTTTACGGGCAGATAATAAATAAGCAAATTCATATTCTGCTTTATGTTTGAATTTATTTAACCCGAAAAATTTAAAAGTACTATCTCTACCAATTAAACTAGCCAATGTTTGATTAGGGTATTTTGCTCTAATGTATCTCATTTCATAAAATGAGTTTAAGCCTTCATCCATAAATGGATAATCTCTTTCGTTACTTCCTAAAATTCCATAGAACCAGTTATGACCAACTTCGTGCATAATAGTTGTTTCTAAAGTAAAAGCATTGCCGCTTTCTCCAATAATAGTGATGTTTGGATATTCCATTCCTCCACCTGCACTAATTGTTCCATCAACAGCGGTTACGTGGTTGTATTGATAATCTCCATTCATTTCTGAATAAAATAAGGTGGCATCATTAATATATTCAATGGATTTTTCCCATAATTCAGGTTCGCTGTTTGTGAAAAACGCCCAAGTATCAACTTCTTTTCCGCTTCGAGGTAATACTAAATTTCCTTTTAAAACATGAAATCTCTTATCTGCAAACCATGCAAAATCATGCACTCTGTATTGCTTAAATTGAATGGTTTTTAATTCTTTTTCGGAAGGAGGAATTGAATTGTCTTTTGAATATTTTTTTTGATTCAAAAGTTGTTTTGTTTCTTCTACTTTTGATATTAACCATTGTTCTTCTTCTGCTTCATCAATCCTATCTCCGGTTGCGGCTAATACATAATTTTTCGGCAAGGTGATTTTCACATCGTACGCTCCAAACTCACTATAAAATTCTCCTTGATTTAAATAAGGCATTGGATGCCATCCATCTCTATCAAATACTGCCGGCTTGGGATACCATTGTGTAATGGCATAAGCTTGTTCGATATGACCTAAACGAGAAATTTTTGCAGAAGGTAATTTCACATGAAAAGGAGTAGTAATTGAAATTGTATCTCCTGGTTTAATAGGAGTATTTAAAATAAGTTTACAGATATCAATATGTTCTTTGTCAAATTCCCATTTGATAGATTGACCATTAACCGAAAAATTTAAACTATCAATGTATCCTAATTCATTAGGTTTTGCAAAATACATTTTTGTTTCACCGCTTTCTAGTAATTGCTTTGCTAAAGCCGTTTCGTTGTTTTTGTAGGCATTTGGCCACAAATGAAAGTAAATAAAATCAAGAGTTGATTTTGAGTTATTAATATATTGAATTTTTTCAAATGCACTCAACTCATGAGTAACATCATTTAATGTGACATTAATTTTATAATTAACTTCTTGTTGAAAATAATTTTCTTGTGCAAATGAGTGAGCGTAAACGCAAAATAAAAATGAGAAAAAAATTATAATACGTTTATTCATCGTTTAAATTATTGTCTTTTGAATTTAATCTTTCGACAAACTATTATTTTAAAACTTCGGATAATTTTTTATCTAATTCAGCGCCTCTTAAGTTGGTAGCTATAATTTTACCTTCTTTGTCAATTAATACAGTATAAGGAATTGATTGAACGGCATATACTTGACATGCTTCGCTTTGCCAAAATTTTAAATCGCTTACCTGCGGCCATGTTAAACCCTCTGATGAAATAGCATCTAACCAAGCCGCTCTGTCTTTATCTAATGATACTCCTAAAATTTCAAATCCTTTGTTTTTGTATTTTTCGTAAGCACGCTTCACGTTAGGCATTTCTTTACGGCAAGGTCCACACCAGCTTGCCCAAAAATCAACTAATACTACTTTACCTCTTAGTGATGATAATGCTAAATCTTTATTATTTGACATTGGTAAAATTAATTCAGGAGCTTCAGCACCCACTTTGATAGCCGCAGTTCTAGATACCATCATTTCTGTTTGTTGAACCATACCGTGATATGATTTAATATCAGCATTGTCGGGATATTTTTCACTTAAACCTTTGTCTAAAATTTTATATACTTCTAAATAATCTTCGGGGCGTAATTGTTGAATAGCCATAATAGAAGCAAATGAACTAGGGTTTTCTTTTATTTTTTTTGCTAAAACTTCGCTGTATTGAGCCACCATAGTTTCATAAGGTTTTTGCAATTCTTTAGATAAAGAATCTGCACGCAATGAATCTAACTGCATAGTAATCATAGCAGTTCTAAAAATGTTTTCTAAAGAATCTGTTCTTATTTTTTGTCCTTGTGCCAAGGCATTGTATTCTAAAAATAATTTTGTGTCAGGAGAACCTTCTGCTTTAAAAGTATTTCCTAAATCTCTAGCATCTGCAGTAACAGTTATTTTTTGAGCAGAATCTAAAACAAGCATAGCAAAATTAGAATTACTAATTCTTAATCTATAAAAACCAACTTTAGGAGAAATACGATTGATTAAAAATTCTCCTTTTTCGTCAATAACAGCGCTATCCAAAGCGACAACACCTTGTTGAGAAAGTTTTTCTAAATAAATAGATTCACCTTTTGAGTTTGATAAATTTCCTTTGATTTCAAATCCTGTTGTATTTCTAGAATTAGATGTTGAACATGAATATAATGCAATAGCTGCTAAAGCTAAAAGAGTTATTTTTTTCATTAATGCGTTTGTTTTTTATAAGAGTTCAAATATCTTATTTATTTTGGATTAATCAATAATACCGAATAAATGGTTTGTAAAAGTTTAACAGTAATAGATGTTTTTCAACACAGAGTGATTGAGTAAAGAGAGTTCACAAAGAAAAGTTTAGATTTAAGAAATAAAAAATAAAACTCTGAGTTCTCCAAATCTCAGTTTCTCTGTGTTAAAATAGAGTTAGTTTAATCGTGCAGGAAGTACCATTACAAATTCAGGAATCAAAACATTAAATTCTGATTGATCTACTAATTTTTTCATGGTATAATAACCACTCATTTTTCCAATTTCAGTAGCAAAATCACAACCACTATTATAAGAGAAAGAGTCTCCTGGTTCTAAAGAAGGTGTTTCTCCAACAACTCCATCGCCTTCAACTTCTCTTTTTTCTCCAAAGCCATCTGTAATATCCCAATGACGTTTTAAGAGCTTAACAGTGTAATCACTCTTATTAGTAATGGTTATTTCATACACAAAAAAATAATGATTGTGTCTAGGGTCGGATTGAGGGGCGTAATAGCGAGTTTGAACAGAAATCTCTATGCCATGTGTGATAATTGAGTTCATACCCTAATTTTTTGCTAGAATTTATCGAAATATAGAACTTATTATCATACAAACAAAGACTCATACCTAAAATAAGCGACTGATTTACAGAGACTTAAAAATAAATTTATTTTACAATTCCCATAAAAAGCAACCTTAAATATCGTATATTTGTAGCCCACTTTTTAATCAGGGTAAAAATTGGACTAAAATTTAAAAACTAACCGCTTCGGTAGCCTTGATATACCGAATACAATTAATAAATAAATGGCAGACAAAAATGCAACAGTTGGGAATCCAGATTTTGACTGGAATTCGATTGGAAAGAAAAATGACAATTACTCATCAGCAGAGCGTACAGCTTTAGATGAGATGTATGGTAAATCATTAAGCACTATTGCTGATGCACAAACTATGCAAGGTACTGTAGTATCAAAAAATTCACGTGAAGTTGTTGTAAACATTGGTTACAAATCTGATGGTGTTGTTTCATTATCGGAATTCCGTTATAATCCAGATTTAAAAGTTGGAGATTCTATCGAAGTATTCATTGAAAAAGCAGAAGATACAAATGGTCAATTAATTTTATCTCACAAAAAGGCTCGCGCTGGTAAATCTTGGGATAGAGTTAATGAGGCTCTTAATACTGACGAAATTATTAAAGGTTTTGTTAAATGTCGTACGAAAGGTGGATTAATCGTTGATGTATTTGGTATTGAAGCTTTCTTACCAGGTTCTCAAATTGATGTGAAACCTATCCGTGATTATGATGTTTATGTTGGAAAAACTATGGAATTTAAAGTTGTGAAAATCAACAACGAATTCAAAAACGTAGTAGTTTCTCATAAAGCGTTAATCGAGGCTGAAATCGAAACTCAAAAACGTGATATCATTTCTAAATTAGAAAAAGGACAAGTATTAGAAGGTGTTGTTAAAAACATTACTTCTTATGGTGTGTTCATTGATTTAGGTGGTGTTGATGGTTTAATCCACATTACTGATTTATCTTGGGGACGTATTAATCACCCAGAAGAAATCGTGAAATTAGACGAGAAAATTAACGTTGTAATTTTAGATTTTGATGATGATAAAAAACGTATTGCTTTAGGTTTAAAACAATTATCTGCTCATCCTTGGGAAGCTTTAAATGCTGATGTAAAAGTTGGTGATAAAGTAAAAGGTAAAGTTGTTGTTTTAGCTGACTACGGTGCATTTGTTGAAATTGCTCCAGGTGTAGAAGGTTTAATCCACGTTTCTGAAATGTCTTGGTCTCAACACTTACGTTCAGCTCAAGAGTTCTTAAAAGTAGGTGACGAAGTTGAAGCAGTAGTTTTAACTTTAGATCGTGAAGAGCGTAAAATGAGTTTAGGTGTTAAACAATTAACTCCTGATCCTTGGAATATGATTATTGATAAATATGCTAAAGGAAGCAAACACACTGGTACAGTGCGTAACTTCACAAACTTTGGTGTGTTTGTTGAGTTAGAAGAAGGTGTTGATGGTTTAGTTCATATCTCTGATTTATCTTGGAGCAAAAAAATTAAACATCCATCTGAGTTCTGTAAAGTTGGAGACAAAATGGATGTGACTGTATTAGAAATTGATGGCGAAAACCGTCGTTTATCTTTAGGTCACAAACAATTAGAAGAAAATCCATGGGATGTATTCGAAACAATCTTTACTATTGATTCAGTTCACCAAGGAACAGTAACTGCAGTAAATGATAAAGGTGCTACTATTGGTTTAACTTATGGTGTTGAAGGGTTCTGCCCATCTCGTCACTTAAATAAAGTTGATGGTACTTCTTTAAAAGCTGAAGAAGTTGCAGATTTCAAAGTAATTGAATTCAGTAAAGAAGCTAAACGTATTGTTGTTTCTCACGCTCGTTTACACGAAGAAGTGAAGGACGAAGTTCGTAAAGCAGAAAAAGCTACTAAAGCAGCTGAGTCTGATGACACTAAGAAAGCGGTTAAAAAAGTGAAAGATAATCAAGAGAAAACTACATTAGGTGATATCTCTGCATTATCTGACTTAAAAGACAAAATGGACGGAAAGAAATAATTTCCATTCATGAACATAATCATCTGGTACGCGTTACCTAATGAGAATAACTAAAAACACGCCATGGTTTTTAGTTTTTGAGAACCAAAAAGCCCTTTCAGGAAACTGAAGGGGCTTTTGGTTTTTATATTTTTTAGAATGCTACAAATTGTGGCAAGGCTTTACTCTATATTTTCTTTACTTTTATTAAATAAAAGACTTATTTTTTGAATAGGCGTGATGTTAAAATAAACTTTATTGAAATTTGAAATGCAAGAAAATCAATCCAACATACTTATCTATCAAACGGCAGATGGTATTACCAAAATAGAAACGCGTCTTTTAGATGACACCGTTTGGCTTACTCAGGACCAAATGAGCACTCTTTTTGGCAAATCTAAATCTACGATAAATGAGCATGTGAAAAATATTTATCTTGAAAATGAACTTGAAGAAACTTTAACGATGAGAAAATTCGGAAATTCCGAATTTTCTACTAAGCCTACTAATTATTACAATCTTGATGTGATTATATCAGTGGGCTACCGAGTTAAATCAAATCAAGGAACTAAGTTTCGAATTTGGGCAACACAACGCTTACGTGAATACATTGTAAAAGGATTTACAATGAACGATGAACTTTTGAAGCAATCGGGAGGCGGTAATTATTTTGATGAATTATTAGCTCGCATTAGAGATATTCGTTCTTCAGAAAAAGTATTTTGGAGAAAAGTATTGGATATTTATGCCACAAGTATTGATTACGATCCCTCAATAGAAATTTCACAGCAGTTTTTTAAAACAATTCAAAATAAAATGCATTGGGCAGCACATGGCAATACGGCCGCTGAAGTGATTTATAATAGAATTGATGCGAAAAAACCCAATTTAGGTTTAACTACTTTTAAGGGAGAAGTGCCAACATTACAAGAAACAGAAATTGCAAAAAATTATTTAAATGAAAACGAACTTAATATGTTAAACAGAATGGTTACAGCTTATTTAGAGGTTGCCGAATTACAAGCTTTAAATCAAAAGCCAATGTATATGAATGATTGGGTTGAAAGGTTAGATGATTTTTTGAAAATGACAGGCCAAGATATTCTTTCTCATACAGGAAAAATTAGCCATCAACAGGCTATTGAAAAAGCAAAAGTAGAATATGAAAAGTATAAAGAGCAAACAGTAAATCAATTATCCAAAGTAGAAAAAGATTTTATTAAACAAATTGAAAAAATAGACAACAATTTAAGGAAGAAGTAATAGTTTTTGAGAGCCAAAGCCCTTTCAGGAAACTGAAGGGGCTTTTGGTTTTATGAAGGTTAAGGTTATTTTAGTATATATTTACCAAACATTAATATGAAAAGTAGATTTATATATTTTATTGTAATTTCTCTTTTTTTGAATATCTACTCTTTAGGAATATGGATTTATGTTTTTAATACATATTATACTCAAATAGAAAGAATTGAAAAATTTAAATATTTTTTCTTCGGACTTCCTATTTGGTTTCTCTCTTATTTTCCAATAGTATTAACGATAGTTTCAATTATAGTCTTACTTCGATATATATCTAATAATAAATTAATGAGTTTAGCTTTTATAATTATGCTATTACAAATGTTTTTTGTGATGCTTTTTTTATTTCAGCATTTATAAAGGATTCGCGATTGTTGGAGTTATCTCCAGCAAAAAATGATAGGCGTTGCTTATAAAATCATAAGTGGCAGAAGAAATCTTGGGGCTTTTGGTTTTATGACAACATAAGATTATATTTAAATTATATACTTGCGGGAAATGAAACTAATAACTTGGAATTGTCAAGGTGCTTTTAGAAAAAAGGCTGATGCTATATTAAAGTTACTTCCAGACATATTAATTGTTCAAGAATGTGAACATTTAAATAAGTTAGATTCGTTAAATCTAAATCATAATGATTCTTTTTGGTATAGCGATTCTGATAGAAAAGGAATTGCCATATTTACATTTTCTGATTATAAAATTGAACTTCTTCCTCAATTTAATCCTGAATTTAGATTTGTATTACCGTTAAGAATTTATAATGATGAAAAATCATTCACTTTGTTCGCTATTTGGGCAATGAACAACAAAGAAAATAGAGTTGCTAGATACATAGGTCAAGTGTGGTTTGCGATTAATTATTACTATAAAATATTTAACAGTTCAACTCTGTTGATTGGAGATTTTAATAGTAATAAAATATGGGATTATAAAGATAGAGTGGGTTCTCATTCTGATGTTGTAAATAAATTATATGAGAATAATATTCATAGTGTGTATCATAAAATGAATAATGAAGAACAGGGAAAAGAAACTCAGCCTACTTTTTATCTCCAACGAAAACTTGAAAAGCCATACCATATTGATTATGTTTTTGCAAGTAATAAATTATTAGATTCAATAAAAAGGATTGAAGTAGGGAAATCATCAGATTGGCTTGGAATCAGTGATCATATGCCTATAATTGTAGAATTGGATTTATAAGAAAATAATCATCGCAATAATAATCAATATTACAACCAAAAAATAGGTAAGTAAATGATAGGTGATTTTACCGTCAGTTTTTTTAACGATGATGTCAAACAGTTTAATCATTTTAGGTTTATCGTTTTAACTATCAGCAGACCTTCAAGGTTTTTTAAACCTTGAAGGTCTTGTAGGATTTAGTTAATCCCTCTTTGCTTTTTAATATTTTCGTAAGCCTCTTGTATTTTTTGGAATTTTTCTTGAGCGCCTTTTTGGTATTCATCACCCATAGCGGCTACTTTATCAGGATGGTAACGAATTGCCATTTGACGATACGCTTTTTTAATTTCTTCTTCGGTAGCGGTACTTTCAATTCCTAACACTTTGTAATCAGAGTTTGTATCTCTGTAAAACATGTTTTTTAAACTTTCGAAATCGCTTTGAGGCACGCCCATTAAATTAGCAATGCGTTGTATAATTTGTATCTCAACATCCGATACGTGTCCGTCGGCTTTAGCTATTCCAAATAAGTAGTGTAATAATTGAATACGGACTTCAACCTGAGTACGTAACTTAATGTCATTACAAATTTGTTCTAAAGGAATTTCCCCACCATTTACATAATGCTTTAAGGTTTGCAAATGGGATACTGAAAAGTTTGGTCCAAATTGTTGTGAGAAAAAAGATTTTACATAATCTAATTCTGCTTTTATGACTTTTCCATCTGCACGCATTACGGCTGCCGATAAAGCAATAAGCATGTTAGCGAAATCACCACTACCAGCCTTTGAATGTCTTTGATAATAAGTAAATACATCTTCTGCATTTCCACCATTGGATTTCACTGTTTTAGCACTAACAGAAAAATTATCAATAAATGAACCAACTAAAAAACCTAGAAATGCGCCTAAAAAATTTCTTCCTAGTAAGAAAAATCCAACGACTGCGCCAATAAACTTAAACAATGTGTGTTATTTTTAAATGTGAATAAGGATGTAAATATACGATTTTAGAAGATTTTATGATGCTTGCGCATTTTTCATTTGCATAAACATCTCATTAAATCTTACGCGAACTGTTTCGATAAAAGGTTCATTAATCAATTTTTTTAAACCATCAACCGATTTAACGTCTTCGGTAAAAAACTTAAAAGCTTGTTCCATTGGACCCGCTTCAAATTTTACAATAAATTTATCATTCATCTGAAATATAGAAATACTCATAGATGGATGTGGAATAGAATCAATAATACGCATACACTTATTTTTGGAAAGCTTTTTTAAAATCTAACATGTTTTTTATTACACCAGCTGGCGAAGTATTTCTATCACCATCTTCATGTATACGTCCTAAAATGGCATGAGCAATGGCCACAAAATGGTGTTTGCCAGCTCTTTTAAGCGCTTCTTCAGCTTTATCATCGCCATTAATAAAGTTGGCGCAAGCAGCCCAATCAAAAGCTTTACGATCAATCAAAAATTTAAAGGCTTTACTGTCTTCCCAAATGGCATTTACAAAAGCGGCTAATTCAAAATGTTTACCTTCAATTAAAAATTTAAAGGCGTTTTTATCATCGCGAATAGCATCTAGTGTAGCAGCTAGTTCTCGATAATCATTATCAATTAACCAGTTAAATGCTTGTATGTCGCCATGAATGTGTTTACCAAACTGTTCAAGGGCTAATGTAGAATAATGTTTCATAATATCAGGTATAATACGAATCTAGCATAAAGTTAAAAAAAACTTTCATCAAATGGTGTTTTTTGTTAATCTAACTTTAGGTTAAAAAGCGTTAATTAAGGTTTAAAATTATAATAATAGTTATATTTGCCAACTATTTTATTATTAAACTGTTTTATATGTCTACTACTACAAATTATGCTAAGCTATCTGTTGGAACAAAGGCTCTTATCCTTTCCAAGTTGTATTATAGCGTTTTGAGTAAAAGTCTCGAAAGTCTTGATATAGAGCGTTATTACTCTATTTTGTTTTTTTTAAACGATAATAATGGCTGTAATCAGCAATGTATTTGTAACAATTTAGCTATTGATAAAACAGCTATGGTTAAAGTAATTGATTATTTAATTAAAGTTGGTTTTGTAGATAGAAATGTAAATCCTGATGACAGACGCGAACATTTTATTGTGTTAACTAAAAAAGGACTTAAGCAAACTGGCGAAATAGTAAAGGCTTTTGAAGATATTGATAGAGAAATATTTTCGTTAATATCTAAAGAAGAGCAAGTGATTTTTAATAAAGTGATGTGTCAGTTGTCTAGTAAATTAAAAGAATTGCCAGCAAACGATTTGTTTTTTAATTACAAGCAAACGGCTAAAAAAAGAAAAAAAGTAACAGCAAGTAAAGTATAAAAAAGTGAATTTGTCACTTCGAGTAAGCCGAGGAACGAGGTCTGTATCGAGAAGTGATTTTAAAGGTTCTCGATACGAAAAATGAAAAGAGACGCATTTTTCACTCGAACTGACAGTAATTAAAAATAAAAAAATAA
>DIHL01000090.1 GCA_002420145.1 Bacteroidetes bacterium UBA5697
CCTGATAACCATTGTTTTTAACCATGATGAAAAAACAAATAATTTCTAAAAATAAAAACACAAAAAAGAAGTTGTTTTTATATAAGAAATTTAAAAGGTTTTTCATTTATATGAATTTTATACTTTAGTTATTGTGTTTAGAATTTAAGAGCAAATCCAGCTTGTATTGGTGTTGAATTATCCCAGCCAAGTTCTGAATATACTCCAAAGTTTTTAGTGAAATAATATCTGATACCAACAGTGAAAGCACTATATAATACTGAACGCTGGTTTTGGTAAAATGGATATCCTTGACTTGGATTAAAACCGGTTCTGCTTATTTTATTAAAGTTTAATCCTAGGCCAATGCTGGCATAGCAGTCAATTTTTTCTTTTGTAAAAAAATGATATGCTCCTCTTGCACCAACAGTCATTGTGCTATAATTATGAGTTTCGGTATAAGTATTTATTTTACCCTTATTATCGTGATAAGTATCTGTATATTTTATACTTGTTGAATTATATCCTAACACAATTCCTACACCAACAGTATGTCCCCATTTAAATTTTACAATGCCATAATCACCTTTTAAAATAATTGGACCAACACTACTTACTTTACTTGAATTATATTTATTGTAAGCTGATATTAAATTTGTTCTATATAAATCGGGAAAACCGAAACCAATAGTAGCAACAGTTGTTCCTTTATCATATGCAGTTTTGTCTTGAGCATGACTCTTTAAACTAAATAGAAAAAGTACAGAAGCTAATGCTAATACTATTTGTTTTTTCATGGTACGTGATTTTAATTATTTAATTAAGAAAGGGAATTTGTGTACATTTTTAAGTGCAATGCCAGTGCCACGAGCTACAGCTCTTAATGGATCTTCGCAAACATGAACTGGTAATTTTGTTTTTAATGAAATACGCTTGTCAAGTCCTCTTAATAAAGAACCTCCACCTGCCATATAAATACCAGTACGGTAAATATCGGCTGCTAATTCTGGAGGAGTCATTTCCAAGGCATTTAAAATCGCTTCTTCAATTTTAGAAATAGATTTATCTAAACAGTGAGCAATCTCAACATAACTTACAAATACTTCTTTTGGAATCCCACTCATTAAATCTCTTCCTTGAACGGCGTAATCCGCAGGAGGGTTTTCAATTTCTGTCATCGCAGCACCAACTTCAATTTTTACTTGTTCGGCACTACGCTCACCAATTAAAATATTATGTTGACGACGCATATATTCTTCAATGTTTGCGTTAAAATCATCACCCGCAATACGAGTAGATTTATCGCACACAATACCTCCTAAAGCAATAACGGCAATTTCAGAAGTACCACCACCAATATCAATAATCATATTTCCCATTGGCTCTTCCACATCTATTCCCATACCAATTGCCGCAGCCATTGGTTCATGAATCATGTAAACTTCTTTTGCCCCAGCATGTTCCGCACTATCACGTACCGCACGTTTCTCCACCTCTGTAATACCACTTGGAATACAAATTACCATACGAAGAGATGGTTTAAAAAAACGATTTCCTGGATTAATCATTTTGATCATTCCTTTAATCATTTCTTCTGCTGCCTGGAAATCGGCGATAACTCCATCACGTAAAGGACGAATGGTTTTAATGTTTTCGTGTGTTTTACCGTGCATCATTTGCGCTTGTTTACCAACCGCAATGACTTTACCTGTTGTTCTGTCAACCGCAACAATACTAGGCTGATCAACAACAACTTTCTCGTTATGAATAATGATTGTGTTGGCTGTACCTAAGTCAATCGCAATGTCTTGAGTTAAAAAATCGAATAATGCCATATTTAATAATTAATGAGTTGTTGAATTGAAGAATTAATAGGTTACTATTTAGTTTGTTTTAATGTTTGAAGTGACGAGTACCTGTAAATACCATACTCATACCTTTTGCATCACAATATTCAATACTGTCTTTATCTTTAATAGAGCCACCTGGTTGAATCACTGTATCAATGCCAACTTTATGAGCGATTTCTACGCAATCAGCAAATGGAAAAAATGCATCACTTGCCATCACTGCTCCTTTTAAATCAAACCCAAAAGCCATGGCTTTGTTAATGGCTTGTTTTAAAGCATCTACACGAGATGTTTGACCAGTGCCACTTGCAATTAACTGATTGTTTTTTGCAATTACAATGGTATTTGATTTGGTATGTTTGGCTAATTTATTAGCAAATAATAAATCCTTTATTTGAGCTTCAGTTGGAGCAACCTTTGTTACTAAAGTTAAGTTTGCTGCAGTTTCGCTAACTGAATCTTTATCTTGTTCAACAATACCATTCAATAATGTTCTGATTTGCTTTGTAGGTAAAGCAACTGGTTTTTGAACTAAGATGATACGATTGTTTTTTGATTTCAATAAAGTTAATGCTGTTGCCGAATAACTAGGAGCAATTACTACTTCACAAAACAGTTTGTGAATTTCTTCTGCTGTTTCAAAATCAATTTCGGTATTACTAATTAAAATGCCACCAAATGCGGAGACAGGATCTCCAGCTAAAGCATCTAAGTAAGCATCTAATATTTTTGCACGGCTAGCAACACCACAAGCATTGTTATGTTTTAAAATAGCAAAAGTTGGTTCGGTTGTAAAATCTGCCATTAAGTTTACAGCAGCATCAACATCTAATAAATTATTGTAAGATAATTCTTTGCCATTTAATTTTTCAAACATGGCATCCATGTCGCCATAAAACACTCCTTTTTGATGAGGATTTTCTCCGTAACGTAAAACAGTTCCACCATTAAAACTATTTTTTAAAACAGGTAATTGTTCAGTAGTATTAAAATAATTAAAGATCGCTGAATCATAATGACTGCTCATCGCAAATGCTTTTGCTGCAAATGTTTTTCGGTCGGCTAAATCTGAAGAACCATTTTTTTCATTTAATAAATTTAATAAAGAAGAATAATCATTTCTTGATGAAACAATCACCACATCATTATAATTTTTTGCAGCAGCTCTAATTAACGAAATGCCACCAATATCAATTTTTTCGATAATGTCTTCTTCTGAAGCACCACTTGCTAAAGTTTCTTCAAATGGGTATAAATCCACAATCACTAAGTCAATAGTAGGGATTTCGTGTTGTTCCATTTGAGCCACATCTGTATCTAATTCTCTGCGACCTAAAATTCCTCCAAAGATTTTTGGATGTAAAGTTTTTACTCGTCCTCCTAGTATTTCAGGAAAAGAAGTTAATCCTTCTACTGATTTTACTGGCGCTCCAAGGTTTTCTATAAAAGTTAGAGTCCCACCTGTACTGTATATCGTAACGCCTAACTCATTTAATTTTTTAATAACTGGTTCTAAATTATCCTTGTAAAAAACGGATATCAATGCACTGTTTATTTTCTTTGAATTGCTCATAAATTGTAGTAAAACACAAAGATAATCGTTCAAAGGGCTTCTAGGTGATTTGTTGAAAAGTGCTTAAAAATCCATATAAATCAATTAATAACAAGTTTTTAACAATTTGCTTTTAATCGAAAATTCTCGCTTTTAACTCTATTTTTTTTACTTTTAAGAGATGTTTGATAAATTGGAATTATTAGATCGCGAATTATTTTTAGCTATTAATGGCTTTCATGCCCCAATGTTTGATAGTTTGATGTACTATGTGTCTCAAATTTGGGTGTTTGCTCCTGTATTTTTTTATTGGTTATACCTCGTTTATAATAAAACAGGTGCTAAAAAGTTGTTGATTTTACTGGGGTTTTTTGTACTACTGATTGTTTTAACAGATCAAACTTCTAATCAAATTAAACATGCGGTAAAGCGGTATCGCCCAACTCATAATCTCGAAATTCAATCAAAAGTTCACATTGTTAACGAATACAGAGGTGGGACCTATGGATTTTTCTCGGGACATGCTACTAATTCATTTGGTGTGGCTATGATTTTATTTTTATTGTTTGATAAAAAATCAATTGTGTTTAGATACTCTTTCTTTTTTTGGGCAGCCTTAACGGCATATTCGCGCATGTATTTGGGAGTGCATTATCCTTCCGATATTTTTGTAGGAACAGTGGTAGGGTTATTTTGGGGATATGTTGTTTATCAATTAATACAATACACGTTTAAAAAGAAATTTAATGAAACTGTTAGTATTTAGTCTGTTTAGCTCTTTATTAGCTTTTGGCCAAATGCCAGAAACAGATATTTGGTTATTTAAAATTGAAAAAAAAGAGGGAAAGTATTTATATACTAATCCTTTAAATATTACTCATAGAGCTGGTTATGATAATCAACCTACATTTAACTTTGATGGTAAATCTATTTTATATGTGTTGATTGATTCCACAAAACAAGCAGATGTTTATCAATATTCTATTTCAAAAAAGACATCTATTAATTTAACTAAATCTCAAGTGAGTGAGTATTCTCCAACTATTATTCCTAGTGGTTTAGGATTTAGTTCGGTGGTGGTTGAAAAAGATTCGTCGCAGCGTGTTTGGCAATTTAATATGGATGGTACATTTAAAGCTATTGTTCATGAAGGAACAGACTCCATAGGATATCATACTTGGTTAAATGCTGATTCCTTGATGTATTATAAATTAACTGAACCTCATTCGCTACGAGTGTTAGATTTAAAAACAAACAATGATGTTTGGATTTGTAATCATCCAACACGTGCGTTTAAAAAAATAGGGAATAGTTCTCGTTTTATTTATGGAATTAAAGATTCCTTATCAACTCAATTTAGAATTTATAATCCTGCTTTGCGTGAGAGCTCTCTTTACGCATCTTATCCATCGCTTAACGAAGATTTTATTTGGCATAACGAATTAGGATTAATTAAATCAGAAGGTTCTGATTTAATGGGGTATAACGAACAAACAAAAACATGGGATGTGTTATTTTCTTTCTCGAGTTTAGGAATTAAAAAAATTACTCGTTTTGTTTTTGATAATAAAACCAAGCAATTAGCCATCGTTAGTAACCTATAGAGTTATGAGTTATAAGAGATGAATTATGAGTTATAATATAAGTTTAAGTTATGGGTAAAAGTATTATTAAAGATAAGAGCTTTGTGTTTGCAATTCGTGTTGTTAAACTTTATAAGTATTTGATTGAGAATAAAAGAGAGTTTATTTTGAGTAAACAGTTATTAAGAAGTGGAACTGCGGTAGGAGCATTAGTAAGAGAGGCTCAAAATGCTGAGAGTTCAAAAGATTTTATCCATAAATTGGCTATTGCTCAAAAAGAATGTGATGAAACTATTTATTGGTTGGAATTATTAAAAGAAACAGAATATATTAATCAAGTTGAATTCGAAGAACTTCAATTTAATGCGGTTGAACTATTGAAAATGATAAGAAGTTCGATTTTAACTATTAAACAAAAAACTCATAATTCATAACCCATATCTTATACCTCTTTTAGTTGATTTTAGCAGCGATATACTTTTTAGTGTTCTGTTTTTTAGTGAGCAAACTGTCTTTTTTTAGAGACTCTGTACTTTCTCTAAAAATTATTTTTGGAATTTTAATCATTAAAAGTTTAGGATGTGCCGCTTACTATTGGGTGTATTTTTGTTACTACCCTGCGGGTTTTAATGGCGATAGTGTTTCAACCTTACACGACGCTAAAATCATGTATGATGCTTTGCCTAATCATCCTCTTGATTTTTTTAAAATGATTTTTGGGTTACATTCCGAATTAGATACCGACCCTTTATATGAGCCTTATTTTAAACAAATTGAAAAATGGGGTAGGGCAGATGTAACAGGTGATTTCTTTTTAAACGATAATAGAACTCCTATTCGCATCAATGCCATTATCATGTTATTTTCATTTGGGAACTATGCTGTTCATGCATTAGTGATGCTAGTGATTTCTTTTGTTGGTCAGTTTGCTTTTTATAAAACATTCAAAATATACTTTCCGAAAAAAGAAATGTTACTGGCAATAATTATATTCTTAACACCATCCATTTTATTTTGGACATCTGGCGTATTAAAAGAACCTATTGCCATGTGTTTATTGGGCTTATTTGTTTATGCTTATTTTAAATTATTCGTTCATCGCCAAATTAAAATTAAGTATGTTTTTCTTTTTGTATTTTCTATTACATTATTCTTAATAATTAAGCCTTATATTATTGTTTTATTATTAGTTCCATTAATATTATTTGTTATTGTTAAGCGTTATCAAATAAAAAGAGTTGCATTGTTTTATTTAACTTCATTACTGCTCATATACGGAACAGGAATTTTGACTTTAAAAATTGTATTCCATAAAGATGTATTAAACACCATTGTTGTTCGCCAAAATGATTTTGTGAGTTTAAGTAAAGGAGGTCGTTTTTTTATTCATGAAGATAAGTATGTAAGGTTTGAATATAGTGATACAACTCATTTTCATAAAGTAGACACCGTTAATAATTTATTTCAATTAGATAGGCACTCCGCTTTTATGTATTGGAATACACATAATTTAAGAGATACCATTTACGAAACTAACAATAAGGACACGTCTTACTTCGAATTAAGGTCGGTTTGTGCTCCTTCTGGTTCTGCTATTAATATGGATAGACTTCAATATTCATTTTCTTCTTTTGCTAAATTAATTCCTCAATCGTTTTATAATGTTTTATGTAAGCCTTTATTTTATGATAGTCGGTCTGTTTTAGAGGTAATGGCATCTTTTGAAAATTTATCCTTTTTATTATTTTTTATTTTTTGTTTTATTTTTAGAAATAAAGGTTTAATTGATAAGAATTTGTTAGTGTGTTGTATCACAATTGTTATAACATCTTTTATTTTAATAGGAATAACCACTACTGTTACTGGAGCCATTGTGCGTTATAAAATACCTTTTATTCCTTTTTTATTAATGATTCCACTTTTGATATTAGATACGTCCATTTTTAGAAAGATTCCTTTTGTCAAACATTTAGTTAAATAGTTATATTTGTTTTAAGCATTAATTTATATTATGGGTTTTATTTTTAATAATTTATTTCGTAGAAAATCAGTTTCGGCAATTACAGATGCAGAAAGCCATGGAGAAGGATTACATCGTGTATTAACTGTAAGAGACTTAACCTTTTTTGGAATTGCCGCTATTATTGGCGCTGGTAGTTTTAGTAGTATTGGTTCAGCTTGTTTTTCGGGTGGACCAGCCGTTATTTTTTTATTTATTATTTGTGCCATAGCTTGTGGTTTTACCGCTATGTGTTATGCTGATTTTGCCACACGTGTTCCAGCTTCTGGTAGTGCTTATACGTATGCTTATGTGTCGTTTGGTGAATTAGCAGCATGGATAATTGGTTGGGCTTTGTTAATGGAATATTCTATCGGTAATATTTATGTAGCTTTTTCGTGGAGCGGTTATTTTGTGAATTTGATGGAGAGTTTTGGATTGCATATTCCAGTTTGGTTAACCAATAATTATTCTGATTCTCATCAAGCATTTTTAGATGGAACTGCTGGTAAAATGAGTGACGCATGGAATACAGCTCCTATTATTGCAGGCGTAAAATTTATCATTGATTTACCAGCCGTGATGATTAATATTTTAGTGACTTGGTTAGTATATGTTGGTACTAAAGAATCTCGCAATGCTAGTAATATTATGGTGATTATTAAATTAGCTATTATTCTATTAGTAATTGTTGTTGGTGCTTCTTATGTAGATATTGATAATTGGACACCATTTATGCCAAACCAATTTAGTGGAGTAATGGCTGGTGTTTCAGGTGTATTCTTTGCTTATATTGGTTTTGATGCTGTATCTACTTTAGCCGAAGAAAGTAAAAATCCTCAAAGAGATTTACCAAGAGGGATGATTTATTCGTTGATTATTTGTACGATTGTATTTATCATTTTAGCATTAGTATTGACCGGTATGGTTTCTTACACCGCTTTAAATGTTTCCGACCCACTTGCAGAAGTATTTGCTATGAAAGGTATCAAATGGATGCTATTTGTTGTTTCCATTGCCGCTGTAGTAGCTATGACGAGTGTAATTTTAGTGTTTCAAATGGGGCAACCTCGTATTTGGATGGCAATGAGTAGAGATGGATTATTACCAAAGAAATTTGCAGAGATTCATCCAAAATATAAAACACCTGCTTTCTCTACATTAATTACTGGTTTAGTAGTTGGTATTCCTATCTTTTTTACAACGCCTAAATTTGTATTAGATTTTACAAGTATCGGCACTTTATTTGCCTTTGTATTAGTATGTGGTGGTGTTTTGATATTACCTCGTAATATGGATGCTAAAGAAAAAGGTAAATTTAAAATGCCTTATATCAACGCCAAATTTATTGTCCCTGTTATTACCATTATTTCTTTTATTATTATTTTTTATAATAAAGTAAGTATGATTGTAAATGAAGATGGTTCATATAACATTCCTATGATTGTATTTTATTTAGTTTGGATAACGATTGCAATCTTCTCTTTTATTAAAAACTATTCTTTAATACCAGTATTAGGTTTATTATCATGCTGCTATTTACTAACTGGCATGGGATGGACCAACTGGATGATGTTTGGTGTGTGGTTAGTGATAGGCTTAGTAGTATACTTAATGTATGGTTACAAGAAGAGTAAATTGAATATTGCTAAATAAATTTCATTTTGCTACAAAACATAGCACAAAGCAACGAGGTCTTGCCTTAACTTTGTGGTATGAATCATCAGTTATTTTCTAAATCAGATTTGCATGGCAGGGCAGCTATTGTGTTTTGTGATGGAGATTATATATCATCTATTAAAGAATATGCTTTTAAAATTAGTTTATTTATAGTAGATGATACCTATGTAGAAGTATTTTACAATGCTTATACTAATAAGCTGGAAGACATCGCCATTATGGAGCCTGATGAATCGCGTTTACAAAAGTATGCAACAGGCGTTGATATTACGGATTTGTTTAAATGAAAATGGAACGCAGGTGTCTGTAATTATTTCTTCGGATAATCAAACAGAAATAAATCTCCTTCTTTTGCTTTCTTCCAATCAGTAATATCAAAGCTAATACCTGCTATAGCACAAGTTGGCATTTCCATGGGTAAGGCCTGTGTTAGATGTTGTGCTACATTGCTTATTGTTGGATTGTGAGCAAACAATAAAACAGTATTGTGAGAATTATCAATTGAATGAATGACAGATAAATAATTTTGTACGGATGATTCATATAACTCTTGTTTAATACAAATAGAGTTTGCAGGATAGTTTATGTTTCGTGCAAAAATTAAAGCCGTACTCATGGCTCTAATTGCTGGGCTGGTAATAATTAAATCAGGTTTGTAATTAAACTTAGCGGCCATCATATTGGCATTGCTATAGCCACGTTCATTCAAATAACGTTCTATATCTTTTAACTCGGGGTTTGTCCAATCAGATTTAGCGTGGCGAATAAGAAAGAGTTGTTTCATTTTTTGATATGTTCATTTTCTACCTGTCTGTTCGAGCGAAGTCGATAACAGAAGGATGTTTGATATTAATTCTTAAAATCTTCCATGGTAATGACTCTTTCACAAAAAGCGTATTCGTCTTTAATGGAGTTAGAACAAACAATTATGGTTTTGTGCGATGCGTAAGTTGCAATCATGTTTTTGTACCAATCAATTACCGTTGCATCTAAATTTGTAGTAGGTTCATCCAAAAATAAAATGGGCGCATCAGCTAAAATAGCTAGCGTTAATTTTAAACGCTGCCTCATGCCACTCGAAAACAATTTAATAAATTTATCCTTATGAGCTGCTAATCCAGATAATTCAACTACTTGACTAATATTTAAACTATTTAAAAAGGGCTTGTAAATATTTGCGTGTTCTATTTGTTCCTGTAAAGTAAAATCTTCTACTAATTCTAAATAGGGTGAAGCCAAACTAATGAGTTTGTATTGCTGCTCTTCTTCTGTTTTTTGTTGATTGTTAGAGTATGCAACAGAGCCTTCGTTTAACGTTAAGTAACCCGTCATTGCTTGTAATAAAGTGGATTTACCAGAACCATTTAAGCCTAAAATAACTACTTTTTCTGCCGGTTTAATTTCTAAATCCACTTTTCTGAAAATCCATTCTCTGCCAAATTTTTTTCCGGCATTAGTAACTTGTATGGTAATTTGGTTTTGCAAGGTTTGTTTTTATGGTTATAAAAGTAATGTTTTTATTGATTGCTAGGGTTCATTTTTAACCACATAGTCGCATAGAAAATTTATGTTTATTTGTTGCAGGATAGCATTAGTGTGCATAGAATTGAAGCAACGCTTCAATTTGCTATATTTTATCTAAATATATCGTTCTTTATGATATTTATACTGTCATTCAGCCTATGTCTCTATGTGGTTAAATGATATTTTCATCACTATTTTTTTTGTATCTTTACGCCCTTGAAATTAATCAAACGCATATTTGCCCCTATCTGGAAAACATGGTTCTTTATCGTGTTTTCTATTTCTTTTTTAATACTATATCCTTTCTTTTATTATACTATCAAAAAACAAAAGTTAGATACAACGTTTAAAATTAAACGTATTTGGTCGTATTGCATTGCGTATGGTTCTTTTGTGTTTCCAAAATTGATATATAAAACTAAGTCTAAAAAAATGCCTAAACCTTGTGTGTTTGTAGCTAACCATACTTCTTATTTAGACATTGTTTTAAGTACCATGTATATTGATCATTTGGCTTTGTATATGGCTAAAGTTGAATTAGAAAAAGCGCCTTTATTTGGTGTGTTTTTTAGAGGGATGGATATTACGGTAAACCGTAAAAGTAAAATTGATGCTCCAAAAGCTTTAATTAAGGCTGGCGAGGCAATTGATAAAGGTCGTAGTATGGTAATTTACCCGGAAGGAACAATTTCTACGTACGGTAAATTAAAGCCGTTTAAAAACGGACCATTTAAATTAGCCATAGATAAACAGGTGCCTATTGTACCTGTAGTCAATTTAAATAACTGGGAATTACTACAAAATGGTGGTTATTTTAAAAGTAATGGATGCTTTGGGATAGCAAAAACGGTTATTTTAGAACCTATTGAAACTAAAGGTATGACTGACGAAAATTTAGTAGATTTGCGAGAACGCGTTTTCAAATTAATTAACGATACATTAAACGAATACAATGGCACAAAAAATTGATATTAAAACAGTAGACGAAGTAGCACATTTAGCTCGCTTAGAATTTAGCGAAGAAGGTAAAGCCGAAATCTTAAATGATATGAATCGTATGTTGGCTTTTGTAGATAAGCTTAACGAAATGGATACGGATGGAGTAGAACCATTAATATACATGACAGACGAGAAAAACGTGATGCGTGACGATATCCCTAAAGAAACTTTAACTCAAAAAGAGGCATTGAAAAATGCTCCTAAAAAGGATTCGGATTACTTTAAAGTTCCTAAGGTAATTGACAATAATTAAATTATATTCTCCCGACACAAAAAGTAGATTGCTAGAGATTTTTAAAAGCAATATGCCTTTGTATTTTGCCGAAGAAGAAGTTGCCTTGTTTGATGCGTTTTTAGATAGAGATGCTAGTGTTAGAGGTCCTTACTCTTTAATTGTAAAAGATGATGTGATTGTGGCTTGTGGAGGCATAGCCTTAAATCAACCTTCAAAATATACTAACGAACCACATGTTATTATGACTTGGGGTATGGTAGATAACAAGCATCACAAAGAAGGTTTTGGGAAAGAATTGTTATTGCATCGAATTAATCAAGCCAAAGAAATTTATCCTGGAATTAAAATTGCTTTAGGAACTACGCAACACACCTTTCAGTTTTTTGAAAAATACGGTTTCAAAACAGTAGCCTTCGAAAAAGACCACTGGGCAAAGGGATTAGATTTGTATCAAATGGAGTTGGTATAAGTTCTTTAGTTTTTATTTAAATTTTCAATTGCCTCTTCAATAGATTTTACATAAAATATATGTATTCCCTTTAAAATTTCTTTGCCGTATTTTTTAATTATTTCATGTTTGCCTGCTTCTACTGCTTTTTCAAACCAATCTAATTCAGGTAAAATTTTATAGTGGCTAACTAAACCTTTTTCTCTTACAATTGGTTTCCAAATAGCAAAATACCATTCCATGCTTGGTTGGTGAAAGGTTCGCAAATTTCGTTTATCAAATATTAAATGTTTGATTGGAAATGTTTCTATTAAATCAGACACTTTTAAAAACATGGTTTTGAAATTACTGATTGGGATATACTCTTGTTCGGCTAAACAAATCGCCATCATCAATTCATAATTGTAATAAAGTTTAGAATACTCACATTCGTAAATCAACTCAAATTCAAGATTATTATAAGTCATATTTTTTGCCATTAAAATTCTACAATAAGGAAAGAAACATCATCTGTTTGCTGATTGGAGCCTTTCCAATTCAAATGTTCTTGTGTTATGATTTGTTTTATCTCATCCACTGATTTTTCGCAGTGTGTTACAATTAATTGTTTTAATCGTGCTCTCGAAAACTTTTTATTTTTTTCGCCACCAAATTGATCCGTTAATCCATCTGAGAATAATATCAATCTGTCGTCAGGCATAATATCTAATTCAAAATTTTCAAACTCATCGGCTAGATTTTCGCCTATCGAATACTTTCCTGTGGTGAGCTCTCGTAATTCTCCTGTTTTGTTAAATAAAATAGCTTTGCCGTTGGCAGAACAATAGCTTAACTTTCTTTTTTTTGTAGAATAATAACAAACGGTTCCTTCCATGTGAGCAATGGAATGTTGATTGGAATTAAAGGTATTATGTAATTGATAGTTTAGTAATTTCACTAAAACATTAGGGCTTTCAATTTCAATAGAAGTCGTTAATTCGTTAAGCATTAAAGAGCCAGAAATACTTAGTAGCGCAGCTGGAACACCGTGGCCAGTAGAATCTGTTAAGCCAAATGCAATGCCCTGAGATGTGTTTTTAATAAATACAGCATCTCCACCAATACCAATTTGCTGCTTTACTTCATAGGCCGCATCCTGAAAAAATATTTTTAAGATGCTAATATCAGGTAATAACGAACGCTGAATGAGTTCTGCAAAACGAATACTGCCTAGTATATCATTATGAGCCTCGTGGAGCTCTCTGTTTTTTTCTTGCAAATCAAATCGTATATCAGTCAAGTACTTGGTCGTTCTTGCTAACATATCTTCTTTGGCGCTTAATTGTTCTTTGTAAAATTCTATATCCAATGTAAACTGATAAATAGATTAAAGCTATTGTCAGTTGTGTAACAAACGGTAAAGACTATTGTTTAAATAGATTTGGAAAGAAAAATTAATTGTTTTTTTGTTCTTCTAATCGCTTTTTAAAAGCATCCCAATCAAAGTTCCAAGGGTCGGTTTTGCGCACAGGAGCAATGTCGCTGTGGCGAAGTACATACTTTATGTTATAACGTGTTTTAATATCATTGATGAGGCTTAGCAAAGCCTTCGTTTGTTCTTCGGTTGGGCTTTCGGTATAAGAAGTCATAATTTCAATACCAATAGAGCAAGAATTCACATTAGTAGTGCCATCTGGTAAACTGCTTTTACCAGCGTGGTACGAATTATCTTTTTCATCTACTAATTGATAGATGGTGCCATCACGTCCAATCACATAATGAGCAGATACACCGTAAGTAGAAAATTGTTTGAGTACCAAATCAATATCATATTTTTCTCCTCCCGAATTATTAAAAGTAGAATGCACAATCACACTATTCACGTTACGATTGCTATTAGGAGCAAAACCAAAACTCACTTTTTTGTTGATGATGTTTAGGGAATCGCTGGCAAATGAAGAAAATGAAATGAAATTTGTTGATATTATGATGTAAAATAAAATGTTGTTCATTGATTTAGATTTTTAAGTTCACTATTTAATTTTTTGTTTTTTTAATGATTTATAGATATTTGTTTTCTTCCGTTAAATCCTGATGCACAACCGAAAAAATATATTTGATACGTTGTCTTTAGTCCAGAAGATTTGAAAATTTCAAATGCTTTGTTTGAATTCTCGAATTGAAGAGTATATTTCCATAACATTTTATATTCTTCAGGATTACCAAGTAAAATTCTTCCAAGAATAGGAATGATTTTCCCTAAATATAATCCATATAGTTTTTGTAGTAGTTTGTTTTTAGGTTTTGAAACCTCTATAAAAGAAAACTGCCCTCCCGGTTTTAAAATTTGTTCTACAACATTAGCCAATATTATAAGTTGTTCTTCATTAAATGTTTTAAGTCCAAATGAGCATATCACTATGTCAAAATGATTTTTAGGGAGTTGATTTTTTAAAATATCTTGATGTAAAATATGTATATTAGATTTAAAATATTTAGTATTTTTTTTAGTAGCATAATTTAGCATACCTTCTGAAAAATCCAATGCAGTTAACTCTGCATTAGGGAACCTTTTCATAGTTGGTCCCCAAGTTTCACCCATTCCACTTAATAAATCGATAATTTTTATTTTCTCAGAAGACTTTTCTATATTTTTTAAAAATTGTTTTCGCCAACGTATTGAAAACCCAAATGAAGTGATATAATTCATTCGCTCATATGATTGACTCATTTTATCAAAAAGAGTTTTTACATATTCTGGATTATATATATTATCAATCATTTAGTATATCAAATATAAAAAATCCCCTTCAAGATTCCTCTGAAGGGGATTTTAATTATTAATTTTTAACTAAGCTTATTTTACTTCTTCGTAGTCAACATCCGTTACGTTTTCACCTTTGCTACCTGCGTCTGCATTTGCAGCACCTTCAGCACCTGGGTTAGCAGCGCCACCTTGCTCGTTCATAGCAGCATACATTTCTTGAGATGCAGCTTCCCATGCAGCGTTTAATGATGTAGTTGCAGTGTCGATAGCAGCTAAATCTTTAGCAGCATGTGCAGTTTTTAATCCTGTTAAAGCGCTTTCAATCGTTGCTTTTTTCTCTGCTGGAATTTTATCTCCATAATCTTTTAATTGTTTTTCAGATTGGAAAATTAATCCATCAGCTGCATTGATTTTTTCTGCTTCTTCTTTTGCTTTTTTATCAGCATCCGCATTCATCTCTGCTTCACGTTTCATTTTCTCAATTTCTTCTTTGCTTAATCCAGAAGAAGCTTCGATACGAATGTTTTGTGCTTTACCAGTTGCTTTATCTTTAGCAGATACTGATAAGATACCGTTTGCATCAATATCAAATGTTACTTCAATTTGTGGAACCCCACGTGGAGCTGGCATAATACCATCTAAGTTAAACTGACCAATTGTTCTGTTATCTTTTGCCATCGGACGCTCACCTTGTAATACATGTAATTGTACACTTGGTTGGTTATCGCTAGCGGTTGAGAACGTTTCTGTTTTCTTAGAAGGAATCGTTGTATTAGATTCGATTAATTTAGTGAACACTCCACCGTAAGTTTCGATACCTAAAGATAAAGGTGTTACATCTAATAATAATACGTCTTTTACTTCTCCTGTTAATACACCACCTTGGATAGCAGCACCTAAAGCTACAACCTCATCAGGGTTAACTCCTTTGCTTGGAGCTTTTCCGAAGAATTTTTCAACGGCAGCTTGAATAGCTGGAATACGAGTTGAACCACCAACTAAAATAATTTCATCAATATCAGAAGTTGATAAACCTGCATTTTTTAATGCTGATTTACAAGGATCAATTGTACGTTGAATTAAACCATCAGCTAGTTGCTCAAATTTAGCACGAGTTAATTGCTTCACTAAATGCTTAGGAATACCGTTAACTGGCATAATGTATGGCAAGTTAATTTCAGAAGTTGTTGTGCTAGATAATTCAATTTTAGCTTTCTCAGCAGCTTCTTTTAAACGTTGTAAAGCCATTGGATCTTGACGTAAATCAATTCCTTCGTCTTTTTTAAATTCGTCAGCTAACCAGTCGATAATTAAGTTATCAAAGTCATCACCACCTAAGTGAGTATCACCGTCAGTAGATTTTACTTCAAATACACCATCACCTAATTCTAAAACAGACACGTCATGTGTACCACCACCGCAGTCAAACACAACAATTTTCATGTCTTTTCCTTTTTTATCCATACCGTAAGCTAATGCAGCAGCGGTAGGCTCGTTGATGATACGTTTTACTTTTAAACCAGCAATTTCACCAGCTTCTTTAGTAGCTTGACGTTGAGCATCGTTAAAGTACGCAGGCACTGTAATAACTGCTTCATCAACAGTCGTTCCTAAGAAATCTTCAGCTGTTTTTTTCATTTTTTGTAAAATGATAGCCGAAATTTCTTGTGCAGAGTAGTTTCTGTCGTCGATAGATACTCTTGGAGTTCCATTGTCGCCTTTTACTACTTTGTAAGTCATACGAGGAATTTCTTTTTGAGCTTCGTCAAAAGAAGTTCCCATAAAACGTTTAATAGAAGAAATAGTTTTTGTTGGGTTGGTGATTGCTTGACGTTTAGCAGGATCTCCTACTTTACGCTCGCCACCTTCAACAAATGCTACGACTGATGGAGTCGTTCTTTTTCCTTCGTTATTAGCAATAACAACAGCTTCGTTACCCTCCATAACCGCTACGCAGCTATTTGTTGTACCTAAATCTATTCCTATAATTTTTCCCATAATATATGTGTTTTTAATTGTTTACGATTTTTTTAAATTATGCAGTACTTTAGTCAATGTTTGTGCCAATCCAAAAAGAAGCTGCAATTATGACAGGCTGACACAAACAATAAAAAACCGCCTAAAATATGTCATTTTAGGCGGTTAAAAGCGTGAATTTTGTCAGATTTTAATTGCAAGGGCCAGGAGCCACAACTCCATCACTTTTGCAAAATAAATAAGGATATGTGCTTGGATGACAAGCAATTTTATCAATAAAATCATTCCACATATCATGTGTGATGATAGAACGTGAGCTCGTAGAAAAAATACCTACACCGCCATTAATGTTAGAATAATTAGGTTTGTCTTGAGCTATTGTGTTTGAAGGCTGGTTCACTTGTAAAAAAGTATTCAAAGATTCTGCTCCAGCTCTAATAACATATTCTAAATAAAATGAACGTCTGTTTTTTATACCAACACTTGTTTTTTTAGACATTTGAAGACCTAAGTTTACATAAAAATCGTTAGGAGAAAATGTCACTTCCATAGGTTCGCCACCTGCAAGAGTAGACGATTTTTGAGTGGTGAATTTAAAATCAACGTATCCATTGTTAGTTCCACCAGCTATTAATGAATCAATATAATGAAAACGTAAAACTACATCATACAGTTTAGCATTTGCAATAGAAGTAAATCTGATTTTTTGCGTGCCCGTTAATATCGAGTAATCAATATAGCCTGTTTGAGCTGTTGGGAAAGAACCTGTAGTTACATAATTACCGTGAGTAGGATATAATGTAGGATGATAAATGAAAGGTTTGTTTGCATTTGGTTTCACACTATCTATAATCACATTTTGAGAAGTAAATTCTTTACCAGTTTTTTTATTGAAAATAATTAATTTGTATTCTCCTGAGTTGTAAAGCTTATCTGTAGTTTGCCAAATGGTTTGGTTTGTATTAAAGCCTCCAGAGGCCGTTGTAACAACTGTTCCTGTTAAAACAATTTCTTTTTTAGATGAATTTCCTACTGTTGTTAGAGTAGGAGTAGTTCCACCAACTAAAAAGCGTTGTAAAGAAACGCGAAGTTCAGCCGTATCATAATTAATTTGATTAACGTCCTGGGCTGCTGTTAAAGCATCACCATCCGTTAAATAAACCTTGTTAATTCTAACATTTTGAACACTTTCATTTGGATTCAATACAGCATAAACAGATACTGTTTCTTCTCCTGGAGCCAAAACATCCAAATCATTTTTGCAAGAACTTAAACTAATAAGTGCTATTGCTAATAATCCAGTATATAATTTAATATTTTTCATTTTTAATAAGTAGGATAGCAAAGTTACCATTTTTAAGTGAACTCCAAATTATTTCAGTAATTTTACAAAAAATACCAGAATAGATCAAATTATGTCAGTTCACAAAGAAGTTAAAAAGGTAACCACTCATCAATTACAAGAGATGAAACGTCGTGGCGAAAAAATTGCCATGCTTACCGCATACGATTATACCATGGCAAAAATTATTGACCATGCTGGCATTGATGTGATTTTGGTTGGTGATAGTGCCAGTAATGTCATGGCTGGTCACGAAACAACTTTGCCAATAACCTTAGATCAAATGATATATCATGCTTCTTCGGTTATTAGAGCCATTGACAGAGCCTTGGTAGTGGTTGATTTACCTTTTGGTTCTTATCAAGGTAATTCAAAAGAGGCGTTAACTTCTGCTATTAAAATCATGAAAGAAAGTGGAGCCCATGCTGTTAAATTAGAAGGTGGACGAGAAATTAAAGATTCTATTGAACGTATTTTATCGGCTGGTATCCCAGTAATGGGACATTTGGGTTTAACTCCTCAGTCTATTTATAAATTTGGGACTTACACAGTAAGAGCTAAAGAAGAAGAAGAGGCAAAGCGTCTAATTGAAGATGCCAAAATTTTAGAAGAAAGCGGTTGTTTTGCATTGGTTTTGGAGAAAATTCCTGCAAAATTAGCATCAGAAGTGGCAAAAAGTATCTCAATTCCTGTTATTGGAATTGGAGCAGGTGGGGGAGTTGACGGGCAGGTTTTAGTGACGCATGATATGTTAGGAATGACTCATGAGTTTAGCCCACGTTTTTTAAGAAGGTATTTAAACTTATATGAAAGTATGAGTGGAGCTTTTCAGCAATATATTAAAGATGTGAAAAGTAAAGATTTTCCGAATGAGAGTGAACAGTATTAGTTCACCACAGAGGCACAAAGAGTACAGAGAATTTTTTGAAATATTTTAT
>DIHL01000050.1 GCA_002420145.1 Bacteroidetes bacterium UBA5697
GTGTTAAGTCAATAGTGGTCATATCCAATATTGGTTCTTTTGCAATCTCCTCACCTTTTAAACCTAACACAAACTTGATACCCATTCCTAAAGCTAATGCACCAATCATGCACCCAAGAATTAAGGTAACAGTCCAGTTGTATCTACGGCGTATTTGATACGCTCCGTAGTCTTGGTTGCGTCCTTCAAAAACGATATCGTTTCTGGAGTCGTCAACTACACTATTCCAATTTGCTGTCATATTTATTTAATTTTTTCTTGTAATAATGCGTACTCCGTAGCCATCATCTCAACACCTAACACTCGTTTACCAACATTACAAATTTTTAATTCATCTAACATATCAATGGCATTTTTATACGTTGCTTGATCGTCAGTTTTAATTAAAGCTGTAATGGCTTTTGTGTTGGCTGTTACATCAACCGCCATACGTTTGTAGGCTGTATCTGCCAACTGCTTGTTTTTGTTTTTTTCAGTTAAAACTTTGATTTCATCGATAGCCCATTTGTTTTGCTCAGTTAACAATTTATGTAAGCCTTCGGAACTAAAGTTAGTTTCTTGTAATACTGTAGCTGGCTTACCATCTGGATTTCCTGCTGGATAAAACTCTCCCACATAATAAAAAATTCTATCGTCTTTGGTCAACAAAAAAGTAACACCATTTTTAACTGGTGGTTGATCGTCAACTTTTTCAGGAGGAGCTGGTAAGCTTAACTCCATTGATTTTGGCTTGCTAAAGGTTGATGTTAGTACGAAGAACGTTAATAACAAGAACGCTAAATCTACCATTGGAGTCATATCCACGCGGGTACTCTGTTTCTTGGCGCGTTTTTTACCGCCTTTACCATGCCCGCCGCCGCCGCTTTCTGCTATTTCTGCCATGTTAAATTATTTTTTTAATTAATATTATTTTTTTGGTTCAGCTGCTGGAACTGATGACCCACCTTCCATTGATGTAATCAAATTGAAAGTGTAAATTTTCATATCTGTAAAGGTTTTAAATACATCTTTTACATAAATGTATTTTGCCTTAGCATCTGCTTTAATAGCATAACGAGGCTTTTCTCCTTTAAACTCTTGCCCTGTTTCTTCTGCTTTATCTTTATTTCTCATATAGATAGCATTTAATTCAGTAGCAGATATTTGAATCCAGTCTCTCAATTGGTTGTTAACAGAATCTAAAGGAACTCCTTTTTGAGGTTGAAACTTTAATCTTTCTGCTTCAGAAGCGTCTAGATATCTTGGTAAATCTTTTATCTCAACACCGAAACTAGATAAACCACCAAATTTTTTAATTTGGTCGGCGTTAAATTTAACGCCATACTTTTCGCTCATTTTTGCTAAAGTATTAGTTCTAGCTTCACCATTTCCTACTCCAAAAAACGCTCTACCAATATTATCTACTGTAATTAATACAGTGTTTTCAGGTAATGTTTTATCAGATACTGATGATGGTGGATCCACAATCACCGGTTCTGCCATACGAAATGATGCAGTAAGCATGAAGAAGGTAACCAATAAGAACGCTAAATCCACCATTGGAGTCATATCTATGCTCGGTGCATGTTTTGCTGGTTTTATTTTTGGCATGACTTATTTTTTAGTTACTAATTAATAGATGAAATTTATTTTTTAATTCCATAAAGGAATCAAAAAATTATTTTCCTGAAGTTTGGAATTCTTGAATAATTGAGAATCCAGCTTCGTCCATTGCATAAGTAATTTGATCTACACGGTTTGAGAAGAAGTTGTAGAAAATAATAGCTAATGCAGAAGATAAGATACCTACTAATGTATTTACTAAGGCTTCAGAAATACCTGTTGCTAATGCTGCTGTATCAGGAGTACCAGCTGCTGCTAAGGCACCGAAGGCACGAATCATACCTACAACCGTTCCGATTAGACCAACTAATGTACCAATAGATGCACAAGTAGAAATAACGCTTAAGTTTTTAGATAACATTGGTAATTCTAATGCAGTCGCTTCTTCTAATGCTTTAGAGATAGCAGCAACTTTAGCTTCTTTATCCATAGTGTTATCGTTTTGAACGAATTGGTATTTCATTAACCCTTCACGAACAACGTTTCCTAAAGAACCTTTTTGTTTGTCGCAAGCTGCAATAGCTCCATCAAAATCTTTAGCTGCAATTAATTCTTTAATGTTAGCTACAAATTTATCTGTATTTCCTGCACCATTAGCTTTTTGGATAGTGATTAAACGCTCAAAGAAAAAGCATAATACTGTAAATAATGTTCCTAATAAGATTGGTACGATAAATCCACCTTTGTACATAATTCCAAAGAAATTGTGAGGATGTCCTTTTTCTGGACCTTCAGCATCAAAATTAGCTGGATCACCTAATACAAATTTATAAACTACGATACCGATTACTAAACAGATAACGATAGCAATTGCTGAAACGATTAATGGAAAACCGCCTGATGTTTTTTTGTTACTCATAATTGTTGTTTTTTTAGTTAGTTTCTAGTTTTTAGAATGACGCCAAACATAATAAAAAGGTTTTTAAATAACAATATTTGGATGCTATCTTTTTGTTAATGTTTATAACGTTTTATTTTGTTTAACGACGGCTAATTTCCTACAAATATTGTAAGATTTTAGTAATAAAAATTTACGGCTTTGTAACTGGTTGATTTTGGGGAATAAGTGGTAAGATTTTGTGCAATTTTTAACACAGAGATGCTGAGTTTGAGGAGAACGCAGAGAGAAAACTGGTTAGATATTACTAAGACATAACAAGACTCTGCGTTCTCCTATGCTCTTATTCTCTGTGTTGAAACGTTTATTTTAAGTAGCTAATGGCTATAATCTGGATTTTACGCTCAGCGGCGGCATAAGGACTATAAACCGAGTTTCGAACGTCTTTGACGTCGTCGCTTACTTTACTAACAGGTAATTCGCCAATATCTTCGTTAAAAAATTCAATACGACCTTCAGATTCATTAGTATTATCAACGTATTTCACAAATTTGCCATTATCATATTCCATAAAATAGTTACGTAAACTACTGATACGTCGCTTTGCTAAATTCACATTATAATCGGTGCTAGCTAAAGGGCTACAATAACCTTTCATAGTGATTTTAACCTTTTCTCCACGCTGCAATACTTGGTCAAGCAGTAATGCAAACTTATCAAGGTCTTGCATTCCAGCATCTACACTGTCTTCAAAAAAATTCTCAACTCGGTTAAGAGCATAGTCCTTTGGTTCGCCATTCAAGCCTTTGGGATACTCTACTAAATACTTAGGCTTTAAAGCAATGTAATCTTCATAAGTTTTTTTGTAATTCTTTTTTGTTAGGATGACTTTAGTTTTTGGCTCAGGCTCATCATTATGAAAATACAGTGTTAGTGGCACTAATACTTTCATTTGATTAATTAATAGAGCCGTGGTATCAATAGGTTTTGGCGGCTCAGTTAAAGGAGTAATCGGGAAACTATAAATATCATTGCAGCAGTTAGGTTTATCCTCAAAGTATGAGCCTAAACGATTAGAAGAAATATAGGCTCTATCTTTTTTAGAATTAACACTATAATAAATATCATTATAACTGCTATTAATTGGATAGCCAATATTTTGAGCGTCAGTAAACGCGTTATCTTTAAATTCAGATGTAAAAATATCAAAGTTGCCTAAGCCTTTGTGCCAGGTGCTACTGAAGTATAATGTTTTATTTTCTTTAACAAACCAAGGTGTAATATCATCTTCGATGGTGTTTATTTTTTTTCCTGCATTAATAGGCGTTTCAAATGTTCCATCGTCATTTAAAAAAGCATACCAAATATCCATCGCTCCTTCACCGGCTGCTCTATCACTAGCAAAAAACAAAACTTGTTTACCGTTTATTTCGCTTAAGCAAGGTTGTGTTGTATTACATCCACTCACATTTATTGGTGACGGCAAACTTTGTAACTCTGTCCAGTGTCCTTCTTTAAAATCAGATACATAAATTTCGCAACGGTACTGACTTGCATTTAATGCGCCGCAGCGTGATACAAACACTTTTGTGAAATCTGCATTAAAACTTGTGTTAGCATTATGTATGCCGCTTTTATTAAATAGTGAGTCAAGTTCTTTAGCTCTCAAAAATTTGTTTTCTTTTTTTGCCGATTTTTTTGCTGTATATAATTTATTAAATCCAACGCCCGCGACATCTGTATGCGACTTATCTCTTAACGATGAAAAGTATAATAAGCTGTCATATTCAAAAGGAGCATACTCACTCACCTTACTGTTTACAGCGCTATCTAAATGAATCACTTTTACATCTACAGGATTTTTAACTAATACTTGTGCAATATCGCAAGCTTCAAATTCTTGTTTGGCTTTTGCAGCTAAACGTTGCTTTTCTTTGTCTTTACTGTTGCGTTGTTTTTTATAGTACTTGTCAAAATATTTTTTCGCATCTTTATATTTACCAGAACTTTTTAAAAGTGTGGCAATATAAAACGGTACTTCCTTATGATTTTTTCCATTGTCTTTTTTAAATATTTTTAAATACCAATTTAAAGCGGCATCATTATCATAATTTAATCGAGAAGCATCTGCAAACAACAATTGATACTCAACCTTAGAAGAATCTAATAAAATCACTTGATTGTAATATTGCGCTGCAGACGAATAATCTTTTCTCGAAGTTGCTTCAGCTCCCAATTTTAAGTATTGTTTAATGCTTTGAGAAAACAAGCTCGTTCCAAACAAGAAACAAATAAAAAATAATAGTGTATGAGTTTTTTTAAATATCAGCATACTACATATAAATTGGACAAACTCTAGTTTTAGGAACAAACGGAATGATTTTTTTGAAAATGTAAGTCACATAAATTTCAAAAGCACCTCTTCGATTTGTTGCAGCAATAAATTTACTTGTATTCACATCATAACTTACACCAGCTGTTAGAGTTTTTATTTGATAACCCAATCTTGCAATTACTGCATCTTTAGCTCTGTAATATAATCCCACCGAAGCTGCTTGATTTGTTTTTTGATCTAGATAAAATTTAAATTGTGTGCCAGGAACTATCTCGTTATATTTTCCTTGATGCGAATATAATACCTCAGCAATAATATCTATTTTATCAGCAATAGGATAAGCAAAACATAAGTAGTTATTCAACTTTGCATCAATTTTTATACTAGTGTTGTTTTGAAAAGTTAGTTTAGGATTTGTGAAATGATGGTAGGAAATTCCGTACTGCACAAATGCCCTTTGTTTAATCGCATATTGTAACGCGGTTCCAAAATTAAAATCGCCAAAGGTCGTAGAGTTTTTCGAAAAGTTTTCTCCTGTTCCATTTGAAGCACTATAACTATCGTTTTGATATTGGTCATCAAAAGTCATTTTACTGTAATTAAATCCAACATTTGAAATGCCAGCTAAAATTCCTGTTGTCCAAAGTAAAGTAGAATCTTTATTTAGTTTATGAATATAAGACCCTGATAAATAAAACTGGTTTGTGCCATAATTCGTGTCTCCTGATTTATCATTGTTAAAAATAACCCCAGCTCCAAAACAATCACTTTTCATGTTTTTGGTTTTAAAACGCCCATCTGCTGCAATAGAAAAAGAACGATACGGCACTGGCACAGTAGTCCATTGACTTCTGTAAATTCCATTTACTCTATAATCTCCATCAAAAAAACCTGTGAAAGCAGGATTAAGATTAATTACCGAACCGTTATATTGAGAAAAGTGAACGTCTTGAGAAACTAAATACTTAGAATTAAACATTAATACTGCAAAAAGCATTGTAAGTTGAAATGAAAAATATGGTGTTTTGATTTTCATTTTTGTTTATCTAATTAAAGTCACATTTCCTTTTCTAAAAATCTCTTCGCTTTGCTCTCCACACTTAGCTTTCACATAATATCCAAACACTCCAGGATCTGACGGCTTACCTTTATAATTACCATCCCAACCTTCTTTTGGATCCGTCGTTTCAAACATCAATTCTCCCCACCTATTATATACAGCAAAATAATACACTCCAAAATAAGGTCCTCTTACTTTAAAAATATCGTTGTGTCCATCACCGTTTGGTGTAAACGTATTTGGAATATATAACTCCGGATTCGTAATCACATTTATTGTTTGAGCAGACAAGGTGTCTACACAATTTATAGAATTAGGGATTTCTGTAATCAATGTGACTTGAAAATTTCCAGCTGCATTATAATTATGGCTAGGGTTTTGAACTGAAGAGGTGTCGCCATCGCCAAAATTCCATGTCCAAACAGGAGTTGTGCCTGGAGGATTTTGAACGGTTCCTGTAAAATTAACTAGGTTTTCGGAACAAGCAACTGGAGTAAAAGTAAAAGAAGCTTTAAAGGCATCACTTATCGAAACAACTGTATTTACGGTATCATTACACATAGGCTTATTACTGACGTAAGCCACTAAAGTAACTGAATAACTTCCTGTGCCAGGATAAGTATAACTTGGAGATGTAACATGTGAAGTATCTGCATTAGTTGAAGTGTCTCCAAAATACCAATTGAAACTTAAACCCGCACTACCTGTACTATTGTTGGTAAATGAGGCTGTTGTTGTAGCGCAAATTGCTTGTGGCACTTGAGCTGCGGCCACTACAACACTTGGACAGGGTTTTACAATTAATTGGAAATCACGTTTTGTTTCGCTTAAAAAAACACCATTACGGTATTCTTTTACTTTAATACCAATAACGAAATAGCCTTGTAAATTAGGGGTAGCTGTTACTTGTCCTGTGGAGGAATTAATTTGCATAGGAACACCTCCTAACATGTTAGCCGTACTATATGGCGCTTGCCAAACTATTGGTGAAAAAGGTGGGTTAACAGGAACTGTTGGACAAGAAGGAACTGTATTTGGACATGTAGTAGCTTGTGGAGAAAACGGGCCAATCATGGGGCAGGATGCAGTTAATCCATCATAAGGCATAAATAATTCATATACTAATGAGTCTCCATCATAGTCAATAGCTGAGTCGTCGAACACCCAAGGTTTATTTACACAAATAAATGGCGGTGGCCAAAATTTTATAACTGGATTACTATTAATTGCTACAACTTCTGGTCCTGGAATAGTTGCATAATAAGTGGCTCCAACACACTCTGGGTTTACAATATTTAAAATGTTTTGATTTCGACAACAGCGTTGATAAGATATTTGATATCCTCCTGCTAATGGAGGTAAATTAATCGTATCAATATAAGTTGTTACCTCATAACAAAAATCTAATGGAGGAATAGTACAAGGATCATTAATCGTTGGGGGCAATGTATCTAAACCTCTAAATGTCATTTCTAATGTTTGTAATAAAACATTACTACTATTAAAAATTCCTACGCTAGCTGGATTGTCAAAGGGAGGAACGCCAACGTAACAATCACGATAAACCGTTAATCTAATTTCATAATTGTTTGAGCCTAAATACTTATAATTTAATTCGCCTCCAACAATATGGGTTGCATTGGCTTTGAAGAAACCAAGAAAACTAAACACAAGAAATAAAAATGGTAGTAGTTTTTTATGCATATTCTTAAATTAAGATATACTAAACTAAACAAAAAAACCCTGATTAAAAAATCAAGGTTCTTTTTTTAAATAAGAATTTTTTATAACTATCTTAAAGTGCCGTTTTTATCAGCTTCTTTGTTTTGCTTCATCATTTGTCTTACTTGGTATCCTAACAAGAAAGTAATAATGCTCCATAAAATGATGTTTGGACCATGTCCTAAAGCATCCATTCCTTTAAATACAGATTTTGAAAATTCTCCAATTCCGTAAAAAACATCTGTCATTGTAATCATTAAAGAAGCCATATTAATCTAATTTTGTAAGTTTACAGCACAAAAATAGAATTTTTTCTTAAAAAAAACGATTTTCTTAAAAAAATGATTGTTGGTCCTTTAAAAAGCAATATTCAAGCGTCCGTAATAATGCTTGTTTTCCTAAGTATACTGGCTTGGGCAAGCACTTTTGCGTTTATAAATTTGGATTCTTCCTTGATTAATTACAAGGAGCATATTTTGTATTATTATTTTTTTGGTGGTGAGCTTTCTTTTACTTTAAATCAAATAATCACACTCATTATTATTTTAATAGGTGCTTTTTTTGTTAATTTTTTATGTATTGAACAAGAAATCACATCCAAAACAAACTATTTACCTGCTTTTTTCTATATTTTACTGGCTTTTTCCTCTGCAACAAAAAATAGTATTGAACCAATTCTACTAGCAAATTTGTTCCTTTTACCTTCTCTATATTTTTTAATCAATAGCTATCGTCAAGATTATGCATTAGCTGAGTTTTTTAAGGCCGGTTTGTTTATGGGACTAGCCTCCTTTTTTTGTATACACTACATTATTGTTTTTCCTTTAAGTTTTATCTCTTTAATTATTCTTAGAGCATTTAATTGGCGAGAATGGATAGTATTACTGCTAGGCTTAATAACGCCTTTATATATTTATTTAAGCATTTGTTATTTAACAAGCGAAGACTATTTTGCTGTATTTGGCATGATTAAAGAAGCAACGTCTAGTATTCAAAAGCCTATTGTTTCTGAGTATTATTTCGGATTTATCTTTATTATTATTCTATCGTTTGGATTTGCATTAATAAGGTATTTAAGCAACGGCTTTGGAAACAAAGTAAAAACCAAAAAAACTAAATACGTGTTATTGTGGATGCTTTTATTTTGTTTAATTATTATGTTATTTGAACAAGTTTCGGATATGATTTTACTCCCTTGTATTATCCCACTGAGTATTTTTATAGGAGATTATTTGGCCGAAATCAAACAATTAAAAATAGCTAATACGCTCCTTATTATTATTATAGGGACATTTACTATTATCTATCTGCACGCTTTGGGTATTATTTAATTGGCTTATACCTTTTTTAGGGTATTAGTAAAAAGCATATAAAAACGTACTTTTATCTGCTTTTTTATGCCAACACTCGATACTTTAAAACTAGGCCAATCGGCAACTATACAAGAATTTACCGATGATTTTTTGTCGTTGAAATTTATTGAAATGGGTTGTTTACCTGGCGAAAAGATTAAACTAACCAATATTGCTCCTTTTGGAGATCCTATCGCCATTGAAGTTTCGGGTTATTTATTGAGTTTACGAAAACAAGAAGCGGCTACAATTGTTGTGAAAATAAATCCAGAAAATACAGTTGAATCTTGTGCAGTCTAAATCATCTCATACTTCTATAGCATTAATTGGTAATCCAAACAGCGGAAAATCTACGCTGTTTAATTCCCTGACTGGCTTACACCAAAAAACTGGCAACTATTCTGGAGTTACTGTAGATAAACATTATGGATCTTACAAACATCATAATGTTGAATATCAATTAACAGATTTACCTGGTACATATAGTTTATATCCAAAATCGATAGACGAAGAAGTTGCGTGTAAAGCATTATTAAGTTCCAGTGAAAAAATTGATGTAGTTGTTATCGTTGTTGATTCTTCTAACTTAAAGCGCCATTTGTTATTAGCAACTCAAGTTATTGATTTAAAAAAGCCGTGTGTGATGGCTTTAAACATGATTGATGAAGCCGAAAAAAATAATATCACCATTTATAAAGAGGAATTAGAAAAGCTTTTAGGTATTTCGGTTATTGCAACAAACTCTAGAAATAAAGAAGGTATTAAAGAATTAAAAGAAGCTATCCTAAATGCTAAAGTTTCAGATTCTATTTTCTATAATTTCGAAAAACAAAAACAATTATTTCCTAATGCGGATTCTTACGAGCAAATCATCACTTCTCAATTTAGCATTAAACAAACAAACAGTGAACTTATAAAAGGATTTGAATTAGCCGACAACATTCATCGATTTGCTAAGATTAATTATATCGTTGCTAAATGTATTAAGCAACCCGAACAGCTAAGTAAGAGCATTACACAAAAACTAGATTCATTTTTTACACACAAAATATTTGGCTTTGCGTTTTTCTTTTTAGTATTGTTAATTATTTTTCAATTCATTTTTTATGTAGCTGAATACCCTATGACTTGGATAGAAGAAGGATTTACTTACTTAATGAATCTAACAGCCACATCCCTGCCTCAAGGACAATTTAATGATTTAATTGTAAATGGAATTTTAGCTGGCATTAGCGGCATTGTGGTATTTGTTCCACAAATTGCATTATTGTTTTTCTTTATTGCCATTTTAGAAGACACTGGTTATATGGCTCGTGCAAGTTTTATTTTAGATAAAGTGATGCGTCGTTTTGGTTTAAATGGAAAATCTGTAATACCTATGATTAGCAGTGTGGCCTGTGCCGTGCCTTCTATTATGAGTACTCGAACTATTACCAATTGGAAAGATAGAATCATTACCATTTTAGTAACACCATTAATTAGTTGTTCAGCTCGTTTACCCGTATATACTTTACTCATCAGTATTATGTTTGCGGGCAAACAAACTTTTTTAGGATTTAACTATCAAGGTTTGGTTTTAATGGCCATGTATTTATTAGGGTTTACAGCTGCATTATTAGCTGCATTAGTATTAAAGCGCTTTTTAAAAACATCTGAAAAAAGTTACTTTATTATGGAGTTGCCTGTTTATCGTAAACCTCAATGGCAAACAGTTGCTATGCTGGTGTTTGATAAAGTAAAAGTGTTTTTATTTGATGCTGGAAAAATTATATTAGCCATCTCTGTAGTATTATGGTTCTTAACTTCACATGCTCCATCCAATAGTTTTGATACCATTGAAACAAAATACAATAAAATAATTGTTGCAACTAATAATGATAGCATAAAAACTATTTATGAAGCTCAAATGCAATCTGAAAAACTGGAAGCTTCTTATGCTGGTATTTTAGGTAAAAAAATGGAGCCCGTTATTAAGCCTTTAGGTTTTGATTGGAAAATTGGAATTGCTTTAATTACATCTTTTGCGGCTCGAGAAGTTTTTGTAGGCACTATGGCAACCATATACAGTAGTGGCGATTCGGAAAACACAGAAACGTTACGAGAAAAATTAATTGCAGAAAAGAATTTTGAAACCCAGCAGCCCTCTTATACAAATGCAGTATGTTGGTCGTTGTTAGTATTTTATGTATTTGCCATGCAATGCATGAGCACACTTGCAACTACATACAGAGAAACCAAACATTGGAAATGGCCCGCTATACAATTAGTGTTTATGACTGGCTTGGCATACTTGTCGTCGTTTGTTATTTATTCTGTTTTCAGCTAAATGTACTAAATTATAATTTAGTACATTTATAATTAAAATATATTAATTATGTATCACCAACTTCTTCATCAAACTATTATAGCATCTGTTTTAGCCGGAAAAGAAATATTAGATGTTTACGAAACAAATTTTAATGTTGAATATAAGGATGATAAATCTCCATTAACCTTAGCGGATAAAAAAGCGAGTGAAAAAATTATTGAAGAATTAAATCAATTCAATATCCCAGTTTTAAGCGAAGAAGGTGTGCATGATAGTTATGAAAAAAGAAAAGCTTGGAGTAAATTATGGATTGTTGATCCACTAGATGGAACTAAAGAATTTGTGAAGCGTAATGGTGAGTTTACAGTAAACATTGCATTAGTCGAAAATAATATTCCAAGCCTTGGCGTTATTTATTCACCAGTTTTTCAGGACCTATACTTTGCAGCAAAAGGAATTGGTTCGTTTAAAATTGATAGAAGTGTTTTTGCTTCCTTAGTAAATTCTATCCAAACCTCAACATTAGAGCAACTTCTAAACGTTGCTCAAAAACTTCCTATTGTTTCAAGTCGAAAAAATTATGTAGTGGTTGCAAGTCGTTCACATATGAGCACAGAAACTCATCAACACATTGAACAATTAAAATTAATGCATCAAAACGTTGAGATTGTATCCACTGGAAGTAGTATTAAAATGTGCTGGGTGGCCGAAGGCATTGCAAATGAATATCCTCGTTTTGGTCCGACTATGGAATGGGATACAGCAGCGGGACAAGCTATTTTGCAAGAAGCCAATGCTAATTTAATAGACTTTGAAACTAAACAACCAATGAAATACAATAGGGAAAATTTGTTGAATAATTGGTTTATTGCTAAACGAGATTAAGTTCTTTCTTAATAATCGTATTTATTTCCTCAGCCCTAAAAACAACCATCGCATGTGAACCTTGCTTAATTGTGTAGTCTGGTTTTACAAATTTATACCGTAATAATCTATCCGCATCTCCGTGAATATGAATACTATTTTTTGGCAGTCCTTTCCCTTCCCAACTAACAATTATATTAATGCAGTATTTAAAATAATTTTCAGTCATACTATTTACCATTCCTAAAAACTCCGGAATATATGCCTTGCCAAAACCAATTATCCATCGCCCCTGATAAGCCATTTTACGATGTTGTTCTTCTGAAACAATTTTATGTACTGGGAAATAATTCAGCACTTTAATAAACCAAGGCAATTCTTTTCGTGATTTACTAGTTGAAATTAAAAATGTTTTTTGAGGAGAAATTATTTTTGATAACTCTGTACACAACATCCCTCCAAACGAAACGCCTAATAAACAAAAAGGAATATTAGTGTTTATTTGAGGTAAAAATTTTCGAGCGTAGCTCTGCATTGTGTCATTTTTTTCTGGAGTTGGCCAATCCAACACAATGATTTCAACACCTTTTATTTTTGTGTTTACATATAACTTCTTTGTTGTTCCTAAACCAGGAATTGCGTAAATCACCATTAAACAAAGGTAATACAGATATTTGTTTTTCTAATAAAGTTTAAAAAACTCTAATGTTAATTTTTTCGGGTTAATAACTTTTTAAGAGATTTATTGTTATCGCATTATATTTGTTCCAACAAAATATAAATGAAAATGATAGTAGAAATGGCTTTAGAAAATATTACCACTGAATTAAAAAACGATGTATTAGTTATTACTATTAATCGTCCAGATAAATTAAATGCATTAAACAAACAAACCATCGAAGAACTACACGAAACGTTTGTGGATGCAGAAAATGATAAAAACATACGTGCATTAATTATAACTGGTTCAGGACAAAAAGCGTTTGTTGCAGGGGCTGATATTGCAGAGTTTGCAAACTTTAGTATTGAGGAAGGAAAACAATTAAGTTCAATTGGACACTTCAAAATATTTAATTTTATTGAAAACTATTCTAAACCAGTTATTGCTGCTGTAAACGGATTTGCATTAGGTGGTGGGTTAGAATTAGCGATGGCTTGTCACATTCGCGTTGCTAGTACTAATGCTAAAATGGGTTTACCTGAAGTAAGCTTAGGTGTAATTCCTGGATATGGGGGAACACAGCGTTTGGCACAATTAGTTGGAAAAGGAAAAGCGTTTGAAATGATTGTGACTGCCGATATGATAACTGCAGAAGATGCTTATAAATGGGGCTTAGTAAATTACGTAACGACTCAAGAAGAATTATTAAATAAGTGTTTTGAAATTACTTCTAAAATTAGCACGAAGTCTCCAGTAGCCGTAAGAACAGCTATTAAAGTAATTAATGCTGGATACAATAATAAACAAAACGGGTTTGAAGTAGAAATTGAAGAATTTGGAAAAAGTTTTGGTAGCGGGGATTTTAAAGAAGGTGTAACTGCCTTTTTAGAAAAACGTAAAGCAAACTTTCCAGGAAACTAATCTTATTTATTAATTTAATAAATATAAAACAATGAGCATTACAAGACCGTTTAATTTTAAGAAATGGATTGACGACAATCGTCATTTATTAAAACCACCTGTAAACAATAAGGTGGTTTATAAAGACGCAGAGTTTATTGTGATGGTTGTTGGAGGCCCTAATTCAAGAAAAGACTTTCATTACAACGAAAGTGAAGAGTTTTTTTATCAATTAGAGGGTGATATTGTTGTTACCATTCAAGAAGACGGAAAAGCTGTTCAGGTTCCAATAAAGGAAGGTGATATTTTTTTATTACCTCCAAAAGTTCCACACAATCCAATCCGTTTTAAAAACACTATTGGCCTAGTGATGGAGCGCAAAAGAAGAGAGGGAGAAATGGATGGTTTAATGTGGTTTTGCGAAAAGTGTAACCATAAATTATTTGAAGAAAAATTTATTTTAAACGATATCGCTTCTCAATTTCAAGGGGTTTTTGAAAAATTTTACACTTCTAAAGATTTAAGAACTTGTAAGACTTGCGGACATATTATGGAGCCGCCTCCTGTTATTTCTTAACAGATTTTGTATAAAAACTGTAGAAAACTTCGTAGAAGTACAGTTTTAGCGAGTAAATTAATAGTTTTTCGTATGATTATGCTGTAACTTTGCGGTATTAATTAGTTTACAATGAAAAACATAGCGCTTTTAAAAAGATTTTTATTGACTTTTGTCATCTTATTGTTTACTGGAGCTTCATTTGCTCAGTTACCTGATGGTTTTGATATAAAACAAGCATATCAGCAAGCAAAAGATAAAGGCATCTCTCAATCTGATGTTGAAGGATACGTGCAATTTTTACACGCCGATTATCTTTCTCATAAGAATCATTCTCATAGAACACAAGCTTCTAATGGCTCAGATGTTTATGATGCTGGAACAATTTATAAAAGTTACAATAATACTTCAAGTATTTTTAATCCCTCTGTTCCAAATACACCTCAAAACATTTATTGCCCTAATGCTGGTTTCGAACAAGGAAACTTTACTAACTGGACTGGCTCTATTGGAACAGTATCAACAGCGCCAGTTGGTTCAGCATTCCCAATATATAATCAAACGTCTGTTGGTATTGCAAATGGCGCAGGAAACAATGTTGGATTAACCAATACAACAAACTATCACACTGTTATGACAACTCCTGCTACTAACAGTGTCTATCCAAACTGTGTAGGCTGGGATTCTATAGCTTGTAGAGTTATTGGAACTCAAACTGTTTCTGAAATTCCAGTTGTTAATCCTAATGGTGGACCAGCTTCAGTTCGATTAAATGGGGCTGTAGCAAATTATAGAGCTAGTAAGCTAAATTACAACATGACTCTAAATCCAAACAACAAAAGTTTTTCTGTGTCTTATGCTTTAGTTTTAGATAACGGTGGTCACCAGCCATACGAACAACCATATTTTTCTGTAAAAGTGACTGACCAAAATGGCAATCCTGTTCCTGGCTGTTCTACGTATACTGTTACATGTAGTGCAGATTTAACTAATCCAGCTTCTCCATTATACGATCCAACATGGACAGATGCAGCAATTGGTTTTAATGTAATGTATAGAAAATGGCAAACTTTTGCTTTTGACTTTTCAAACTATCCTGCTGTAACATCAGTTAATGTAGAGTTTTATGTAGGTGGTTGTTCGCAAGGTGGTCACTGGGGTTATGCTTATGTAGATGCTCAGTGTAGTCAAGGTGGAGCTGTAGCAAGTTTTTGCGCTGGCTCAACCACATCTATATTAACCGCGCCTGCAGGATATTCAACTTATCAATGGACTGGTCCTAGCGGTCCTGTTTCTGTTGCAAACGGAGGAAATACAGGAACAGCCACTATTTCTCCTGTTACTGCTGGGCAAGTGTTTACTTGTAATGTAACCGCTCCCAATGGTTGTTTAAGTGTGTTTACTACAACTATTAGTATCACAACTGTTAGTATTACAGGAATTAATTCAACCCCTTCGTGTCCAAACGGTAGTAGTGGGACAGCAAGTGTCACCGCAACTGGTAGTAGTTCTGGATATACCTATCAATGGCTCAATAGTGTTGGAAGCACAGTAGGAACAGCCTCTAATGCAACAGGCTTGTCGCCTGGAAATTACACTGTTGTTGTATCTTCTCCAATGTGTGGCTCTGCAACAACAACCGTTAACGTAGGCATTTCATCACCTTCGTTTTATTCTCTTCCCGCTCCATTTTGTGGAACTGTGGCTTGGATAAATAAACCTGGAGGATCAAACTATAAATGGTACACAGCAAGTCCTCTTGCTTTAATTGCTGGAGCAACAAGCTCGTCATTAACTATAAATTCACCTGTAAATGGTAATAGTTACTTTTTAGTTTATACCACAGCTTCTGGATGTAAAGACTCTATTAAATACGTTTTAACTCAACAACCCGGCGGAAGTATTTATGCTAGCAACATAAAGAGTATTTGTCCAGGTAACAGCAATTCTTATGCTATCATTAATTTAAACACTTCGGCTCCTCCTGTGTATAGTTACACGGTAACTGGGCCTGGTGGTTATAACTCTGTTTTGAATAATACGAATTCAATTAAAGATAGTGTTATCAACTTGTCTATTGGAACTTACAGCGCAACTGTATTTGACGGACAATGTATTTACAACACAACTTTTACAGTTAATCCGTTTGTTTATTCATACACCTTAACTCCAGCAACATCTACGCTTTGTTCATCTGGAAGTACATCATTAGCGGTAAATTTTGGAAATACAACTCCTGCCGCTTGTGGATTATCTTCAAGTGGAGGCTGTACATCACCAAGCATCATTAGCATGGGTAATGGCACAAATGTCAACACGACTACTTCTTACCCTGCAATTTATGGAAACTGGTATAGAAATACTCGTCATCAAATTTTGTATTTGGCTTCTGAATTAACAGCTGCAGGTATTTTACCTGGAAAAATTTCTAGCATAGCATGGAATATTACCTCAATAGCTGGTACAACAACTTACCCTGATTTTACTATTAAGATGAAATGTACTAGCGCTACTGATTTATCTTCTTCAGCTTTTGATCAAGTGGGATTAACACAAGTATATTATTCTCCTTCCGTAAATATTACTACTGGTTGGAACACCTATTCATTCCCTGTTGCTTATGAATGGGACGGAACATCTAACATTTTAATTGATGTTTGTACTTCTCAAACACCTAGTTATACTCAAAACTCTTCATCTCCATACACCATCACTCCATTTGTATCTGTAAGATGGTATAATGCTGATGGAACGGTTGCTTGTCCGATAGCAACTGGAAATTCTTATGCGCCAAACAACTCATACAGACCAAATATTAGATTTGGCAATTGTGGTGGTTCAAACCCAAATGCATTTACTTATACTTGGACTCCAACTACTGGATTATCTTCTAGTACAACGTATACAACTATTGCTAGTCCAACAGTTACAACGGTATATTCTGTTCAAGTTAATCCAATTGGACAAACAAACTGTATGCAAGCACAAAGCTCTACTGTAACCGTTGTTAATCCTGCTCCAGCTACGATAACCGCTGTAGGTCCAGTATGTACAAACTCATCCACGCTTTCTTTAACCGCTAGCCCTGCTGGTGGTGTTTGGTCTGGTGTTGGTATTACACCAGCTGGTGTATTAACGCCTTCGGCGGCTATTGTTGGTAACAATACTTATACCTACGCAATTGGTTCAAGCACTTGTGGTTCAGTTGGTAATACAACCGTTTCTGTAGAACAATTTGTTCCTTCAACAATAACAGGATCTATTAGTACGCTTTGTATTACAAATCCAACTATCAATTTATCAACTGCATTAAGCACTTCTACCTTAGGTGTTGGTGTTTGGAGTGGTAATGGTGTTACAGGAACAACTTTTGATCCTAATGCAGCTGGCTCTGGAGTTCATACTCTTACTTATAGCACAAACTCAAATCCTACAGCAACACTTTGTCCAGATGCTAGCACGATAGCTATTACGGTAAATTCTGTAACTCAGCCAACAATTACAGCCGCTGGTCCTTTCTGTGATAATTTTACACCAACACAATTGGTGGCTAACCCAACTGGTGGTGTTTGGAGTCCAGCTTTAGCTGGAACTAACATATCTGCTACAGGTCAGTTTTCTCCTGCATCTAGTTCATTAGGAAGTAATAAAGTATACTACACAATGACAAATGCTCCTTGTGTTAAAAAAGATTCAATTTTAGTTGATGTCGTTCATTTTGTCCCTGCAACAATTACAGGAGCACTAGGCCCTTATTGTATCTATGACCCTTCTGTAGATTTAAATTCTATTGTTCAATTTACAACAGGTGTTTGGTCTGGTGCTGGGATAACAACACCAACTTTTAGTCCTGCTGGTGCTGGTGCTGGAACTCATGTTTTAACTTATAGTACAAACTCAATTCCAACAACTACAATATGTCCTGATACTAAAACAACTACAATTGTTGTAAATCCAAAACCAATAGCTATTGCAATTCCAAGTAATTCTGGAGGTTGTAATTATCCTTGGACTGTTAATTTCTCTTCCACTAACGACCCTGCTGGAACCGCCGTTTGGAATTTTGGTGATGGATCTCCTACAGAGACTGGATTATTTGTAAGCCATGTTTATAACACTCCAGGTACATACACTGCTTCGGTAATCTACACAGATAATATTGGATGTAAAGACACCGCGAATGCAAGTAGTACAATCACAATATTTGCTGTGCCAAATGCTGCTTTTGAGCCATCATTAGATATTACAACAGTGGTTGATGCTGAAATTTCATTTGATAATCAAACTTCCGATTTAAATCTTAATACTTATACTTGGGATTTTGGAGGCTTAGATTTTAGTACAGATGTTAGTCCAACATATTTGTTTACTAATTCAGGTGAGTATTTTGTAACTTTAATTGCAACTAGTCCAGATGGCTGTCAGGATACTGCTGTTAAAATGATTACAATCAATCCTGATGTTGTGTTATATGTTCCAAATGCATTTACTCCAGGAACAGATGGATTAAATGATGTATTCCAAATATTCCTGCCTCCAACCGGTGTAGATTTCTCAACTTTCGATTTAGTTATTTATGATAGATGGGGTGAGTTAATTTACAAAACAAATGATGTTAGCTTATCATGGAATGGTAGAAAAAACAATTCAGGTGAAATTTTGAAACAAGATATTTATGTTTATAAAATCACATTTAAAGATGAAAAGAAAAAACATTACCAAAAACTAGGACACGTTTCTTTACTTCGTAAATAATTAAATTAAATTGTTTAAAAGCTCTGTTAATAAATTAGCAGAGCTTTTTTATTTTTATAGAAAAAATAAAATGGTGGACTCAACAAAATTTCTTCAATCAATAACTGATGGTTACTCTACCAAAGGAGATTATATATTATTAGGCTCTGCTATGTTAGATGGCGTTCCACAAAAAGAAGCGCAAGTTAAATTACCTCTTAAAACTTTAAACCGACATGGTTTAATCGCTGGGGCCACAGGAACTGGTAAAACAGTAACTCTTCAGATTATTGCAGAGAACATGTGCGCAAAAGGAATACCAGTGTTGATGATGGATTTAAAAGGGGATTTAAGTGGTATTGCAAAAGCAGGAGTAACAAATCCAAAAATAGAAGAAAGACACAATGCTATTGGAATTCCATTCGTTCCAAACTCCTCTAGCGTGGAATTTTTGACCCTTTCTAAAGAAATTGGTGCAAGATTAAGAGCAACCGTGAGTGAATTTGGACCTGTATTGTTCTCTAAAATGCTTAATTTAAATGATACGCAAAGCGGAATTGTTGCCATTATTTTTAAATATGCTGATGATAAACAATTACCTCTTTTAGATTTAAAAGATTTTAAAAGCTTATTAAATCATTTAACTGGAGATGGGAAAGCAGAAATTCAAAAAAATTATGGCAATGTTTCTTCAGCATCTACTGGAACAATTTTAAGAGCAATTATAGAGTTAGAATCACAAGGCGCTGAGGTGTTTTTTGGCGAAAGATCTTTTGAGGTATCTGACCTTGTTAGATTAGACGCTTATGGAAGAGGTATTGCATCTATTGTTAGGTTAACTGACATTCAAGATAAGCCTAAATTATTTTCTACATTCATGTTATGTTTATTAGCAGAGATTTATCAATCTTTTCCTGAAGCGGGTGATTTAGAAAAACCAAAACTATGTGTATTTATTGATGAAGCTCATTTAATATTTAAGGAAGCTTCTGACGCATTGATAGATCAAATTGAATCCATCATCAAATTAATAAGAAGTAAAGGTGTAGGCATTTATTTTTGTACCCAAAATCCCTACGACATTCCTGAAGCCGTATTATCTCAACTTGGATTAAAAGTACAACATGCTTTAAGAGCCTTTACAGAAAAAGATAGAAAAGCTATTAAAAAAACAGCTGAGAATTATCCAATATCTGAATTTTATAAAACAGACGAACTACTTACTAGCATTGGTATTGGACAAGCCTTAATTTCTGCATTAAATGAAAAAGGAATCCCTACTCCACTTGCAACTACTCATTTAAGAGCGCCAATGAGTAGAATTGGCGTATTATCTCTGGATGAAATACAATCAATTGTTTCTGCTAGTTCAATTGCTGCAAAATATAATGAAGTAATTGATAGAGAAAGTGCTTTTGAAATATTATCTAAAAAAATAAAAGAAGTTGAGGCTGAGGAGCCTGTAGAAAAAACAAAGACGAAATCTCAGAAAGAAGAAAAATCTACCCTTGAAAAATTAAGTGAAAATACCATGGTGAGACAAGTAGGAAGAACCGTGATGAAAGAAGTGGCTCGTGGATTATTAGGAGTACTGGGACTAGGAGGAAATAAGAAAAAAAGTGGTTGGTTTTAGTTAAGATAAACTCTAAATAAAAAAGGCTCCATTAGGAGCCTTTTACTTTTATTTTAATTTCTTATTTGCTTTGCGGGCTTTTAAAGAAGTCGATTTGCTTTTTATTATTAGGATCTAAATCTCTAATAATTGTAAAAAACTCTTTTGCTTTTGCATTGTCTTTTACTGTTAAGTAATAATATCCTAAGTATTCACACGCTTCAATAACGTTTGCTTTTGAACCTGCTCTTTCCTCTGGTTTAACAAGTTCTAATGCCTTCTCATAATGAGGTTTTGCTAACCATTTTTCGTTTTTTGGATCTTGTTGCACGTTTGCTTTTCCTCTCCAAAAATAAGCTGTAGCAAATGTTGGGATAGATTGAGTTACCTTAGAAAAACAAGTATCAGATTTTACGAAATCTTTTGGTCCGAAATAATAAGCACGACCCATTTCAAAATAATCTTGTCCTGATAAATTTTTTGGATCACCAGCCATTTTTTTCTCATATGTTTCAATTGCTTTTGCATACTTTTTAGATTTCATATATGCTTTAGCAATTTCATTTGTAATCTCTCCAGCCAACTTAGGATCAACTTGCGCAGCTTTTTCCATTTCAATTATACCAAGACTATCTTTCCCTAATTTAGATAGTAAAATGCCTTTGTATTTATAATCTGTACCTACATATTTAAAGTCAACTACTTTAGAAGATTTTTCGAAAAACTTACTAATCGCATTTAATCCTTTTCTGTAAGCCGCTGTATCTTGTTTTCCTGGTAACTCAGCATACGAGTAACCTAAATATCTATCTAAATATAAACTCGTATTTCCATTTTTTTGTAAATTTTCGATTTCAGTTATAGCTTCTGCATATTGTTTATTATTAAAAATAAATGCGGCATAACGCTCGCGAGCCTCATCAGAATTATTTAATTCTAAATATTTTTTATAACTCTCAACCGCATTTGCTTTTTGACCAGCTAAATGGTATAACTCTGCTTTTTCTCTGTAAGCTGGGGCATAAGTAGGATCTAGCTCCTGAGCTTTCTTATATAAATCTAACGCTAACTGATAATTACGCCCGCGTTGGTATAATTTACCAGCACGTAAAATACCTTTAGGAGATTTTGGATTTAACTCCGAAAATTTATCATATTGCTTAATTGCTGGGCCTCCTTCGGTTGGATTTTTTTCTAATAAGGCGTCTCCCATTAATAAATAATTCTCTGCGTTTTTAGGTTCGATTTTGATAGCCGCGTTTAATAAATTAATTGCTTCGTCTAAACTTTTATTATCCGCATTAATATATGCCTCTGCTGTTTTACGCATTACTTCTGTGTTCTTATTAGCACCTAAAGTAGCCGCTTTAAAAAATTGAGTTTTGGCATCAGCAGAATTTCCTTTGTACCATAATACTTTACCTAAGCCCACATAGTTTAATGGATAAGTCGCATTTAATTCAGCGCCTTTTTGATAGTAAATGTTAGCAGAATCTAAATCTCCCTTTTTGAAGAAATTTTCTCCGTAGTAAAAGTAGTTATCGCCTTTGTTTGCTTCTTTAGCTATTAAAGCTCTAAAATCTGCAGCAGCCGCTTGATAACGTTCATTATCAGATTTAGTAATAGCGTCTTGTAATGTTTGAGCAAAAGAAACGCTTGATGCAAATATACCAGCGCTTAATAAAATTAAATTAGTTTTCATAATTGTTATTTGTAAGTATAAAAATACAGTATTTAAAAGTCAATTTGTTTGCCAGTCTTTGAGGTAGAACAAAAACAGGGTCAAATTTAACATTATTTTAGTGTTTTAGAACTCATTTATATATTAAGAAATTACTTTAAAGGAGTCATGTCTACTTCTATTAATCGTTCTTCTTGTCGGTTTGGAGGCAATCCTTGCTTTAAAAACATTAGTTGCCCTTTTTCACCAGCAATAAAGGTTTCGATCCCTTTCCCTAAGCTAAACTCGGCAGAACGGCGAATAATACAAATGGTTCTACAAATAGGATAATCTTTAGTAGCAATATTTGATTGATCAGGCATATAAGCTGTTTGATTGTCCTTTTTTGAAACGGCTAATATTTTTACTGTTTTTAAAAATTCTTTGGTCGTATTATCATCCTTATCACTTAACCAAGCATAATCACAAACGCCGATTGCTAATGAATTGGATGAAATAGCTTTCATTAATTCTGGTGTATTATTTAATGCCTTACAATTTAAGCCAAACATATCTTTTGGTATTAATGAATCTTTTAATTGACGTGTGCTGCCAGAATTTGGATTATCAAAAACTATATTAATATGTTGACCTTTTATAAATGTGCTATCATTTCCTTTTAATAATTCAATTAACTCAGTAATTGAAATAGTTGAATCTGCAAAATTTTTACTGACTACAAAAGCAATAGCATCGCCCGCAACAGTTGAGGTTTGGGGAATAATGTTTTTTGATTTAAACTGTTGCATTTCTTTTTCGGTTAAAGGGCGAGAAATAGCAATGACTTTAGAACTATCGTTATATAAAGCCTCGATACATTCTCTTTCGTTTGATGAACGTAACCTAATATCTGCATTAGTATATGTTGATTTGAAAGTATAAATCTGATTATTAATATGAAGCGTTAAACCTTCATCAAAAAATAAATTTACTTTACCAGATGTTGGCGAATCTTTTTTACGATTGTCGTCGTTAAGTCCGCAGGAGAAAAAAATGAAAGAAATGAAAATGAAAGAAATGTATGATTTCATAATTAGTAATCTGTTTGTCAAATATACAGAATTAACTAAATTAAGAATTTATGACTTTATAAATGGCTACGTATTGGCAATAAGTGGTTGAGAAGAATTAACTCAATAATCTAATTGACTTTTTAAGCGCTTCTATAAAAACATCCACTTCTTCAAATGTATTGTAAAATGCAAAAGACGCTCTAATCGTTCCTGGGATATTATAAAATTGCCACAACGGCTGTGTACAGTGGTGTCCACTACGAATAGCCACCCCATATTTATCTAATAAAGTACCAATATCAAAGGGGTGAATGGAACCTACATTAAACGAAATAACAGAGGTTTTATGTTTGGCATTACCGTAAATCACTAAGCCTTCAATTTCTTTTAATTGTTTAGTGGCATAGTGTAATAGATCGTCTTCGTTTTTTTGAATATTTTCAAAACCAACTTCAGTAATATATTTAATAGCTGCTGCTAAACCAATACCACCTTCAATATGCGGAGTACCTGCTTCAAACTTTAAAGGAGAATCCGCAAATTCAGTTTTTTCTAAGGTTACAGTTTTAATGGTTCCGCCACCAGTTTGGTATGGACCAAATTTGTGGAGCCATTCTTCTTTAGCGAATAATACGCCTACACCAGTTGGGCCAAACAATTTATGTCCGCTAAACACATAAAAGTCACAATCTAAATCTTGTACATCTGGTTTTAAATGAGGAACCGCTTGTGCGCCATCTATTAATATGGCTGCTTTAGATAATGAACGAATAGTTGCTATCATTTCTTTCACTGGATTGATGGTTCCAAGTGTATTAGAAATCTGAGTAAAAGCAACGAGTTTTGTTTTTGCCGTAATTAATTTTGGAAGTTCTTCTAATATTAATTCACCAGCCTGATTAATTGGAATGAATTTTAAAACAGCTTTTTTCTCTTCACACAATTGTTGCCATGGAACAATATTACTATGATGTTCCATTTGAGTGATGATGATTTCATCGCCTTCAGCAATTGCTAAGTTTCCAAAAGAATGTGCTACTAAATTGATAGACTCTGTTGTGCCTTTCGTGAAAATAATTTCACTTACTTGTTTGGCATTAAGGTGCAATTGTATGGTTTTACGAGCTTCTTCGTATGCAATGGTAATTTCTCTACTTAAGGTATGAACACCGCGATGGATGTTTGAATTTTGGTAAGCATAATAATGTGAGATAGCATCAATAACCGATTGTGGTTTTTGCGCAGTAGCACCATTATCAAAATACACTAAGGGTTTTCCGTTTACTGATCTTAAAAGAATAGGAAAGTCTTTGCGTATTTCGTTTACATTAAACATAATTAAAGTGCTTTTTCGAACAAATGTAGTACTCTTTCTTGTAATGAAGGGATTTCAATTTTGTCAATTAATTCTTGAGCAAAGGCTTGTAATAATAACTTACGAGCACTGTCTTCTCCAATACCACGAGCTTTTAAATAAAACAAAGCTTCTGTATCTATTTTACCTGTTGACGTTCCGTGCGAACACTTCACATCATCGGCGTAAATTTCTAATTGAGGTTTAGTATTAATCGTTGCATCATCGCTCATCAAAATATTTTTACTGCTTTGATACGCATTTGTTTTTTGTGCGTCTTTGCGAACAAATATTTTTCCATTAAAAGTTCCCGAAGATTTATCTTTTGCAATACCCTTGTATAACTCATTACTTTCGCAATGTGGCATTTGATGATCAATCAACGTATGATTGTCAATTTGCTGAGTACCATTAGAAATAAACAAACCATTTAAATGCGCTTCGCAATTAGAATCAGCCAACACCACATTGTGATTGTTGCGCACTAATTCTCCACTTAACGTCATGGTTGTGTTTGAGTAATTAGAATATTTATTAATCTTTACTTGGTTTGTATTAACCGAGTAAGATAACGAGCCTTCGTTTTGAAATGTATGGCAGGTTAATTTTGCATTCTCTCCAACAAACTTTTCGCTTACAAAATTTGAGAACACTTTTGCAGTACCGATATTATAAAAACTTTCAATTAATGTTGCTTGGGCATTTGCTTGAACATTAATAAAACTACGAGTATTTGTTACAAAATTAGCATTGCCGCTATTCACATAAATTACATGCAATGGCATAGGAATGATATTATTTCTATCCACTTGTAAAAACAAACCATTTGCTGAAAACGCCGTATTTAAAGCAATTAAAGCATCAGTTTCAGATTTTGCTTGAGAACACAATAACGCTTTTTCTGAAGAAGATAATTGGTTTAATGAGTTTACCGTTAAACCTTTGACTATCATTTTCTCGCTTAACTCTTCACTATAAACACCATTAACAACAACTAAATTAATTGCCTCATCAATTTTCAATGGAGCAATATCAGCGTTGGTTAATTCATTAAATGCTTGTTCAACTGTTTTAAATTCTTTGCGAAGAACCGCTTCTATATTACAGTATTTATAATCCTCGTGCTTATTGTTTGGAATGCCTTTGTCTTCTAAATATCTGATTGCAGAAATAATTTCTGCGTCAGGCATGAAGGTAACTTTCGGAGCATTCTCTTGAAGCTGATCTAATAAAGTTTGAGTTATATTTGATTTAGTCTCTATCATTTCTGTTATGAAAGTTTGTTAGTTATGAAAGTTTAGAAAGTCTTAACTTTAAACTTTCTTCTTTTGTGTTCTTAAATAGGATATAAATCCACTTATTGTTTTACTTACTTCTATTACTTTATTATTTAGTTGCTCAAATTCTTCTGTTGTAATATATTTTTGATTTCTGGCAACATATAATTGCGCTCTTAATTCTCCCGCAGAGGCTTTCGCTACTAAAAGAAAATAAATAAACTGATTGTTTCCTTCTCTTTCAAACCCTTCTGCAATATTAGAAACAACTGAAACTGAAGCTCTCCTCATCTGATCTCTTAGCCCGAAATCTTTAGAAAATTTATCTTTATTTGAACACTCATATATTAAATCCGACAATTCAAGTGCTTTTTGCCAAGCAACAATGTCTTCAAATTTTAATATAGTAGCCATAATTTTTTAAACTTTCTAAACTTTACAACTCAGAACTTTCAAACTCACGTTTAATTTCATCATATCCTTTAGCTTCCATTTCTAGCGCTAATTCTTTTCCACCGCTTTTTACAATGCGACCTTTGTAAAGAATATGAACAAAATCAGGAACGATATAATCTAATAAACGTTGGTAGTGAGTAATCACAATAGTTGCGTTATCTTTTGATTTTAATTTATTAACGCCAGTCGCAACAATACGCAAGGCATCAATATCTAAACCACTATCCGTTTCATCTAAAATAGCTAATTTAGGATTCAACATCGCCATTTGAAAAATCTCATTACGCTTTTTCTCTCCACCACTAAATCCTTCGTTTACACTACGGCTTGCTAACTTAGCATCTAACTCTACTAATTTAGATTTCTCTTTTACTAGAGCTAAGAAATCTTTCGCTGCCATTTCTTCTTGTCCGTGGTAAGCACGAATTTCATTTAAGGCTGTACGTAAAAAATTAATATTACTTACTCCTGGGATTTCGATAGGATATTGAAAGGCTAAAAACAAACCTTCACGTGCTCTATCTTCAGTCGATAAATCCAATAAATTTTTTCCATTGAATGTTACTTCTCCTTCAGTCACGTCATAATCTTCACGACCGGCTAAAACGCTTGATAATGTTGATTTTCCAGAACCGTTTGGTCCCATGATGGCATGAACTTCTCCAGCTTTTACTTCTAAGTTAATGCCTCTTAATATTTCTTTATCACCAATTGACGCGTGTAAATTTTTTATTGATATCATTTTCTATTTCTAATATTGAGGCTTCGACTCCGCTCAGCCTGACATTTATTTCTAATTTATCCTACTGATCCTTCTAAACTTATTGCTAATAATTTTTGAGCTTCAACAGCAAACTCCATTGGTAATTTATTTAATACTTCTTTACAGTATCCATTAACGATTAAGCCAATGGCCTTTTCATTATCAATACCGCGCTGCTTGCAATAAAATAATTGGTCTTCTCCAATTTTACTTGTTGTTGCTTCGTGTTCTACAACGGCTGATTTATCTTTTATTTCGATGTATGGAAATGTATGTGCACCACATTTATCACCCATTAACAAACTATCACATTGCGAAAAGTTACGAGCGTTACTTGCTCCTTTTTTTATTTGCACTAAGCCTCGGTAACTGTTATTACTAAAGCCTGCTGAAATACCTTTAGAGATAATGGTCGAACGTGTGTTCTTTCCAATATGAATCATTTTGGTTCCAGTGTCAGCTTGCTGATAGTTATTAGTTACTGCAACTGAATAAAATTCGCCAACAGAATTATTTCCCTTTAAAATAACCGAAGGGTATTTCCAAGTCACTGCAGAACCAGTTTCTACTTGCGTCCAACTAATTTTAGAATTGTCTTCTAAGCAAATTCCACGCTTAGTAACGAAATTAAAAATTCCACCTTTACCGTCTTTATCTCCAGGATACCAGTTTTGAACGGTACTATATTTCACCTCAGCATTTTTATGAGTAATGATTTCAACTACTGCTGCATGTAATTGATTTTCGTCGCGTTGAGGAGCCGTGCAACCTTCTAAGTAAGATACATAAGCATCTTCATCGGCAATAATTAAGGTGCGCTCAAACTGCCCAGTACCACTAGCGTTGATACGGAAGTAGGTTGATAATTCCATTGGCGAACGAACACCTTTTGGAATGTAGCAAAACGAACCATCTGTAAAAACCGCAGAGTTTAATGCCGCATAAAAATTATCGGTTGGAGGCACTGCTATACCCATATATTTTTTTACTAGTTCAGGATGATCTTGAACTGCCTCACTGAATGAACAAAAAATAATTCCCTTTTCTGCTAAGGTTTCTTTAAACGTTGTTTTAACCGAAACACTATCAAATACCACATCAACAGCGATATTACTTTGTACACCGCTTAAGCGTTTTTGTTCTTCTAATGATATACCAAGCTTTTCGAATGTTTTTAATAATTCAGGATCTACTTCATCTAAACTTGCTAATTCCTTTTTGGGTTTAGGTGCCGAGTAATAAATAATATCTTGAAAATTTGGTTTAGTATAAGAAACGTGTGCCCATTCAGGCTCCACCATATTTTGCCAATTACGAAAAGCCTTTAAACGGAATTCCAACATCCATTCTGGTTCGTTTTTTTTAGCTGAAATAAATTTGATGATGTCTTCGTTTAAACCTTTAGGCGCTTCATCCGCGTCGATATTGGTTGTAAAACCCCATTCGTAATCTTTATTGATATGTTCTTCTAGTATCTCGTTTGCCATTTTCCTTTAGTTAAAAGTTTTAAGGTTTAGAAAGTTTAGAAAGTTCTGTTTAGTTATCGTTGAATTAACAACTTTCATAACCCTTTAACTTTCATAACTTTTAAACTACACAGAGAATGATTCTCCACAACCACAAGTACGCGAAGCGTTAGGGTTTTTAAACGTGAAGCCTTTTCCATTTAATCCGCCACTATAATCCAACTCAGTTCCTACTAGGTATAAAAAACTTTTACGGTCAACCACTACTTTCACTCCATTATCTTCAAATAATTGGTCGCCTTCTTTCATCACATTGTCAAAAACGAGATTGTACATTAAACCAGAACATCCTCCACCGTCAACACCCACACGAATAAATGTATCTGCTGGTTTATTTTCTTCTTTTATTAAATTGATAGCGTGCTCTTTAGCCGCATTGCTTACTGTTATCATTTTGTAAGTAATTAATTGTTAGTTACTTGGCGCTTATCCTTAATTAGATTAATTCTAAACGGAGCACAAAAATACCACTTTTAAGGTATATCTGCAAATATTTTGGGGCTTTAATCGTTTCTTTGAAAAACCTCTTTTTATACCTCCATATTTAAAATATTTAGTCCTTTTGTTTCTTCATTTAACTTCTAGTAGAGTTATTGGCCAAACGACATTTAAAATTGAATTAAATTATTCAAAAAGCGATATACGTGTTCCAAGAGTTATTGCTAAAAAACCGCTCTTATTAGCCAATTATCTTACAAAGGATAAAATTGGCGAAAAAGAAAAATTTGATGCCATATTTGCCTGGGTTGCTAGTAATATAAAATATAATTTTTCTGCCTATTATGCTTCCAGTGGAGCAGGAATGCCACGGATAAATCAAATTTTGAAATACAGAACAGGTATATGTTTAGATTATGCCTATTTAATGGACAGTTTATGCAAGATTGTTGGCATAACCAATGTCACTATTTTGGGATATGCAAAAGATGAGTTGTTTGATGTTCATGATTCAATCTATTCCGATAACCATGCTTGGAATGCCGTAAAATTAGACAACAAATGGTTTATATATGATGTAACCTGGGCGTCGGGTGAAACAGATTATAAGCTGACAAAATTTAGTCAGTTTATATATAATTTATACTTAAAACATCCGCCTAAGTTTAAAACCAAACGAAGTGTGAGTAAAAAACTATTTACGATTAATTACTGTGATTCGGCCTTAAGCAAAACACCTGTAGTGTTTACATATTCAAAGCAAAAGTTTTGGAATAAATGGTTCCACAAACAATTATTTAGATTTAAATTGAAAACAAAGCGCTTTAATAATCAAATTATTAATTCTCAATATTATTTGTGTGACCCCGATACATTTTTTATCCATCACTTTCCAGACGATCCTACTTGGTCTTTAATTTCGAAAAAACACAGAATTGATTTTGAATCAGATAGTGCATTTTATCATTTAAACGACAGTACTTTCAATCATCAAAATAGATATGGCAGAACGTGCCCTGAGTGTGATGATTTTTTATCGCTAGACGAATTAAACAAAAATCAAACGTTACGAAAATCAAGTCTTAATTTTAATAAACGCAATCGCTTTATTACAACTATATGTGAGTTTAACATTGGGAAAATTAAATTCTTTGAAAGCAAAAGTTTTGATGACTCTCTTACAAAAGTTACCATCATAGACACATCATTATCATACTTGTCATTTGCCAATCAAAGCTTATTAAAATCAAATGAATACACAGAGGCAGAATATGTGTTTCAAAAAAATAAAAATCTTTTTAAAGCAAATTTACTTTACAAAGAAAACAACGAGCATCGCGATTTTATCATAGCAGATAAATACAATACGCGAACTGCCTCCAAATCTATTAAAGATTTAGAAAGATTGACACGCATGACTGATGCAAAATTAATTAGAAGAATAAAAAGAATAGATAAGTATGATGAAGATGAAGTTCCAAATCCAAAAATTAAAAACACAACTTTTAAATTATTAGAAATAAATCAAAACTTATGCGCTACAGATTCAATGATTTTTGTGTTAAACCGTCATATCAATTCATTAAAAATTTTATTTGAAAAAACAACTATAAACTTATCAAACAATTTAAAATCTAAAATTAAACTTCATGATTCTACATTTTTTCCTTTAGAAGAGTCCATGTATTTAAGGTATTTAATGAGAGATAATTATAAAAAAGAAATTGTTGAACTAAGAAAAAAGATAAATATCATTAAGCAGGAATACATTAAATATATTGATTCATTAGTATACAAGCCATCCGACCTTTGTTTTAAAATTAGTGAAGAGTTGTATACAACTATAAACATAAGAAACGCATATGAAGAACAGGCTTTTAAAATTAAGGCAGAATTAATCAGGCGTTCGCAAATAGAACCTAAACTATTAAAAGAATACAAGTTGTTTTTACATAGTCAAAATCGAGAAGACATCTGTTGGATAAAAAACAGAATGCCAAGTTTAAAGGCATTATTCTTTTTGCTAAAAGATTTATTAATGCACCAAGAAAAAGCACAACAAACGTTGAAAAAAGAAAATCACATTGAAAACAGAAGATTTAAATATGTGAATAAAGAACTGAATAGAAGAAAACATAAATACAGAAGCATTATTTTAAATAACACCAAAGTTGTAAATTATCAAATTAGAATAGTAAACAAAGAAAAAAGAGAGTTTCTGAAAGCACTAAGAAAAGAAAGAAGAGATGCTACAAGAGTTAAAAAATAATATTTCAATAGTCGTTTTTTTGTTTTTTAAATTATACTTTCATAAAATATTTTTATTATGAAAACAAAAATCACAGAAATAAAAGAAAATTATACTGTAAATCGTCCTACAAAAAGTCCTACAGGAGAAAGAGTTTTTGAAGAAAAAAACTTTGTTCGCTATAAAGAAGTGAACACCGTAACTGGCTGGGCGCGTTTTGGACATTATGTTTTAGATGTTATTTTTTATTACATTTTTGCCTTAATTTTAGCTGTGCCAATTGTTATACTTTTAATGACCTTAGGTATGGACGTTGAAAATTTGGGTGAAGGAAGCGGCTGGTATAATTTATTTGACCGTTTAATTTCTTGGTTAATATTATATCCAGGCTATTATATTTTGTTTGAATCAACCATGCAAAGTACTCCTGGAAAAATAATATTAGGAAGAGTTGTTGTTGATGAATATGGCGAAAAGCCAAGTTTTATGACTATTGTTAAACGTTCATATTCAAGAATTGTTCCCTTTGAGGCTTTTTCATGCTTATCCAATTTGGGCTGGCACGACACTTGGAGTGACACCTTTGTTATAAGAAAAAAAGATTTGCAGGAATTACAACTAGCAATTAAAGCACAAGAGTTTGGACAAGAAAAGCCTACTAATCCTTAACTCTACTAAACCTCAGTGCTTTTAAAATAAAGTTAGGTAATGCTTTTTTAGGGTCGCGCTTACGTAAATCTAAATACCAACCGATTTTTTTAACCACTGGTAATTTTTTAGTTTCTACAAACTCGATTAAAGTGCCATCTTCATCTTCGATATAAGTAAAGTGTCCTGCGGCTTCGCCCATTTCAAAACCTGCACCACCATCAACCGTGAAAGGCTGGCCAGCTTTTACACAAGCTTCTTCTAAAGCTTTCATGTTTTTGATATCAAAACATAAATGAATAAATCCACAATCACCCCACAAACGGTTTTCAAAAATTTTACGAGGTGTATAATCAAAGGCTTGTACTAATTCAATTTCATTATCACCTAATAATGGCCCAAAGCTTCCTTCACGAGGCTTGCTGTTTCTTAATACAACTCTTCTAAATTTCTTTTGTGCACCTTCAACACCTCTCCAATCAGTAAACGTATCAGTACTATCACTAATTACTTTATCAAAACCTAAAACCGTTTTATATAATTCAATAGATTTATCAATATCTTTTACTCCAATAACAGCCCCTAAAATTCCACCCGTCGTGAAATCTTTTTGTTGATACCATGATGTTTTTTCTTCAATAATTTCAAACACATTACCCCATAAATCATGGATATAAAAATGCTTTCTTCCATCTGGAGCGGTTGTTACTTCGGTGAGCATTTTAGCCCCAAAGTTTTTTAAATGAGTGTATGATGCTTGAATATTATAGGATTTTATTTTTCCAGCATAAATACCAATATCTCCTAATTGAATTTGAAACTCTGCATTTTGAGCTTGGCGACTTGTATATTGCCAAATTTCAAAGCCCCCGCCACCATTCATGCTAATAGCTAAAATAGCGTGACGCGCATGCGGCATGTTTGCTGTATATGGCAACATCAATTCTGCCATAGCGGCCTCTTCAAATATTTTTATATCAGTGCCAAATGCTTTACGGTACCATTTAAAAGTTTCTTGAACGTTAGTGTTTCCAACTCCTAATTGCTGAATTCCTGAAATGATGTAACTCATACTTTTATATTAATGTGTAAAATTAAAATTTTATTTCAACTCTTTTTTATATTTCATCACCACATACTTTTCTGGAACAACTAATTCAGAAGTACAATAGTTTAATTTTTCCTGCATTTCTTCAGGAAATTGATCAACTGTATAAAATCCAAATGGCTCAAAAAAGGATGGGATGATACAAACCAAATATAATGGATCATCCTCTTTTTTTATTAACGCTTGAACCAATTGTTTTCCAACTCCTTTAAGTCTTTCTGATTCAATAACTCCTAAGGAACATAATTCAGAACATTTTTCACGTTGTCGAATTCTTCCAAATCCAACCAATTCATGGTTGCATATTGCGACTAAAAATTCTTCTTTTAATAGTTCTCTATTATCTAATTCAAATTTTTGAATGAACTTTTTGATTGATTCAAAATCATTTTCTGAGGCAGATTTTATGGTTAAAGGTTTGATAAAGATTAGCTTTTGTTTAAAGATTGTTCCGAAAATTGCCCAACAATAATACTAAAAATTAAACAAAGTGTTTTTATGATTATTATTTGTTTTAATTGCCTTGAAAGGTGCAATAAAATTGTATTTTTGTGTATATCATCAAACAAAAAATCATGCAAAAAGAATATGACGTTGTAATAGCTGGTGGAGGTTTAGCAGGCTTAACACTTTCTATCCAATTAAAACAAGCAAATCCAAATATCTCGATTTTAATTTTAGAAAGTAGAGACAAGGCTGCTGCTATTGCAGCTCACAAAGTTGGAGAATCAACTGTTGAATTAGCAACTCATTATTTCAGAGAAGTGTTAGGTTTAAAAAACTATTTAGAAGAATTTGAGTTACCAAAGCATGGTTTACGTTTCTTTTTCACTGATGAGAAAAAAACAGAATTATCTAATCGCGTAGAGTTAGGGCCACGTTTAAAATTGCCTGTTCCTAGTCATCAATTAGATAGAGGAACTTTTGAAAATTATTTAGAAAAATATACGAAAGAGTTAGGCACAGACTTTTTACTAGCTGCCCGCGCAAAGGATGTTGTATTTGGAGAAAACGGCGACATGCATGAAGTCATTTATGCACATGAACGAGAAGATAAAAAAATAAAAACTAAATGGCTAGTAGATGCTACAAGCCGTATTAGTTTATTAAAGAAAAAATTAGGTTTCCAAAAAGAAGCGCCACACAATGTAAACGCCGCTTGGTTTAGAGTAAAAGGTGTAGTTGATATTGATGAATGGAGTGATAATAAAGACTGGAAAACATTTTTAGCGCCAAAACTTCGCTACTTGAGTACAGTGCATTTCATGGACAAAGGCTATTGGTTATGGATTATTCCATTAGGTTCTAAAAACACGAGTATTGGTATTGTCGCAGATGAAGACATTCATCCATTTGAAACCATTAACACATACGAAAAGGCAGTAGCTTGGATCCATAAACACGAGCCACAAGCTGCTAAATTTGTTTGTCCAAATAAGGAAGATATTTTAGACTTTAGAATTTTAAAACACTTTGCTCACGATAGCAAACGCGTATATTCTTCGGATAGATGGGCGGTAACTGGAGAGGCAGGATTATTTTTAGATCCATTTTATTCTCCTGGCAGTGATTTTATTTCTTTAAATAACACTTGGTTAAGTGATTTGATCTTAAGAGACTACAAAGGAGAAGACATTACCGTACGTGCTCAAATTTATGAGCAAACACATTTATCATGGTTTAAAGATTGGTTGCCAATTTATCAAGATAAATATAAATTGATGGGTAATACTCAAATTATGGTGTTTAAAATATTTTGGGACTGGGCTATTTATTGGTCGGTGCCTTGTTTATTATTTACCAATCATGGATTTACTGATTTAAAAGTTTTAAAAGAACTATTTGTTTCTGAAAAAAGCTTAGGCCGTAAATTCGGTAAATTAAATAAAGCTGTTCAAGATTTATTTTTGGATTGGTTACCTCACGAAAAAACTATATTCGAAAACCGTTATATTGACCCATTAGATTTGAATTACTTAAAAGGTTTTCAAAGAGGTATTGATGAAATGCATGGAGCTGATACCATTGTAAATAAAGTAGCTGAAAATGTGGTGGTTTTAGAAAAAGTAGCGGCTGAGTTGTTCCGTTTAATTAGTCATCAAGTCAATCAAACGCCTTTAGATATTATGGTTGACCCATATTTAATTACTTTAAAAAAACCCTATAATCCATTAGAACATAGTAATGGTGTAGGTGTTGATGAAGCGATTAAAATGGATGTGGCTAAAATGTGGTTTTACCCTAATCCTGTGTTAGCTTAGGTTTAAAATGTCACTTCGAGCGTAGTCGAGAAGCATTTTAGTTTTAGGTCCCTAATGTTCTCGACTACGCTCGAACTGACAAAAAAGAAATCTAGATTATTCTGTGTCAGTAAACACTATAATAAATAAGATAATTGTAGTTTATACTGCTTTAATTACACAATAAAACAGCCTAATTCACGTTCTTGTAAGAACTAACAAACTTTATGCTCCCCGCAATTTGGCATCGCTATATATTTTTATTTGGCTTAATTGGATTAGCTGCTGGGATGCTATTCGGTACAGTTCCAACAAGTATTCCTCAAATTATTTTAGCCGCCAATTGGTTGTTAGAAAAAGATTTTTCTTGGAAGTGGCAACAATTAAAAAATAATAGAATTTTCTGGGTTCTTATTTCTCTTTTTGTTTTACACCTATTTGGTATGATATACACCGAAAATGTACAAAGAGGATTAGATGATTTAAGAAACAAAATACCATTACTTGTTTTACCTCTTATTTTATTTTCTACAAAACCGTTGTCTTATAAAGAATTAAAATTACTATTTGGTTTTTTCTTTTTAAGTGTATTTGTGAGTTCTATTTGTTGTTACGCAGTTTATGCAGGTTATACAAACAAAATAATTGTAGATGTAAGAAGTGCTTCTATTTTTATGTCGCACATTCGTTTCTCACTTTTTATTGCTTTTGCAATTATTGGACTCATTTATAGGAGTTTAAGAGAACAGCCTTTTATTTTAAAAATAGTGAGTGTGTTAACCATGCTTTGGCTATTGTTTTTTATGTATAAATTAGAAATGGCAACTGGTTTTTTATCCCTGATAATTGTTGGTGTTTTATTATTAATTATTTATAGTATAAAAAAATTACCTAAAACAGTTTCTGCATTTATTTTAATTGTTGTGTTATTATCGTCTGTAATTGTTGTAAAACAAACGTCTGAGAGTTTTCATCTATTTGATAAAAACCCCGAGAGTTCAACAAACATCTTATTAGAAAAAACTAAAAATGGTAGGACTTATTTACAAGATACTGTTTTTGGTATTGCCGAAAACGGAACTTTAATTACCATCAACATTAACGACGAAGAGCTGCAAAAAGAATGGAACCAAAGAAGCAACATTGATTTTGATTATCTTGACAAAAAAGGAAACAACTTACGATACACCCTCTTAAGATATTTAGCTAGTAAGGGCGTGACTAAAGATTCTGTTGGTGTTTCTATTCTTTCCGATCAAGATATCAAGCATATCGAAAATGGAATTTCGAATTATAAATACAGTTTAAATAGTGGTTTAATTTCGAGATGGAGAGAGTTAGTGTGGGAATACACAAAATATCAAAGAGGAGAAAATCCATCAGGGCACACGCTCACCATGCGCTTAGAGTTTTGGAAAACTGGTAGCTATATTGTTCATCAACATCCCATCATTGGTGTTGGCACAGGCGATATTCAAGATGCTTTTAATGATATGTATAACTTCACAAACTCTAAATTAGATTTAGTTTGGAGATTAAGATGTCATAACCAATACCTGGCAATCGCAGTAGCCTTTGGTTTTATTGGCTTGCTAGTATTCTTGTTTTATTTATTGTATCCAGCTTTTGTTTTAAGAAAACAATTACACTACTTGTACTGGCCATTTTTTTTAATCGCTCTTCTATCTTTTACTACAGAAGATACTTTAGAAACACAATCGGGTGTAACCTTTTTTATCTTCTTTCAAGCTTTGTTTTTGTGGTTGGCGAGTTTTAAAGAGTCAAGTAATGCCTCTAACAAAACACAATCTACTTAAATTTTATATTAGACTTAAACAGTGTGTAGCCTGTTCTAAAATTAACAGAGTTACCATTTATTGTTTGAAGATTGTTCTTATAAAATGTTATTACTAAAGTAACATTAGGGTTTACACCAATAGTACTTAAATCGGTAGAAGTAAAACTTAACACTCCTGGCGAACCTGAGATGTTTTGAGTACTAGTTTTTGTAACTGGATTAGTAGATGTGACAAAATAGGTTTCAATTTCATCAGAGCCACTATAATTAATTAACGGAATAGTAACGTTGTTTGCAATAGTAAAAGAATCTGCAATAGCAGTATATCCAGTATAAACTGGATATGGATTTGTGTTTGAATAACTAAAACTATTTACGGCAGACGAGCCTGAAACAATCCAATTATGCGGTGTGTTAAACACTGTTGATGTACTATCAGCATAATAATTTGAAACCGAATAAGCATTTTTTTGAAAAGTAGTTCCGTTCAAGCTAACATCACCCATAGTTAATAATGTGCCAACCATAGGGCCATTATTTACTAATGCACTTGTTGAGATAAATGCTGTGCTAAAATTACCAGAAGAAACAACCGATGTGTTGGTAATCATAGCTTGTTTTCGGCTTGAAAACACTGCATTGTTAGTTGTTTGAGCAGCCCCACCTCCGTTTGATGAATCGGGATTTGTGTTGTTGTTTTTTTTACACGAACTAAAAATAATAGCAAGTGAAATTATAATTAATGTAAATGCTAATTTCATTTTATTGATTTTATATAATTTATGAAAGTTTAAAAATGCCGCTAATTAAATTGTATTTCATAGGTTTTATTATTATATATTCTTTGTATTCTCATCATGCCGCCTTTGTATAATTTTAAAATTTTCCAATTGCTATTTTTTGTATAAAATAAATTATACTTAGCTGTTGCTGTACCAGATGTAAACATTGTAAAAGATATGGAAACATCTTTTCCGTTATTAAAAAATTGCAAATTACCAAAGCCAATGTTTGATGATAATTCATCAGTTTCTCTAGAATAACTAAATTCTATTGTTCTAGCATCAAACGGATAAATAAATCCATTATATTCAGGAGGTGTTGTATATATTCTTTCCCACATTGGCATGCTATCAACTCCGTTTACTGTAAAATCTGTTAGTTTACCGCCTTTGAATGTTTTTTCAGGGTTTTTGAACCATAAATCATTCTCAGGATATTTTTTGCAAGAGATAAAATAGATTGAAACACAAATACTAATTCCTAACAATAACTTATGTGTTTTATTATTCATATTTATGTTTTGTATAATAAATATAACAAATGTTATTCAAACAAAAAAGAGCCGTGATAAACACCGCTCTTTCAATTATTAATATTATTCTTTCTAGTCGTTCAACTTCAACACCGCCATAAAGGCGCTTTGTGGAATCTCAACATTACCAACTTGTTTCATTCGTTTTTTACCTTCTTTTTGTTTTTCTAGTAATTTACGCTTACGGCTAATATCACCTCCATAACATTTCGCCGTTACATCCTTGCGAATGGCGCTAATGGTTTCACGAGAAATAATTTTAGCGCCAATAGCTGCTTGAATAGGAATTTCGAATTGTTGTTTTGGGATTAATTCTTTTAATTTTTCACAGATCTTTTTACCAAAATGGTAAGAGTTGCTTCTATGAATTAAACAAGACAAAGCATCTACTGGTTCTCCCTTTAATAAAATATCTAATTTTACTAAATCTGATTCTTTCATTCCAATTGGATGATAATCAAACGAAGCATATCCTTTTGAAATAGATTTTAATCGATCAAAGAAATCAAATACCACCTCACCTAAAGGCATTTCAAATACCAACTCTACTCTATCTGCCGTTAAATAATTTTGAGTGACGATTTGGCCGCGTTTTCAATACACAAACTCATCACTGGGCCAATAAAATCTGACTTAGTAATAATATTTGCTTTAATATACGGTTCTTCAATATAATTAATACGAGCAGGATCAGGTAAATCACTAGGATTATTAACCGTAACTACATCTCCATTTGTTTGATAAGCAAGATATGATACGTTAGGAACCGTTGTAATAACAGTCATTTTAAACTCACGTTCTAAACGCTCTTGCACAATTTCCATGTGCAACATTCCTAAGAATCCGCATCTGAATCCAAAACCTAATGCTAAAGACGATTCTGGCTCCCAAGTTAAAGAAGCATCGTTAAGTTGCAGTTTTTCCATACTATAACGCAACTCCTCAAAATCTTCTGTATCAACTGGGTAAATACCAGCAAATACCATTGGTTTTACTTCCTCAAATCCATGAATGGCTTCAGCACACGGTCTATCAAAATGAGTAATCGTATCTCCTACTTTTACTTCTTTTGCTTCTTTAATTCCCGAAATAATATATCCCACATCTCCTGTGCTCATCACATTGCGTGGTTCGGGTTTTAATTTTAATACGCCAATTTCATCAGCATTATATATAGAGCCAGTATTAAAAAACTTTACCTTATCTCCTTTTTTAATAGTACCATTTAAAATTTTATAATAAGCAATAATTCCTCTAAAACTATTAAAAACACTGTCAAAAATTAATGCTTGCAATGGTGCTTCTGGATCGCCAACGGGACATTTAACACGCTCAATAATAGCAGCTAAAATTTCTTCAATACCCATTCCTGTTTTACCACTTGCAGGAATAACATCACTACGTTCGCAACCAATTAAATCAACGATTTGATCGGTTACCATTTCAGGCTCAGCACTTGGCAAATCCATTTTATTAAGAATAGGAATAATCGTTAAATCATGTTCTAGGGCTAAATATAAATTAGAAATCGTTTGTGCCTGTATGCCTTGTGCTGCATCTACAATTAATAAAGCACCTTCGCAAGCGGCAATAGAACGAGACACCTCATAACTAAAATCAACGTGTCCTGGTGTATCAATTAAATTCAAAACAAATTTTTCACCTTTATAGGTGTAATCCATTTGAATGGCATGACTTTTAATGGTAATACCACGTTCTTTTTCCAAGTCCATATCATCAAGCACTTGCGCTTCCATTTCGCGACTAGTAATCGTTTTTGTAAACTCTAATAAACGATCGGCTAAAGTTGATTTACCGTGATCAATATGAGCAATAATGCAAAAATTACGTATGTTTTTCATTTATAGTAAAATAAGTTTGCAAAGATACATTATTGAGCGTAATAAAAAGAATGGACATAAAAATAATATATACAAAAAACGCCACTAAAATTAGTGGCGTTTTTAAAGCATTTAGCTTGTTATTGTTGGTTTTCTCTGATTACAGTAACATGGCCAACATAAGGATGTTTATTGCCCTTGGTGTCTCTTATCAATATTTTGTACGTATACACTCCTTGAGGGGCTGTTTTCGAATTGCCTTTTACTGAGCCATCCCATCCTTTTCTAAAGTTATTACTTGTAAAAATGTTTTCTCCCCATCTATCAAACACATCCATTCTATAATTTTCTTCATCTATACCAACTCCCATAGGTTGGAAAACATCATTCACTCCATTTCCATCTGGCGAAAATGCATTAGGAATATATACCGCAAAATCTGGAGTTATTTCTACAACAATTTTAGCGGTATCTTTACATCCTTTTAAAGAAGTTGCAATTAAATGAACTGAATATGGGCCAACAAAGGTATAAGAGTGGCTTGGATTTGTTACCGTTGAAAAATTTGATCCATTAACAGCGGCAGGATCTCCAAAATCCCAATAGTAACTTGTAGCTCCTTGCGACGTATTAATGAAATTAATATTTGGATCTAAAATGCTAGTTGCCGAAGGATCTGCATAAAACGAAGCTATCGGTTGAGGGTATACTTCTATATAATTAGTTTTTCTTATGTCGTTTGTACATCCAGTTAATGGATTAGTCACAAATAAAGAGAGAGTATGAAACCCGGGATCGTTTATCGTGATTACTACATTATTCCCTTGAATGCCATTTCCAACATCATACCAAGCAAATGTATCATTTGCTCCGTTTGAAGTTCCAGTTAATGTAAGTGTTAATGGTGAACATCCAACAGTAGGTGTTGCTACAAAATCAATAACAGGAACTGGATTAACATTTACTGTAAAAATTGCTGTTGCGCTAGGAATTGTACAACCATCGTCAATTGTTACTGCAAAGGTATTAGTTGTTGCTACTGTTGGCGCACTTCCTAATACAGAAATCGTATTTGTGCTTCCTGTTACTGGCGACCATACATATGAATATGGTCCACCGTTTCCTGCACTTGTAATTGTTGGAGCCAACGTAGTTGATTGTCCATGACACAATGTTGTTGTTGTTCCAATCGCTGTTAATTGTGGTGTTACATTTACTGTAATTACTTTTGGCGAAGGCGAACATCCATTTACATCGCTCACCGCAACTGTATAAGTAGTTGTAATTGTTGGGTTAACAGTATGAGGACCGCTTCCAACAAAAGGATTTGGAGACCATGTATAAGAATACGCTGGAGAACCACTTTGTCCAGATGCACTTAACTGAGTACTTTGTCCAAAACAAATGGTTGGGTTTGGATTAACAATTAAAACCAACATTCCTGGCTGAGTAACATTTACAGGTTGAGAAGTGGCGCAACCATAACTATCTGTTAAAGTAGCCGTGTAAACACCCGCCGAAACACCTGTAACGCTTTGAGAAAAAGCAGAAGTTGTTACTGTTTGAGATATTGGGTTTGACCAAATTACTGTATAAGGTGCTGTTCCAGAAGTATAATTAATTGTAATGTTTCCATTTGTTAAACCAAAACAAGAAGGTGGTGTTACGCTAAACCCACTAATAGATGGCGGTGGCGGATTAGCAATACCAACAGTTTGAGTAATAGAACACCCTTTAGCATCAGTAATCGTAGCAGTCCAACCTGTTCCTGGAGACATATTAGACACAACCGTTCCTGTTGCAATTGGAGTTGTATTCCAAACCACATTATACGTTGGTGTACCTCCACCAACAGTTACTGTAGCCGAACCATTAGATAAACCGCATGTTGCTGGTAAAGATGTGTAAGTTGATGTTAATACTGCTGGTTCTGTAATATTAAAGCTTGCATTAATAGAACAAGAATTTTGATCAACTGCCGTTAAAGTATATGATGCCGGTGCTAGTCCTGTTACAACACCTCCTGGCGATGAAACCGTTGGTGTCCAATTGTAACTATAACCAGGAGTTCCTCCTTGAATGGTTGTTGATATTTGTCCGTTATTTGCGCCAAAGCAAGTAATGTTTGTAAAGCTTGAAGCTGTTAATACCATTGCTTGAGGTTGAGTAATAGTTACTTGTTGTGATGTTAAACATCCATTTGCATCACTTACGTTCCCAGTATAAGTATTTGCTGTAACATTTACTAATACCGAAGAGGTTTGTGCTCCTGGTGTCCAGGTATAATTATAAGGCGCAGTTCCTCCATTTACTAACATTGTTGCTCCTCCATTACTTAATCCGTTGCAAGTAACGTTTGTAAAGCTGCCTATTGCACTTACTAATTGTGTTGGCTCTGTAATATTAACGGAAGCTGTTCCAACACAACCCGCAGCATCTGTAACATTTATAGCGTGAGCTCCTGCTCCAAAGTTTACAGGGTTAGTGGTTGTGTTTGGAGCTGCCTGAGCACCTGACCAAGAAATTGAATAAGGAGTAACTCCTCCTGTAATCGTTGCTGTTGCAGTACCATCCATTCCGCTAAAACATTTTACTGGTGTTGAGTTTAATATAGAAACTACTGGACCCGCAATATCATTCACTAATCCTGTTGCAACAGCAGTACATCCATTAAAATCTGTTACAGTATGTGTATAAGCGCCCGCAACTATATTATTACTACATAACGTTGTAACGCCATTACTCCAAATGTTAGTATATGGAGCAGTACCACCACCCACAACTACACAAACTCTTCCGTTTGCTTGTCCACAATTTGAATTTGTTGCACTTGCCACTGCTGTTAAAGCAGCTGGTTCCGTTAAAGTAAATGTTAAAGATGTTGTACACGTTCCGTTTGATGTAATAATTACTGTATGATTTCCAACACATAAATTACTAACAGAGTTTCCTGATTGTAATCCTGGCTGCCATAAAAAGGTTGTAGTTCCTGCTCCACCCGAAAAAGCAATGTTTGCTGTTCCGTCACAAACACCATTACACTTCACATTAGTTGTTGTTAATGTTGTTGCTAAAGGTGTTGGTTGAAGAATGGTTGCTGTTGCTGTTGCCGAACAAAGATTAACATCCTTTACTGTTACCACATAAACACCCGCTGTTAAAGAATTTGCATTAGCTGTATTGCCTCCACTTGGTGACCAAGAATATGTATATGCTCCAGTTCCTCCTCCAGGAGTAACAACTGCAAATCCATTATTTCCGCCAGCACACGTTACGCTTCCTGTAGAAGAAATGTTTGCTGTTACTTGGGTTGGTTGTGTAATAACTACTTGTGCACTAGCTGTACAGTTGTTTTGATCTGTTGCTAACACCGTATATGTTCCTGAGCACGCATTTGTTAATGTTTGAGAAGAAACCGGACTAGGTGTTCCTGTCCAAAAATAACTTACTGCTCCAAACCCATTTGTACTCGAAGCAATTGCTGTTGCATTACATAAACCAAAACAAGTCACATTTGTAGAAGTAATACTTGCAGACATTGCTGGTGGGTTTACCAAACTCATACTAGAGGTAACAACACATCCATTTCCATCAGTAACCGTTAATCCATAATTTCCTGCTCCTAACGGATTAGAACTTGGTGCTCCGCCACCAGTTGATGTCCAAGCATAAGTATATGGTGCTGTTCCTCCATTTGCTGCCGCTAAACCTCCTCCATCTAATGATCCAAAACATTTTGGGTTTGTTGGAATAATTGTAACTGTTAATGCTGTTGGCTGAGAAATGGTTACGCTTGTAGAAGCAACACAACCTGCCTGATCTGTTGCAGAAACCGTATATACACCCGCACTTAAATTAGTTGCCGTTGGTGTAACAGGACCATGACCCCAGCTATATGTAAATGTCCCTGTGCCTGATGCTAAAGCCGTCGCTACACCATTATTCCCTCCGTTACAACTAACATTTGTAAAACTTGTAATACTAATAGTTGGTCCTGATAAATTAGGAATGGTTGCTGCCAATGTTTGAGAACAGTTGTTTGCATCTTGTACATTAATCGTGTATGTTCCTGCCGCCGCATTTGATAATACTGTTGATGTAGAACTCGTAGACCAAGTTTGAGTATATGGACTGGATCCTCCAGAAATAGTAACTGTAGCTGATCCGTTTGATTGATTACAATTTGCTGGCGTAACAGATGACGTTAAAGTAATAGAAGTTGGCTGTGTAACCGTAATACTTTGAGTAATTGAACAACCATTAGCGTCAGTAATATTACAATTATAATTTCCAATTGGCACATTGTTTACTGTAGAAAGTGTGCTTGGAATTGAAGGCCATAAATAAGTATAAGGCGCTGTACCCCCTGTGCCTGCAGCTAAAACAGTTCCCGTAGAGGTTCCAAAACATTTAACATTTTGTGAGTTCATAATGGCTGTTAAAACCGGTGGTTGGGTGATTGTAGTGCTTGCAAAAGCTTTACATCCAAAAACATCGGTTATTTCGCAAGTGTATGAACCTGGACATAAATTTGTAGCGGTGCTGTTTGTTTGCCCTCCTGGTGTCCAAGAATATGTGAATGGTGATGCGCCTCCTGTTGTCATACCAGCCGTTATCGCACCGTTACAAGCCCCATTACATGTTACATTTGTAAAAGATGTTATTGATGCTGTTCCTCCTGGCGTTAATCCAACCACCGCGGGACTAGTAATTATACATCCGTTTCCATCTGTAGCAGTTACTGTATAATTTCCTGCCGCAACACTGTTTGATACCGCAGCCGCACCACCTGTAGGCGACCATGAATAAGTAATAGATCCTGTTCCTCCTGTTACTGTAGCAGAAGCTACACCGTTAGCTGCCGTACAATTTGCATTTTGTGTAGCTACCTGTATTGCCAAAGCGGTTGGCTGAGTAATTTGTACTGTTTGCGTTGTTGTACATCCATTTGCATCTCTTATTCCAACAACATATGTTCCAGCAGATTGATTAACGAATGTTGAAGAGCTTTGATAGGCTCCTCCATTTAAATTATAGGAATACGTTGGAGTTCCTCCTGCTCCAACAACATTAATTGTTCCTGTAGCTGTTCCAAAACATTTTGCTGGAACGGAAGATGGCGTTAATGATAATGCCGTTGGTTGAGTTAAAGTAACAGATGTTGTTGTAACACAACCCACTTGATCTTTAACTGTAATATTATACGTCCCCTGAGGCAATCCAGAAAACTGACCTGTTCCATTTGTTTGAAAAGGTGTTGTTAAAGTATATGTATAAGATGGTCCTGTGCCTCCAACTGGGGTAACAGTAAAGCTTCCATTAGAACCCCCAAAACAACTAACGTTTACAGAACTTGTTACAGAAGCAGTTGGACTACCTGTATTTAATATATTATATGTAACAGTTAATGTACAAGAGTTTGCGTCTTTTATAATCACAGTATGAGATCCTGCGGGCAATGCTGTTGTTGAAGTACCAGCAACAAAAGGTCCTCCATTAAATGAATATTGATAAGGAGCCAATCCGCCTGTAACTGTTGTTACAGTTGCCGAACCATTAGCGCTTCCACAACTAGCGTTTGTAGTTGTAATCGTTGCTGAAGCTGGTCCTGTTGTTCCTGCAATATTAAATGTTGTTGTAAACATACAACCATTTAAATCCCTAACGGTAACTGAGTGGGTGCCTGGTGCCAAATTAGAAGTTAAACTTCCTGTAGCAACAGCATCAACACTATATGAATATGCGGGTGTACCGCCCGTAACTCCTGTAATATTATACGTTCCATTTGTTAATCCACACCCTGCTGGAGTGCTTGTTCCAGCAATAGCTGTAGGTCCTGATGTTACTGAAATTGTTACCGTGTTTGTAAACACACATCCATTTGCATCACGAACACCTACTGTATATGTTCCCGAAGCTAACCCTGTTACTGGCGGACTTGATGAAAACGCACCACCATTCACGTTATATGTATATGGTGCTGTTCCACCTGTTACGGTACCTATTGTAATACTACCTGTGCCTGTTCCACAAACTATATTACTTGGCGTTAATGGCAAGGAATTTGGTCCTGCTGAATTAGATAAAGTCGCGGATACTGTGAATGTGCAACCAAAATTGTTCGTCAAGGTAATCACAGGTGTTCCTGCTCCAAGACCCGTTACTGTTTGTCCTGAAACCGAACCTAAACTACTTGCATAACTTGTTACTGTTTGTGGGGGAGATCCTGGGGACGTATTTGTTATTACCACAATTCCATTTGATGCTCCGCAATTTGGATTAGTGAAACTTAATACTGCTGACGGCTTTGGATTTGTAGAAACAGTTACGGTTTTTGTAACTATACATCCGTTTGCATCAGTAACCGTGATAGAGTATGTTCCTAACGCTAGGCCTGTTGCTGTTGTTCCTGTTCCTCCACTTGGCTGCCAATTATAGGTATATCCTGGAGTGCCGCCAGAAGCGCTAACAGATGCCGAACTTGTCATCGCGCAGCTTGGAACGCTAACCACTGTTGATGTAGGTGGGGCAGTAATCGTTACTATCGTTGATGATGTTGAAACGCATCCTGCATTAGAAACCGTATGTGTTACCGTATAAGTGCCAGGAGTACTATAGGTAATTCCTGTTGGGTTAGTACTTGAAGAGGTGGCTGGTGTAGCTCCTCCACCTCCAAAGTTCCAAGAATGAGTTCCTGTAGCTGCTGGAGCATTAAAATTAAAACTATTTGGAGTTAAACATTGAACTGCTGGAGTTGGGTCTGATCCTCCTCCTGGAGTATTATTAACTACTGATGTAATACTTGAGTTGGGACCGCTAGTCACATTAACCACGGTTGTTTGCGTTCCCACCTGTGAACCACATCCACCAGAGGCTGAAACCGTGTACGTTGTGGTAACGGCTGGATTAACAGTAATACTTGAACCTGTTGATCCTCCTGGAGACCAAGTGTATGTATTACCTGCAGCACCAGACGCAGTTAATGTAGCAACCTGACTTCCACAAATAGTAGCTGAATTCACTGAAATTGGATTTGGAATAGGGGTACAACTTACTCCCGCAGAACCAAAGAAATTAAGGGGAACGCTTGAACTTGCCGAACTATAATTTGAGAAACAAATAATATATTTTTGACCACAGGTTACTGCTAATGGCGGTTCATAATTACTTGCTACACCTCCTGCTGGCAAAGGATTTGCTAATCCTGTTCCTCCCGTAGAGGACCCGTTCCAATTACAACGAACAGGTGCCTGACCAACATTCATAATTTGATTACATGTTGATGGACCAGCATATGACCACATCGCCCAATCATAATAACCTGCTTGTGAGCCGCCAGCACCAAAACTAAATTGTAAACTACCTGATGTTTGAATATTAATAACCATCCAAGTACTATTTAATTCTCCACTTAATAAGCAGCCCATATTTGCACTTGCTGGATTTGTTGATGGATTTGAAATGGCACTACCCGCAGGACCAGATGAAGAATTTGGGGTGCCTATTTCATAAACACTTCCTGTTCCGTTTGGATCAATCTGAAAACCCGCATTACTACAAATATTAATTGCTTGGCTACAATCTCCAGCAGTTACCGCTTGAGAGAGTGTTTTTTTAGTAAAAAGAAAAATCGAGATGAAAATTAGTGTAAAATATTTCATGATATTGTTTTTAGTGTGGTATAAACTATCTAGTTATAAGATTTCTTAATGAAGGGAAAATCTGATCTTTTGAAATATTAAAATACTGAACCGAACCATTTTTATTAAGCACGATATTATTTTTTGGATTAGAAGAGTTAAAGGCTGATTGAATACATTCTATAAGATTAGCGTCTGCATAAACAACTGAAGAATCAATGCTGTCTTTTCCTATCGCAAAGGTTCTAACCTGTTCATCAGAATCTAAATTAAGGCTAATAAACACTGTTCCTTTTTCACCATCTTTTAGTTTGGCTCGTTCGTATATTTTATAAACCCTATACGCTTCTTTATTTATTTCTCTACTTTCTGCATCCGTGCTTTTCCAAACTGAAATAAAAACAAGCTTGTCATTAAAATCAACTGCGGGGTTAATTTTAGTAATTGCTTTTTTCAGAGAATCAAGCTTTTGAGAATCGGTTTGAGCGTTTATATTTGAGAAGACCGAAAATAAAAATAGGACTGTTGTTAAAATAGTTTTCATTTTTAATTCTGTTTAGTTGTTAAGTAAATGTAGTAGAGTTTTAGTTATTTAAAGAAAAGTTCCCTAACCTAAACCCATATTTTACTCATTTACAGCCCAGTAACAAAACACGAGTGTTTTTTTAGAGGGAATAGGAAAATCAGACCTACTATTCTATTTATAGTTGTTTTTTGGGAAACGATGGCGCTATTCAGAAAGATAGTTACTAAAATTTAATTAGTACGGTTTTAAATTTCTTTTCGCATTCGAGCTACTGGAATATCTAATTGCTCTCTATATTTTGCAACGGTACGGCGAGCAATATTGTATTTTTTTTCTTTCAAAATTTCACACAAAGCATCATCCGTTAAAGGTTTCTTTTTATCTTCATTAGCAATACATTCTTGCAGGATTTTTTTAACTTCTCTGGTGCTTACCTCTTCTCCGCCATCTGTACTTAATGATTCTGAAAAAAATGTTTTTAATAAAAAGGTGCCATAAGGCGTTTGCACATATTTACTGTTAGCTACACGTGAAACCGTAGAAATATCTAAGCCTACTTTATCAGCAATATCTTTTAAAATCATTGGCTTCAATTTCGATTCATCGCCGCTTGCAAAATACTCTTGCTGATATTCCATGATGGCATGCATTGATACTAACATGGTTTGATGACGCTGTTGCAAAGCTTCTATAAACCATTGAGCTGATTCTATTTTTCCTTTAACAAAAGAACTTGCTTCTTTAATCGACTTTTCTTTTGCACGAGAATACTCTTTGAGCATTTCTATATAATCATTGCTGATTTTTAATTCAGGTAAATTTCTTTGATTGATGCTTAACTCTGCTACGCCATCATTTACACTAATGTTAAAATCAGGAACAACTTCCGACATTTGTCCTTTATTATCTCCTTCCGAATTTCCTGGACGAGGGTTTAAATGTGTAATCTCCGCAATCACCTCTTTTAAATCTTCGTCTTCAATATTTAATTTACGAATAATTTTATCGTAATGTTTTTTAGAAAACTCATCCATCATGGTTTTTACAACCTCAATAGCTAAATGAGTTTCTTTGGCTTTAATAGGTTTTCGTTCTAGTTGAATCAACAAACATTCTTGTAATGTTCTGGCGCCAACACCCGCTGGATCAAACTCCTGAATAGTTTTTAAAACTTCTTCTAATTCTTCTTTTGTTGCTTGGGTATTTTGCGAAAACGCTAAATCATCTACAATCAACTCTAAATCTCGTCGAATGTATCCGTCTTCATCAATACAACCAATTAAATATAACCCTATAGCAAATTGTTTTTCTGTTAAGTCTCTTAACCCTAATTGTTCTTCTAACTGAGAATGGAAATCAGGGCCTTCCACTACAACCGATTGAAATACCTCATCATCAGCACTACGATTTGAGATTTCATATTTATAGGCATCTAAATCACCCGCGTCCATATAATCTTCTAACTCATACCCATCATCAATTTTATCAACTTCTTTTTCTTTCTCGTCAAAATCACTTGAGTCGTCATTGTCAGAACCATCTACCTCGTCATATTCGTTTTCAACTTCCTCTCCATCTAATTCATTGTTATCTTCTTCTAAAGCAGGATTTAACTCTAGCTCTTCTTTTATTCTTTGTTCTAAAGCAACAGTAGGCAACTGCAACAATTTCATTAACTGAATTTGTTGCGGCGAAAGTTTTTGTAATAACTTTAAGTGCTGTGTTTGCTTTAATGCCATAATGTTTAGCAAATATACAAAAGAGCCCCGAATATTTTTCGAGGCTCAATAAATTATATGAACTAATCTTTAATAATTATAATAAGGTGAAATTAAAGCATAAACCACCACGCCAGTTAATGTAACATATAACCAAATTGGATAGCTAAAACGAGTAATTTTTTTGTGTTTTACTCTATCATCTTTTAAGGCATAATAAAATGACAATAAAATCATTGGCAATACTATAACGGCTAAAAAAATATGACTTAATAAAATCACTAAATAGATTGGTCTTATTCCTGAAACTGCCACTAATTCCATTTCTTCAAGAACACCATTATGATCAACATCTCCAAATTTTGTATCTGGAATAAAATAGTGAGCTGTCACATAAGAAATCAAAAACAAACTCGATAATAAAAAAGCTGTTAGATTTAGTTTTTTATGTAATTCGATGTTTCTTTTTTTAATTGCCCATAGCGAGGCGATTAATAGTACAGAACAAGAGCCATTTAAAAACGCATTTAATAAGGGTAATTTATAAATAAAACTAGGGAATGTGTCGGGAACGGGGATTAGTTTTTGATTTAAAACAACAACAACAACACATATTAATGCGCTTACGGCTAATACAATTTTAAATACCGTTTTATCGTTTTGTTTTTTTAATACTGATTCTGTGCTCATATTTAATTTTGTGTGAAAGATCCTTTAAATTTTGTAAAAATAGTGTTTTCGAAAAACAATTTTGCATCTACAAGATATTGATTATTCTCTTGCTTATATGTGATTTCAATATTTACTTTAGGGTGTTGAGTGGGAACAATCATTCCTGTAAACTTAATGTTGTTGCCTTTGGTAAGAGTTAGGTCGTTTTTAATTTCATCCTGTAATAACTCTTTGATGATTTGTGTTTGGCACACACCAGGAACAACTGGCATTTGCTCAAAATGACCCTTAAAAATAGCGTGAGATAAATTTAAGTTTATTATTACATCTATTGTTGATTCGTTTGTTTTAACGCATGACTCAATAGTATAAAAATCATTTAATAAAAAACTGTTACTCATGTTATTCTTCTATTCTATTAAGTTCAATTTTAATTTTCACTAAGCCAAATTGTGTGCTCTTTATGTGTGAATATACTTTTTTTTCGGGATCAAATGTATAGTTTATAAAGCGGTTTTTTTTATTTTTAATAAAAATTTGTTGGGATGAAATGCCATTTGCTGTGTCAGCAATAATATACCTATGTTTTTCTCCCTCTATATCATAATATGATTTAATATTTTTATTAGTCAATAAACCCGCATGTCTATTAAAAACATCTAACAGCAACATTTGCTTAAACCCTGTTTTTAGGGATTTAATAAGCGATTCTTTATTTAATGGTTCAAACACATAAACAGCATTCATCTCATTGTTTTTCCACTCAAAATCAAACATTTTCATGCCTATTTCGGTTACAAAAACAATGTGTGTACTTAATGAATCTGTTTTTTTAACGATGATAATTCCGGTTAAATGATTTTTTAAAACATCGATGGATGCTTTGAATTTAGAGGCTTTGTTTTCGAATAAAACAGCGGGAAAGGTTTTTTCTGTAATAACAACACGATCACAAGATGAAGCGTGTTTGAATTTGGAAATGCGACAAGAAACAAAGAGTACACAAATACAAATGCTACTTAATAATAAATATGGTTTCAGCAACTGGAGCATTTAATTTTTTGTTTATAAAATCCAGCGATGTTAGATCATCGTTGTTTTCTATCATTTCCATTTTAGCCACCGAAGTTACGTTTTTATCAAAATACAAGTTAATTTTTTTGAATGTTTCTTTCATATTTTTAACTTGAGGTATTAATTCTAATTTGTACCCTTTATCATTCTCATAATAACTAGTTTTAAATTTATTGGATTTAAATATTGTTCCCTGAACGCAGGACAACATGATATCATTAATTTCTTTGAAAACCTTATTACTATTCATGTCGTATTTATTGGTTTTCTTCTCGTCTTTAATTATTACTTTATCCTTATTTATAACAATTAAATATTTTGATGGCGTTTGATATTCCCAACGTAACATGTTTTCTTTTTTAAACACAAAATGCCCTTTACTACTAATTTTTTCGGACAACATACTTAAGTTTTTTTCTTGGATAAAATCTGCCTCGATAGAGTTGGTGGCTTTACTCATGCTCTCTATTTTTTGTTTAAGAGACAGAGTATCCTTAACAGGTTTAAAATTTTGAGAAAAACCAAGTAGTGGAAGAAAAAATAAAAATAAAAACTTATTCATGAACCAAAAGTAAAAATAATTTACGCCTTTAAACCCGATAAAATGTTAAGAAACATTAAGGAAGCAATCCCCATTTTTGTTTCCACTCATCCATAAACGAAGGCATGGTTATGTAAAGCTCTTTATTGGTTGGATTCATAAACACTTGTGTTGTTTTGCCTTCACAGGCTAAATAACCATGTTTTGCACTTAAAATTTTATATTCAAACATTAATTTAGCTGCTGGAGAATCTATAAAATGTGTTTCTATCACAGCATGATCTCCATATTCTAAAATTCGTTTAAAATTTACTTGTAAGTCAATTAGCGGAACTGCTAAACCATGCTCATAAACATCTAAATATCCAAGGCCATATTGTTTGCCAAACGCTTCTCTTCCATCTTCAAAATATCTAACATAATTGCCATGCCACACAACTCTTAACGAATCTACTTCGCTAAATTTAATGGGCATTTCTGTGATATTTTTTAACATGCTCAAATATACTTTGTTTTAGCCCAATATAAACCAAAAAACACTCATATTGTTTAGCCATCTGATTTTTATTAATTTTATGTTAATTATTTTGTTTTTATCCTATCAATAAATTAACTTTGGGATAAAGTTCATTACTAATTAATAAAAACAAAAACATGAAAAAATTTTTACTTCCATCAATGTTGATGTTTTCTGTGTTCGCCTTTGCTCAAAACAGAACATCAATCAACACGATTCCAGCAGAACCTGCTAATTCTTTCAAAAAAACAAACATTGCTGAATACAAAAAAGCAAACACGGTATTAAACAATAAAACATCAAATCAAGTAGGATCTGCTTGGTTCAATAAAGTTGATTACATTGAATACCTTAACCCTGGAGTTCAAGTATTCAGTGCGATGCATGTGTTTCCGGATTCTGCTATTGTGTTAGGTTACGATAGCGGAAATCAACCTGTGTATCCTTGGATTCACAAAGCAGCTAATTACATGGATCCTAGTTTCATGGCACAACAAACTATCATTACGGATAAATTTGCTACCTATTTTATGGATTCTATATCAGTAGGATACATCTATGAAAGAAACACTGGTACGTCTGATAATACAGCCGACTCGTTAATTATTCAAATCGTTGCTGAAAATCATGCATTAGATTATTCATTAACTGGGCCTCCAGCTTTCCCTTACCAAGATATTACTTATAGTTATACAACAAATAACTTATCTGGTATGACGGTACTAAAGCGTTTAAGTATTCCTTTAACTTATGCAGATACTTGTTCTGGTGGTCTTTACAAACAAATTAAGAAAGCAACTCCAGGAATTGCAGCTCAAACAAATTCTAAGAAAATTGGAGCAGTGATTTCTTTTAAACCAGGCTACACTTACACTGCTTCTGATATTTTAATTGGAGACGGAACAAACATTGCAACTAAAAACGTTTTCTTTGTTTTAAGTTCTGAGGAAAATGGCGCTAGCACAGACCCTACTGTTTATGGTACAGGCGGTGATTACACTTCTGACATGAATATGTCTTATATTTTAGATCAATCTGTAAGATATAACACTAATGCTAATGGTTGGAATGGTTATTTCTTACCAACTTTTGCTTACACAACTCCATTTGCTTACGAACACCATGATATTGGCTATAAATTAAGAGTGAACAGCGTTGGTGTTAATGAATTAGAGCAAAAAGGTTTTGCTTTGGGTCAAAACGTTCCAAATCCATATACAAACTCATCTGTTGTTTCTTTTGAATTAGCTAAAGATGTTAAATCTGCTGTATTTACTGTAACAGACGTTATGGGTCGTGTTGTTTCTTCTGAAAACGTTGGAACTACTACTGGCACTCACTCGGTTAATTTAGGTGTTTATGCTGCTGGTGTTTATTACTACTCTTTAAACATAGATGGTAATGTTACGACTAAGAAAATGATTATAGAATAATCTATTCTTCATCTGTTAAATTAAAAAAACCAGCCTAATTTGAGGCTGGTTTTTTTTGTGTTTATGTTGTTCGTTCGTTATATTTGTATAAACTTTAACTAAAAACGAAAATACAATGAAAAAAATTTACACTTTATTAGCAGCTGTATTTATTACATCTGTTTCTATGGCTCAGGCTCCCGCACAAGGTTCTTTGAGTTTCCCAAACAAAACCGTGACTCCTAAGTCATTTGATAAATCTACTTTGAGATCGGCTCGTCAAGCAACTGCAGCGAAAACAGCAGGAGCTGGTGATGCTGGATGGTTCAACTACGGTTCATCTAAAGAAGCGTTATTAGGCATAACTAGTGATTTAAATGCAAATTATTTATTCCCAGACTCTATGGGTTATGGTGATTTTGGAGGAACTCCAGGAGCAATTTGGGTTCATCACCTGGCTGAAATGGTTGATTTCAAATCTTATGTGTTTGGAAATGACCCAAAAACTAGCTGGGTAACTCCAACAACATCTTTCAACGTTGACTCTATGTCTGTTGTTTATGCGTATACTAGAAATCACCCTAATCCTGCTATCGTAGATACTTTAGTGGTTACTATTTATGACAATACAACTGCAGCTAATTTAAGCACAAGTGGTTTTATTGGAACAACTGCAGCAAACTACAATACAGATACTGTAACTTTCAAAAGAATTGGTTATAACCAAGCGGGTAATTTTATAGCAGCTCCAACAGCAACAACAGCTCCTCAAGTGGCTCCAGTTGGTCAATATAAATTTAAAATTTTATTAACTATTGCTGATACTGCGGTTGCGTCTTTTAGAGAAAAAGCATTTGCTTTACCAACGCCTTTTACTTCAACAGGAAGCAAATTAGTTATTGGTGATATTCAATTTTTACCAGGTTACACATACACGTTAACACAAAATGTAGACGCTACAGCAAATACATTCTTATTTACGTCTTTAGAAGAAAATGGCGCAGGTGCAGGAAGCCCTCCTCCAGGAACATTCCCAACATATTTAGATTGTAACTTTGGTTCTAATGCTTGTGATTATAGTACTTCATACATTTTACCTCAAGATGTAAGATATAATATGGCTGCTTCATGGAACTATCGTTATATTCCTTCTTATGCATATACAGCTCCATATGGTTTTGAGCACCACTTAATCTCTTTCAGATTAAAAGATAATCAAACTATAGGGATTAAAGATTTATCTCAAAATACTTTTGGTTTAACTCAAAATATGCCAAACCCATACACTAAAGAATCTGCTGTTAACTACAACTTAACTAAAGAAGTTAACTCAGCGGTATTTACTGTAACTGACGTTATGGGTCGTGTTGTTTCTTCTGAAAAAGTTGGAACTACTGTAGGTACTCACACTGTTAAATTAGGTGCTTATGCAGCTGGTATTTACTACTACTCTTTAAATGTAGATGGTAATGTAACTACTAAGAAAATGATTGTAGAATAATCTTCTATATATCTTAATACAAAAAACCCGCTTCGTAATTGAAGCGGGTTTTTTTATGGATTGTTTATTCGTTTCGACTACGCTCAACGTGACATAAGATTAAACCTCAACGGGTTTTACAACCATGCTTGTAATTTTTTCTAATACAACAATCGCTTCATCAACGCTTTTAATGTTTTCGATAGTTAACCACAGTTTATTGTTTTGCTCTTTTAAGGCAGTTTGTTTAGGCGTTTTTTGAGCATATGATAATACCGCCTTAAACATTGGTGAATTATAATAATCGCTATCCTGCTTGCTTAAGAAGTACGACAACATTTTATTATTCTTTAATGTAATTTTCTCAAAACCTAAAGCCATTGCAGCCCAACGCATACGCACTACATTTATTAATTCAGACACTTCGGTAGGTAAGGGACCAAAGCGATCTCGCAGGTTTGATTGAAATAATGCTAACTCTTCCTCTTTATTAATATTATCCAATTCTCTATACAATAACAAACGCTCTGTGAGATTGCTGACATAAGAATCAGGAATTAATAATTGTAAATCGGTATCAACAACTGTATCTTTCACAAACTGACGAGAGAAGACAGATTTATCAGCGCTGGCACCTTCTCCATCTTCCACCACCTCTTTGTACCAATCTTCTTGTTTTAATTCTTCAATGGCTTCGTTTAATATTTTCATATAGGTATCAAAACCCATGTCGTTTATAAAACCACTTTGTTCTCCACCTAATAAATTTCCTGCGCCACGGATATCCAAATCACGCATCGCAATTTGAAAACCACTTCCTAAATCACTAAACTCAACAATAGCTTGCAAACGTTTGCGTGCCTCAGATGTTAGATTAATAAACGGAGGCGTTAATAAATAACAGAATGCTTTTTTATTACTACGCCCTACTCTACCTCGCATTTGATGCAAATCACTCAATCCAAAATTTTGCGAATCGTTAATGATAATAGTATTAGCATTACTAATATCTAATCCTGATTCAATAATAGTTGTAGCAACTAAAATATCATATTCTCCTTCAATAAAACTCAACATCACATCTTCCAACTTATCTCCGTCCATTTGTCCGTGACCAACGGCTACTCTTGCTTCGGGCACCAAACGTTGAATAATTCCAGCTACCTCTTGTATATTTTGAACTTTATTATGAACGAAATACACTTGCCCTCCACGACTTAATTCATACTCAATCGCATCTCTAATGGCTTCTTCGCTAAACGAAATTAATTCGGTTTGCACGGGATAACGATTAGCTGGAGGCGTTGAAATCACTGATAAATCGCGAGCTCCCATTAAACTAAATTGTAAAGTTCTAGGAATTGGCGTTGCGGTTAATGTCAACGTATCAACTGTTGTTTTAAATGTTTTGAGTTTATCTTTAATACCAACACCAAACTTTTGTTCTTCGTCAATAATCAATAAACCAAGGTCTTTAAACTTCACATCCTTGCCTACAATTTTATGGGTGCCAATTAAAATATCAATCTTTCCATCACCAATACTCGAAATCACTTCTTTCACTTCTTTAGCACTGCGGAAACGATTGATGTAACTAATATTACAAGGTAAATCTTTCAAGCGCTCTTTAAATGTTTTGTAATGTTGATATGCTAAAATAGTAGTTGGTACCAACACAGCAACCTGTTTACTATCACACACCGCTTTAAAGGCGGCACGAATAGCAATTTCTGTTTTACCAAAACCAACATCTCCACAAACCAATCTATCCATAGGATGTGGTTTTTCCATATCGCGTTTTACATCGGCCGTTACTTTGATTTGATCGGGCGTATCTTCGTATATGAAAGACGCTTCTAATTCGTGCTGTAAATAATTATCTAAAGGATAACGGTGTCCGGGTTGCGCCTTACGTTTAGCATATAATTTAATTAAATCGTAAGCAACCTCCTTAACGTTCTTCTTTGTTTTTTGTTTTAATGTGTTCCAAGTGGTTGAACCAATTTTATCAATACGTGGAACATTTCCTTCTTTACCAGTATACTTACTAATACGGTGTAAACTGTGAATACTCACATATAAGAAGTCATTGTCTTTGTATACCAACTTCACAGCTTCTTGCTCTTTACCATTGGCATTAATTTTTACCAAGCCTCCAAAACGTCCAATACCGTGGTCAATATGAGTCACAAAATCTCCAGGATTAAGCGATAAAATTTCTTTTAGCGTTAACGATTCTGCTGTTTTATAACGCGTTTCCTTTAAATGAAAACGATGGTAACGTTCAAAAATTTGATGATCGGTATAACAAGCAATTTTTAAATCATGATCAATAAAGCCTTCATGAATATTAATATTCACATGCTCAATTAACCCTTCTGCTGTACGATGTTCCTTTGATAATAAATCATTAAAGATGGTGTGTAAGCGCTCGGCTTGTTTAGTATTATCCGTTGTTAGATAATTCTTGTATCCTTTGGCTTTATTGGCTTTGAGGTCGTTAATCAACATCTCAAAGTTTTTGCTAAAAGTTGGTTGTATACTTTGGTTTAACGCGACTTCTTGAGAAGCAATGTGTTTATTAACGCCGTATTCGATTAATTTAAACGGTTTAATAAAAGATAAAAACTCATCGCCTTTAATATATAATTCGTGTGGAGGCAGATGCTCTATAGTTCCTGATAAATTAGAAAAGGCTTTTTCAGTTTTCTCATATAATTTATCAATCGTATCTTTTGAAAACAACACATCATCAAAACATAAAAACGTATCCTCCGTGATATAATCAAAAATAGATTGACGAATTTCAATCACTTGATTGGATTGTATATCTGGAATAATAGTTACAAAATCATAATTATGATTAGATAACTGAGACGCTGGATCAAAGGTTTTAATAGCATCCACATCATTTCCAAACAACTCAATACGATAGGGCAATTCGTGTGCAAAGGAGTACACATCGACTATTCCACCACGAATAGCGTATTGACCCGGCTCTGAAACAAAATCGCATAATTCAAAATCATAGCTCAATAAAAACTCTTGGATAAAATCAATACTGAGTTTATCTCCTTTTTTAATGACTAAGGTGTTTTTACTTAAGCTTGTTTTAGAGGCTACTTTTTCTGCTAATGCAGCAGCATAAGTCACTACGATTCCAGAGTAATTTTCTTTACTTAATTGGCTTAATGTTTCGGCTCTTTCTTGAACAGAAGCGTTACTTGTTTTTTCTTCTTTATAAGGAACTTTATAACTCTCTGGAAAATAATGAATGTGTTTTTCGGGAAGTAGAGCTTGTAAATCATTTAATATATAAGCCGCTTTTTCCTTGTCGTTACAGACAATAAAGAAATTTGACGAAGTGTTTTGAAATAAATCATTTACCAAAAAGGCAAAAGAACTCCCGCGCAAACCCGAAATAAATACGTTTGTATAAAGGTTTGCTTGCTTTTGTTTTAATTCTCCCCAAAACTTACCGTTCCACCACATTGCGTTACAAAAGTAATAAACTATTTTTCGGAATGAAAGAATTGTTTACTCTTTCAAAAACAAAATTAACTCGTTGAATCATGCTCTTTATACATTTGTGTTTTTAAGTAAAACCAACTACTTTCTATGTTAAGTCTTGATTTTATTGGTGTTTACGGCGTTTTTACTTTAGTGCTACTGTTTAGAAATCCTATAATTCTTTTTAATCTCACCAATACGTGTTTGTTTTTTTAGGATGTTTGTAAAAATAATTTTATGATTCGTTCGCTTTCTTTTATCCTCTTTATCTTAGCTTTCATTAGTCATTCTGTTGCACAACAACACAAAACCTTAAAAGTTTTGTTTTTAGGTAATAGTTATACTTACGTTAACAATCTGCCACAACTCATTAAAGATATTGCTTTAGCAAACAGCGATACATTGGTATTTGATAGTAACTGTCCTGGTGGGCACACGTTTAATAATCATTTTAATAATGCCACGAGTCTTTCAAAAATAAATGCCCAAGCCTGGGATTGTGTAATTTTACAAGCACAAAGTCAAGAACCTTCATTTTCTCCAGGACAAGTAGCGGCTCAAACATTGCCTTATGCTATTAAATTAGATAGCTTAATTAAAATCAATAATAACTGCTCTGAGACGGTGTTTTATGAAACATGGGGTAGAAAGAATGGCGACGCTTCTAATTGTGGCTCATATCCTCCAATTTGCACTTATATTGGTATGTAAGATAGATTAAGAGCTTCTTATAAATTATTCGCCGATACTACAAAATCAGTCCTGGCTCCTGCGGGTGAAGCTTGGAGAAAATCCATAGCCCAAAATCCAACATTAGAATTGTATAGTTCTGATCAAAGTCATCCTTCTTTAGAGGGTTCTTATTTAACGGCTTGTGTTTTTTATGAAGTGTTGTTTCATAAAAGTGTATTAAGTAATACTTATACAGCTGGTGTCTCTTCCATCAATGTCAACTTCTTGCAACAAATAGCACATGATGTGGTAAACGATAGTTTATTGACTTGGAATATTGGGAAATACAACCCTTGCAGTATAACAAGTTTGAATCACGTTTCTTCAAATAATAATATCACATTATATCCAAATCCTGCTCAAAACGTATTACACACTAATACAAATTATTCTTTCAAAATTTATGACGTGCTTGGAAGCCTTTGTTTATACGGCGATAATAGCAATGCCATCAATATTGAGTCTTTAAAAAGCGGTGTCTATTTTATTGAATTATCTTCTTTAGATTCTACTAAGAAAATCAGGTTTGTGAAAGATTAAAAGTTAAGGTCGCAAATTGCGACCTTAAGATTGAAAGAAAACAAAAAACCGTAGCTCATCACTACGGTTTTTTTGTTATTCGTCATCGCGAGGCACGAAGCGATCTCAAACACAGCTAAACTTTGTATGAGATTGCTTCACTCTGTTCGCAATGACGGGAACATTACTTCAAACTTCCAATCATATCTTCAGGACGAACCCATTGATCAAATTGTTCATTCGTTACATAGCCTAACTCAATGGCAGCTTCACGCAACGTTTTATTTCCTTTGTGAGCTGTCTTTGCAATTTTAGCAGCTTTCTCGTAACCAATATGAGTGTTTAATGCTGTTACCAACATTAACGAATTCTCTAAATGTTTTTTAATTTCTGGTAAGTTAGCTGTAATACCATCGCTACATTTCTCTGTAAATGATCCGCAAGCATCACCAATTAAACGAGCAGATTGTAAAACGTTAGCTGCGATTAATGGTTTAAATACATTTAATTCAAAATGACCATTTAACCCGCCAACAGTAGCCGCTACGTCATTTCCAATTACTTGAGCGCAAACCATCGTTAATGCTTCTGGTTGTGTTGGATTTACTTTTCCTGGCATAATAGAAGAACCTGGCTCATTATCTGGAATGATGATCTCGCCTATTCCACAACGTGGACCAGAAGACAACATACGGATATCATTTGCTATTTTAAATAAAGCAACCGCGCTGCGTTTTAACGCTCCGCTTAATTCAATCATCGCATCGTGTGCTGCTAATGCTTCAAATTTATTTGTTGCTGTTACAAAAGGTAAACCTGTTAATTCAGCAATTTTTTTAGCTACTAACACATCATATCCTTTCGGTGTGTTTAAGCCTGTTCCAACTGCTGTGCCACCTAATGCTAATTCCTTAACAGCCTCTAACGCATTTTTCAATGCACGAATGCTCATGTTAATTTGTTGCACATATCCGCTAAACTCTTGTCCTAACGACAATGGAGTCGCATCCATAAAGTGAGTACGACCAGTTTTAATAATACCGTCAAACTCTTTTACTTTTTTAGCTAAAGAATCACGTAATTTTTCCATGCCTGGAATCGTGATTTCTACTACTTGCTTGTATGCAGCAATATGCATCGCAGTTGGATATGTATCATTTGATGATTGAGATTTATTCACATCGTCATTTGGGTGTAATACTTTTGGCTCGTCGGTTAAAGCACCACCTTGCATTACATGAGCACGGTATGCAATCACCTCATTCGCATTCATGTTACTTTGCGTACCAGAACCTGTTTGCCAAATTACTAATGGAAACTGATCATCTAATTTATGTGCTAAAATTTCATCACAAGCTTTAGCAATTAAATCGCATTTTTCTTTTGATAAAACACCTAATTCGCAGTTAGCTAAAGCAGCTGCTTTTTTAAGGTAACCAAAAGCATATATAATTTCCTTTGGCATACTAGCCTCAGGACCAATTTTAAAGTTGTTACGAGAACGTTCTGTTTGTGCTCCCCAATAAACGTGCGCTGGTACTTTTACCTCGCCCATTGTGTCTGTTTCAATTCTGAATTCCATAGTAGTGTTTGGTTTAATTACGGGTTGAATTTACTAAAAATGTTGGTTTTTAATAGATAAAAAACAGATGATTTTGGTTAGTGAAATAAAGACATGTTTACAGTAGTTTTCTATTGAATAGAAAATAAATTGTAAAAAGGTCTCTTTCCTGGTATATTATATTAGAGAAAGTAAGACATAGTGTTTTATATGTTAATACTTAACGAGTAGTATGTATGACTAATCGTGCTTAGAAAACAAATAGGAAAATTATATAATAAGTAAACAATCAAACACTTTTTGATGGTTTAATTTTGTATAGAAATAAGGCAGAAACATTAAGAAAAATGGAGAAAATAAAATATTTAAATAACAATAATCTTGTTGAAACAGAAGGGCTACAACAAATTAAGATAAAATCTGCTCTATTAGATTTAAAGATAAAAAAACGCGATAATCTTCGGAAAGATGATATACACAAACAGCAAATACGTGATAGTAATACAAATCATGTATTTAAAATTATTAATCAGTGTATATTGATAATATCAAAGTTAACAGCCCTAATATTTACAATATTCTTAGTTTGTCTTTCAATAAATAATTATATCAATCATATTCCTATTCAAAATGAATTAAAAGCGGCTCTCCCTATATCCGCAGCTTTTATTACAGATATTCCCAATGATATAATTAAGTATTTTAGGAAGTCACCACCTTAATTAACCCCACGTTAGGGATTGCAACGGAAATCCTTTTGCTGTCTCTTTGCAAAAAGATTGCATCCGCCAGCTGGCGGACCGGTCAACGCCCAAACAACTTTATAAAAATAAATTTTGTAGTACTAAAAATAGTATTTACATTTGTAGACTGATTAGTCAATCACTATTTTGGATAAAAAAGAAGAAATATTAAAAACGGCCCTCAAATTATTTGTAGAATTTGGGTTTCACGCCACTCCAACCAGCAAAATAGCGAAGGAAGCGGGCATTGCTAATGGCACGTTGTTTCATTATTATAAAACTAAGGATGAGCTTATTTTAGCGCTTTATGCGCATACTAAATCTCGTTTAACAGATTACATGTATGCCAATGCGAGTAAAGATGAATCGTTGGAATTAGTATTCAAATCTATTTACACAAACACGATAGAGTGGGCCCAGGAAAATAAATCAGAATTTTACTTTATTCAGCAATTTTCAACTTCGCCATTTTATGGCTTAATTTCTCCTGAGGAAATTACCAAGCAAGCCAAACCACATTTAGATTTCTTACAAGCGGGCATTAAAGCGGCTGTATTAAAACCATTACCTGTTGATATACTCTACACACTTATTAACAGTCATATTGCTGGCATCAATCAATACTTATCATCAGAAGAGTTTTCAACAGCTAAACAAAAGAAAATCATTAATGAGTCATTCCAATTGTTATGGGATATGATCACCTAAAAAAATTTAATTATTAATAGAGTGATTAGTCAATCAATATAAAATTCAAAAAACAATAAATATTAAAATCATGGAAAAAAAAGTGGTGTTAATAACTGGAGCTTCTTCTGGCATAGGAAGAGAAACAGCGAATCTATTAGTTAAGGACGGTTATATTGTTTACGGAGCCGCGCGCAGAATAGACAAAATGAATGATCTAAAAGAGCTAGGCGTAAAACTTTTAGAAATGGATGTCACCAATGATGAATCAATGGTTAAGGGTATTCAAAAAATTATTAAAACTGAAAAACGCATTGATGTATTAGTGAACAATGCTGGATATGGTTCTTTTGGTGCCTTGGAGGATGTTCCAATTTCTGAAGCAAAATACCAGTTTGACGTTAACATTTTTGGCCTAGCGCGTTTGACTCAATTAGTGCTTCCATATATGCGAAAACAACAGTCAGGAAAAATCGTCAATATTTCTTCTATGGGAGGAAAATTTGGTGAGCCTCACGGAGCTTGGTATCATGCCACCAAATTTGCCGTTGAAGGATTAAGCGATAGTTTAAGAATGGAATTAAAGCAATTCAATATAGATGTCGTTATTATTGAACCAGGAGCTATTAAATCTGAGTGGGGGGGAATAGCCAAAGAAAACCTTTTAAAAGTATCTGGAAATACGGCTTATAAAAATCTAGCCACAAAACACGCTGCCTTAATTGACGAAACATATAAACGAGTTGGATCTGAACCAATAGTCATTTCTAAAACAATTGCTAAAGCCATTAACTCAAACAATCCTAAAACAAGATATGCAGTTGGGGGAGGAGCTAAACTTCTATTATTTGTAAGACGCATTTTATCAGACAAATTGTTTGACAAAATCTTCTTGAGCCAGCTGAAATAAAAACACGACAGAATATGTCCGACCAAAAAAAGCCTCTCCAAATCGGAGGGGCTTTTTATTTTAAACTACTATATAAAAAGCCAATGAGTTTCACGTGGAACTAAAATTACTTTTTTACATTTTTTGGCAGAGGTCTAACATAATTTAAGAAATACAAACAGCAATCTTGTGTTTATTTGATAAACCAATTAAAACCAGAAAACATGTTGATTATTATATTTAGTGTATTTACCTTCTGTTATATTATAGAGCGGATTATTCCAGGATGGAAACTACCCGAAGTTCCTACTTGGACCATAAGAGTAATTGCCATCAATTTTGTTCAACTAGCTATTGTAACTTTGGCAGGTTACACTTGGGAAAGATGGTTGTCTTCAACTAGCTTATTTCATTTGTCAAAACACGTAGGATCTATTTGGGGTGGAATGATTGCCTACTTTATTGCCACCTTTGTGTTTTATTGGTGGCATCGTTGGCGCCACAAAATAGATTATCTATGGACACACTTTCACCAAATACATCATAGTCCACAACGACTAGAAGTAATTACTTCCTTCTATAAACATCCATTAGAAATGACAGTCAATTCTATTGTAGGAAGTTTACTAGTTTATACATTCTTAGGTTTAAATATGGAAGCAGGGGCAATCTATACTTTGTGTACTGCCTTGGGAGAATTCTTTTACCATACTAATGTAAAAACACCGCAATGGGTTGGGTATGTTTTCCAGAGACCAGAAATGCATCGTATCCATCATGAACACGAAAAGCACACCAATAATTACGGAGATATAGTTTGGTGGGATATGCTATTTAGAACGTATGAAAACCCAAAAGAATTTAATGCCACTTGTGGCTTTGACACCGAAAAAGAATTAAGACTAAAAGATATGCTCCAGTTTAAGGATGTTCATAAAGAATAAAGTTCCACGTGGAACAAAATTAAATATATATAAAACATACAGTTCATTTCGAGAGCCTCAATGAACAGATAAAATTAAAAAAACCCCAGTATATTTCTGCCGGGGCTTTATGTTTCACATGGAACTTATAAGTGCTTAAAGATGTAAATCGTACTAGAGTAGGTGCTTGAATCTTTAGCTTTAAGATTAGACATTAATCCTATCCAGAAAGCTTTAACTAAATTAACAGAACCCGTTTTGCATTTCTCACTAAGCATAGAAACATAGAAGCTATCGAATTTCATTGGCTTAGTTTTTATTAATTTAAATCCATTATTCTCTAATAAAGACTTCATAGATTTTAAATCGAAATGATGAAGGTGACGAGGCACATCATAAGCTGCCCAAAACTCTTTATAGTATTCTGCATCATAAGAAACATGATTAGGAACTGCAATAATTAATACGCCATCCTTTTTAAGTTTCGCTTTAAAGAAAGATAAAGTCTCTGGCATATCCGTTACATGTTCTAACACATGCCATAGAGTGATTGCCTCAACCTGTTTCTCTTTAATAAAAGCAGACACAATATCTTTGTTAGAATACACACTTAAGTCTTGAGCGCTCGCAATCTTTCTGGCAGAATCATCTGGTTCCATTCCAACCGTATCCCATCCCGCTTCTTTACAAGCTGACAAAAACATACCTGTTCCGCAACCATAATCTAAAATAGTTCCACGTGAAACATAAGAAGAGACTAATTGAATCTTCTTCTTAAGGGTGTAGTTTCTTACGATATGATATAACTTATTCACTAATCCTTTCTTTGTATTAGTATGAGAAACATATTCCTCAGCTTTATAATAGTCTCCCAACACTAAATCGGTGGGTCGAGGATTTGTGAATTTAAACCCACACATCTTACAAGATACGATGTTGAAATTATCCTTACTTACTGTGTGATCTTTACAAACTAAAAAAGGCTCAAACTGATTTGAGCCACACACTAAACATTTTTCTATAGTTAACATATTCAATTCTATTTGTTCCACGTGGAACTTTTATATTTATCTTCCTAAGTGCACCAACAACACGGAGATGTCAGCTGGATTAATTCCCGAAATACGACTTGCCTGGCCAATAGTTGTTGGGCGTAATTTTGTCCATTTGTCTCTAGCTTCTAAAGACAAACTTGGAACTGCTTTGAAGTCAAAATCTGGCTTAATTTTATAATTATCAAGTTTAGCAACCTTCTCTGCATTCTCTTTTTCTCTTTCAATATAACCTTCGTACTTCATTAAAATTTCAGCTTGCATCATAGTGTCAGCATCCATATTAGCAACTGTATTTTTTAAATCCGTGCAATGTTTTGCTAAATCAATGATAGAAACATCAGGACGAGACAACACATTAAAGTATCTAATTTTTTGAGTTAATGGCGCAGAGTTAATACTTTCTAAATAAGCATTCGTTTCTTCTGGTTCAGCACTTGTATTTTTAAAGTACTTAATTAAGTTTTCGTAGTTCTTAATCTTATCTGAAACACGACTCATTCTTTCGTCACTAGCTAAACCAATAGAGTAGGATAGAGGTGTTAAACGAACATCAGCATTGTCTTGACGTAATAACAAACGGTACTCAGATCGAGAGGTAAACATACGATAAGGTTCGTCTGTTCCTTTAGTTACTAAATCATCTATTAAAACTCCAATGTATGCTTCATGACGTTTTAAGATCAATGGATCTTTTTCGTTGATTTTTAAATGCGCATTGATTCCTGCCATTTGGCCTTGACAAGCAGCTTCTTCATAACCAGTAGTTCCATTAATTTGTCCAGCAAAATATAATCCTTCCACTAACTTCGTTTCTAAAGTTAATTGTAATTGAGTAGGTGGAAAATAATCGTACTCGATGGCGTAACCTGGACGGAACATTTTAGCGTTCTCAAAACCAGGAATTAACTTTAATGCTTTTTGTTGTACATCAACCGGAAGAGATGTTGAAAATCCATTCACATAAATTTCAACCGTATCCCAACCTTCTGGTTCAACAAATAATTGATGTCTATCACGCTCTGAAAAGCGTGTAATCTTATCTTCAATACTTGGACAATATCTAGGGCCTAAGCCTTGAATTCGTCCTGAATACATGGGTGACTTTTCAAAACCTGTTCTTAAAATATCATGAACATCTTGGTTAGTATAAGTAATATGACAAGGAACTTGCTTTTTTACTGGGCGTCCATCGTTTGAAATAAAAGGAGACGTATTATCTAAATAAGAGAATTTGTCTATAGCTACATCACCTTCTTGTTCTTCCATTTTAGAATAATCCAAAGAACGTCCATCAATACGAGGAGGCGTTCCTGTTTTCATTCTACCATTTTCAAAACCTAATTTCACCAATTGTTCGGTAATTCCGTAAGAAGCAGATTCTCCACTACGACCTCCACCAATTTGTTTTTCACCTAAGTGGATTAATCCGTTTAAGAACGTTCCATTAGTTAATACAACTGCTTTAGCTTTAAATTCCAAGCCCATTCCTGTAATAACACCTTCCACATGTTTACCGTCTTTAGAAACAATTAATTCACGACACATGTCTTGCCAAAAATCAACGTTAGGCGTTTGCTCTAACATTTCTCTCCAAGTTTGTGCAAATAACATTCTGTCGTTCTGCGTTCTTGGACTCCACATCGCAGGTCCTTTAGAACGATTCAACATTCTAAATTGGATAGCAGACTTATCAGAAACAATTCCGCTATAACCTCCTAATGCATCAATCTCACGAACAATTTGTCCCTTTGCAATACCGCCCATGGCTGGATTACAGCTCATTTGGGCAATGGTTTGCATGTTCATGGTAAGCAATAACACTTTAGATCCCATATTAGCAGCAGCAGCAGCGGCCTCGCAACCTGCGTGACCAGCACCAACTACTATAATATCATATTGAGATTGCATGTTACAAAATTACTATTTAATCTAATGTGATTTGTTTGTCTTTTTGATAAATAGACATTAAAATTCGTCCTGTATTGTAATTTATATTTGATAAATATTCGAAACTAGGAATAATTTGTTTGTTTATTAGAGATTCTGTTGTTGAAGCTACTGCAAAACCAATCATTCCTCCGGTAGCAATAGCTGTTGTGTATAAAACTACTTTGCTACTGTTGTTTACTTTAACTGTTATAAATTCTGCCGACTGCCCAGGCTTTATTAGATCATTATATCTTACAACTTTTCCAGAATCAATTTTAATTTTTACACTCTTATTCTTCGTGTATATTACTAAATATTTACTTCGATTAAATGAATACATAGAATCGTTGATGTTTAATCGTCTAGTCAATGTGTCTTTAATATTATTAAAAACTATTATTTGATCTTTTAATCTTGCAGCTTTGATATTACTAATTTGATTTTCAGGGGCAAAATAAATATCAAATAGCATAACCAAAGATGTATCTTGTTTTAAAACACTTTTTAATTTGTACGTATTGCCGTTCAACTCTTTTGTTTTTGCTTTTAATAGATGTGTTGCGCCAACAACATGTGCATCCAAATTACTTGAAGTGATTTTAACAATGCCAACAAAGAATAATTTGGAGGTATCAATTTTATCTTCAACATAATAACAATAGCCTAAAGCATAATTATGCGAATAATCAGATTTTAATACAATTTCTGCTTTTTGTGAAAAAGATTTTAATACAATAAACAGAAAAAGAACAAAAAAACGAATCATTAAATCATGTTTAATTTAGCTAATAATTCGTCGCGATAAGAACCTCCGATTGGAATTACTTTTTTATTTTCTTCTAACACAACTGTTTGATTTTCAATGGTTTGTATCTTATCGATGCGGGCAATGAAAGAACGATGTACGCGAATAAAATCTCCGTTATCTAATTTTTTCTCTATGTCTTTCATAGTAGAATGTATTGTATAACGCGTGTATTGTGTATTTAAAACCACGTAATCCTTTAAAGCCTCTACATAGTAGATATCTTTTAAATTAACCTTTACAAGGCGACTATTTGATTTTACGAATAAAATATCTTTAGCCGCTTCGTCTTTATTCTCTACTAAAGAATATAAGAAATCTCGCTCTTTTTGAACTTCAGTATCTTTTTTGTGTTTGTATAAAGCCATTTCAATAGTTGAGTGCAAATCAATTTCTTTGAATGGTTTTAAAATATATCCGTAAGGCTCAGTGATTTTAGCTTTAGCTAAAGTGCTTTCATCAGCATATGCTGTTAAAAATATTACCGGAATGTTGTATTCTTTTTTAATGATTTCAGCAACATCAATTCCTGTCATATTGCCTTTAATCATAATGTCCATTAACACAATGTTTGGTTCTAAATCAACAATGTTTTTAATTGCATCAGCACCATTATTGCTAATTCCTAATACATTATAACCAAGCTTTTTTAAGCTGTTTTGAATGTCTTTAGCAACAATGCTTTCGTCCTCTACAATGTAAACGTTAACGTTATTATTATTCTCCATAATTAATTTATATATTAAATTCTATACTAAAAATAGTTCCTTTGTTTCTTGTTAGTTTTATAGTTCCGTTTATCTGTTCTACCAGCGTATCTACCAGCTGAAGACCAAGCGTTTGTGTGTTTTTTACATCAACAGAATCTGGTATTCCAATTCCATTATCCCCAACTTCAATACTCACTTTATTTTTTACAACTCTCAAATTTACAAAGATTATTCCATCTCTATTATCAGGAAATGCATATTTTAATGAATTTGATATAATTTCGTTGATAATTAAGCCGCAAGGTATTGATGCATCAAGGCTTAGGAACAAATTATCGAGGGTTAAAATTAATTTAATTTTTTTTGTATTGATAGAGTAGGTGTGCACTAAATTCTTAGATAAAGTGGTTACATACTCAGAAAAATTAACCGATTCGAAGTTTTTTGTTTGATATAAGCTCTCGTGGATAAAGGCCATCGATTTGATGCGATTTTGGCATTCCTTTAATAAATTTAAAGCATAAGTGTCTTTTACGTAAGACGATTGAAGATTTAATATACTGGAAATTACCTGCATATTGTTTTTTACACGATGATGAACTTCCTTTAAAAGAACATCTTTTTCTTTTAAAGATTGTGTAATTTTTTCTTCGTTAATTTTATTTTCAGTAATATCAAAACCAATACCCGAAACTTCAACTACTTCGTTATTGATGTTTTTTATTGGATATAAATAATATTGTCTAAATACTTTTTTACCTTTTAGGGTTATTCGTTCTGTTGTTAAATCAACTTGTTTACCATTAAACGCAGCTTCGTATTTTTGATCCCAAAGAGATTCGAAGGGTGCTGTTTTTTGTTTTCCTATTTCTCTAATACTTTTTCCTATTTGAGGGTAAAAGCCATATAATTCAAAAATAGCATTAGCATAATTTTGATTTAAAGATGTGAACTTAAAATCTTTTGTGATTGTCCACATCAGCTGCTCTCCACTTTCAAATATTGCTTTTAGCTTTGCTGATTGTTCTAGTATTTTTGTTTCGTTCTCAATTCTTTCAGTAATGTTTTGAGCAATCACCGAAACTTCAACTACTTCATTATTTAATAGGATTGGATACAAATAAATTTCTCTGTATATATCTTTGTTGTTAACTATGCTTTTATGAATAAAAATATTAGGTTTTCCTTTTAAAACTTGTTTATACTTTTCAATCCAAAATTTCTTTTTCTCTTTACTTTGAATAGTATCCAAAACAGAAACTGTTTTGTTTTCTTCCAATTTTTGTTTTGAAGCCTGATTTTTAACCAGGTTTATGTAATTTTTATTATAAGACGTGAGCTCTAGTTTTCTATTAACTGTCCAAATTAAATGATCTCCACTTTCAAAAATTGCCTTGAGTTTTGCTGACTGATCAATGATTTTTTGTTCAAACAGTTTATTTTCTGTAATATCATGTGCTAAACATGCTATTTCAACAATTTCATTATTTGCGTTTCTAACCGGGTTTAAATAAATCTCATTTATAATTAATTTTCCGAAATTATTGGTTTGATGTTTTTCTAATTTCACAGAATTACCTTCAAACACTTTTTTATAATTACTGTACCAGTATAATTTATAGGCATTTTGTTTTGCTTTAGGTAACAATGTGTGTAGTTGTATGTTTAATTCTGGTTTTGTTCCATTATTTTCCTGGAACTGTCTGCTAAAGTTGGTGTTAAAAGACGTTGTTTTATAATCTTTATCAATTGTCCAAATTAAATGAGAAGAGCTTTCAAAAATTGATTTTAACTTTGCTGCCTGATTAATAGATTGATCTTGAAGATATCTAAGTTCTGTGATATCGTTGGAAATACAAGATATTTCTTCAACAACACCATTTTTAAATATTGGATGTATAAATATTTGCCTATATAGCTTATTTCCATTTGAATCCAATTGTTCGGTTGTAAACTCTATACTGGCTTGTTTTTCAAAAGCTTCTTTATATTTTGTTATCCACCAATTATGATATTCTTTACCAACTTTTGTTTTTTGAGGTTTGTATATTTTCTTATCCAGCGATGGTCTAATGCCGTATACACTGTACATGGCATTTGAAAAGTTTTTATTGAAAGAAGTGAACATGTAGTTCTTATCTACAGTCCAAATTAGTTGAGTACCACTCTCAAAAATGGCTTCTAATTTTGCCGATTGTTCAAGTATTTTTTGTTCAGATAATCTTCTTTCGGTGGTATCTTGTCCGATAATAGCAATCTCTGTGATATTACCATTTGCTCCTCTTACCGGATGTAAAAATATTTCTCTGTAATACGTTTTACCTTTAGAACTTAAATTTTTAATTTCAAAAAACTCTACTTTGTTATCTTTCTTGTTATTAAAAAAGTTTAAATATTTATCTACCCAAAATTTTAATCTAATATCGTCTTTCTTATTTTTGCTTATCTTTCCAATATAATCGCCAACCTTGAGTTCATAATTAAAAATATTTTTTATGTACTTATAATAGTTCTGATTAAATGATGTAATTTCTAGATCTCTGTTAATTGTCCAAATTAAATGAGAAGTATTATTAAAAATAGCCTCATATTTAGTTGTTTGAGTAACTAATTCATTCTGAATTTTTTGTCGATAATCTATTTCTTTCTTTAATTTTTTATTGGATTCTTCTGCTAATTCAGCTCTGATTTTTTCTTGCGATAATTTTTTCTCTGCAGAAATGTCAGAAATAATAGTTTGAACAACTGGTTTTCCGTTATAAACAAAAGGTACAGTTTTTAATTCTACTTCTACTTTTTTTCCTTTTACTGTGGTAATAACATAGGTTAAATCATCCAATTCTTCTCCCGAAATAGCTCTTTTCATCCTGTCCAAAGCTGTTTGTCTTTGTTCGGGTATAATAAATTCAATTAGGTATTTGTTTATTAATTTTTTAGGATCTTTTACTTCCAAAATATTTGCTGCTGTTTGATTAGCGTATATACAATAAACTTCATGAATAAAAATACCTATAGGAGAAGTATCTAAAAGATTTTTATAATTATTCCATTTTTGTTCTAATTCTAGTTGGTAGTTCTTTTCTTGTGTTATGTCTCTTATGACACCAATAATACTAACAATTTTTTTATTGACGTATTTAGGTTTAGCTGTAACCTCTAATAATAATTGTTTTCCATTTTTATGAAAAAATCTAAATATTTCTTTTGTTTTTTTTGTGTTATCAGAAACTTTTAAATATTTAGTTAAACTAGATACATGTTTTTCTTTATCCTCTTCATGAATTTGATCAAAGAAAATATTTGGATTATCATAAATTTCCTTCGGTTTACAACCTAAAATTTCATAAACAGAATCACTTATATAATTAATGTGTGGTTGAGGAAAAAAATAAAATTCATAAATAATATCTTTAACACTTTTACTAATACTATTTAATATCTCTTTAGTTTTTTCTAACTCATTAAATTTATTTATTCTATCATTAATTTCTATAAAAGTAGCCTGTATTGCTTTTTGTCCTTTAAAAACTACAACACTTGATTTTACTTCAATATGATATATTTCTCCACTTTTATTTTTTAATTTAATAATTATATTGTTTGGCGTTTTTCCTTTTAATAATAAGACTACGTTTGATTTAACTATTTTATGATACTCAGGTAGTAAGAAATCAAAAACTGATAAGGTTTCTATTTTACTATTTAATTTTTTATCGAATTTTAAAAAATTAAAAGCCGAATTGTTTGCAAATAAAATGTTATTTAAGGTAAAAATAATAACACCAACAGGTAATGTTTGTAATACATTAACTAATGCATCATCATTTGATGTATTTAAAGATGGTTTAAGAGTTTTTGTAATCTTATTTTTCATCTTTCTTTTTATCCTTGTCAAGAATAATTGTTTTATCTGGTTTCTTGTTGTAGATGCTTGAGTAATCTCTTAAACTTTCTTCATAAGTAGGTTCTACTTTTATTCCTTGAAATTTAACTTCAATATCATTTTCATAATAAATCGTTAAATAATTAAATCCTGCTTCATCATAAAATTTCCAATCATCTTGTTTTACTCCACCAGTATATTTTCCTTGCATCATTTTACGTCCATTTTCATAATACCAGGTATGAACGCCATCTCCATCTCCATTCAAAAATTTACCTTCGAATCGTAATTTTTCTTTAGGCATGTAATAACTTTTCCATAAACTATCAGGTTTATCATTGACGTATCTTCCTATTTCTTTATATTCAGGAGTTTCATAAATCCATAAACCTTCTTGCATATCTTCAATAAATTCTCCTTTTGTAATGATTTTACCATCTTCCGTATATTCTGTCATGATGCCGTCGCGTAAATTATCTAAATACAATTCTTCGCGCATTAAGGCTCCATTTTCATAATACCATTTCCATTCACCTTGTGCACGACCTTTTTTATCATACTTACCTTTTTGCTCAATTTGTTTATTTGGGTAATAAAAAACCCATTCTCCAATACGTTTATCATTTGAGTATAAACCTTTAGCTCTAAACTCACCTGAATTATGATACTCTGTCCATATACCAATTTTATTACGTAAACTATCTACAGCGCCATATGATAGTTTAATACCTTCTTCATAAATAATAGCAGAATCTGGAACAGCTCTATTTCTACAAACATATTTCTTAATCATCACATCGCTTGTATCATCTCTAGCAACTGGTAACGAATCACAAATATATTTTTGACGGTAATGATAATGAGTTCCAACAGGCATTCCATTAATATAACCACCTTCATACTTCATGGTACCATCTTCATAAAAATCTTTGTAAACATCTAATTTTGCTAATTCTGGTGCATTTTTAACTTGTTTGCCATTATTAAATTTTTCGGTATTTGCTAAATTTCCTTTTTTATCATAGGTTTTAACATACCCATCAATCACATCATCTTTAAACTTTTTTTCTTCTTTTAATTTTCCATCTTCAAAAAATTCTTTCCAAGTACCTTGTTTTAATCCATTTTCATCTTTACGATTTAATCGTTCAACAGAAGCTAAAATACCACCTTGGTATTTCATAATGGAAATAATAACAGAATCTTCAGAATATTCATAAGCTATTCCATCAGGTTTTCCTTTTACATAAGGAGTCATTAATTTAGTTTTTCCTGAAGGATAATAAACAAAGGAATTACCTTGTTTAATATCGTTTATAAAGTGTTCTTTACTTGATACACGTTGGTTTGTATCATAGTTAAATGTATAACCACTTTTTTTACCTTCTAAATAATTAACTGACTTTGTAATTTTCCCTTTTTCGGTATAAAATTTCCAAACACTATCTAATTGAAAATTTTTACGATTCCCTTCAATTTTTACAATACCATTCTTATAATAATTTTTCCAATAACCATCTGCCTTACCATCACGCATAGTTCCTTCGGATGATTTAGCACCATTATCATAATAAAAAATATTATAACCATTCGGATTGGTTACTTGAGATATAAGAGATGAGTTATGAGTTATAAGAATACATATTACCAAAAACCGAAGTTTAGGATATATAAATTTATAAATTGAATTTTGCATAAAATTGGAGTTCTAATTTATCACTTATAATTCATAATTCATAACTAAATTAAAGTCCAAATTTTGCTGATAACTCTAACATTTTATTAATTGGCTTTTTTGCTTTTTCAATCATTTCATCACTCATTAATAATTCAGGCTGTTCGTATTTCAACGTGTTATAAATTTTTTCCAAAGTATTTAACTTCATATATGGACAATCATTACAAGCACAACTATTATTTGGTGGAGCAGGAATAAAAGTTTTAGTTGGACTAGCCTTTTGCATTTGATGAATAATACCAGTTTCAGTTAGAACAATAAATTCTTGCGCATCCGATTTTTTACTATAATTTAAAATAGCTGTTGTACTACCAATAAAATACGCATGTTCTAAAATAACAGCTTCGCACTCAGGATGAGCTAATACTAAAGCTTTTGGATGTTGAACTTTTAATTTAATGAGTTTTTCTAAACTAAAAATTTCATGCACCATACAACTACCATTCCATAACACCATATTACGACCAGTCACTTTATTAATATAAGCACCTAGATTTTTATCTGGTGCAAATATGATTTTTTGATCTTTAGGAAATGACTCTACAATTTGAACAGCATTTGTAGACGTTACAATCACATCTGAGAGCGCTTTGATATCTGCCGTACAGTTTACATAGGTTAACACTACATGATCAGGATGAGCAGCCTTAAAAGCCGAAAATTCATCTGGTGGACAAGAATCTGCTAAAGAACAACCCGCTTTTAAATCCGGGATTAATACTTTTGTTTTTGGATTGAGAATTTTGGCTGTTTCGGCCATAAAATGTACACCAGCAAATAAAATAATATCGGCGGTCGATTTTTCGGCTTGTTGAGCGAGCCCTAAACTGTCTCCAATATAGTCCGCAATATCCTGAATATCAGCATCTTGATAGTAGTGAGCGAGGATGATAGCATTCTTGGTTTTCTTAAGATGCGAAATCTCTTTGAACAAATCAAGGGATGGATCAATTTTTTTTTCGAGGAAACCTTTTTCTAAATTCATATAATATATAATAAAAGAATTTTAAATATTTAAATTATGGTTATAGTATATAGGGTGTTAATACTGTGTAAAAATAAGCTTTTGTTTACTTGTTTTTACGGTAATCTACACTCTATTAACAAATATTAAACGATATTGTTATATATAAAGACTTGGTTTTTAGATGAATGCTTAGTAATGAACAAAGCGGTGAATAGTAAAAATGGTTAATAACAAATTACTTAGTAAGCCTATTTTTATGTGTGTAAAACTGTACAAACTACCCAATAGTTTTTGAAAGTAAATTTTGTTGAATGAAAAATTACACTAAGTAAATTAGCTATTAACAAATCACTAATTAATTACTGAAACTTATTAACGATAAATTTAATTATACACAGTAATTTTGTTAATTAGCAGCGTATATAAAACACTCATTTTCAGTACAAGTAGTTATGAGTGTTAATTAACGTTGATTACAAACTATTAACAAAACTTTGATATGACAAAAATTGCTATAGGCAGCGACCATGCTGGGTTTGAACTAAAAGAAGTATTAATATCGTATTTAAAAACAAAAAATATTGATGTTGTTGATAAAGGTTGCTATAGTTTAGAGAGAGCTGATTATCCAGACGCAGCACATGCTGTTGCAACAGCTGTTACCAATAAAGAAGTAAATTTTGGTATTTTAATGTGTGGTAGTGGTAATGGTATTAATATGAGCGCTAATAAACATAGCGGCATTAGAGCTGCTTTATGTTGGAATTCTGAAATTTCGGCGCTAGCGCGCCAACATAACGATGCTAATATATTAACCTTACCAGCTCGTTATATTAGTGTTGAAGAAGCAAAAAAATGTGTTGATGCTTTTTTAACTGAACAATTTGAAGGAGGAAGACACGCCGACAGAATAAAAAAAATAGATTGTTAATTTAATATCAATCAAAAAAGCCTCGTGTATCATTAATTCACGGGGCTTTTTTGTTTCTTAACAATTTGGTAACACAAAAGACATGTAAAACTAATATTAAGGTAATTATTTCGCGTTCGTTAATATTAAATTTACATGAAACACATTTTTACTTTACTTATTGTTTCTGTTTTGTTTACAAATCAGATTGTTTCTCAAGAAACCACATCAGCATCTAACGATTCTTTATTAAAGTACTTAACAGAACTAAGAAAAGAAGTTCAGGAATTAAAAAATGCTAAAACGGCCCCTGTTGTAACTTCTACAGTTGTAACAACTGAAAAAAAATCAAATTGGTACGATAAAATTCAAGTTCGCGGCTATGTTCAAGTAAGATATAATCGTTTATTTGAAACTAATCCAAATTTAAAAAGCGATCAAGGAGATAAATCTATTGGTAAATTTGGTGGTTTTTTTATTAGACGAAATCGTTTAATTTTAAGTGGTCAATTAAGTGACCATGTTTATTTTTATATCCAACCTGATTTTGCTTCTTCAGCATCTTCTACAGGATTACATTTTGCGCAAATAAGAGATGCTTATTTTGATGTATCAATAGATAAAAATAGAGAGTTTAGATTTAGAATAGGACAAAGTAAAGTACCGTATGGTTTTGAAAACATGCAGTCAAGTCAAAATCGTTTACCATTAGACCGTAACGATGCTTTAAATAGTGCGGTATCTAATGAACGTGATTTAGGGGTGTTTTTTTACTATGCTCCAAAAAAAGTAAGAGAATTATACTCATCCCTTGTTAATGATGGATTAAAAGGCTCTGGTGATTATGGTGTTGCGGCATTTGGGGTTTATAATGGACAAACCGCAAATAAACCCGAATTAACTAATGGAACTCATTGGGTAGGAAGATTATCTTATCCTTTTAAATTATGGAATCAAATTATAGAACCAGGAGTTCAAATGTATAGTGGTTTATATAAATTAGATCAAACTACAGCCAAAGTTAAAACTAATTTAAATTTAGAATACTTAGATGAAAGAATGGCGGCGTCATTAATATTATATCCAAAACCGTTTGGTATTCAGGCAGAGTATAATGTAGGAAAAGGACCTCAATATGATAATTTATTAGATTCAATATCTACCAAAGAATTAAAAGGCGGTTACGTAACCTTAAGTTATTTAATAAAAATTAAAAAACATGTTATAATACCATTTGCAAGATACACTACTTACGAGGGAGGAAAAAAAATGGAGTTAGACGCAAGAGCTTATGAAGTAGAAGAATTTGAAGGAGGAATAGAATATCAGCCATTAAAAAACTTTGAAGCTACTGTTAGTTGGGTTCATTCATCAAAATGGACATCCGATAAAGCAAATAAAGATAATTATCAAGTGGGTTCATTTATGAGAGTTCAATGCCAATTAAACTTTTAACTTAACATTAACTTAACATGACCAAATAAGGAACAACCTACTTTTATAAAAAAATAAAAAATGACAACAACTTTAATAATCTTCTTAGTGATATGCTTAGTGTTAGCATGTACTTTCGAATTCGTGAATGGGTTTCACGATACAGCTAATGCCGTAGCAACTGTAATTTATACCAACTCTATGAAACCAACTGTAGCTGTGGTTTATAGTGGAATTTTAAACTTTGTTGGTGTTTTAACTGGTGGTATTGCCGTAGCAATGGGAATTGTGAACTTATTACCAATGGAGGTGTTAGTAGATAATAATGTTTATCATGGAATTGCGATGATTTTAGCATTATTGCTGTCAGCCATTATTTGGAATTTAGGCACTTGGTATTTTGGTTTACCAGCATCAAGTTCTCATACTTTAATAGGTTCTATCATTGGTATTGGTTTAGCTTTTTATTTCTTACCCGATAATGTTGGTGGAAGCGCCGTTAACTGGGACAAAGCAAAAGATACTGGTTTAGCTTTATTAATTTCTCCATTAGCTGGTTTTACGGTAGCTATTTTAATGATGTTTATTTTTAAGCGTTTAGTAAAAAATGAAATTATTTATAAAGAACCAATTCCAGGAAAAATGCCTCCAATTTGGATTCGTATGTTATTATGGACAACTTGTGGATTGGTTAGTTTTTTCCATGGACAAAATGATGGACAAAAAGGTGTTGGTTTAGTGATGATGATTTTAATTGCGATTTTACCAGCAAGTTTTTCTTTAGATGCAGACATTAATTTACAAAGTACAAATGCCAATGTAATGGTAATTAATAAAATTATTTCTGCTACAGATACCACACAATTTGGTAAAGAAGAATTTAAAAATTTTAATACGATTAAAAAACATTCGGTTCATTTTGCAGAAGCAACTAATGGCAAAGCATTCTCAGAAGCAGTTGCTTTAACAGATCGTTTTGAGTTAAGAAAAGACATAGTTAAAATTACAAAGAGCGCTGAAAAATTATTAAAGAGCGCAAATGTTGCTATTTCAAAAAATGATGCAGAAACACTTAAAAAAGAAATTAAATCAGCAAAAAAATTAGTGGAGTATGCTCCATCTTGGGTAATCATCATGATTTCAATTTCCTTAGGTTTAGGAACTATGATAGGTTGGAAAAGAATTGTGAAAACAATAGGTGAAAAAATTGGAAAACAACATATGAGCTATGCACAAGGTGCGTCTGCTGAAATTGTTGCTTCTATGGGCATTGGTGTGGCTTCTGCTTATGGTGTACCTGTTAGTACAACACATATGTTAAGCTCTGGTATTATGGGAAGTATGGTTGCTAAAAAAGGATTGAAAAACTTACAACGTAAAACCATCACCAATATTTTTATGGCATGGATATTAACTTTACCAGTAACGATGACTTTATCAGGAGCCTTGTTTTTATTATTTAGAGCGATTTTATAATAAAAAATAAATATGTTTGTTTAACCCAGTGGTATTTACTACTGGGTTTTTTTATGATGTTTATTTAATGTTACCTAAATGCTTTAATCCATAATAAAGCCTTAACATGAAGAGCCGATTAAAAAATTATTTTTAATCTAAAAACAAATAATGTCTTCCGGTCTAATTGCACTACTAATTATATGCTTGTTATTAGCATGTACTTTTGAATTTGTAAATGGTTTTCACGATACGGCTAATGCGGTTGCCACAGTAATTTATACTAATTCATTAAAGCCTACCGTAGCGGTGGTGTATAGTGGTTTATTAAATTTTACAGGCGTAATGACTGGCGGGATTGTTGTGGCGATGGGAATAATTAATTTATTACCTATGGAAGTATTATTAGATAGCAATGCGTATCATGGTATAGCTATGGTTTTAGCTTTATTAATTTCTGCTATTGTTTGGAATTTAGGAACCTGGTATTTTGGAATACCAGCATCAAGTTCACATGCATTGATAGGATCTATTTTAGGAATTGGAATTGCTTTTTATTTTCTTCCAAATGTAAATAGTGAAGATGTAATTAATTGGCATAAAGTTAAAGAAACAGGACTAGCTTTATTAATCTCACCATTATTGGGATTTTCTGCAGCTATCATTATGATGTTTGTTTTTAAACGACTCATTAAAAACGAAACTATTTATAAAGAACCCATCCCTGGAAAAAAGCCACCTATTTGGATAAGAATGATATTATGGACAACCTGTGGATTGGTTAGTTTTTTCCATGGTCAAAACGATGGACAAAAAGGCGTTGGTTTGGTAATGATTATTTTAATTGCAATTATTCCAGGTTATTTTTCAATAGATGAAAAAGTTAATATTCAAAGTATAAATGCTAATATTGAACACATTCAACAATTAGTGTCAAAAGCAGACATAACTTTATTATCGGATAAACAACGTATTCTATATAATGATATATCTGTTCACACAAAGCATTTTACAGAAGAAGTAAAAGGAAAGTATAATTCAAACGAAATACCAACTACTACTAGATTTGAATTAAGAAAAGATGTTGTACAAATAACCAAGGCTTGTGAAAAATTGATGTCTAGTGGAAATTTATCGTTAAGCTATAAAGAGTTAAAGACATTAAAATCAGAAATTAAAGGAGCAAAAAAATTAGTGGAATACGCACCTTATTGGGTTATCATCATGATTTCAGTATCCCTAGGATTAGGAACCATGGTTGGCTGGAAACGAATTGTAAAAACAGTTGGAGAAAAAATAGGAAAACAACATATGAGTTATGCACAAGGAGCGAGCGCAGAATTAATTGCAGCTGGAGGAATTGGAGCGGCTTCCGCATTTGGATTACCAGTTAGTACTACACACATGCTTAGTTCGGGAATTGCAGGTTCAATGGTTGCAAAAAAAGGGTTAAAAAATTTACAAAAAGGAACTATAATAAACATTGCACTAGCTTGGGTATTAACCTTGCCAGTTACAATTATTTTATCTTGTAGTTTGTTTTTGTTGTTTAGAGCAATTTTATAGAATAATACTATTTCTTTGTGTGACCTGTTAGAGTTTTTATTTAACTGGTTTCTTATATAAATAACGCCACATCTTCTTTTTCAGTCTTTTGTTTTCTTGGATAAGTGTCGAATAATAATTCTAAAGTTTCATTAATGTTATTTGCTTCAACTTTTGGATTGTTATTGTTTTCATAAAACCATTTCTCTATTATATCCGAAAAATCATCTCCAATATCTTGCAATACTTTCACTCCCATTTGTTTAGCCGCCGCCGCATTGCATTGTTGTTCGTAATGATTTTGAATAGGGATACTAATTAATTTTTTACCTAAGTATAAAGCTTCCGAAGGAGTTTCAAATCCTCCTCCGGTTATTAAACCATGGCAGCTTAATAAGCTTTTATTAAATAAGGCTTGATTAATGGGATAATAGGTAATGTTTTTTTCTGTGCGAATAGAATTTATTGAATCTAAGAACCAATGAAATTGAATATGAGGTAATTTACAAAAGGCCTCTAATAAACAATGTTTTTGAAAAGAGGGTAGATAAATAGTAACATGATTTAAATCGCTTGGTTTGGCATCTATAAATTCTTCTTTAATAACTGGTGGTAAAATAAAAGAATCGTATTTTTGAAAATGAAAACCAATGTGACGAGTTGCATGAGCGTAATGTTTTAAAATGGTTTCCCCTACCACACTTTTTTTATCAGGTCTTGGTGTTTCGTCTGACTGAAAACTTGCCTGATGACCTAGTTGCACAGAAGGCAGGCCTTTTAGTTTACAAGCTAAAGAAGTTACAAAATCAAAATCATTAATAATTACGTCGTAATTTTCAAGAGGCAAAGATTTTGCATCTTTATACATCATAAATGGCTTAATGTTTTTTACGACATCAAAATAATTTAAACCACCACATTTACTATAATGTAAACTACAACCTTTACTTCGGTATTTAACAGGGATTTTAAAATCTAAGTTGGCATTATTACCGCTGATAAAGAAATCAACCTCTCCAAATTGTTTTAAATAGGGATACAGTTGTTCGGCTCTGCTAATATGACCATTACCAGTTGCTTGAACCGCATAAAATATTTTTGTTTTTGCCATGATTAAGACGCTAAAATTTTAGACACAATGTCTTCTTGCTCAAAATTATCTTTAGGATAAATGAGATCTAAATAGTTCTTATCATAATGAAATATATCCCATTTGCCTTTATCATATTCTAAAGCCGTTAAATTTTCAACCCAATCGCCACTATTTAAATAGGTAACAGACCCTTTTTCTGTTTTTACTTCTTTTATTTGGGGCATATGAATATGTCCACACACGACATAATCATAATTTTTTTCTATGGCTAATTCTGCTGCCGTAACTTCAAAATCGTTTACAAAGGCAACTGCTTTTTTTACACCATCTTTTACTTTTTTTGAGAAGCTCATCTTCTCTTTTCCAAATAAATTTAAAACCCAGTTAATAAAGCGATTGATTAATATTAATAAATCATAACCCTTTCCGCCTAGTTTAGCAAGGAATTTGGCGTATCCTTTTGTGCTCGAATCAAACACATCACCATGAAAAATCCATGCTTTTTTCCCGTCAAGATTTAAAACGAGTTTATCTACCACTTCAAAATTTCCTAATTGTATGTCGGTATATTTTCGTAATAGCTCATCATGGTTACCTGTGATATAATATATATGAGTTCCTTGACTTGCCATTTTCATGATTTGTCTTAACACATCCATGTGAGCTGAAGGAAAATAGCTTTTACTGAAATTCCAGATATCAATAATGTCTCCGTTGAGAACTAGTGTTTGAGGATTTACAGTTTTTAAATAATGGAGTAGTTCTTTGGCATGGCAACCATAGGTGCCAAGGTGAATATCACTGATAACCAAAACGTCTAATTCTCTTTTGCTATACATTATTAGTTTTTCCAAAAGTATAGACGAAATATTATCTTAATATGTTTTATATATTAAGTCAACAAAAAGAAATAGTTGTGTTTTTGGTATTAAAACGAATTTTAAAATTCGCTGATATAAGAAAGCAATTCTTTGTTTTCGCTAATCCAAATAACTAAACTATTGTTACGAGGAGGGAGTTCTAGTTTTTGACAAATACGAGAACGGTAATTTTCAATGGTTTTTTCAGATAAAAACAATAGTTCAGAAATTTCCTTAGAAGTTTTGTTTTGACTGACTAGTTTTAATGTCTTTAATTCCGCCTGACTTAAATTTTTAAGCCCATCTATTAATTGTTGTTTCTTTTTATCTTCAATACTGAGTTCAGTATGATGAGGTAGCATGGCTGTTCCAATATATTTGTCGCCACCTAATACGGTATTAATACAATCAACAATTTCATCTCCAGCCGTATCTTTTAATATATATCCTAATGCTCCCGAAAGCATCGCGTTTTTAATCATTTCCTTTTCTCTATACATAGTAAGGATAATGATTTTTGTATTAGAGTTTTCTTTTAATACACGTTTACAAACATCTAATCCGTTTGCTTCAGGCATATTAATATCTAAAATAGCAACCTCTGGTTTTTGTTTTAAGATACCATCAATCGCTTCTGCTCCATTATGGCATTCAGTAATTTTAACGTTCGGAAAAGCTGTTTGCAAAAGATCAATTAAACCCTTTCTGAAGATGGGGTGATCATCAGCAATAATTAAAGTTTTTATTTGAGAAGGATTAGCCATTAAATTTCAGCGTTAATTTAAAACTTTTATTTAACTTATCCTCAAAACTTACTGAGCCGTTGATAATTTTTGCCCTTTCCTGAATAGATAAAAGCCCTAAACCATTTTTTTGTTTGGCCGTTAATCCCACGCCATTGTCTTGATATATTAATAAAAACTCACCATCATTTTCAGATATGGAAATTTTTAAAGCTGAGGCCTTGGCATGTTTAATGGTATTATTGGTGCACTCTTGAAGAATACGATAAATATGAGTTTTGGTCCCAATAGAAAGAGCATCCACTTTTTCAGATACATCAAAACTACATTCTAATTGTGACGAATTTTGAACGTTCTCCATCAATCTTGCAATGGAGCGCACAAGCCCAATTTTTTCTAAATAAGAGGGATATAAATTTCTAGATATTTCTCGCGTTTGCTCAATCACCCTTGAAAGCTCTGTTTCTAAATTTTTATCTTCTTGATTACATTTTGAGTGAGAAATTTTTGATTTAATCATCGACAAAGATTGTCCAATATCATCGTGTAAATCCATCGAAATCCTTAAACGATCTTCCTCTATATTTTCAATTAATTGTCTACTAAACAAGGCTTGTTTTTCTCTTAATTTCACAGAGTATTTATAAGAAACAAGGCCAATAACAATAATTAAAATAATCAACGCAACACCAATCGATAACCATTTAAAAAAACGCTCGTCCTGATGCTTTTTTTCAAGCAATAAATATTTAGATTTTTCTTTTTCAAGTTCAATTTCTTTTTTCTGAACATTATATTTTAATTGAAGCTCTTGAATAATTTTACCATTTACGGTTTGTTCTATACTATCTTTAATTTTTCGATATGACAAAAAATAATCTAGAGCCTTTTTATATTCCTTCTTCGAATTTTCAATTCTATATAATAGTAGATTATAAGAAGCCTCGTCTTCTAAACTTTTTGTTTTAGTAAAAATTTCTTTTGCAAGTTCTAATGTTTCTGTTGCCTCTTGATGTTTATTTAATCCAATAAGAACATCTGTTTTTTCTAAATAAGCTTTGGTTAGTTCTGCTTTTAAAGATTTATTTTTTAATTCGCTAATAGCTGAATCGGTATAAGCTAGCGCTAATTCTTTTTGGCCATAATTATTAAAAGCAGAAGCTAAATTAATGAAGGCTGCTGCTAGTTCTCGAGGATGATTATTTGTGCGAGTATAATTAATAACGTCTGCAAATATTTTTAGAGCCTCGTCGGTTTTGTTTTTAGCAATGTATATTAAACAGATATTAATTTGAATATGGCTTGCCAAATTTTTATCATTTTCTTTTTTAGCAGATTCTAAGCCTTTTTCAAAATCAATCAGCGCATCATCAATTTGTCCGGTATACAATTTAATTAAACCTAAATTATTTCTAAAAACAGCAGGATAATGAGGAATAGAATGTGATTCCGAGAACGTTAAGCCTTCTAGATATAGCTTAGCAGATTCTTGGTGCTGGTTTTTTTCTTCTTTTAAAATCCCCAAAAAATTTAATATTTCAGCAGTATTCGCGTAATCTTTTTTCTTTTTACTTTCTTCTAATAAAAGTTTAAAATCATTTTCAGCACTTGGATTAAGCCCTGCTTCGTGTTCCATAAAAATTAAACGAATACTAGCAAGCGTTTTGATATGATCATTATCAAACTTTTCGGCTTCTTGTATGGATTGAGAAAAATAGTGTTTTGCTCGTATTGTATTTCGTGTATAGTAGAAATAGTTTCCATAATACAAGTAAACTTCTGCAACAGCTCCTTTGTTTTTTTCTAATTGAGATGCTTTTTTGATGGCTTCTTTTCCTACTTTAAACAAGTTGGTTGAATCGTAAAAAGAAGCTTCTTTTACGTTTTTCAGAAGTTCTTTTATATCATTTGTATACTGCGCCCTAGTTGTATAAAAACTAAGAAAAAAAAGAAAAAATATATAATGTACCCTTTTAAGCATTTTAAGATGTATCTATCAAATATATTAATTTTTTTATGTTGTTTAAAGGAGTGCTACCCCTCTATACAATATGTAAGGGCTTGTTTAATTTTATTTTTTTAATCTTCTTATAAAATTATGATAATGTCTTTCAAAAAGAGTTTATTGGCGGTCTTGATTTTTTTTGGTTCAAATCTGTTTTCTCAAACATTTAACTGGAATGCTTACCCTACAAATGGTGCAAGCTGGGTCTCGTCTCCAACATTTAGTGTTACAAAAGCAACAGGCGGAGGCGGATCTTTTGATGTAAGATCCAGCAGTGCCGCAGGCACATCTGCTATTAGCGGAACAAGTGGAAGCACAGCGCAAAATTGTGGAACCTACACAGGTTTAAGGATTGAAATGAGCGGAGCAGGAAATTCGGCTGGTTCTGCAGCATGGAACAACAGTGTAACGGTTACACTTAATTTTCCAACGTTTCTTTGTGCGCCTGTAACATTTAATATTTATGATATCACAGAAACATTCTACAATGATGGTTCTGCTAACTATGTTAATTATCAAGATAAAGTCACTATTAGCGCATTAGATAATGTTAATAATCCAGTAACGCCAAGCGCTGCTGCTGTTGGAGGAATTGATAATCTTGTTTCAGGAACATCAAGGGTTTTAATTGCAAACGGAACAAGTGCACAGTGTATGAATCAAGCCATTACTGTTGGTACTGCTGGGCAACAAATTAAACAAATAACTATTGTCTATTCTAATCAGGATCCACCAACACACTGTCCCGCTCCTGTTGGCTCTCCTCCTCGTTATGGGATTTCTCAATATCAATATATTTTTATTTCGCCAATTACTGGTGCGTCAGCTCCTACAGCAGCAATTACATCTCCGACATTAGCTTGTGGAATTACATCAACTATTTTAACAGCCACAACATCTGCCAGTTCTCCAACATATTCATGGACAGGTCCAGGAGGATCAACAGTAACTTCCCCAACTTCATCAGCAACAGCTGTGTCTGGAGCTGGTGTATATACTTTAGTAATTAACCCAGGGGGTTGCAGTGGAACAGCTACATATACTATTGCATCATTAGGAACACCGCCAAGTGTTACAGCCTCTTCATCAAACACGTTAACCTGTGCTAACACGACGGTTCAAGCAATAGCCTCTACAACATCAACGCCTGTTAGTTATAATTGGTCGGGACCAGGAGTTACAGGAGGAGCCACCACGGCCTCGGCCACGGTGAATGCTCCGGGAACATATAATTATACGGTTACTAATACAAGTTCGGGCTGTAGTACAACGGGCACTTTAGCGATTAGTCAAAATACAAGCGTTGTTACTGCTTCTACATCAGCAACTAATTCTTTAAATTGTACAACTACCTCTGCTCAAGTGATTGCATCTACAACTGTCAGCCCTGTGTCATATAATTGGAGTGGCTCTGGCATCACTGGTGGTGCAGGAACAGCAACGATTAATGTCAATCAAGGTGGAACATTTAACTATACGATTACTAATACTGATAATGGTTGTAAAACAACAGGCTCACAAGCGGTTACTCAAAACACCGTATTGCCAAATCCTACAGCAACTTCTCCAAACTCAATCACATGTTCAACATCTACCGTTGCCTTAAATGGTGGTCCAGCTGCATTAACGTATACTTGGTCTGGACCTGGTTTTAGTGGAGGAACCAATTCTCAAAATGCTGTGGCAAGTGCAGCAGGAAGTTACACGTTATCAGTAACGGGTACAAATGGTTGTACCAATACCGCGGTTACAACAGTTGGCACAAACACCGTATTGCCAAGTGTAACAGCATCGGCGTCTGGCTCAATTACTTGTTCAACATCTACAGTTGCATTAAATGGAGGTCCAGCAGCACTAACCTATACGTGGTCTGGTCCTGGATTTAGCGGAGGAACCAATTCTCAAAACGCAGTAGCAAATTCAGCAGGAAGCTATACCTTATCAGCAACGGGCACAAATGGTTGTACTAATACTGCCGTAACAAGTGTTGCAACTAATACAACAGCACCAGCGGCTACAGCGTCTTTGGCAACTGCTATTACTTGCACCAGCACATCAGCTACTTTACAAGGAGGCCCTTTATCGGGAGTAACTTATAGTTGGACAGGAGCTGGATTAACTGGAGCAACAAATCAAGCAACAGCAACAATTACAAGCCCTGGAACATATACTTTAACAACCACAAGTACGGTTAATGGTTGTACTAACACAGCTGTGGTTACACCAACTGCAAACTTAACACAACCACAAGTATCAGTGGTGCCAGATTTAACCATAAATTGTGTCACGCCAACAGCTACTTTAAGTGGAAGTTCTTCAACGCCAGGAGTAACCTATGCGTGGACGGGTCCAACGGTTGGTACGCCAGCAGGATCAACACCAACAAACTCAACAAGTGTTGTATCTGCAGGTGGAAATTATACATTAACGGTAACAAACCCATCAAATGCTTGTACCAATTCGGCGGTGATAGCGGTTACATCAAATGTATCTATACCTAATATATCTGCAGGTAGTTCACAAACCATAACGTGTTCAAATACTACAGCAACTTTAACAGGTAGTTCAACTACATCAGGAGTCAACTATTCATGGAATCCTGGAGGCTCATCTCCAACAAATTCAACAACAGTTGTTTCTTCAGGTGGAACTTATACATTAACTGTTACAAATCCAGCCAATAGTTGTTCGGCATCCGCAGCAGTATCAGTGACTCAAAATACTACTGCGCCATCAGCAACAGCAACAGGCGGAACATTGACTTGTACTAATACATCAACAACCTTAGTGGGAGGTCCTGCCTCAGGAGTAACATATAGTTGGTCAGGAGCAGGATTATCAGGAGCCACTAATTTAGCGAATGCTACAGCCACAACAACAGGAAATTATACTTTAACAACAACAGCTACAAATGGATGTACGAATACAGCCGTAGCAACTGTCACTAATAATTTAACAACACCAACCGCTAATGCAGGAAGTACACAAACCTTAGTGTGTGGAGTCAGTTCAGTAACCTTAACAGGAACAGCAACACCAAGTACATCATCTGTTAGTTGGTTAGGTGGCGTATGTGGAAGCTCAACAAGTTTAACAACTACAGCATGCGCACCAGGAACCTATACATTGGTAGTTACACATCCCGTATCAGGTTGTACCAATTCATCAACGGTAAGTGTCAGTTCTTCAACTAACGTACCGCAAGCTACAGTGAATGCCATTACGAACTCTATTACATGTACAAATACAGTAGTAGCAATAGGAGTTACTTTATCAAACTCTGATCCAGTATCTTATTCATGGACAGGTCCAGGAATCTCAGGAACAAACAACACAGCAACCACAACAGCAACTGTAGCTGGAACGTATAGCGTAACCATAACAAATACAGTATCAAATTGTCAATCCACATTTAATGTAGCCGTACCAAGTAATACTACAGCAGTTACAGCGAGTGTAGCAGCAAGTTCATCGATTACATGTAATACAAATACGATAACGTTATCAGCAACTCCAACAGGAACAAATTACGCTTATACGTGGTCGGGACCAGGAACGATTACAAACGGAACAACAGCAAATCCAACGGTTAACCAAGGTGGAAATTATAGTGTATCTATTACAAATAATACAAATGGATGCGTGGGTAATTTTACAGCAACCGTTCAATCCAATACAACAACACCAACAGTAAGCTTAACGCCAAGTAGTTTAACAACTACTTGTGCTAATCCAACCGCAACGTTAAATGCTACAAGTAGTTCAGATCCAAATTCAACATATTCATGGACGGTACCAGCAACAGGAAGTTTAAATAGTACAACTATTAATAATCCAGTAGCAAATGGTAGCGGTGTATTTACGGTACAAGTAACTAATACAGTTAGTGGATGTGTATCATCAACAGGCACTGTAAATATCACAGCAGATGTAAACGTACCAACTTTAAATGCAACAGCGTCTAATACATTAATCTGTTCAAATCAAACAACAACATTAACGATAACAGGAGCAGATACTTATACGTGGAGTACTTTAGAAACAAGCAGTACCATCACAGTTAGTCCAAGTCAAACAACAACGTATAGTGTAACAGGAACAAACACCCTAACAGGCTGTAGCAATATTACAAACGTGACGGTAAGTGTAAGCCCAACGCCAACATTAGGAGTAGCGGCTACAGCAACAACTATTTGTGCGGGTAGTACAATAACCTTGACACTAACAGGAGCAACGAACTATACGGTAACGAATCCTGCACAAACTACAACCAATACAATTGTATTAACTCCAACGACACAAACCACGTATACCATCACAGGAGAGTTACAAGGATGTTCAACTACAACAGAAACAATTACAATAAATGTGGATGCCTTACCAACCGTATCAGCATCTAACGCAACAACATGTGCAGGAAGCCCAGTAACTTTAACAGCTAACGGAGCAGACACTTATACTTGGAGTACAACGTCTACTACAAATACAACAACGGTATCACCAACAACAAACACCACTTATACCGTAACAGGAACGAACACAGTGACAGGCTGTATATCAACCGTAACAGTAGTAGATGTCACTGTAAACGCTTTACCAACCCTTACAGCAACAGCTAATCCAAATACAACTTGTACAAGTGGAACTGTTAACTTAACAGCAAACACCACAGCAACAAGTTATACATGGACCACAGGTAATGGAGTGGATAACACGAATCAAAACCAAGGAAGCATTACGTTCCCAGCAACAACATTAACACCAGGAACGTATACTTATACTGTAACAGCAACGGATGCAAATGGATGCGTATCGCCACAAGCAACAACAACGGTAAGTATTATTGATGTACCAAACGCGAACTTTGATTTAAGTGATTTAGTCATCTGTCAAAATGATAATGGCACCTTAAGTATTAACACACCACAAACTAATGTAACGTATGATTGGAGTATTAATGGACAAACGATTACGAATACAAATCCATTAACAGTGCCAAGCGCAGTAACAGGAGCAGCAGGAACATACACAGTAAGTGTATTAGCAAGTTTAGGAACTTGTACAAATACAGCGGCGAATACTCTAACGGTAAATACTTTACCAACAATAGCCTTAGTTAGTTCAACAACAAGCGCTTGTGAGAACACTACTGCACAATTAGATGTAGCAGCACCAAACGCGAACTACACGTATAATTGGACCAATGGATCAAACACAGCAACAGGAGCGAACTTAACTATTAATCCATTAACGCAAGCCACACAAGGAACTTATACCGTGACGGTAACTGATGCTAATGGTTGCACAAACAGAACAACAGGCAAGATAGACATCATCATGTGTGAGACTTTTGTACCAGAGTTTTTCTCACCAAATGGAGACGGAACGAATGATGGATTTGTGATTAAGAACATTGAGAACTATCTAAACAATCAATTAAAAATCTTTAACAGATGGGGAAATTTAGTATACCAAAAAGATGGTTACTTAAATGAGTTTGTAGGATTTGCTAATGTAGGAGATGCAGCAGGGAAAGAGAAGTTACCAGCAGGAACCTACTATGTGATATTAGTATACGGTGACGAGAAGACAGAAACATATAACGGCTATTTATTATTACAATATTAATAGAGATTATTCCCGCGGATGACGCAGATGCTATAGATAAAGAAAATTAAGAAATAGAATAATAAAATTAACCTCTGTGCAAATCAGCGAGATCTGCGGGAGAAAAAATAAAGAAAATATGAAAAAACAATTAACCCTAACGCTTAGCACATTGTTCTTATTAATGATAGGAACCATGAAAGCCCAGCAAGAAACACAACACAGCATGTACTTTTTTAATCCTGTGTTATTAAACCCAGCCTATGCCGGCAGTCAGGAAGCGATACAAGTAACAGCAACAGTACGCGACCAATGGACCAATTTAAAAGGTGCACCTAAAACACAAGTATTATCCCTTCACTCTCCATTAAAAAAGGAGAACATTGGAGTAGGCTTTACGGTGTTGAATGACCAATTAGGAATCACAAAAAACACAGGTGTGTATGCTGATTTAGCTTACAGTATTAAAGTCAATAAAAAGAACAACCGATTAGCTTTTGGAGTAAAAGTAGGGATGGATTTTTTCAGACAGGACTTTTCGAGCTTAAGAGTGAATGATAATACAGACGCTTTGTATACAGAAGGGTTTAACTACAAGAAAAACTTATTTAATATAGGAGCAGGATTATATTACTATGGGAAAAGACACTACATCGGAATCTCCACACCAAGATTAGTAAAAAACAAAATCAACTTAGCATCAGATCAACAAGCCTTACAAGAGAATCACTATTATGCTTTTGGAGGCATTGTGATAAAATTAAATCCTGCGATTAATATGCGTCCATCGTTTATTGTGAAGTATGTAAACAATGCTCCCTTATCCATCGAAGGAAATTTGTCATTTTTGTTTTACGACAAAATATGGATAGGAGCAATGTACCGTCACAAAGCAGCCACAGGATTAAACATCATGTATAACATTAATCAAAACTTAAGAATAGGCTATGCTTATGATTACCAACTAACCTCTTTACAAAAGTTTAGCCAAGGCTCTCATGAAATTATGTTGAGTTATGATTTAAGAAGTAAAGCCAAAGGATTTAAATCGCCGAGATACTTCTAATACTTAACATCAAATAAGCTCTGTGATCTTCACGTCTCAGAGGTAAATAAAAGAAACAACAAACAAAATTCTCTGTGGCCTTTGTGTCTCAGTGGTGAACAAAAGAAAAACATATGAAGCAACTAATTATACTAATCACATTAGCTCTATTTTCAAGCACTATAAACGCACAATCCCTGTTCCAGAAGAAGGCCGATCAACTCTATAACGAACTATCGTATATAGCAGCAGCCGATTATTATAAGAGCTTGGTAAAAACAGATGCGCCAACAGAAGCTAATATGCGTCGTTTAGCAGAGTGTTATTTTAAGATTTACGACTTTGTAAAAGCAGAAGATGCTTACAAAAACTTAAACACAAAATTTGCTTCAACAATTACAGAGAATGATTTAATTAATTATTTACAATGTTTAAAGTACAATCAAAAGTATGAAGAAGTAAAAACTGTCTTAACCCAAATAGAACAAAAACGTAAAGACAATATCATTACAAAGAATCATGCTAAAAAACAAAATTACGTTAAGGAATTAAAAGAAGACTCAGCCGCATACAAGGTAACTAATGTAGAAGCCTTGAATACAGAGAACGCAGAGTTCTCTCCTGTATTTTTTAATAAGAACCAGGCGGTACTATTTGCATCTAACAGAAGAAACACCTCTGGAAGAAACAAAACCTTTGCATGGGATGATAGTTATTTTATAGATGTATATACTTCAGAGAAAAAAGATTCCTTGAAGTTTGAGTCTACCGTGCCGATGGCAAAAACAGTAACGAGTCTTTATCATGATGGACCAGCAAGCTTATCAGCTGATGAAAAAACAGTGTATTTAACCAAGAGTAATATTGTGGTTAAAAAAATTAAAGGCGTTTTAGTGAATGTGGTGAACTTAAAATTATACATCCTAACTAAAGACAAAGACGGAAAACTATCTGCACCAGTAAGCTTCCCTTACAACTCTGATGATTATTCTTTAGGACACGCCACGGTAACCAAGGACGGTAAACGTATGTACTTTGTATCAGATATGCCAGGAGGATTAGGGCAAACAGATTTATATGTATCAGAGAATGTAAACGGAACTTGGCAAAAGCCAGAGAACTTAGGCCAAGCGATTAACACCGAAGGACGAGAAATGTTCCCCTATGTGCATGAAGATGGAACTTTGTTTTTCTCAACAGATGGAAGAGCAGGCTTAGGAGGATTAGACTTATACTTTACCGTACCAGCAATGGATGCGTATTTTGAGCCACAAAGTTTAGGTTATCCTATTAACTCTAACTACGATGACTTTGGTTTTGCCTTAAACGAAGATTTGAAAACAGGATATTTTTCTTCTAACAGAACTGGTGGAAAAGGTAAAGATGATATTTATTTCTTCCGTTCCAAAGAACCATTGATGGGCGTAACGCTAAGCGGAATTGTGTTTGATGAAAGTAATAAAGAATTATTACCAAACGCTTGGGTGTATTTATTAGATCAAAACAAATTAGTGATTGACTCTACTAAAGTAACCGACAAAGCACAATACATGTTCCCTATCAACGACCCAAGCAAAGAGTATTTTGTGGGAGCCAAAGAGCGTTCAAAATATTACGACCGATTAATCCCAGTTGGTAAACTAGTAGTAGGGGATAATAAAAAAGATATTGGATTGTTCCCTAAATACAAATTGATTGACCAAATAGTTGACACTAAAACAAAAGCACCAATTGAAGGCGTTAAAACAACGTTTATAGACAAAGCAACCGGCCAACCAAAAACATACACCACAGATGCCACAGGAACGTTTACAGATATTATCCGTGGTAAAAAACCAGGAGATAAATTACAGTTCAGCATCAAGTATGAGAAAGAAGGTTACATCACGGTTGAAAAGAACTACGATATTACTTTAGACATCAATACGGTCATCGATTTAAAAGAGACAATGCAGAAGTTAGAGATTGGAGCGGACATTGCGAAGGTGATTCAAATCAATCCTATTTACTTTGACTTAGCTAAATGGAACATCCGAAAAGATGCAGCTGTTGAATTAGACAAGATTGTGAAAGTGATGCAAGAGAATCCAACGATGACGATTGAACTTGGTTCTCATACAGACTGTCGTTCAAGTAAAGCATCTAACCTATCATTATCAAGTAAGCGTGCTAAATCATCTGCAGAATACATTATATCAAAGGGCATCGCCAAAAACAGAATCGTGGGCAAAGGATATGGCGAAGGCAAACTGATTAACGGTTGCGAGTGCGAAGGTAAAGTGGTATCAACTTGTTCTGAAGAAGAACACCAAGCTAATCGTAGAACAGAGTTCTTGATTACTAAGTTTTAAGAGGTCAGCCTTAAATGTCACTTCGAGCTGTCATACTGAGCGAAGTGCGAGAAGCGCAGCTCATGTTTTTAAAATTTAATTGTAAAAACCGCCCTTAATCCTACAGCTATAGGGAGGGATGATTTTTTTGTTTTCTGCGTATTGACAAAAATGTTTTATTTTATTATCTTTATAGTACGATTTTAAAACCATAAGGAAAATGCCATGACACAAGTAATTTTAAACATACCCGATAAAGAATTGGATTTTTTTATGACTCTTGTTCAAAAATTTAAGTATCAATTGGTTGATGACAATGATTCTAAAGATGGTTTTGTTTTATCTAAACAACAAATAGCATTATTAGACAAACGCAGTAAAACGCCTATTGAAAATTGTATTTCAGCCTCAGATTCTTTAAAGCAAATTAAGAAAAAGCATGGCATTTAAGCTCATTGTTGAACCTGAAGCCCAAAAAGAAATTGATAAAGCCTTCGATTATTACAAAAGCGTTACGGACGATATAAATATTATTATTAATTTATATAACGACATTGAAAATGCCTATAATGCTCTAAAAGCAAATCCCTTCTTTCAAATACGAAGCAAACATTACAGAGCTTTACCTTTAAAAAAATACCCATACCTAATTTTCTTTGAAGTACACGAAAAAGAACGCATTGTTAAAATACTTTCTTTTTTCAATACACCTCAAGACCACAATAAGTGGATTAAATAAAGACCACAAAGCTAACTGTAGAACAGGGTTTTTGATTACTAAGTTTTAATCACGCCTTGGCGTGAGTTTATAGTTTATATAAAAAAGAAACCGCCTCGAGAAACCAGGCGGTTTTTTGTTTAGGTTTTGTTATGCGGCCGGCTTTTTCTATGGCAGTAGCACAAATCTCCAACCGTGCCAATGGTCGCTATAATTGTCACTGAAGCTTTGTAATTGTGATGATAATGGAAGATTATTTGTTTTTGCAAATTGATTGTATTCAATTTCTGTTTCAAACTCTTTCATCTTTTTAGTTGTTAGGTCTAAAATGAAATATTCATTTTTGTAATTATAAAATGTTTCACCATCAAACTTTGCACATAACTTATTATCTGAGACTAAAAATTTAGCTATATCTATTCCGTTACCATGACCGTCATTGCCATCTAATAAATAACAATTTTCAACCCAATCGGTGTTAGATATTATTTCACCATTTCCAATTGGGATTTGTGGCCCGTCACCAAGCCCATGGTTCCCCCAATATGTAAACATATAAAAGAAAAGTCCTATTGAAATTGTTAGACCACTTAAAAACCAAAGTCTTAATTTTTTTCTTGAAACCTTACTAAACCAACTGTCGGGATATTTACGACCAATTAATATAAATGTCACAAGTACTAATGATGCATATATACTACCTAAAATTGATATCTTAATTAATTCAAATACGAAGTGAACTAAAACTTCCATTTATGTCTGTCAATTTTTAAGTTTATTTTTCTAAGCTGCCGCATAACTAGCTTATAAAGCTCATAAAAATAGAAATATACTACTACCTTATGTTGTATGTGTCTACTTTTATTATTTAATCAAATCACTACAAATTAACTACCTTCTCTTCTTATATCTCTTAGGATTTCTAATTTCTGGTTCTTTAGCAGAGGGGATGCCTGATACAAATTCAAAGTCTAATTGTTTTTTTACTAAGTCGGCACGTCTTACTTTAATGGTTACTTTATCACCTAAGGTATAAATGCGTCCTGTTTTACGGCCAACCACGCGGTAATTATCTTCATCAAATACATAGGAATCATCTTTCATGTCGCGCATGCTCACGCGGCCCTCACATTTGTTTTCAATAATCTCCACAAAAATTCCCCATTCGGTTACACCGCTAATCACGCCTTCAAACTCTTGTCCAATTTTATCTTCTAAGTATTCTACTTGTTTATATTTAATAGAAGCGCGTTCTGCATCTGATGCTAATTTCTCCATCTCCGAAGAATGTTTACACAACAACTCTAATTCATCGGCTTTTAAATAATGTGTATGGTTTAATTTAGCTTCTAATAAACGATGTACCATCACATCAGGATAACGACGAATAGGAGAAGTAAAGTGCGTGTAGTACTCAAAACCTAAACCATAGTGTCCTGCATTTTTAGTGGTATAAATAGCTTTTGGCATAGAGCGAACGGCAAGTAGTTCAATCATGCTTTGCTCTTTTTTGTTTTTCACGTCTTGCAATAATTTATTGATAGACTGTGCGGTTTTTGTTTTATTACCAACCGCTACCGAATAACCAAAACGTTCCACGAAATTATTCAACTCCATTAATTTTTCATCCTTTGGTACATCGTGAATACGATATACCACCGCATCCGAATTTTTATCGTTCTTTTCTTTTCTTGCTCCGCCTTTTTGATTATCGTCTTTTGGCTTTTTCCCTAAGAACTCCGCCACTTTACGATTCGCTAACAACATAAAATCTTCAATGAGTTTATGAGCGTCTTTTTGTGTTTTAAAATACACACCTGTTGGCGCCCCTTTATCATCTAACTGAAATTTCACTTCGGCTTTATCAAAAAAGATAGAGCCTTTTGATGTACGCTCGGCGCGTAAAATTTTTGCCAATCTGTCTAAGGTAAAAATTTCATCTTTGTATGGACCTTCGCCAGTTTCAATAATGGTTTGTACTTCTTCGTAAGCAAAGCGGTGGTCACTATAAATAACGGTTTTGCCAAACCATTGATTTTGAATTTGTGCATTGTCATCTAATTCAAACACCGCACTAAAGCAATATTTTTCTTCGTGTGGTCGAAGAGAGCAAGCAAAGTTACTTAACACTTCGGGTAACATCGGTACACAACGGTCTACTAAATATACCGATGTAGCACGGCTCACCGCTTCATCATCTAAAATCGTATGTGGTTTTAAATAATGGGTCACGTCGGCAATATGCACACCTACTTCCCAATTACCGTTTTCTAATTTTTGTAAAGACAATGCATCATCAAAATCTTTGGCATCAACAGGGTCGATGGTAAAGGTGGTAATGCCTCTAAAATCTCTACGCTTTGCAATTTCTTCGGGAGTAATATTGGTTGCTAATTTTTTAGCAGCAGCTTCAACTTCTGGTGTAAACACCATTGGTAAACCAAACTCCGCCATAATCGCATGAATTTCGGTTTCGTGTTCTCCAGCATTACCAAGTACTTCAATCACTTTAGCAATTGGGTTTTTATCACCTCTGCGCCATTCCGTTAATTCAACTACTACTTTTTGTCCGTTTTTAGCACCATTAATATCCGCTAAGGGAACAAAAAAATCAACATGTATTTTACTAAAATCAGAAACAACAAAGGCAAATTTTGGATTGATTTGTATCGTACCAACAAACCTAGTTTTAGCACGTTTAATCACTTCTACCACTTCGCCCTCTGCTTTTCCTCTGCCGTAATTATTAAAAATATTTACCTTCACTAAATCGCCATGCAAGGCGTCTTTGGTTTTATATTGAGGAATAAATACATCAGGTTGCTCGGCAGATATAATCACATAAGCTGTTCCAGATGATGTAAAATCAATTGTTCCAGTTTGGTAAGTTTTAGATTCTTTTGCTTGGTATTTTCCAATCTCGGTTTCAATGACGAAGCCTTGGTGTTTTAATTCTTCTAGAGTTTCTAATAATGCAAAGCGATCGCTTTCATTATCAATTTCCATAGCGGCACCTAATTGTTTGTAGTTAAATGATTTTCCGTCGTTATGTTTTAAAAACGATAATACTTCTTCAAATAAATAACGTTTTGGTTGTTTCTTTTTTCCTTTTGCCATAAATAAATTAAGCACTAAAAATGTGCTTATGGTAAAGATAATTAATTAATGGTTGAAGAAATACGAAATAAGGTTAAAACTAAAACGGAGTTTTGAACAGAGATATCCAATAAACCCTGCATACAAAAAAACGAATTTCGTAACAATGGATTTAATTTTATGTGTTATTTTAATACTTTTACATAGGTGGTTAAAAATGTAATTATATCTATCCTTTTTTTCTTTTTAGTTTTTTCATCTCAAGCTAACACGGGTAATAAGTTAGCAAGAGTTGATAGCCTTATTATTGCTTTAAAATTAAAGTTAAATCAACACCCCACTAAAAACGATTACAATTATACCCTAATGTCGGTTAGGTTATCAGGTCTTTATAATCGAAAAAATCAATCGGATAGCGCTTATCAAATAATCGACAAACTTTTAAAATCCTCGTCTTTTCTTAACGAAAACAAAAAAGTAGTATTAATCTCAGAGAAAGCCAATTATTATAAAAGCATTGGTAGAGATGACAAGGCAATGGAGTATTTTCATGAGGCAGACCTGCTTTTGAGCAAAGTATCAGAACCCTGTACTAAAATGTATCACTCATTAAATAAGGCAGAGTTTTACAGGAAAATTGCCAACTTCAAACAAGCTCGAAATGAGTTGAATCTTGCCAAGAATTTAATGGATAAGAATCAGATTTGTGATTCTACCTTATTAATTCGATACTATCATCGCATGGCAGCGGTTATGAACGAGACATGTGTTGACTCAACCGTTGAGTATTCTATAAAATCAATTATGCTTTCGCGAAAAATGAAGGATTATTATTCAGAAGCTATTTCGTTAAACGAACTAGGGTATTATTATAAGAATAGGTTAAAGAAAGATTCTTCAATGAAATACTATTTGCTAGCAGAACAGAAGTGGAAGTTATATGGTTCATATACAAATGCGGCTCATGTGATGTTTAATAGAGCTCAATTAATTTCCCATAACAATTTATCAAGAAAGGAATCTAATTTGATATTAAATGAAATATTAAAAATGCATGATGCTAAGCTCGTAGATTATCAAATAGACAATGTATATGATCTTATTAGGGATAATTATTATTTTTCAGGAGACAGTAATAACTATTTTAAATATAAAATACTTTCATTACAAGTTCGAATGAATGCTAATATTAATAGGCATGAAGCAGATATTAGAAAGATAACGGAGAAGTATAAGAACGATAGTATCAAAGCAGAAATGAGCTTGGTTTCGAGCAAATTAATTGCGATGAAAAACACATTAAAAGAAAAAAATTCCGAAAACAAACGAGTTTATTTGTTTCTAATTATACTAACCTTATTGCTTTTGGTAATTGCCTTTTTACTTTATCGTATTTATGTGTCAAACAAAATTCTTAAAGAGAAATTTAAGGAGAAAGAAGCTTTGGTTCAGGAAATTCATCATCGTGTAAAAAACAATTTACAGTTTGTAAATTCTATTATTAATATGCAAACCAATGTCGTTCAAAATGAATTGGAGGCTACTGTATTAAACGAAACATCTCGCAGGATAAGATCTATGGCATTAGTGCATGAAATGCTTTATAATAAAAACAACGAGACAGGAATAAATATGCAGGAGTATTTAAATGAATTAATAAAAAACATAGACGATTTAATTAATAGTTCGGGTAAAAAAATTGATTTTATTCTCGACGTAGATCAGTTAATATTTGATATTTCAACAGCAACAGCAATAGGTATGATTGTTTCTGAGTTAACATCAAACTCATTAAAATATGCTTTTAAAAAGACAAAACATCCAGAAATAAAAATAGTTTTAAAACAAAGGAACAGTACAAACTACCAATTAATTTATGGCGACAATGGTGTTGGCTTACCTGAAAATTATAATAAAACGAATAAGTTAGGCATGAGATTAATTGATATTTTTTCGCGTCAAATTAAAGGGTCGTATGTGTTTGAAAACCAAAATGGCTTGATGTACAAAATAAATTTTTAGTAAAACGCAGAGTTATATTAAATGACAAATTTTAAAATATTAATAGTTGAAGATGAGGTTTTAATTGCAGAAGACTTATCCGATTTATTACGCTCGTTTGGAATTAATGAAATTGATATGGCTCACGATAAGCCCTCTGCATTAAACAAAATAGAGGCGTTTCAACCCGATTTGATTTTATTAGACATAAGAATGGAATCTGAATTAACAGGAATTCAAATCGCCGAAATTATTAATACACAATATAAAAAGCCATTTATTTTTATTACAGCGCATAGTGATATGCAAATGTTACAAACGATACTTAAAACGATTCCAGCAGGTTATATTACGAAGCCAATTAAAAAAGCAGATTTATATGCTAATGTTTTATTGGTCTCCGAAAAACTTAAATTGCAAAGTCCGAAACAAATTATGATTAAGGATGGAACCAAAAATGTATTAATTGATTTTAATGATTTGTTATATATAGAAAGTGAAGGAAATTATATTGTAATTCACACCACACATAAAAAACACGCCTTGCGTCAAAATATGGATAGTATTATGGCGCAACTAGATAATGATATATTTTACAGAGTACAAAGAAGCTATGTTGTTAATATCAAAAAAGTAAGTAGCTATACCCGAAAAGATTTAACGATAAATGGAATTGTTATCCCAATTTCAAAAAACGTAATTGATGATTTTGAAAAAGTGATAAATAATCAAATTTAAGTTGATGTTAAAAAAGCATATAAATAATTGGTTTATTCACTTTAAAAAATATTTTTTTAAATATAAACAAGGCTATTATGAAGTTTCGTACATAGCAAACTCTCCTCAGGCAACGATTGAGAGTTATAAGAAAATGCCCTTTTTTAAACACAATAAAAAGCACCAAACTTTTAATTTGAACAATATGTTTATGAAGGTGCTTTTTAAGTATTTTAAAATCGAAGAAGGGTTGTGGGTTTCGGTATCAGAGGTTAGTATATTTAAAAATATTAAATTTAATTTACTTTACGATGAGTTTATAGATGACAGGTACTATACTTTAAGTTTGAATTTTGTAAGTAATAACAGCATAAAAATTTCAAACTTGGTAAATAACTCATGGGTGTTATCTAATATGTCTTGGATATTAATAAAACCTAGGGAAAACGCCTATCATATTAATTTTAAAGATTCTAATGCAAAATACATTGTGTTTTATTTTACTGAGGAGTGGCTGCAGGATCAACTAAAACAAGGAGGGTTGTTTCACAAAAAAGGCATGGAAGATTTTATGGCATCATCCGAAAAGTTTGCACTTTTTTCGGATGATAATACAGAGTTATTTAACTGGCACGAAAGCTTAAATAATTTTTTTGATGATGAAATAGATTCTGAAAGTAAATTGCAACATAAAGCATTCTCCGATTTTAGTAATAAGATCATATCCTATTTTGGAAAAAAATTTAAGGCAAACCATAATTTAATAAAAAAAGAAAGGTTTAAGCCAAACGAAAATCAGAAGATTTTGGAGATTGAAAATTATTTAATGAAAAATTTGACTAATCATTTCGTTGGAATAGAAGAACTGGCAAAACAGTTTTATATTTCGCCTACAAAATTAAAAACTGACTTTAAAAACATGTTTGGCGTATCTATTTACCAATATTATCTAGCAAAACAGATGATATTAGCTCATCAATTAATTACAGAGAAAAACATATTTGTAAAAGATGTAGCTGCTATTTTATGTTACGAAAGCGTTAGTAAATTTATTATTGCTTATAAGAAGCATTTTGGCTTTTCTCCTTCCGAAAATTTTTAGCTTTTAGTCCTCTTCCATCAAATGTCTTTTTGGGCTATTTAAAAACTCAGTATTTATGTGATTTGTTTTTAAATATGTCTTTTTGGGCTATAAGCCAAATAGTCAATATTGTATTTTCGCTCCTTAAAATATGGCATTTAACACCGACAATGTTTTTTCGCATACAAATTTTTGTATTTCGTAACAATTAATTTATGGTGTAAATCCAAAGCAATACTTTTAAACAAAAATTCTAACTTTTATGAAAAAAAATCTCTACAAATTTATTCTAGCCATTGGAATTATTATTGGCTGTAATCCTTATCAAATACTGGGGCAATGCGTCAGTTCGTTTAACAATCCATCAGGTACGGTAAACGTATCGCCCATGGTGCAAACAATTGTTTCTGGGAACATGTATCCTGGTGATTATGCTGTTATTAATATATCTACAGCAGGTGATTACCAAATAAACACTTCATTTGGTACAAGTTTAAATATTACTGACAACTCTAATGTTTCTCTTTCGTCAGGAAATAACCCGCTTAGTGTAAATTTTCCATCAGCTGGTTTATACAGAATACATGTTTGTTCATCCAATAGTGGCTCGGATCGCATTGTTGCTATAAGTCCTAAAAACAGAGCGTTTAATTTTGATGGCACAAACGATTTTATTGACTGTGGTATCGCAGTTACCAATGCACTTAAGGGAAAAGATAAACTTACGGTAGAGGCTTGGGTTTATCCAACTCAAAACAGCGTTGGTAAATCAATTCTTGGTAATCACCAAAGTAATACTCAGTTTAATATTCAGCACACTTCTACTAATCAGTTTAACTTTTTTATTGGATTTGGAGCTTATGCCGTTACAACAGCGTCAAATTCGGTTGTTTTAAATACTTGGCAACACATTGCTGGTGTTTTTGATGATAATGTATTAAGATTTTATATAAATGGTGTATTATCAGGAACAACTGCGGTGCCGTCTACATATGTTCTTAATGCAAGTTGTAATACTAACGTTTGGATTGGGAAAAGCGGATTTGGTGGAGAGGAATTTCAGGGAAGTGTGGATGAAGTTCGTATTTGGGACCGTGCAGTTTGTCAAGGCGAAATACAAAAAAACATGAATGGAATTATTCCTACAACCGCAACAAACTTGTTAGCAAACTATCATTTTGAGCATGGAGTAATCGGAGGAAATAATTCAACAGTTATAACTTTAGTAGATTATAGTGGTAATGCATACAATGGTACTGTTACAAATGCGTTGTTAAACGGAGCAACATCTAACTGGGTGGCTTCTGGTGCTTATCCAGCTAATGGTTCTTCCCCTTTGGTTGATGTAGCGCCTGCTTATGTCGCTCCATCAGTTTCAATATCTGGAGCAACTGCTATTTGTAATGGAGCTTCTACAACTTTTACTGCATCAGGAAATGTTTCTACTTACAATTGGTTATCTGGTCCAACAACAGCAACTAATACTGTTTCTCCAACAACAACAACAACATATTCTGTAGTAGGTACAAACAGCTTAGGTTGTCTATCTAATACAGCAACCATTACTTTAACTGTAAATTCATTACCAACTATTTCTGTAAATTCTGGGTCAATCTGTTCAGGAAGTTCATTTACTATGGTTCCTAGTGGCGCTAGTACATATACTTTTTCTGGTGGAAGCAGTGTGGTGTCGCCTACGGCAAACACTTCTTATACAGTAACAGGAACAAGTGCAAGTGGTTGTGTGAGTTCTACAGGAGCAGTTAGTTCAGTAACAGTTAACTCATTGCCAGTAGTTTCAGTTAACTCTGGATCAATTTGTTCAGGAACTTCATTTACAATGACTCCAACGGGAGCGTTAACATATACTTATACAGGAGGATCTGCAGTTGTATCTCCAACAAGCACAACAAGTTATAGTGTAACAGGAACGAATGCCAATGGTTGTGTTTCAACACCAGCAGTAAGTAATGTAACAGTAAATGTTTGTACAGCAGGTGCAGCATTAAATTTAGATGGAGTAAATGACCGAGTAAATCTTGGTACTGGCATCACAACAAGCTTAACGGGAAGCACAAAAGTTTCAGTTGAAGCTTGGGTAAAACCAACTAGTTTATCTGGTTTAGGATGTATTGTAGGCAACTATAGCACAGGTTCAGCTAATTTACAGATATTATTAAGAAGAAACACAAACTCGTATTATGAGTTTTGGGTAGGAAACGGCACCTCTTGGCATCAAACAACATCAGCAGCTACACCAACCGTAAATGTATGGCAACATGTTGCAGCAACATGGAACGGAACAGTAGCAAGTATTTATGTAAATGGAGTATTATCAGGAACAACAACACCTGCTATAACAACGTTAGGTAATGCTAGTTCTAATCCGGTTTGGATAGGCGGAAATACAATTAATGAAAGTTTTACAGGAGATATAGATGAGGTAAGAGTATGGAATGTGGCACGTACACAATGTGAAATTAATTCTTACAAAAATTGTGAAATACCAACAACATCAACAGGTTTATTAGCAAATTATCATTTTAATCAAGGTATTGATGCAGGTTCAAATACAAGTGTAACCACATTAACAGATGCATCGGCTAGTGCCTTTACAGGAACATTAACTAACATGGCTTTAACTGGAACGACATCAAACTGGGTTGCACCAGGAGGAGTTACATCTGGTTCAGTAACACCAGCTAACTTAGCAATTACAGTAGGTTCAACAGTTACAAATCCAGCTGTTTGTTTAGGAAATTCTACCACATTAAGCGGTACAGGAGCCAATACATATGTTTGGACAGGAGGAGTAACAAATGCAGTAGCATTTACACCAACAGTAACAAACACATATACTGTAACAGGAACAAATACATTAACAGGCTGTACAAATACAGCAGTATCATCGGTAACAGTAAATACATTGCCATCGGTAGCTGCAAGTGTAACTAACGTATTATGTAATGGCGGCACAGGTTCGGCAACGGTAACAGCAACAGGCGGAACAAGTCCATATAGTTACTTAGCATCAAACGGAGCAACAGTATCAGCACAATCAGGATTAATGCCAGGGTCATATACTTATACAGTAACTGATGCCAATAGCTGTGTAAAAACACAAACATTATCTATTACAGAACCAAGTGCAATTGTAACCACAAGTGCAGTAACAAATGCATTATGTAATGGCGGCACAGGTTCGGCAACAGTAACAGCAACAGGCGGTACAGGCGCTTATACGTATTTAGCATCAAACGGAGCAACAGTATCAGTACAGTCAGGCTTAATGGCAGGTACATATAACTACACTGTAACAGATGCTAATGCTTGTGAGCAAACACAAATATTATCTATTACAGAACCAACAGCAATTAATTTATCTGCATCAGCAAACAATGCAACAATTTGTGCAGGCGCATCAAGTACATTAACAGCAAATGCTACAGGTGGAACAGGAACATTAACTTATACTTGGGTTTCAGGGCCAACAAGTAATGTTAATACGGTTACTCCAACAGCTACAGCTGTTTATACAGTGGATGTGACAGACGCAAACAATTGTGCTGCTTCATCTACAGTAGAGGTAACAGTAAATGCATTACCAACAATTTCTGTAAACAGCGGAGCAATTTGTGCAGGTCAATCATTTACAATGGTTCCAACAGGAGCAACAACTTATACTTACTCAAACGGAACAGATGTAGTAACACCAGCAGCAAATGATTCATATACAGTAACAGGAACAGATGCAAACGGATGTGTAAGCGCAACAGGAGCAGTAAGTACAGTAACCGTAAATGCATTACCAGTATTAACCGCAGCAACAAATAATACATTATTATGTGTTGGTCAAACAGCTACTTTATCAGTTAGCGGTGCAACAACGTATACTTGGAATACAACAGAAAACACAGCAAGTATTGCCGTATCACCAACAGTACAAACAACATATACTGTAAATGGAACAGATGCAAATGGATGTTCAAATAACACAACAGTAACACAAGATGTAAGTGCATGTACAGGAATTGAAACATTAACAAATGACGCGTCAATCAATGTATATCCAAATCCAAACAATGGATTATTTGTTATAGAGTTAACAAGCGCATCAAAAGTAACGGTTATGAATGCATTAGGACAAGTTGTAATTGCAGAAATATTTGAAGCAGGAAAACATACTGTAAACATTAATAATGAATCTACAGGAGTTTATTTTGTGAAAGTGATGACAAACAATAAACAACAAATCATTAAAGTGATTAAAGAGTAATTACTTTAATAATAAACAACATGATAAAATAAAAAGCCCCCAACAATTCTGTTGGGGGCTTTTTTGTTGATTTGAACGTTATAAAATAACTACACTCCAAATTGTGTAAAGTGATGATCAATGTGTTTATAGAACTGCGTACTCCATTCTTTAGCTGTCATAGCACCAAAAGATGTACTTTCTCTGCCTTCAAAATAGTTTGCGCCGTGAGCTTCTGTTTGTTTTACGTTGTCAATGAATTTTGATTTTTCTTTTTCAAAATCGCGTACATCGGCAATAATAAATTCAGGAGCCGTGTGAGAATTTTTCTTGTAAGGTTTTTCACTAACTACAAGAGGTTTTACTAATAATTTTAAAATAAACTTTTTAAAAAACGAACTCTTATAAGGAATTCTGTTATAAGCTAAATCATAGGCTACATTTAAGTGAGCTAACATTTGAGCTGAGTTCATTTTACCCCACTGAGGTTTGCTAACGTAAGTGATTTTTTCTAATCTCTTAAATGTTTCTTCTGTTGTTTTTGGATCGAATACGCTTGGTAATGCCATGATAAAATTTAATTATTGGTTTGTTGATTCTGATTGATGAGTATGTGTTGTTTCGTTTTTAGAACGATACATCATATAAATACCTACTAATATAAAAGGAATACTTAATATTTGTCCCATGTTAATTGGCAATGCGTTTTCAAATGATTCTTGATTCTCTTTCATAAATTCCATACAAAAACGGAAACTAAACATCAACACACAAAACAAACCAAACACAAATCCTTTTCCAAAATCGTTGCGTTTGTTTTTCCATAACCAATAAAACAATACAAATAAAAAGACGTAAAAGATAGCTTCATATAATTGCGTTGGATGACGAGGTAATTCATCTACTTGATGAAACACGAAAGCCCAAGGCACATCTGTAGGCTGCCCAACAATTTCAGAGTTCATTAAATTTCCAAAACGAATCATAAAAGAAGCAAAAGGAACAACCACAATTAATCGATCAAATAACCATAACCAACTTTCTTTGGTTTTTCGGCAATACAACCACATACCAACAATAATTCCAATACCGCCTCCGTGACTCGCTAATCCACCTTCATATACTTTTAAAATATCTAAAGGGTGAGTGGAGTAGTATGGAAAATCATAAAATAAACAATGACCCAAACGAGCGCCTAATATAGTTGCTAAAACAATATATAAGGTCAATAGGTCTAATTGTTTTTCGGTACGCCCTTCTGCTTTATAAATACGATTCATAAAAAAATGACAGCCGATAAAAGCCATTGCCCAAGATAAACCATACCAACGTACTGGCCAATCAATACCAGGAATAGTAAAAATTTCGGGGCTCGGATTCCAATTTATAAAAAGTGATAGCATATGACAAGTTTAAGTTTTTATTGATATATAAGAGGTTAAAAAATGTTTAATTATCCTCCTCTACATCGATTCTAAATTTATGTAAAAAACGATGAACAATAGGTCCAAAAATAACAGCTACACTGGTTAAAAAGGCCACGCCACTGTATATGGCATACAATGATGAAAACCACTTAGCTCCATCTGTCTCTGCTCTATCTACTGGACCCATGCCTGTTAAAATCATACTAGCGTTTACCAAACTATCTAACCATGGAATATAAAAAAAATAATGATAACCAATCACACCAATCCCTAATGATACTATTAAAAACAAAGTTCCTAAAGCAATACTCTTAAGGAGTTTGTTGTAAAAATGCGATTTATGTGGAAGCCTTTTAGTCGTCATTAATTAATCTAGTTGAAAGCAACAATATTTAATATCTTCGCCTCGGCCTGTAAACAGTGTTTCGTAGTAGGTTTTAATACGAGTTAATTCTTCTCTACCTTCAGGGCAGTTTTTATATAAATCGTTGGTAGAAAACAACAGAGGTAAATTCCTTTCTTTAATTACATCCATCGTGTATTCATAAAAAAAGGTACTATCGGTTTTCAAATGAACTAATCCACCAGGTTTTAATATTTTTTTGTATCGGTTCAAAAAGAAATCAGGATTGGTTAAGCGCTTGCGGGCTCTGTTTTTTTGTGGTTGTGGGTCGGGGAAGGTAATCCATATTTCTGATACTTCATTTTCGGCAAAACATTGGTCAATAAAATCAATGCGAGTTCTTAAAAACGCCACATGACTCATGTTATTTTGCATCGCTTTTTTAGCCCCTGTCCAAATACGATTTCCTTTGACATCAACCCCAATAAAATTTTTAGAAGTATTATTTTCTGATAAGCCAATGGTGTATTCGCCTTGTCCACAGCCTAATTCCAACACAATAGGGTTTTGGTTTTTAAACATGTCTTCATGCCATTTTCCTTTTTTAGCAAACCCGTTGGGGATGTCAAAATGATGAAAAGCAAGCGTATTAGAAAAGGTATTTAGTTCGGCAAATTTTTCGAGTTTGTTAGGCATAATGGTAATAAAAGTGGCTAAGGTACAAAATTAGATAATGATTTAATAATGCCATTTTTTGCGTCGAAATTGTTACATTCGTATTCGAATTTATGACTATGAGCTATACTTATAACAAAACAAAGATTGTGGCCACGATGGGTCCATCAACAGAAAACATTGCTGTACTAGAAGAATTATTTAATGCTGGTTTAGATATCTGTAGAATTAACTTTTCTCACGGAGACTACGAACCAATTAAACATGTGATTGATAATATTAGAATTTTAAATAAAAAATTAAATCGCCACGTTGGTATTTTAGGAGATTTACAAGGACCTAAATTACGTATTGGTAAAGTAAAAGATAATGCGGTTGAATTAATAAATGGTCAGGAAATTATTATTACGACTAAAGAAAGTGAAGGAACGGCAGAAAGAATATTTATTACGTATCCTCAATTTCCACAAGATGTGGCGGCTGGAGAATTAGTATTAATTGATGATGGAAAAATTACTTTAAAAGTCATTGAAACGAATCGTAAAGATGAAGTACGTTGTACTATTATTGCGGGTGGAACTTTATCTTCTAAAAAAGGAGTAAACTTACCAAACACAAAAATTTCGTTACCATGTTTAACCTTAAAAGATTTACGTGATTTAGATTTTGCTTTAGAAAATGATTTCGAATGGATTGGTTTATCATTTGTAAGAAGCGTAACTGATATTGTTGAATTAAAAGATATTATTCGTTCAAAGAAAAAAAATGCTCGAGTAATTGCTAAAATTGAAAAGCCAGAAGCAATTAAAGAGATTGATAAAATTATTGAAGTAACAGATGGTGTAATGGTAGCGCGTGGAGATTTAGGTGTAGAGATGCCAATGGAACAAGTGCCATTATTACAAAAAATGATTGTGAACAAATGTATTGCTGCATCAAAACCTGTAATTATTGCAACACAAATGATGGAGAGTATGATTACCGCATACACACCAACGCGCGCCGAAGTTAACGATGTGGCTAACGCTGTATTGGACGGAGCCGATGCGGTAATGTTAAGTGCAGAAACTTCAGTAGGACGTTACCCAGTAAAAGTAATTGAATACATGCGCCGTATTATTACACAAATAGAAAGCGATGACCGTATTTATTATAAAGAACATGAGCCTGAATTAAAAACAGTAACTTATATTACTGATAGTATTTGTTATAATGCGAGTGTGATGGCAAAACAAGCCAATGTATCGGCTATTATTTCAATGACACATAGTGGTTATACAGCGTTTAAATTAAGTAGCCATAGGCCGAAAGCAAACGTGTATATTTTCACCGATAATAAATCCTTATTAAATGCTTTAAGTTTAGTGTGGGGTGTACGTGGTTTTTATTATGATAAATACGAAAGCACGGATCAAACGATTGCTGATTTAAAAGACTATATCAAAGATGGTGGTTTTGTGAGAGCAGATGACTTAGTGATTAATTTAGCAAGTATGCCAATGAAAGAAAAAGGCAGAACAAATATGTTGAAACTGAGTTATATTCAGTAAAGAAAGTGTTTTATAAAAAAAGGATAGCGTCAAAACGCTATCCTTTTTTGTTTTTAATCCTTTCTAAAATCATCCATATCACGCCTGTCCTTTTTAGTTGGTCTGCCAGCACCTCTATCTCGTTGCATGTTTGGCATAAAAAACACCGAAGGCATACGTTCTAATTTTTCAATAGGAGGAGAATGATCAATATAGTTTTCTTTGGCGATTTCATAGCTTTGTCGTTTATCAATAATACCTGTGACTTCAATGATTTTTTTAACACCTTGTGGAAAAGACATCGTGTAACGCTCTCCAATTTTTACAATGTGAGCGGCTTTAATAATTTCATCATTTAGCTTTACTTTATTGCCTTTAATAGCAGCACTTGCTAAGGAGCGTGATTTATACATTCGTATAGCCCATAAATAACTATCTAATCGAACATTTTTGGTTTCCATAAATTAATTATATCTCATCGAGTGTAGTCGAGATGTTGCAAATGTTCTCGACTACGCTCGAACTGACATTTATTTATTAAGTTTATTAATAGTTTCTTTAGCACGTTCACTATAAAAACCTTTATTGTTTACAATATACTGTAGTTGTTTAATAGCTTCGTCGGTTTGTTTTAGATTTAATAAACATAAGGCCTGGTAAAACTCAGATTCCTGATGAAAGATATTATTAACGTTATCTAAGTTTTTTTGAAAGAAATTTTTAGCGACAGCATATTTACCTAATTGGTAATAACACATCCCTAAATAAAATTGGGCATTCGCATCATCATGGTTGAAGTCATATAACATCGTTAATTCTTCAATGCAATTGGTAATGTTTTTAGAGCTAAAAAAACGCATCGCCTGTTTGATAATTTTATGAGCTAAATAAGAATTTGATTTATGTAAGTAGGCTGTTTCTATATCAGCCTTACTTCCATATTGAGCAGGAACACCTGTGCTGGCATTTAAATCAATGGCATAACTGTTTTTAAAGTAATACATACGATAGTTTGTCACTTTTAAATTATGTATAAATACAACTGGTGCATTTGGTGTAAATTGAAACACAATGTCTTCTTCTTCCTTTTCAGGAAGCGTTAACTCTAATGGTTTACTTGGGAGTGTTTCTAAAATTTCTGGAGATGCAATTTCTTCAATATTGTTTGCAATGGTATTGTAATGCTCTATTTCTTTAGTTTCAATTTTTGGAAACACAGTATCTGTTGATGCAATTTGATTTTCTAATTTATGTTGTGCTTTTTCTTCTTCCAATGATTGATAAACAGAAGGATGGTTTTTGTTTTTTTGAAAAATGACAAAGAAAATGGAAACACCAATTAACAAGCCACATAAAACGCTAATAAAAATAGTATTAAATGAACCAGAGCTACCTTTTAATTTTTTATCTATTGATTGATTTAGTTTATCAATATCAGAACTAGACACATTAAATTGCTCAAAAGCCACAGATGACAAGTAACTCAAATCTGTTTCTTGAATATTCTTTTCTAATGAACGCTGTTCTTCTTTAGTTAAGTTATTATAATTTGATATGTCTTTGGGGTTAAGCATTTTTTTTATTTTTTGAAGAATCTTCTAATAGTAATTTTAAATTTCGTTTACCATTTTGGATATAACTTTTTATTTCATTTAGGCTAAAACTAGTTTCGTTGGCAATATCCTGATAGCTTTTGTTTTTTAAATAAAACAACTCCACGCACACTCGTTGATTTTCTTTAAGTTTTGGCAAACAGTCTTTCATTTTTTCTAATAACACATCGTCGCTTACCGAATTTATTTTTTCTTCTTGTTCGTAATCAGGTGTTTCATATTCAAATTCATAATACGACTTGATGTTTTTTGATTGCGATTTGTTTTTTCGAATCAACGAAATACAATGATTACGAACCACAAAACTTAACCAGCCTTTAAAATTATCAATCTCTCTATTATTAATATCCAACATCAATTTTTCAAACAATTGCATCGTTGCATCTTGAGCCTCGTCCTTATCTTGTAAGTAAAACAAACAAGTTCCATAAACAACAGATACATGTTTTTTAAATAAATCGGCAAACAACTCTTTATTACCACTTTGCTTATAATGCTTAAGTAGTTCTTCGTCGCTGTTATATTCTTTTTTCTTAAAAAGCCACATATCTAATTAATAGACGCACACATTAAAATATTCCATAAAACTATTTTTTATTAAATTTTTATGGAAAGAGGTATGCTTCACGTCTTAAAGTTAAAGAATGCATTCTGAATAAAAGAAGTTTAACCATTAAAAAATAGAAATTATGAAATAGCCATTAACAGAAACCCAAAAAATCAATCAAAGTCACATGGCGTATACCATATGACCATTAAAAA
>DIHL01000013.1 GCA_002420145.1 Bacteroidetes bacterium UBA5697
TAGATAAAGACTATACCGTTTATAATGTTCCTGAAATAAAAGATATAACTGGAGAAAATTTCACAAGAGAAGAATACAATGCTTTAAAAACTAAATACGAGAAAAATGACAACCGTGTAAAAATGTTTGTCAATACAACTGATTGTCCTTGTAAAACAGTTAAGTCTAACTCGGAAAAAAAATCTATAACTCTTACCAATCCAGCTTCTCAACCTGGTAATTTAAAAAAAGAACAGGTTGGCGTTTCTTCCCGAATTGGATTTACATACGGAAAATTTAGAGCAAAAATGAAGTTTCCAAAAATGTTGAGTAAAGACAATGTTTGGAACGGGATTACCAATGCGTTTTGGTTATTGTTTCAAAGTGAGAATGATTGGAATAAACGTAGAGATTGTAATGCAGACATTGCTTACATTCCAAAATCAGAGCCAAATAATAACGAAGCGTTAAAGAAAAGTGTAAAATCAACTCATTATTCGGAAATTGATTTTGAGATATTAAAGGAATCTCAATATTGGCCTAAAACCTCCTATCAAAATTCTAATACAAAATTCAAAACAGATGACGCTGCCAATAACAATGAAATCATGGTCACTTGTACTAACTGGGATATGGCATGCCATGAACCAAAAGAATTTAATATTGGAGCCAAAGCAGTAACCTACGACAACAATCCATATATTTTACACCGTTGGGATCATTATTACAAAGCTCTTTCTACAAAAGTTCCAGTGAAACATGATGAGATTTTTAATGCCCCATATTACTATTTTGAAATTGAATGGTTACCTGAGAAAATTATTTGGAGAATAGGCCCTGAAAAAGATAAACTAAAAGTAATTTGTGTGATGGATAAAAACATTACAGCTATTCCAAATAACCAAATGGTTATTATGTTTACTCAAGAATGGCACAATGAAGAATGGTGGCCTACGGCACCATATAAGCAAAACTTTGTGCCTTTTCCAAAGAAAGATATTATTGGCGAAATTTTAGAAATAACAATCGAATAAAACATGGTATTTAGTAGCGTCATTTTTTTGGTTTATTTTTTACCCATTTTTTTGGTGGTTTATTTCCTGTCTCCACAAAAATTTAAAAATCTTGTTCTATTAGTTTCAAGTATTTTATTTTACAGTTGGGGGGCTCCAAAATTCATCTTTGTCATTTTAGGAACAACTACGCTTGATTTTTATTTAGTTAAACTACTTTATAACTCTTCTGATGAGCGAAAACGAAAACTCTTTCTGATTTTATCGCTTTGCTTAAATCTGGGACTGTTATTCTATTTTAAATACTGTAATTTCTTTATTGATAATCTAAATAACATCCTTCATTCTTTTGGAGTAAATGAAATTATTTGGATAAAAATTATTTTACCAATTGGTATTTCATTTTACACGTTTGAGAGTTTAACTTATGTGGTAGACGTTTACAGAAGAGTGCATAAACCATTAGACAACTTTCTTCAATATCAGATGTATATCATTATGTTTCCGAAATTAATTGCAGGGCCAATTATTCGTTACCATGAAATACATGATCTAATACCTGACAGAAGCATCAATGATACAGTAGATAATAAACTAACCGGCTTTTATAGATTTTGTATTGGATTAGCAAAAAAAGTATTGATTGCAAACACGATGGCATTTAAAGCTGATGAAATTTTCAACATGGCATCGGCAGACTTAACATCAAGTTTAGCATGGATTGGAATGTTAGCATATACCTTTCAAATTTATTTTGATTTCTCAGGTTATTCCGACATGGCTATTGGTTTAGGGAAAATGTTAGGTTTTAAATTTCCTGAAAATTTTGATAATCCATACACTTCAAAAAGTATTACCGAATTTTGGCGACGCTGGCACATGACATTAGGAAGCTGGATGAAAAACTACTTATACATTCCATTAGGTGGTAATAAAGTAAATAGAAATGCCCGCTTATACACCAATCTTTGCATCGTGTTTTTAATTTCAGGTTTTTGGCATGGCGCAGCCTGGACATTTATCTTTTGGGGAGTATATCATGGCGTTTGGTTAGTATTAGAAAGAGTTTTTTTATTAAAAGTATATAATAAAATAGGCAAAATGATATCCACTATCATCTGTTTCTTATTAGTAGCTATTGGATGGGTATTTTTCAGAGCAGAAAATATCTCAGATGCCTTTCATTTCATTTCTAAATTATTCACGTTCAATTTCTCAATTCCTAAGCATTTTATTAGTAGTGAATTTATATTCTATTTTTCATTAGCGGTATTGTTTTCGTTTTTCACCAGTTTTACTATTGGAAACAAGATTCAACAAAAAGTATACTTTTCTTATTATGGCTTAATGGGCAATCTACTATTTGCCTCCATTGCCTGTATTTTGTTTACCTTGTCTTTAGCGTCTATTACGTCGTCAGACTTTAATCCATTTATCTATTTTAGATTTTAAAGCCATGACAAAGACACAGAAATCGCCATATTTATTTATACTCGTAGGGATTTTAATTTTCCTTTACATTCCTTTGTTGCAAAAAAAATTGAATCTAAAAAGTTATGTAAAACCTTTAAAAGGAGCTTATACCGAAGCGCCAGACACGTCTTTTACCATTGAAGGATGGTTTAATGGTAGATATCAAGAAGTAAAAGACAAACATATCACTCAAAATTTTGGTTTCAGAAATTATTACGTGATGCTAAATAATCAAATAGATTATAAATTATTTAAAACAGCCAACGTCGATAAAGTCATTATTGGAAAAGGTGATTTTTTATATGAAACCAATTATATAGAATCCTATTTTGGAAATAATTTTATTGGCAAAGAAGAGTTAACTAACAAGTTTAAAAAGATAAAAGAACTACAAGATATTTTAGCGGCATTAGACATTGATTTAGAAATAGTTTTTTCTCCAAGCAAAGCCTCATTTTATCCCGAGTTTATTCCAGATAATTGGGTGTCTCCAAAAAAATTGAGCAATTACGAATATGCTGCTGCACTTTGCAAGGCTCTTAAAATAAAACACATTGATTTTAGTGCCTGGTTTAAATCTCAAAAAAATATTTCGCCTTACGACCTTTATCCTAAAACTGGCATTCATTGGAGTAATTATGGTGCTTTAATCGCAACAGACTCCTTAAAAAAGAGTATTGAGCATCATACTCATCTGAACTTATTAGATTTTGAAATTACCAATATTGCTTTTTCAGATTCGTTGATTGGACCTGATGATGATATGGGTGAAGCAATGAACCTGTTGTTTCCGATTAAAAAATTACCAATGCCTTATGCAAGTTACTATTGGAAAGAAGATTCTACTGTTGTAAAACCCAAAGCATTGTTTATTGGCGATAGTTATTTTTGGAACATCTACTATCAAGGCTTAACCAATAACTTATTTACTGATTGTAAATTTTGGTATTACAATCAAACAGTTTATCCTGAATCTGAACCAATCAGAGAAGTCAATCAATTAAATATTGAAGAACAGATTAAAAACCAAAAAGTCATTGTTTTAATGGCTACCGAAACTAATATCCACGATATTGGATGGGGCTTTGTTGACAAAGCCATAGAAGCATTAAAAACACAAAAGGCATACACACTCAGGGAGAAAGTGTATGTCAAAATCATAAAAGAAAATATTCTTAAAACGCCTTCTTGGATGGAGGACATCAAAAAGAAAGCACTTGAAAAACATATTAGTGTAGATGAAATGATTACACTAGATGCCATTTATGTTTATGAAACAGAATATTGTAAGCCTGAAACTGTAGCTTTAATAGAAAAAGCAATTGCTGGAATTAAAAACACAAAAGAATGGATGGCTCAGATAAAAGTAAAAGCTAAAGAAAATCATATCAGCGAAGAAGAAATGCTGGAACTGGATGCCAAATACTTATACGACACTGAGCTAAAAGGAAAATAAAGCTATTAAACACAAAAAAGGAGATAAAATTTATCTCCTTTTTTGTGTAATTAATCAAACTAAAGTATACCAAACAAAAATTTTATAAATGCTTTTCTAATTCTTTTAATTCTGCTACCTTTTCAGCATAACCCATTTTATCAAATGAATAAATTAAATTATTAATAATTCGTTTGATGATATCTAAATTAGAACAAGGCAAATAGTATTTTGTTTCAGGCTCAACATTTAATTGTTTGATAAATGAATCAACATCTCCTTGATTGAAGATTAAACCTTTACTGAATGGATTGACATAAAACAAAATATTATCAGATAATGTTTTGTGTGAAGGATCAAATAAGTTGGCAAAATCGTTTACATAAGCCAATACAAAATGTTGTGGTAAATTAACACCGTAAATAGGAATACCCAATTCTTTACATACTAAAGCGTAAATAACACTAAGCATCACAGGATTTCCTTTTTTGGTTTCTAATACAACATTAATGAATGAATTTTGAGGCGCGTGATAGTTAGTAATGTTTCCACCAAACTGATGCACTTCAAACATAATATGATTAATGATTTTAACCTTTTCAATGGCTGTTAAATCATCGTGTAACTCTAACCAAACATCTTGTTTTATTTGATGCAGTTGCTTTTTTAACTTATTCTCATCTAAATCAGGATACTGATAACGAGCAATAATAGCACAACCTTTAAATAAATCATCTTGTTCATTCTCTGACCAATATTTTAAAGCATTTTGTAAGGCCTTAAACTGAATGGTATGAATAATGCCTTCGATACGTTTTTGCATTAAAGCATCAAAACTATTTTCCCAAGCAGTTTCCAAATGAGGAATTGCTGGGGGACCCAAAATAATAAATCTATTTTTTACCTCAGAATAAATTCCGTCATCCGGATCATCCAATAGAGTAATTAAGGCAATTACTTCTTTCAGGTTCATTTCGTTTTTCTTAGGTCTCATAGCTAAACAAAAATAGCCCCGATATGGAGCCATTTTTAACCTAAGTTTTGTTTTTTTTAACAATCAGGCTGTTAATCGTTGTAAACTTTCTTGTATTAATATCTCTACACTCTTCGTGTAATCGCTCGTAAACTCTTTACGGACGCGGTTTGCGATAATGACACAGGCTGTTAAACAATTGTGATTTAATAACTTTCCTAAACCGTATAAAGCCGAAGTCTCCATTTCGAAGTTGGTAATTCTATGCTCGCCCAGTCTAAAATCAGTTAAAAGTTCATTTAAATTGGGCATTGCTGCTTTTAATCGTATTTGACGACCTTGTGGCCCATAAAAACCTGGAGCTGTAGCCGTAATTCCAATGTGGGTTCCTTGTTTAAACTTAGCTATTAATTGATCAGAAGCCTTTACACAATAAGGATAAGGTAAATTAGGTAACCAACCTGTATGTTTCATAAATGCTTCACTAATATTCTTCTCCCCTACACTTTCCCAATTATCATAAAAGTTTAATAATCCATCTAAACCTAAACCATGAGAACTCACCACAATACCATTTACTGGAACATCGGCTTGTAATGCGCCACTAGTTCCTAAACGAATCACATTTAAAGTACGATGTGTTGGATTTAATTCTCTAGTTTCTAAATTAATATTAACGGCTGCATCTAGTTCATTCATCACAATATCAATATTATCGGTACCAATACCTGTTGATAAAACCGTAATACGTTTACCATTAAAAATCCCTGTGTGCGTAACAAACTCTCGATGTTCTGTTTTAAATTCTATTTTACTAAAAAACTTAGAAATTTGAGCCACGCGATGCTGATCTCCCACCACAATCACATCATCTGCAATATCTTCGGCTTTTAAATTAATATGATAGACACGATTTTCCTTAGTTAGGATTAATTCTGTTTCTGGAAATTGAGACATATGAAAGTTATTAGTTGTAAGACTTAAGTTTTTAGTTATATCCTAGTAAAACTAAAATATATTTTCCAAATATCATAATTCCAATGAGTGCTGAAACAATAGAAAAAATAAGCACTGCTCCTGCGGCTAAATCTTTTATTTTACCAGCCACTGGATGATGATTTGGTTCTACTAAATCAACAAAAGATTCAATAGCTGTATTGATGGTTTCAAGAGCTAATACAATGCCAATGCAAATTAAAATCATACACCATTCAGCAGTATTGATTTTTAAAATAAATCCACATACTATAGCCAAAAGAGCACAACAAACATGCACTTTCATATTGCGCTGTTGCAAGCTCAATTTAATGCCATTGAAAGCGTATATAAAGGATTTAAAAAAATTGGACATATTACTCAGATTTTATCCATTTTCCTGTTAAACTAATTGCATCTGATTTGGTAGTGTAAAAATAAACCCCTGTTGCTAATTCAGAAGTATTAATACGCAAACTATTTCCTGAAAAAGTAACAGAATACACACAAACACCTAATGTGTTATACAATGTAAATTCTGTCTGATATTCAGGATTTGATAACAAGAGTGTTATCTCTTCTGTTCCAGGATTAGGAAATAAGTTAATTATATTTTTATTATAGTTGTTTATTGCTGTAACTGATTGACAATACAAATTACTTCTCTCTGTTTGCATCACATTATTTATAACGAAATACTGTTCTGCGGAAAAGCTATTACGACAAACTTTTCGTGAGTAACTCATAATATTAGTCACATCTGGTGTATAAGTCATAAAATTTGCATCAACTGCTGTACCTGTATAAACACATGAAGTATTAACATTACCTGAATTTAATACTGGATCGGCCGGCGTATCACAAATTAAATCTCCATCGCTGCCACAATTGCTCCCATCCACTAATTCGCCTTGTGAAATATCACCATGTGTGTGAAACAAACCAAAATAATGACCTAATTCATGAGCTAATGTACTTCCATTGGTGGCGCATGCCGAGCCAATAACTGCATAATCATCACTTGGAGGAAATTGAGAATAGCCGCATACAACGGTTCCATTTACACTAGCGGTATTTGCAAAATAAACATTAATCACATCGTTTGTATAGTGTTGGCTTAACAAAATAGACTCCTCTGTATTATATTCATAATTATAAAGCGAATCATCGTAAATAATTTCGGGAGAGGAGCACTCATAAAAAAACATATTAGCATTACTATAAAAATGATTCACCGAATCTAATTCATTTCTAATTTGTGAAATGGTTAAATTACTGATTCCATTAACCTTCACGATTAAATGAATTTGAATAGGAATAGGAACAACTTGCGAAGTTTTTTTAGTTGTTGAATAATTATTATTAATAGACTGTAGTTTTTTTACCCAACTTGATTTAGCAACAGTGGCGCATTCAACCATAGGCGGTGTTTGGCCTATGGATAAAAAAGTCCATAATAAAAAAAGGCTGGATATGAAAAGTTTCAACATCTTATTTGTTTTAACCCAAATTTACAAAAAAATCATGAGGCTTTTTCATTTTGATTCATGCACATGGTGATGTAATACAAAAACCACATAAACACACTAAAAATAAGTGTAAAGCCAATAGTATCCTTCTCTAACAAAATTCCAAAGCTTGCTTTTGCTAATCTAAACGGATGAACAATATCCCAGCTATTAAAACGCAAGTACCTTCCTAAATACAATCCAAAAGAAATTAACCAAAAGATAACTGGCGTTACTAAGGTAAATAACATAGGGCTTACATAAGCTTTTAAAATCGTGAGCATATCTTTTAAAGATTTCAAAAACACAATCATGCCAATTAAAGCAAAAGATAACACCAGTACCAAATCAAACCATAATGGCAAATACGGACGAGGTTTTAAATGAAACAAATCCGTTAGTATATATGGAGAATTAGGAATAAACAATAACCAAATACCTAATAAAGGAAGATGTTTTAATTGCAAAGATTCTTTTTGTTTTAAATAATTACTAAGCCACCAAGGGATTAATGCCAAAAATAAATTCCAAGCCAAGAAGATATAACTTAAGCCGTCGCTTTTAAAAATTCGATACGTTAAAAGAGTCACACTAAATAGTGTAAACGAATACACGAGTTGTTTGAAGGTTGGTTTTATCATTTTTTTATTGTTTAATTATTGTCACATCGAGCGGAGTCGAGATGCGATTACATTTTTTTATTGTCTAATTCTCGACTACGCTCGAACTGACATCTGCCTTATTTAATAAATACTTTTAGTAATTTCCTTATCTCTTAAATCAAAGCTTCTCCAATCATTGTTATAATTTAACAAGTAATCTTTTACTTTTTGATTTAATAACTGGGTGTAGGTTTCTGAATAATAGCGCTCTCTCTGATAACTGCTTGTGTAATTTTTTAGTTTAGCATTAAACAAATTAAATTCAGGCTTCTTAGTCATCGCTAACAATTCAGGAATATTAGCATCCGAAAGCGAAAACAAATAATAAAAATCAACCTGTGCTAAAGGTTTGTTTTGGATATTATAATTGGTAATGAGTTTGTCCCAATTCACTAATCCGCTTAACACCAATACCGTAAACCAAACTGCCACGTTGGTTCTAATTAAATACCAATTAGACTGCTTTTTATAAATTTTCCAAAACATAATCAATAAACCAAACACTGCCAATACCAACCATACATAAACTCCAATACGCTTATATGTAAAATTAAAATCATGAATATAAATTTGATTTCTAAAAGCTGTAGAAGACAACATGATTACATTTTGAAAAATCCATAGATACACAAAAGCAGATAGCACTTTATTATTTTTTACTGTTGAAAATTCTTTTCTATATAAAAACATCATTAAACTAGTGGCGATTATAATCGATAAAATAATCACTCCTACTCCACTGTGCACAAAATCCGAATGTGTGACCCCTTTTGGCAAACCTCCATTAAAGTAAAGTGTTTGTATATCACCAAGATTCAAAATCACTAACATTATATTTAATAAAACAAACAATAATAGGCCAGCATAACACTCTGTTTCAAATTGCTTAATCGTTTGCTCATTTTGTTCGAATGAGGAATTGGTTAATGGCAAATTGTTTTCCCATGTTTCAATTGGCTTAATGGTTCGGTGATACAAAAATGCATACATGAAAATAAAACCAGCAATGGTAAAGAAAACCCAACCAATGCTAATGAAATCTAAATTAATCCACTTGGTGTTTTCGGCAAATAAAGGATTAGAGTTTTGATACATGGAGAAAAATAAAACACTTAACAGTACCACAATAACGGTTGCCAATGCTTTATAGCCTCGTTTATTGTCTGATTCATTTTGTTTTGGTTGAAATCGTTTAATCGTATCAATGATAATATATACCACACTTGACATAACGGAATAAACACTAAAAGCAAAAGAAAACAAACTAGAGGTTGCTACATTAAACGACACTGCCGATAATAATAACAAACTAAAAATATTTCCTATAATGCTCAAAGCGCTCGAATGCACAAATACACAAACAGCACTTAATAAACATAAGATTGCACTCCAAACCCACTTCTTGTAGGACAGTAGTTTCTTATTCTTAATGACTAAAATAGCCAATAAAATAATAGTGAATAACAGAAAATTAATTCCTGCATTTTGTTGGTAAAATAAAAAGCTATACGCTCCTGTGGCTGATAGCAATAAATAATCGTTTGTTTTCATAATTTTAGGTTTATTGAAATGTGATTTTATTATTTTAAGTTTATTTATTTGGGCGTGTCCGGCTGAAGCCGAACCGGGCTGTCGCTACAATCTTTTACTTCACTTCGTTCGTAAAAGAATATTCGCTTGCATCCCTCACGCAAACAAAGTTGCCTTGATATGCGAGAAATCGTCATACAATAGTGCTTTGTAATTTAATTTGGTAATATCCTTGCAACGCTTTCCGCGTTCGTAAGCTTCATTCAAATATTTCCATTGTGTAGGTAATAATAACCAAGCACCAATTCGTGTGCTAAAAGAAGCGAATGATTTTTTTCCATTACCATGCAAGAAAAATTGCAAGGCCACTTCATCTTTAAAACTGATAGAGTAACCTAATAACACATGTTGTATATCATGGTACTCAGCTCCCTTCAATATATCCACATCATGTTCTTGTAAAAAAACTCCTAGCGCTTTTCCTAGACTTCCTTCTGGATACTTCAACAAATCCGTGGTGCTTAGTCCCCAGTTTCTATCATTTGTACCATAATTAAATACCATTGGCCCTATCATTCCTGCTACCCAAGAAGATGTTTTGACATGTAACCACATCGCATAATCGATGATAGTTTTTGGTTGTTCTTTATTTGTTTTCATAACGATTTATATTTTAGATTAAATATTTTGTTTTGTAATTCATTTAAGTTTTCATTAAGTAAGGCTTTAAAATTCCAATCACGAATAGAAGTGGAATGTTTTCCTTTTTGATACGCGGTTTTAAACTCCTGAAAATGATTAGGAAATAATATGCTTGTGATGAGGCAAGTACCAACCGTAAAAAATGATGGCTTACCATTGCCCCATAAAAAGAACTGCATGGCTGCTTCATCTATCACGTTGGTTGAATAACCAAACAACACATGAAAGACATCATGACGTTCTGCTTTTGGAATAGGTTCAAAATGTTGAGTTTTATAAAACTGCCCCAATGCTTTTCCTAAACTTCCTGCATTAAATTTTAAGAAATCATCTGAACTTAAATTCCAAGCCACACGCTGTGCATTTAACTTGGCATGAATAGGAACACCTTTCTCTAACAACCATAATACGGCTTTGCCTCTGTAAGAGTTTTCGGATTGATAATTGATTTCTATTTTCTTCATCTTATTTATTTTAAAAGTACTTTGAATTACAAAGTTTAAGTTCAAAAAAAAGGATCAACGTCCTTTCAATAATTTTTCAAGCGCATCCAAGTGATCATTAAATGCTTTCATTCCTACTTTAGTAACCGAATAGGTTGTCAATGGTTTCTTTCCTACAAATTCTTTTTTCACATGTATGTAGCCTTCTTTTTCTAAGGCGGTGATATGACTTGCTAAATTTCCATCCGTTAATTCCAATGTTTCTTTCATGGTACTAAAATCCACACTATCGTTCACCATCAATACACTCATAATCCCTAAGCGGATACGATTTTCAAATGCTTTATTTAAATTATGTATGTAACTTTTCAATTCCTTTTCTATTCTTTATTAATGTTGATTACGAATATTATACGAATTTACGAATCGAACTGCTTAACTATTGCATACACAGATTCGTATATTCGTACTTAATTCGTAATCATCTTTCGTACTAAATTCGTAATCACCCCTTTCTTTCGTACTTATACCACATGGTTGCTCCATACACAATATGTAATACACCAAAACCAAATGCCCAATATAATAAACCGTTTCCTAAATTAAAGGCGTTGATTAATCCTAATATAATTTCACAAATACCAAAGTAACGAATATCATCATAGGTATATTTACTAGCATTAATTAAAGCCAAGCCATAAAACAATAACATAGCAGGAGCAATATAAACAATAGCGCCATGGTATAATAAAGCGATACAAAACACGCCACCAGCCACTAAAGGAATAGCTAAATTTATTAATACACGAATAGCAGTATGATCAAATAAAGTTTGACCATTTTTTTTGGCTTTGCGATTTGAGAAAAAATAAGCTGTTGAAATGGACAGTGCCAAAACAACTGCTGCAATTAAAATAAAGTTTATATAAATTTCATTTCTATTTAAGGCGCCTTCTTCTCCCCTCACCAAACTATGGTAAATAGAATTTAAATACAAATAAGCCACTACGGCTCCGCATAAAGCAAATATCCCGGCAAACACTCCCGATAAGCCACTGAGTGATAAAAAACGGGTTGACTTCTTCATCATTTGGCGAATATCCTGTATAGCCTCTAGGTGTTCTGCGTTTTCTTTTGTCATATTAAAAGCACTTTGAAACACAAAGTTATAATTAATTTTGATATCAGCAATTTATTTTAACAATTATTTTGGGAAAATAAAAATCCTAAGCTACTATAATACACCAGAACTTTATGTTACTAAAACATTCTACAGTTGTTTTAGTAAAGAGTCAAATGTGTGGGGGTATTCAGAAAAAGAGATAAATTCAATATATTTGACATTATGATGATTATGATAGGGATCGAATCCATTGCTATCAGGCTCAATATAGTAACACCCTACTAATATATTTATATAATAAATAATTTAAAAGGAAAATGAAAAAAGAAAACATACAATACTACAAGGATAGATTAAAATATTTTTTTTATAAAAAGACAACTGGAATAAATAAAAAATCTAAAACAAGTATGCAGAGTTTATTATTACAATTGCAAATAAAAAACCTTTTACCTGAAAAGATTTATGCTATTGAACTATTTGGGATGCATGGATTATGGCATACAATGGATTATATTAATTATGTTGACAATTTGGATATATTTGAAATTAACGAAAGATATCATGAATTAAGTAAAAATGTACTAAAAAAGTATCCTGTTCAATTCTATAATTTAGATTCTATAATTTATATTAAAGAAACAAAAAATAAATACAATTTTATTGTTGCTGATAGTCCTTATGGTGGTGATTTTTATGATAATAATGGGCTGCCATATTTTTTCGAGTATTTTATTAAAATTGCAAATAATAATTCTATTATTATTTTTAATTGTCATTCTGCTAAACTAAAGGAATATAATTTTCTTGTAAAATTAATTAATGAAAAAATTGAGCAAAGAGAAATCAAAGATTTGTTTTTTGTCCCTAGAAATAATGTAATGAGCTATATAGTTTTAGCAATTAAATAAAAACATCGGATGAAAACTTGGGTTCTTTTTCCTTTCATAAAAGAATATTTTATAACTAAGTTTCCGTGCTGAAAAAGGAATTCCTTTTCTGAAACCTGAAGAAAAAAGGATATATAATGAAACCAAAGAAATTACATTTTTCCACTTCCTCTAAACCAAACTATAAATTCCCTACCTTTACCATATGGCAAGAATCATGGCAATAGATTATGGAAGTAAAAGAGTTGGTATAGCAGTTACCGATCCTTTACAAATTATTGCTAGCGGTTTAACTACTGTGCATAGCAAAGATTTAATTAGCTATTTAGAAGCCTACCTAAAAAAAGAACAAGTAGAATGTATTGTAGTTGGTGAACCAAAAACGTTGCAAAACGAAGCGTCGGATAGCGCTCGTTATATTGATCCATTTGTCACACATTTAACACGTAAGTTTCCCAATATTAAAATTGCCCGTTACGATGAGCGTTTTACATCAGTCTTAGCACATCAAACGATGTTAATGGGTGGTTTAAAAAAGAAAGACCGCGCTAATAAAGACACAGTGGATATGGTAAGTGCTACTATTATTTTACAGGATTATTTATCGAGTATTGGGAAGTAAACGTCATTGCGAGGATCACGCCTTGGCGTGAGACGAAGCAATCTCATACTTAGTTAACAAATGCTATGTTTGAGATTGCTTCACTACGTTCGCAATGACGGGAACGAAAACAAAAAAGGCTTTGTGAAAACACAAAGTCTTTTTTAATATCATGTCATCAATTAATTAAATGATTCTATTGTTTTTTTAATAATGGCAGCGCACTCTAAAATTTGTTCTTTAGTAATCACTAAAGGAGGTGCAAAACGAATGATATCGCCATGAGTTGGCTTAGCTAATAATCCGTTTTCTGCTAATTTTAAACATACATCCCATGCTGAAATGCCATCTTTTTCTTTAATAATAATCGCATTTAATAAACCTTTTCCTCTCACTAAAGTAATTCTATCAGATTTAATCGCTCTTAATTCTGTTCTTAAAATTTCCCCTAATGTTTCTGAATTTTCTGCTAATTTTTCATCCAACACTACTTGCATTGCCGTCATCGCAATTTTGCAACCTAATGGATTTCCACCATACGTTGAACCATGCTGGCCAGGCTTAATACACATCATAATATCATCATTAGCAAATACAGCAGATACTGGATACATACCGCCAGATAAGGCTTTTCCTAAAATCAACATATCAGGTTTCACACCTTCGTGGTCGCAAGCTAATAGTTTACCAGTACGAGCAATACCCGTTTGAACTTCATCAGCAATAAATAAAACATTAGCTGCTTTACACATTTCTGAGCACGTTTTTAAGTAACCATCGTTTGGTACATAAACACCAGCTTCTCCTTGAATTGGCTCCACTAAAAAGCCCACCACGGTATTATCTTTTAAAGCCTCTGCTAATGCAGATACATTATTGTAAGGAATAGTTACATAACCTGGAGTAAAAGGACCAAAATTTTGACGAGCATCAGGGTCTGTACTTGCAGACACGATTGAAATTGTTCTTCCGTGAAAGTTACCTTCACACACGATTATTTTAGCGGTATTTTCAGCAACGCCTTTTTTCTCATAACCCCATTTACGAGCTAATTTTAAAGCTGTTTCAACACCTTCGGCACCAGTATTCATTGGTAATACTTTGTCGAAACCAAAAATACCAGTTACAAATTTTTCATATTCACCTAATACATTATTATGAAACGCACGAGACGTTAATGCTAATTTTTGAGATTGCTCAATTAAGGTTTGAGTAATTTTTGGGTGGCAATGTCCTTGATTAACAGCGCTATAAGCCGACAAGAAATCATAATATTGTTTTCCATCTACATCCCAAACATGAACACCAAGTCCTTTCTCTAAAACAACAGGTAACGGATGATAATTATGCGCTCCGTATTTATCTTCTAAATCTATTAATTGTTGGGCTTTGGCTGATAAGTTCATTTCTGCAATCATGATGTAAAATTTATATCCCGTAAAGGTAAGAAAAGAGCCTTAAACCGCCTAATCCAAATAATCGTTAAATACAAAATACTGTTAACATATTTTAACAAGGCTAAAATAGCTGTAACCCTTACCATTACTAACTTTGCCTTGCTTGTATTAAACAAAAACACTTATGGTAGTAGATATTAGAGAATTGAATGAGCGCATTCAGCGTGAAAGCGCGTTTGTAGATGTTTTAACATCTGAAATGGACAAAGTAATCGTGGGACAAAAACACATGGTTGAACGTTTGTTAATTGGCTTATTAAGTAACGGTCACATTTTATTAGAAGGTGTTCCTGGATTAGCTAAAACATTAGCGATTAACACTTTGGCTACTTGCATTGATGCTAAATTTAGTCGTATACAATTTACACCAGACTTATTACCGGCGGATTTAATTGGTACTATGATTTACAATCAAAAGCAAGAACAATTCTCTATTCGTAAAGGACCTATTTTTGCAAACTTTGTTTTAGCCGATGAGATTAATCGTGCTCCGGCAAAAGTTCAATCGGCTTTATTAGAAGCTATGCAGGAAAAGCAAGTAACTATTGGCGACGAAACATTTAAATTACCAAATCCGTTTTTAGTACTAGCAACTCAAAACCCAGTTGAGCAAGAAGGAACCTATCCTTTACCAGAAGCTCAAATGGATCGTTTTATGTTGAAAGTAGTGATTACCTACCCTACTAAAGAAGATGAGCGTAAAGTAATCGCCGCAAATATTTCAAAACAAGGAATGCCAAAAGCAAATATTGTTTTAAAACCTGAAGATATCTTAGCGGCAAGAAACGTCGTGAAAGATGTTTACATGGATGAGAAAATTGAGCGTTACATTGTTGACATTGTTTTTGCCACTCGTTTTCCTAAAGAATATAAATTAGAAAAATTTGCCCCATTAATTTCTTATGGTGGCTCTCCTCGTGCAAGTATTAATTTAGCATTAGCAGCAAAAGCTTATGCATTTATTAAACGAAGAGGTTATGTTATTCCAGAAGATGTTCGTGCTGTTTGTTTAGATGTGATGCGTCATCGTATTGGTTTAACTTACGAAGCGGAAGCTGAAAACATTACAACGGAGCATATCATTAATGAGTTATTAAACGCAGTAGAAGTACCTTAGAGATTAAACTATTTAATCATATATGTTGAAAATCTATCAGTTTGCTTTAAAAGAATGGTTTATGTTAATGTTTACAATAACATTAGCAGGGCTATTCTTTTATAACAAAAACATGTATGATAATAGATATAATGGTTATTTATATACAGATGTTGCAAATTATAATGAGCTTTATTTTTCAGAAGAAACTTATAAAATAAAAAATTTCTCACAACTTACATCAGACTCTTTGAAGTTGATTATTTCGCCTGTTCCTCAAAAAACAAACTGGACTATTACTAACTCTGATGGACAAAGCTATAATTTAAAATCAGTTGATTTACCAACTATAAAACTTAAAGAAGGAATTAACACCTACACACTTACTTCTGAAATAGAACATCAAAGTCTTAAAACAAATACCATCACTATTGAGTATTTACCAAGAGATAATTATACATTCATCATAAATTCTACAATTCCAATATTAGACAGCCAATTATTTCCTGCTGATAAATGGACAAAATTATCTTCCTCTATTTCTGAAAATGAAATTACGGAAACAAAAAAAATAATAAAAGATCAAATCAAATTAAATGATTCGTTACCTTCTATTGAAAAAATAAAATTAATCAGTCTCTATCTTGTTAAGCAACTTCAAAAATCAGAAGGAGCTCCTGTTGGAAACATGAAACAACAAACACCTTTAGCCCAGTTTAAACTAGCTTGTTCAAACCAAAACAAAGTAGATTGTGCCATATATTCAGATGTATTTCATTTATTTGCTAATTGCGCTGAAATTCCTACTAGAAAAATAGGACTAAATGGCTCTATAAATACTATTGTAACCTCTGGACACGTATTTAACGAATGCTATATTAAAGAACAAGGCAAATGGGCTTTTGTTGATTTAACTTCAAAAAAAATAGCTGTTTTAAACTCTAAACAAGAAGTATTAAATACTGTTGATTTATTAAATGCAATTAATGCTAATGATTTTGGAAATAAATCAGCAGTTGTATTAAACGATTCAAACAAAATCGATACTGTTGCGTACTCTTCTGTTAGTCAGTCTGAAATAAATTATTTAAAGCCTAGCGTTTGCCTATATGTTATTAATGAAAACATTAATGAAAATATGAGTTTTAAAGAATCTTTTGATGAATATTTAGGCACTAAGAGTCATTATGGAACCAGCTACATTAATACTTTTAAAGTTGATAATTACAAACACTATTACAAATTATTTATTTACAAAGCTAGTTTAGGCTTATTGGTAATTTGGGGATTTTATATGACTATTAAAATCATTTTATTTTCAAGAAAACGTTTAATTAATCATTAAAATGGAAACGGCCGAATTACTTAAAAAAGTAAGAAAAATAGAAATCAAAACGAAGGGTTTGAGTAACCAGATTTTTTCTGGCGAATATCACTCTGCGTTTAAAGGTCGTGGTATGGCATTTAGTGAGGTACGTGAATATACACCTGGCGATGATGTTAGAACAATTGATTGGAATGTTACGGCTCGTTTAAGAACACCATACGTGAAAGTGTTTGAAGAAGAACGCGAATTAAGTGTGATGATTTTAGTGGACGTAAGTGCCAGTGGACAATTTGGGACTCTACATCAATTCAAACAAGATTTAATTACAGAATTATGTGCAGTGATTGCTTTTTCTGCTTCGCAAAACAACGATAAAATTGGTGTGATATTTTTTAGCGATAAAATCGAAAAATTTATTCCACCAAAAAAGGGGAAGTCACATATCTTAAGAATTATTCGTGAGCTTATCAATATTGAACCTGAACAAAAAGGAACAAACATTGAGTTAGCATTAAAATATTTAACGAATGTGATTAAAAAGAAAAGTATTTGTTTTTTAATTTCTGACTTTAGAGATAATCACGCTTATTCTGATGCCATGAAGATTGCAAACAGAAAACATGATTTAGTAGCATTGAGAATTAACGATAAACATGAAAACACATTTCCAGATGTAGGTTTAATTAAATTAAAAGATAACGAAACTGGAAAATTAATGTGGGTAGATACAAGTGATAAATCTTTTAGAAAACAATTAGAAATTAATCACTTAAAATTTGAAGCACAATTAAAAGATGTATTTACAAAAAGTGGAGTAGATTTTACAACCATACACACACACGAAGGATATATTAAACCATTAATGACTTTATTTAAAAAGAGATAGTGAACATAAAAAAATACATATTATTATTTATATCAGTTTTAGCATTCTCCTTTGCTAAAGCTCAAACTCCTGTTGAAGTCCATGCGGTTATTGATTCAACATCAATCAGAATTGGCGCTCAAACAAAACTAGATATCTATGTAAACTATGATGCGTCTACTCAAAAAAACATCGATATCCTTTGGCCGCTAATTGAAGACACGATTAAAAAAGGAATTGAGATCGTTAATGTCACTCAAATTGATACAACGATTCCTAATAAAAACAAACCAAACATTGTTCAACAACACATTCAATTAACTGTCACGTCTTTTGACACTGGGGCCTATTATATTGCTCCATTTAAATTCATTATCAATAATGACACAGCAAACCCATTATATACTGAGCCCTTACATTTATTAGTAAACACAGTGGCTACTGATACCTCTTTAACAAAAGTAAAAGATATTAAAGCTCCGTTTGACGAACCATTTGATTGGAAATGGTATTTACCATATGCGTATTGGGGGTTAGCCATTTTAGCAGCAATCATTATTTTAATAATTGTTATTAGAAAACTGAGCAAGAAAAAACCTCAGGAAGTTATTATCGAACAACCAAAAATTCCTGCACATGTTACTGCTTTAGAAACTTTAGAAAAAATAAAACAGGATGCTATTTGGAAAGAAAATAGAATAAAAGAATATTATTCGAATATAGCAGATACTGTTCGTTTGTACATTGAAGAGCGTTTTAGCATTAACGCCTTAGAATTAACCTCAGATGAAATCATCAAAATATTCAAATCACAGGTTATTGATTCTGAAAGCAAATTAAAATTGACCCAAATATTAACACTTTCTGACTTTGTGAAATTTGCTAAACAGATCCCGATTGAAGCAGAACATACATTAACATTAAACAACGCATTTGACTTTGTAAAAGGAACCATGCGCGAAGAAACGAAAGAAGTTGTTGGAGATAAGTTATAAATAAGAAATGGACGATTTGCTCTCATATTTTAAAGACATACAATTTGCCGAAAAGCATTGGTTCTGGCTGTTCATCATACTACCTGTGATGATTGCTTGGTATATCTATAAATTAAAAACCTACGAAGGCGAAGTAAACTATTCTTCATTTAATTTATTTACAGGTATCAAATCATCTTTAAAAGCAAAATTCAGACACGTGTTATTTGTTTTGAGATTATTATGCATTTCACTTTTAATTTTAGCCATTGCTCGTCCTCAATCTCGCAGCAGCTGGAAAGACACTAAAACAGAAGGCATTGATATCGTTGTGAGTTTAGACGTGTCTTTATCGATGTTAGCAAAAGACTTTAAACCAAATCGTATTGAGGTTGCTAAAGAAGTGTTAGCCGATTTTATTGACGCACGACCAAATGATAAAATAGGATTGGTGATTTTTGGCGGAGACGCTTTTACACAATGTCCATTAACTACCGACCATAAAATTATTAAAAACATGTTTGGTGATATTAAAGCTGGCATGCTTGACCAAGGAACTGCCATTGGATTAGGACTAGCAGATGGCGTGGCTCGTGTAAAAGACAGTAAAGCCAAAAGCAAAGTGGTAATTTTGATTTCGGACGGTGTGAGTAATGTTGGAGAAATTGCACCATTAACTGCCGCAGAAATTGCTAAAACTTTTGGAGTTCGAGTATATTGTATTGGTGTTGGAACAAAAGGTAAGGCTTTACAACCTGTTGCTTTATATCCTAATGGTCAAATAGAATATGATTATGCTGATGTTGATATTGATGATGCGACTATGACGCAAATTAGTAAAATGACGGGGGGCAAATATTTTAGAGCAACCGATAGAGAAAGTTTAGAAAAAACATATAAAGAAATTGATCAATTAGAAAAAACAATTATTAGCGAGAAAAGCTTTACCAATAAAGCTGAACACTTTTTACCATTGGCTCTTGCAGCTGCTATTTGTTTACTATTAGAATTTTTATTAAAACGATTTGTTTTTAAAGCGATACCATAATGTTTAAGTTCGAAAACCACATATTTTTTTATGCCTTTGCAATTATCCCAATTTGCATCGCTATTTATATTTGGTATAGCTACAGAGCAAAAAAGAATTTAAAAAAATTAGGGGATATTGCTTTAATTAATCAATTAGTACCTGAAGTTTCGAGAGCAAAGAAAAACACAAAATTTATTTTATTCTTAATTGGTTTCTCTTTTTTAATATTAGGAATATGCAACCTACAAACTGGCTCTAAATTACAAGATGTAAAACGTGAAGGTGCAGATATTATGGTTTGCTTAGATGTTTCTAATAGTATGATGGCTCAGGATTTATCACCTAATCGTTTGGAGAGAGCTAAAATTGCGATTGAAAACATGATTGATAAATTACAAGGCGATCGTTTAGGAATTGTTGTTTTTGCAGGCGAGGCTTATGTGCAATTACCAATTACTACAGATTATAGTTCGGCTAAGTTATTTTTAGAAGGTATCAGTAATAAAATAGTACCCGTGCAAGGAACAAATATTGCTGACGCTATTAATTTATCTGTTGAAAGTTTTGGAAAAGACGAAGGAAAGAACAAAGCCATTGTGATTATTACAGATGGTGAAAACAACGAGGAAGCAAAAGAAAGTGCTGTAGATGCGTCGGAAGAGGCTGCAAAGAAAAACATAGTCATTCATACCATTGGGGTTGGTTCAGAAACTGGAGTTCCTATTCCAAATATCATTGACGGTGTAGTAAGCGGTTACAAAAAAGATAATGCAGGTAATACCGTAGTAACTAAATTAGACGCTAAAATATTACAAGACATTTCCTCTGCATCAAATGGAGTTTATGTTCAAGCTACAAGCTCCGATATAGGTTTAGATGCTATCTTAGGTAAGATTGCTGAACTAGATAAAAAACAATTAGAAAGTAAAATGTACACGGATTACGAAGACCAATTTCAATGGTTTTTAGGAGCCGCTTTATTGTTTTTAGTGATAGAAGCATTAGTATCAGAAAGAGTCAGTAAACTTTGGAAAAAATTGAATTTATTTAATAATGCAAAAGCTTAATATATATACAACTATAATGAACTTCCTATTTTTTATGTGGATAATTTTAATCAAACCACATAGATTTATAGGAAAAAAGTTAGGGATAGAAAAAATATTTTTTTTAAACATAAGTTCTATGTTTAAAAGCACAGCTACTATTATCAACTGTAATTTTAAACACAACCACTATGTATCTATGTGGTTAAATAATTTTGTTACACACAAATACACAATCGCAATTGGTTGTTTAATTTTTTCATCATCTGCTTTTGCTCAAGAAGAAAAAATGGCTTTGCGTAAAGGGAACGATGCCTACCATGGTGGAAAGCCTTTGGGAGCATCTAATCATTACAAAAAATCATTAAAAGAAAAACAAACGTATTATAAAGCCAACTTCAATTTAGGAGATGCGTATTATAAAACTGCTGAATTAATTAAATCCGGAAAAATACCTACGCCTAATAAACGTATGACTCCTGACTCTGCTGCTAATTTAGTTTTCGATCAAGCCGCTGAGCAATTTGAAGTAGTCGCAAAATCTGTTTCTAATGCTGATACGATTCAAAAAGCATGGCACAATTACGGAAATGCCAAGTTGATGCAAAAAAATTATGAAGACGCAATTTTTGGATATAAAAAAGCATTGAAATTAAATCCTAAAGATGAAGATACTCGTTACAATTTAGCCTACGCGCAAAAGAAATTAGCTGAGCAACAAAAAAATCAAAAGAAAGACGACAATAAAAAAGATCAAGAGAAAAAAGACCAAGAAAAGAAAGATCAGGAAAAAAAAGAAAAAGAAGATATTAATAACAAAAATGATAAAGACAAGCAGGAAGCTCAGCAACCACAAATGAGTAAAGAACAAGCTGAGAAAATGCTAAACGCTTTAAAAAATGACGAGAAAAAAATGCAATCACTTAGAAAGAAAAAAGGTGATCCTGCAAATCGAGTAAAAGTTGAAAAAGACTGGTAATCATGATAAAAAAAATAATCATATTCTTTTTATTTATTAGTTATTGGGCAAATGCTCAAACGCCAAGTTTTGTTGCTCAGGTTAGTAAAAACAGAGTTACTGTTGGTGAAGTTTTTCAAATTGCATTTACATTAAACGGAAGTGGTAGTAATTTAGCTTATCCAAATTTAAATGATTTTGACATTTACTCTGGTCCAAACCAAAGCCAGAGTATGAGTATGGTTAATGGTAACATTTCTCAATCTACAACCATATCTTTATTTATTGCGGCTAAAAAAGAAGGTAAGTTTACCATTGGTCCTGCATCTGTTTTATCTAGCGGGCAAAAACTTGAAACAAAACCAATTATTATTGAAGTTTCTAAAGCTGCAACTCAACAGCAAAGTAATCAAAATCCTCAGTCTGGCCAACCTCAACAAAATCAAAAACAAGAAAAAAATCAATATGCTAGCGAAATAAGTGGAGATGATTTATTTGTAAGAACCTATTTAAGTAAAACAAAATGTTATTTAGGTGAGCAAATTACACTCACACAAAAAGTGTATTCAAGAGTTGATTTAAGAGGTTTTCAAAATGTTAAGTTTCCACCGTACAATGGCTTTTGGTCGCAACAAGAAAACTCAAATCAACAAATCAACTTAAGGCAAGAAAATGTAAACGGTGTAACATATTATGTAGCCGATTATTGCACGGTATATTTATTTCCTCAAAGAACAGGCGCTCTTACAATTGAACCTGTTGAGCTTGATTGCATTGTGAGAAGACAAACTAAACGTCAACCTCGCAACATATTTGAACAGTTTTTTGGAGCTGGAGGATATGAAGATGTTGCTATTAAAGTAAAAAGTAAACCCGTAAAAGTTGATGTACAAGATTTACCAACTGAAAACAAACCTCTTGAATTTTCGGGAGCTGTAGGTGATTTTGGCTATAAAGCAGAATTGGATAAATATCAAGTAAAAGCAAACGAAGCGGTTAACTTAAAAATTACTATTAGTGGTAAAGGTAATATCAAATTGTTAGAGCCTTTAAAATTAAATCTTCCTGAAAGTTTTGAAACCTATGATCCAAAAATCAACGAAAATGTAAAAACAAATGGAGGCGTATCTGGAAGCATTACTTATAACTACTTAATTATTCCAAGAGAAAAAGGTGAATACACTTTAAGTAATTTAAACTTTAATTATTTTGATGCCGATAAAAAACGATACGTTTCGTTGCCTTCTCCTGATATAAAATTAACTGTTTTGGAAGGAGACCCAGGAAGCGCTCAAATTATTACGCCAACTAAAAAAGGAATTAAAGAAAGCGAAAATGATATTCGTTATATCAAAACAGGAAATCTAGGTTTAAAAAAAGCAGATGAAGAATTCTTTTCTTCAACCATGCATTATTTATTACTGATATTACCTACTCTATTGTTTTTCGGAGCATTATTTTTCGTGAGACAACGCATTAAAGCTAATAGCGATATCATTGCGGTGAAAGAACGCAAGGCCGCTAAATTAGCAAAGAAACAATTGAACATTACAGAAAAACACATGTTATCAAATAACAAAGACTTGTTTTTTAGTGAAGTATTAAACGCTTTAAATAAATACATTGGCGATAAATTTGCTCTTCCAATTGCAGATTTATCAAAAGAAAGAATTACAGAAATGTTATTATCTAAACATGTAAAAGACGAAACGGCAAAACAGCTTATTAGCACTTTAAATACTTGCGAATATGCTAAATACGCTCCAAGCGCTGTTACAGGAGATTTAAAACAAGTGTATCAAGATACCATTGAATTAATTTCAAAAATTGAAGAACAAATCAAAAAGTAATCAAAAAAAATGAAATCAATACCACATATATTATTTTCGCTTTTATTGATACTTATATCAACTTCAGTAATTGCTAATCATGATTTACAAGTAAAAGCAGAAAAAGCCTATAGTAACAAAGATTACAAACAAGCGATTGCTCTTTATGAATCTATATTAAAAGAAGGTTCTACCTCTTATAAATTACATTACAATTTAGGAAACGCCTACTATAAAAATAATGAATTAGGCAAGGCTATTTACAATTACGAGTTGGCTAACAAATTACAACCTAATAATAAAGATGTAAAAACGAACTTAAAAATTGCTAACGAGAAAACGATTGACAAAATAGAAAGCAAAGAAAACTTTTTTATTATTGCCATTAAATCTGGTTTAGTAAATGCTCTTTCTACTACTGGATGGGCCTGGTTTAGTATTTTTAGTTTAATAGGATGCTTAGTATTTGCTTTTGTGTTTTTTATAAGCAATCAACTCTTATTTAAGAGACTAGGATTTTTTTTAAGTGGAATTTCATTAGTTGTGTTTATCGCTTCGATGGTTTTAGGCTTCTCTGCTTTAGAAGATAAAAAAGAAGTAAACTTTGCAATTGTTACTAATAGAGAATCTAAAATTCATGAGGAGCCTAATGTAACATCTAAAACAAAGTTCAGCTTACATGAAGGAACAAAGGTGAGTGTACTAGAAACTAATCCAGAGTGGACCAATATTAAACTCGAAAACGGAAATGAAGGTTGGGTTAAAACAACCGAAGTAGGTCTATTTTAATAAAACAGAGTTTGTCACTTCGAGTCACGCTATAGCGTGAAGAAGCGAAATGCGAGAACAAAATAAAAAATAAAGCTTAAACGGACGTAGTCAACTATTTTACAAATACCTTTTGACTGTATAATCTATTATTTGAAGAAGCCACAATGGTGTAAGTTCCATTATCCAACTTATTATCACTATCCAAAGGCACAATCACATTACTATCTGTATCAATCATTACTTTAGAATAGCTTTCTAAACCTTTTTCATTTCTTAAAACTACTAATACCTCTTTATTTTCTGAACCCATTAAATTTTCGGCATTCTCTTCTAAAGCATTTGTATTAACCACTAAGCCAGAAGAAACAGATTTATTATTAACTGAAACTAATCGAGAAGATAATACTTGTCCCTTTGTATCTGTTTGTTTTAATCTATAGTAAGAAACGCCATCATAAGGTGTATAATCCACATCAAAATAGCTAATCAAAGAACTGTAATTACCAAAACCCTTAATAGTCACAACTTCTTCAAAATTTGTAGCGTCTTTAGATTTTTCGATGGTAAAAAAGTTATTATTATGCTCTGTATCAGATGCCCAAGTTAGCTCCACTTTTTTATCTACAATAATGGCATCAAAGCTTAATAATACTTCAGGCAAAACAGTAACTTGTTTTTCTTGATTAGGAGTAACAGTTGGAATATTATTTTCTGTTTGAGAAAATAGAGATAATGAACTTGTTGTACAAAAAATAACAAAAAATCGATTTAGCTTATTCATAGTATTAATTTATATACATAAAATTATGATATTTTTCTTTCCAATTAAACTTTAGGTAAAGCATTTATTAACAATACCTTAGCTAATTACTATTCTACAAAAAATCTCCAAAATCTCAAACGACAAAGCTCCGAAAAATCATACTTAAAATTGATTTTTATCATCTTCTGTGCTATCATATCCCCTTATAATTGTCATTGAAATTCATATATTCTTAAAAAAAGATTGAAATAAATTATATCCTAAAATGAAAACTAAAAATATTTATATAACAGCCTTGTTCTTATGTTCATTTTTAACTGCAATTTATGGGCAAAAAAGCGCGATGATTTCTGGAAATATCGATTTTCTTAGACAAGAGAAGTTATTTAAAGTTGAGTTTTCATATGAAGAAATGGCAGTTGGAAACTATAAAACTGAAGCTGAATATTTAGAATATAAAGTGAGTAAAAAAGG
>DIHL01000085.1 GCA_002420145.1 Bacteroidetes bacterium UBA5697
TATATTTAGTTATTAGTTAAACATTATATACATTTGTTTAACAATTTAAAATATAAGTTAAACAAAATAATATACTCATCATGACAGCAATAGAATTTAACACCCGCATTTTAAACGAGAAACAATCTCTAAAAAACTTTGCCATGAGCTTAACTCACAACAATGATGACGCTTTAGACTTGTTGCAAGACACTTATGTAAAAGCCATTACTTACCGTGAGAAATTTGAAGACAGCACAAATTTAAAGGCTTGGTTATTTACGATTATGAAAAACACCTTCATCAATTCATATCGTAGAGCTGTGAAAACAAAACAAATTATTCAAACCAATGCAGATGTGGCTATGGCTAGAGCTTTTAAAAATAATCATCAAGACATTACTGAATCGAGATTAGCAGCAAAAGATATTTTGAATAAAATTGAAAATTTAGAAGATCAATATAAAATTCCATTTACAAGATATTATAATGGATTTAAATATGAAGAGATTGCACAAGAGATGCAATTACCTTTAGGTACTGTGAAAAGCAGAATATTTTTAGCTCGTAAACAACTGATGGTTGCTATCGAAAAATCAATGAACTAAATTGTTTGATATAATATTTCATAAAAAGGATTCATGATGTAATGAATCCTTTTTTTATGAATGAATTAAGCTTATTTTTGAATGTGAAATTTTTACATTATATATTATTAATATTTGTTGGCCTAACAACATTACATCTCCATGCTCAAGAATACGAGCCAAGTGAGGAAGATTCGACATCATTAACTCCCATCGTAAAAAAAGGATTTCATGCTGGAATATATGTTGGTGCTTATTGGGCTAACAAAAGCACTGCCTATCTTTATGATGGTTATGGCTTTGACCAAAACGGACAAAGAAATTCATTTACTAATAGCGTATTATACAATCAAATAGTAAATGTGTATGGTTCTGGAAACGGAGGAACCGATTACATTGCACAATTACTAAATGTAAATCCAGGTGATTGGTATTTTAATGAACAAGATATGCCCATTAATTTAAGATATACTACAACTTATTTAATTGGATTAAACACTCGCTACCGAATTAACAACAAGGAAAGTATTACTTTAAATGCTTATGGAACAAAATTAGTTGTGAATGGTAAATTCACAATCAGCTCAGTAACAAGTACAAACTTTGGAAGCGGATCATCTAGTCAAGCAAGAATCAATGAGTTTACAATCATAGGTGCTGAGCAACGTTTAATGTTTCAATTAGGTTATCAACGTATTTTAGGTGATAATGAAAAACTAAATTTTATGATAGAGGGTGGTTTAAATATCATACTTGCCAAAGCTCAAAAAAATCAAGCTATCCTAACTAGCAGTAATCCTAATTTAAGTCAAAATAGTATTACGATTGATTTAATGAATATCTATAACCAACCGCCCTATAACTTTTACACTTCAAAATATATGACAGGAGTAGGAATTGGTTTTTTTGGTGGCTTTGGATTAAATTTAAATATCAATCCAAGATATAGCATACAACTTTTATATAGCCCTTCTTTTGATAGAATTAGTTTAGGATATGAACCTAAATTTAAATTACAACATGGAGTTGGATTAAGAGTGTATTATAATTTTAATAAATAATTACATCCACTTTTTACGTTTGAAATAAATCATTAATCCAATAATGATTGATAACATAATACCCCATGTAATAAAGTATCCGTTTTGAGTTTTAAGCTCTGGCATATTTTCAAAGTTCATTCCATACACACCAGCAATAAATGTAACAGGAATAAAGATAGAAGACATAATGGTTAACACCTTCATCACTTCATTCATTTTATTAGCATTGGTACTTAAATAAATATCCATGATGCCAGATAATAAATCACGGTACGTTTCAACTGTATCAATAATACGAGTAACATGGTCACTTAAATCACGCAAGTAAATATCACTTGAAGGATTAATTAAATTTGTTTCGGAACGCACCATATTATTAATCATATCGCGCATTGGCCAAACTTGTTTACGTAAATAAATCATTTCGCGTTTTAAGTGATATAACTCTAATAAAGATTTTTTGTCTTTATCCGAAATAATTCCTTCTTCAATCTCTTCAATTTTATCACCAATTTTTTCAATCGCTGTAAAATAACAATCAACCACAGCATCCATTAACGCATAAGCTAAATAATCTGCGCCTAGTTTTCTTACTCGTCCTTTACATTGACGCAAACGATTTCTTATAATTTCAAAAGCATCTCCATTATTTGGCTCCTGAAAAGACAATACGGTATTTTCTAATAAAACAATTGATAATTGTTCTGCCGAAACTTCTTTGGTGTAGCTTATCATTTTCATGATAGCTACTACATAATTTTCATAATCTTCAAACTTAGGACGTTGGTCCACATGCACAATATCTTCCATGGTTAGTGGATGAATATTATAAAACTTTCCAATGGCTTCAACAAGTTCTGGCTTATGCAAACCTTCCACATTAAGCCATTTAACCATGTTGGGTTTTACATGTGATAAACAATCAGACAAATCATAAAACTCTTGTTCAAAAAATTCAGTCTCGTTATACTCAATTAAAGTAATTTTGATTCTATCCGTTCGTTCTTCTCCTGTATACTCAATAGTTCCTGGAGGAGCGCCAATATGTTTATGTTTTGCTGTCATGATAGAATAATGATTAATTAAATATAAGAAATTTATTCTGCAATTTCATTCTTCATTACCATTTGAACGGTAAATCGACTTCGCTGTTCTAATAAAATAACTTTATTAGTCGTTAATATATCTAATGTTTCTTGCGTGTAATAACGAACGGTCATTAATTCTAATCCTGAATTATATAACACTTTAAATTGTTGTTGTAACTCAGCAACTAATGCTTTTATTTTTTCAGAATAATCGTCGCAACAAACAGAAAAACTAATGGCAGACAATTGCATCAAATTAATCTTAACGCCATGTTTTGAAAACACTTCAAAAATATCACTCAAATTATCTTCGGCAATAAACGAAAAATCTTTCGGCTGAATAGAAATTAAAACTTGGTCAATTTTAAAAATATAAGAAGGAATATTTAAACGTTTTTCTCCATCTCTAATCACCGTTCCTTCATCTTTAGGTTTTAAAAAGGATTTTACATGCAAAGGAATGTTTTTGTTTTGTAATGGCTTAATCGTTTTTGGATGAATCACTGTTGCACCATAATAGGTTAACTCTATCGCATCATGATATGATAACTCATCAATTTTTTTAGTGTGCGAAAACCATTTTGGGTCGGCATTTAATACGCCTGGTACGTCTTTCCAAATAGTCACATTATGAGCATTTAAACAATAAGCTAAGATAGATGCTGTGTAATCAGAACCTTCACGTCCTAAAGTCGTTGTAAAGTTTTCGGAAGTACCGCCAATAAAGCCTTGAGTAACAATAATATCATAAGAATTAAAAACTGGCAACAAATCTCTCTTCACTAAAGATTCTGTTAATTCAAAATCAACTTTCCCTTCTCTATAACTATTATCTGTTTGAATTAATCCTCGCACATCAATCCATTTATTTTTTAATCCAATTTCATTTAAATAAGCCGAAACAATTTTTGTAGAAATAATTTCGCCCATGCTTACAATTTGATCGTACTCAAAATCAAAACCCTGAGTAGGTTCATCTTCAATAATCCAATACAACTCTACAAACGTATTCTCTAGGTCGTTGTAAATAGGATGAGATGTAGCAGGAAATAAATGATGACAAATATCAAAATGATAGGCTTTAATTTCTTCTAAAACTTTCTCTGCATTTTCAAATTTATAGAAATAAGCTTTTGCTAAACGCTCGAGTGCATTAGTGGTTTTACCCATTGCCGAAATCACCACTGATATTTTTTGAGAAGGAAATTGCTTTAAAACTTCCGCTACATTTTTCACTCCATCTGCATCTTTAACCGATGCGCCTCCAAACTTAAATACTTGCATACACTTTTTGTTTAAACAAAGATAAGGATGCTAGCAAAATAATTAAGCCGTTAAAATATTTTTTATAAACCATTGTTACTTTTTTTTCATCTGTTGTTATAAGACTAACCAACAAACACTAACCTATACTAAAACTACTACTATGAGCTCAGGCAAAGAAACACCCCGACAAAAGATGATTGGCATGATGTACTTAGTACTCACGGCCCTTTTAGCCCTTAATGTATCTAAAGAAATTTTACAAGGATTTGTGATGGTAGATGAAAGCATCGGCAAATCGAAAGTAATATTAGATGAAAACAATGCTCGTATTCAAAAGGCTTTTGAAGCTTATGTTAATGATGGTAATTTTGAAGCAAAACCATATTTACTAAAATCCATTGAAACTCAAAAAAGCATCCGAATTGTTGATGCTTACATCGACAGTATGAAAGTGATTATTGCCAGAAAAACAGAAGGCGTTTCGAAAAGCGACACATCACAACTGCGTTTTATGGAAAAGCTGGACGATTATGATACACCCACCTATTTACTCATTGGCTCAGATGAAACAAAACCAATTGATTCGAAATACTCAGCAAAAGACTTGCGACTACAACTTACTAATCTGCATCAAGATTTATTGAGTTTAATTGATAATATGCAGAAAAATACAAAAACTAAACTAGATGATGCAACCATCAACACCTTAAAACAAAAACTATCTACGATTAAGCCTGTAGATAGAAATTTAGAAAAGGATGGTATTAAATTGAATTGGGAACTAGAAAATTTTTATCACATGCCTTTAGCTGCAGTCATTACGAACCTAGACAAGATACAGGCTGATATGAAAAATTTAGAGTCTGAGTTTTTGCACACGTTTGCCGCTGCATCTAGTAAGTTTTTATTTAAAGCTGATAAATTGCATGCAGACGTAGTAGCGCCATGTGCCTACGTATTATCAGGGCAACCATTTAAAGCTAACATTGTATTAGGGGCATCAAGTAGTGAATTTACTCCTGACCGTATGGAAGTTTTAGTAGGTGGTGTTTATGATACGGCAGCAAAAAAATTAATTGCTCCTGGAACACCTTTAGCAATTAAAGATGGCATGGGAACCTATGAAGCCATGACAAACACCGTAGGACAAAAAGAATTGAAAGGGGTGATTAAATACAGAAATGCAAGAGGTGAAAACGAATACTATAATTTTAATTATGAGTATACGGTGGCCCCTCCATTTAGCGCCGTAGCGGCTGATAATATGAATATATTTTATGCAGGAATTGAAAACCCTGTAAGCGCAACCTGTGCGGGCTTTTCTCCGGCAGATTTAAAGTTAACGATAAGCGGTTGTGGTGCAGATGCTAAATTAACTAGCGCAGGAAAATATATTGTGACGGCTAAAAATTCAGGAACTTGCAGTGTGACCGTTGCTGCTAAAATAAATGGAACCTACCAACAACAAGGACCCGTGAAAGTATTTAGAGTAAAAGAGATTCCACCACCAGTATTAAAAATGGGAGGTAAATTAGCAACCACTAATTTAGAGTTTAGCAAAAATGAATTAAAGCAAGTGGGTGGATTTGGAGCTGAATCAGTTGGGTTTATGTTCCCTGCAAATTTTGTGGTAAAAAGTTTTGAAGTATTAGTGCAAGGTGGTGGATTGTATCCATGCAGCAATAATAATTTATCGGATGATGCGAAAAAAGCTTTAGCAAATATGCGTCCTGGACAAATTGCTTATATAGATAATATTAAAGTATTAACTCCTAAGCAAACACTCATAACGATTCCTTCGGTAAAATTTAAAGTTAAATCTTAAGATTGAAGAGGCTGTTTATGTCACTTCGAGTAGCCGACCAAAGGAGGCATATCGAGAAGTGTTTACAATGTCTGTTCTCGATACGCCTTACGCTAAAGCTTCAGGCACTCGAACTGACAGTAACCAGAAACAGCCTCTTTTTAAATTATTTCGTTATTTAAGTTTTAATCAATAAATTTAAATATTGCTTTACTATAGAAACCTTCGCTTATCTACCAAATTATAGAGAGATAAGCGAAGGTTTGTATCGGGTATAAGCTAGTTATAAGTAAGCCGCTGACAACTAATCTTCGGTGACAAAATTAATGAGAGATATTCAATACATACAAAAAGACATTTCGCATGTCATAAATATGAAAGAGAATTTTTTCACTAAATATCTCGACACGAAAGCAAAAAAACTCGCAGAACTTCGTAAAGAAGAATTTGAATGCTTAGACAAAATTCTACTAGAAAAAAATATTGAATATAAAAACATTGCTCGGTCAATTATTGAACTTTTCGATAATCTTGTTTGGGAATTCAAAACAGTCGATACGACAACCGGTGGAGGATCAGTTCCCTTTCAAACATTAACACCTTTATTAAAAGGACAAATTAATAATAATGGACACATATATTGTGAAAGACAGCAAGCATTTAAAATGTTTCAAAAACATCCTGTTAAATCTATAGGAACAATTGACCACTATGGTAACATATCTATTCTAGCAAACGACCTTGATACATATGAATTTTCGCACGGTAAAACATTTATAGCGACTATTGTTGGCAACGGAGAATTCACATTTGACAAAGAGACCACAGTAAAATCCGAAAGAATATCTAGCCAAATTGAAACAATAAGTGGCGACCCGTTTCTAGGTCACGAAGACAAAAGAAAAACATTTTTAATGTTAAGGAATAAATTATTTGCTATTATAAATCAAAATAGGACATGAAAGAACTAGATTAAATAATATATAGTTGGGTAGCGGCCAACTTATAACAGCACCTTTGCCTAATGCGGGCGGACAACAAAGCATTTGCAAAAGCGGTCGCTTCGCGGGGACAATTATTTTCGCTTTGCAAATGGCAACAAACATAGTATCTTTGTCAGTAATATTTCGGTAGAAAAAGTTTCAAACCGCACTAGGCAAAGCTACAAAACGATATCTATGATAA
>DIHL01000014.1 GCA_002420145.1 Bacteroidetes bacterium UBA5697
GTGACAACATCATTTTTAAGAAAGTATTTTTTTAGTAATCTTGCTCTTTTGTTATTGTTTTGTTTATTTCTAGTAGCATTTGTTGAATATATTTTAAATTCTTTCCCCATATATTTTAAAAACTGAAATTCATTTTCATTTTCCCCTCTTATTTTAAGTCTTAGTCCTAAAAATGAAAAATCTTCATCGTCATTTGTTGTATAGTAAATTGGTAATTGAATTTTAACAGGAAAGTATTTTCGTTTATTAATTTTTAATCTACTAGCTCTTAATGCTACAACTACTAATAAAACCCCTTCATTAAAGATATTTTTGAATGCGTCTTTTAACGCTAAGTTTAAATCTTTATAGTATAATACATAACTAAATTCTACAATTAGTACAATAAAATACCAAATGAAAATAGTTTTATATAGTTTGGTGGTGGATGCAATTTTTTCGTAATTAAAAAATGGCGAAAAATTAATTGCATTATTTATCATTTGTATCCAAAAGTTAATACCAACCAAATAGACGCCCATTGCTAAAAAAGAAGTAATGTCGCCCAAAAAAGGCTGTACTAAAAAGAAATCAAATAATCCATGTGAAATAACAGCCGTACTTATTCCTACAAAAGGATTAATGTATTTATTTCCTTTATTAAACAGTTGAAATCTATAAATACCATATACACATATACTAGTGTTGATAATATGTACCAAACAAGAAATTAAAGTGCGACCTGTAGCAATTTGAGAACCATAATTATTGAAATAAATAAAGTTTTCTCGAACGGAAAATCCTAATGCTACAATGCCAGCAAATACTAAATAATCAATAGGTTCGTTGATTCGTTTTTTTAATATTTTAAAAGCAATAAAGACCCCTAAAAGCTTTGATAATTCTTCAATTAAACCAACACCCAATATGGAATATAAAAAATCGTTTACTAATTCACCATTAAAATTAATACCTAATATTTCAAGTCCAAAATATAACCAAAGAGCTAGAGTGGGAGTTAAAAAACCCACGATAAATGCAATGACGATGTCTAAAGTTTTTTCGCGATCTAAAACATCTATTCGTTTAAAGTACAAAATCCAAAGCATGCCGCCACAAATAGCACCTATTATTGGAAATATGAGATAAATTTGATAAGGGCTTAGCATATAATTTAAAAAAAAATCCCTCAGCATTAGCTAAGGGATTTTAAATTTATAAATGATAAATTAGTTATTGATACTGATTTTTTTATCTAATTCTTCAATGTAAGCCTTAAAGCGTTTGTCTGTATCCATTAAGTTATTTACAGTACGACAAGCGTGTAATACAGTAGCGTGATCTTTGCCACCGCAGTGCATACCAATAGTCGCTAAAGAAGATTTTGTCATACACTTAGCAAAATACATAGCAATTTGACGAGCTTGAACAACTTCACGTTTACGAGTTTTAGATTTCATTAAATCGATGTTCAAGTCGAAGTAATCGCAAACTACCTTTTGAATATAATCGATAGAAACCTCGCGAGCAGTAGATTTAACGAATTTGTCAATCATTTGCTTAGCTAATTCTAAAGTAATTGTTTTCTTGTTTAAAGAAGATTGAGCTAATAATGAAATTAATGCTCCTTCTAATTCACGTACGTTAGATGTAATGCTATATGCTAAATATTCGCAAACTTCTTTTGGTAATTGAATTCCTTCGTTATAAACTTTTTTCTCTAAGATAGCGATACGAGTCTCTAAACCTGGAGTTTGTAAATCTGCGCTTAATCCCCATTTGAAACGAGATAATAAACGTTGTTCAATTCCTTGCATTTCAACTGGAGCTCTATCAGCCGTTAAGATGATTTGTTTTCCTAATTGGTGTAAGTGATTGAAAATATGAAAGAATACATCTTGTGTTTTTTCTTTTCCTGCTAAGTACTGAATATCATCAATAATCAACGTGTCAATCATTTGATAGAAATGAACGAAATCGTTTTGGTTATTGTTTTTGATTGAATCAATAAATTGAGCAATAAATTTTTCTGATTGAACGTAAAGAACTGTTTTGTTTGGAAAGTTCTTTTTAATATCAATACCAATAGCTTGCGCTAAGTGAGTTTTACCTAAACCAACACCACCGTATAATAATAATGGGTTAAATGCAGTTCCGCCTGGTTTTTGAGATACAGCATAACCAGCCGAGCGAGCTAAACGGTTACAATCACCTTCTACGAAGTTATCAAAACAGTAGTTAGGATTTAATTGAGATTCTACAGATACTTTTTTTAGACCTGGAATAATAAATGGATTTCTGATTGATCCACTATCAATTGGCATTGAAACTGGATTGTTTCTTAAATTAGTATTAATGTTAGGAACTTTCAACATAACGGCTTTTTCTGATTTACCAGTTCCGTTATCCATTACAATGCTGTATTCAATTCTTCCTTCTGGTCCTAATTCTTTTCTGATTACCTTTTTAATGATTGTGATGTAATGTTCTTCTAACCATTCATAAAAAAATTGAGATGGTACTTGAATGTTTAATACGTTGTCTTGAATTTTAATTGCTTTGATTGGTTCAAACCAAGTTGCAAAGTTCTGAGGGCTTACATTATCCTGAATCACTCTTAGGCAATTCTTCCACACGGTTTCCGCTGTCTTTTCCTTCATAGTATTAAATAAGTTATTAAATATATAATGTTTAGTATTATTAACAAGTTCGAGTTTGTAAATATATACTGATTATTTAATCTCGCAAGGAAAAAATCGATAAATAATTTCAAAAAATTTTCGTTTTGGGCTTGTTTTTTTAAATTTTTCTATTATTTGAATTATGTGAAATTTTTTTCTTATTATAAGAAAAATATACATCTAATTTGCCTAACCAAATTCCTGCCCAGCCAACTTGCGTAACGTATACTTCTTTACCTATTCTGTTAGCTAATTTTACGGGATGTTCAAGGAATGTATGAGAGTGCCCGCCAATAATTAAATCAATGTTTTCGGTTTGTGGAGCCATACTCATATCGCTCAATTTTTTATCGTTATAGGAGAATCCCAAATGAGATAAAGCAATCACATAATCACAGCCTAAATCCAGTTTTAAAAGTTTAGCAGTAGCGTTGGCAATTGGAATTGGATTTTGATAAACCGTGTCTTTATACATTTTTTTATCCACTAATCCCTCTAATTCAATTCCATAACCTAAAACGCCTATTTTAATACCTTGTTTTTCAAATATTTTATAGGGAACTATTTTGTTGTTTAGACTGGTGTTTGAAAAATCATAATTACAATTAATAAACGCAAAATTTGCATGGGGCATTTGTTTAGTAATATTATCTATTCCTAAATCAAAATCATGATTACCAATAGTTGTGGCATCATAACCCATTATGCTCATTAGTTTGTATTCTAGTTCACCACCATATAAATTAAAGTAAGGCGTTCCCTGAAAAATATCTCCAGCATCCAATAATAAAATATTATCATTTTCTTTTTTCAGTTCTTCAATAACTGCTGCTCTTCTGGCAAATCCTCCTTTATTGGCAAATTTAGGATCATTGCTAGGAAAAGGTTCTATTCGACTATGAATATCGTTTGTATATAAAATGGTTAAGCGAGATAAATCTTTACTTTTTAAAACATCTTTTGATAATGCAGGAAAACCAGCTAATACCGCCGAAGTGCCAACAAAGTATTTTAAAAAATCGCGTCTATTTTGATAGTTGAATTCTGCCATCTAATTTAGGTTTAATTGTTTGGTCTAATTTGGTAATGTCTTCGCAGTAATTAATAATCACGTTTCTTAAAAGTACATTCATGATTTTTCTTTCTTTTGCATTTTTAAAGAAACTGTAGCTATCACCACCATTTGCAAGGTAATCAGATGTTACAACCCAATAATCTTTTGTCTCATCAAATGCTTTTCCGTTTATTGTAATATCCGTTGGTGTTGAACCCTTCATGGTTAAACGCATGCCACCAATTGGTATTCCTCCTTTTTCAACGATTTTATAGCACATATCTTTAAACTGAGCACCACTTAATTTCAGTAAAACCACTTCGTTATCAAAGGGCATTAATTCAAATACATTTCCAATCGTAATATTTCCTTTTGGTAAAGAGTTTCGTAAACCTCCTTTGTTAAAAATAGCCACATCAACCATGTTTGAATCTTTACCTAATAGTTTTTTTGTTTCATAAATAACAGCGTCACAAAAAAAGTTACCTAAAGTGCTTTCTACATCTGCTTTCACTAAGGCATCTTCGCTTTTAGCTATGACTGCATACATTTGCTCATCGTGCGTTTTTTTGTAAGGCAACATTGCTTTGTATATGGAGCTGTCTATTTTGTTGTCATTGATAATAATATGAGATTCGGAAATATTACTGACGGATGTTTTTTTAGAACAAGCATATAAACTAATAAGTGCTGAAAAAAAGAATATTTTTAATAATAACTTCATGAAATAGAAAACTAAATTTGATGTTTTAAAGATAAGATATAATTTGTATGATTAAAACAGAAACAACGTTAAGAGTACGTTACGGAGAAACTGACCAAATGGGCTTTGTATATTATGGAGTTTACGCTCAATATTATGAGGTGGGTAGGGTAGAAGCCATGCGTAGCCTTGGATTTAGTTATCGTGAGATGGAAGAGAGTGGTGTTTTAATGCCTGTTATTAATTTAACCGTTAATTATAAAAAGCCTGCAAAATATGATGATGAAGTGAGGATTGTAACAACTGTTAACGAAATGCCTGGAGTAAGAATAACTTTTAATTATGAATGTTTTAACCAACACAATGATTTATTAAATACAGGTTCTGTAACCCTGGTTTTTATCGATAAAGAAAAAAATAAACCTATGCAGCCGCCTGTTTGGTTTATGGAAGGATTTATGAAGAAGTTTAAGTCTTAAAATCTTATTTCACAGCCTGGAAGCATGGCTTTTAATTCTTCAATATATTGTTTAGAAAAGCCATTTCCTCTCACATCTAATACAGTTAAGTTTTCTAATTGAGAAATGGTATCTGGTAATTTTTGTAAATGATTATTTTTTACTGAAAGGAATCTTAATTTTTTTGCTTTATAAATTTCAAAAGGAATACTTTGTAGTTGATTAGCATCTAAAACCAATACTTCTAAATTTACAAATCTTTCAAAATGCTTGGTAAGGTAAAAGGTATTTGTGTTTGTTAGATTTAAAAAATTAAGATTCGGTATTTTAAAAATTTCTTTTGGAAAACTATCTAATACACAGTTTTCAATAGTCACATCTTTTAAGTTTTTTAAATACTTTAATGTTGTTGGTAGTTTTAAAGTGTCGTTAGTAGATGACATCTTTAATGTTTTTAATCGACTTAAATAGGCAATGTCAGAAGGAATACTGTCTATTTTACTTCCGAAAAATTCTAGATAATTCAAATTTCCTAATTTTTTTAAATCAGGAGGGAATGATGTAAACTCATTGTTGTAGCTAGCGAAATATAATAGATTATACAAATCTCCAAATCCAAGAGGATAAGTATTGATTTCATTTCCACTTAATTTAAGAGCTTGCAAATCTTTTAACTTTCCTAGTTTGGCGTATAGTTTTGGCTCCAGTTTTTTGTAGCTCAAATCCATTTTATATACGTTTTTCTCTATTTCTAAAGCTACTTTTAAATCCGTAAACACTTGTGAGCCAAATGGACCATATTTATCAAATTCGTTTTGCTGAGCTTTACAAAACAAAGTAAGACATAAGAATATGAAAATAAATTTAGGCATATCGGTATTAACGAATATACAAACTATTTTTATTTAGAAGTAGAATCGGCGTATAAATTTTGCTCATTTTTTAACAATGATAATGTATCTTCGTAAAGTCTTATTAATTAACGTCAAATTCTAATGGATCATATAGAAGAATTATTTGAACTGCTTAAAACTTCACTTAAAGAAAATAACTTTATAAAGCTTTCTTTAGGAAACTATAAAGGTTCTATTGAGTCATTAAAAAATTGTTACGTTAAAAGAATACTCATAAAACAAGAGGACAAGTTAAGTTTCACGAATCGTTATCAAACAAAAGATATCGTTAAAAACTACAGTATTGAAGAGGGGGTAGATATACTGCTTGATTCTATTTCTAAAGGAGAATTTAAGCACGCTACTTTATTTACACTAACTCATGATATTATATTTGAATATGTAAATAAAGATAAAACGACGTTAAGAAAAAGTAATCCTTCGCAAAAGCAGCTTCCTTCTTTAGAGCATAATCTTCAAAAAAACAGATTAATTAGCTCTGACGGAAAATCTTATCTTCATTTATTAAAAATTACAGATGAAAAAGGAAAAGTGATTCCTAGCTCTCAAGATAAGTACAAGCAAATTAATCATTATGTTGAATTATTAAGTCCGTTAATTAAAAATTTACCGAAGCATGATGTATTAAATGTTTTGGATATGGGAGCTGGTAAAGGATATTTGACCTTTGCTTTATACGATTATCTAACAAATGTTTTGAATTTAAAAACAAAGGTAACAGGTGTAGAATATCGAAAAGATTTGGTAGATCTGTGTAATACGATTGCTAAGAAATCTAATTTTAATGATTTGCAATTTACTCAAGGAACCATTATGGATTATGATGCGAATCAAGCGAATGTTTTAATAGCATTACATGCTTGTGATACAGCTACGGATGATGCTATTTTTAAGGGAATAAAAGCTAATGCCGATTTAATTGTTGTAGCCCCTTGTTGCCATAAGCAAATACGCCGAGAGATTGAAAAGCATAAAACTAAAAATGACCTAGATTTTTTATTAAAGCATGGCATCTTTTTAGAACGTCAAGCTGAGATGCTTACAGATGGTCTTCGTTCGCTAATATTAGAATATTTTGATTATTCTACCAAGGTATTTCAGTTTATTTCAGAAGCGCACACACCAAAAAATGTGATGATTATTGCCGAGAAGAAAGTAAAAACTGAAACACAGAAAAAAGAAATTTTACAAAAAATAAAAAGCTCAAAAGAGTATTTTGGTATTGAGTATCATCAATTAGAAAAATTAATGGAACTATAATTCCATTTTCTTTAGAATTTCTAATTTATAATGCATATCC
>DIHL01000058.1 GCA_002420145.1 Bacteroidetes bacterium UBA5697
GTTGTCACCTATTTAATTGAAGTTTACTCTGAAGATGATCTTAAAAAAAATATATACTTATTAAAACCTAAAACTCGTGGAATGACTCATAACAAATATAAACATCCAATTGCAACATTAATGTACTACGACGACCCTACGGTGTTTCAAAAAGAATATCAATCATTATCTTATAAAGAACTAAGAAAAATAGAAGATATATATATCAAATAAAAAAATCCCCCAACAGAAAATGTTGGGGGATTTTTAATTTTAATTATTTATTCAAAAAGACAAACTTCTTATCAATCACATCAACCACTATCTCTTTGTCTTTATTAACTGTATCAGCTAAAATTTGCTTAGACAATTCATTTAAAATTTGCTTTTGCATCACTCTCTTCACTGGTCTTGCGCCATAGTGAGGATCATAACCTAACTGTGCTAACCAATCAATCGCTTCATCAGTAGCTGAAATCATCATGTGTTGTTCAGCTAATCTATCAGCAATTTGCTTGAATTGAATTTTCACAATATCATTCACATCATCTCTATTCAAAGGCTCAAACATAATCACTTCATCAATTCTATTTAAAAACTCTGGACGAATTGTTTTCTTTAATAATTCAAACACCTCTGATTTAGTTTTTGCTAATACTTCTTCTTTATTGAATTCATCTAACTTATCAAAGTTATCTTGAATTAAATGAGAACCAATATTAGAAGTCATAATCACAATGGTATTTTTAAAATTCACCGTTCTACCTTTGTTATCAGTTAAACGTCCATCATCTAATACTTGTAATAAAATATTAAATACATCTGGATGTGCTTTTTCAATCTCATCTAATAAGATGACTGAGTATGGCCTTCTTCTCACGGCTTCCGTTAATTGTCCGCCTTCATCAAAACCAACATATCCTGGAGGCGCACCGATTAAACGACTCACAGCATGGCGCTCTTGATATTCACTCATGTCAATACGAGTCATCGCATTTTCATTATTAAACAAATAATCTGCTAAAGCTTTGGCTAACTCTGTTTTACCAACACCAGTTGTTCCTAAGAAAATGAATGAACCAATTGGTTTTTTCGCATCTTGCAAGCCTGCTCTGCTTCTTCTAACAGCATCAGCAATCGATTCAATCGCCTGATGTTGACCAACCACACGCTTGTGTAATTCTTCTTCTAAGTGTAATAATTTTTCTCTTTCGCTTTGCAACATTCGTGATACTGGAATTCCAGTCCAAGCTGCAATCACATCAGCAATATCTTCACTATCTACTTCTTCTTTTACTAATTGAGAACCATTTGCTTTTGCTTCGCTTAATTTAGATTCTAAATCATGTAATAATGCTTCAGATTCTTGAATTTTACCATAGCGTATTTCAGCAACTTTTCCAAAATCTCCCTGTTTCTCAAAATTAGAAGCTTGTTGCTTTAATTCTTCGATTTGTAATTTTACTTTTTGAACGCCTTCAATGGCTTCTTTCTCACTTTGCCATTTAGCTTTTAAAGAAATACGTTTATCATTTAAATCAGCTAATTCTTTATTCAACGCTTCTACCTTCGAATCTTCATTCTCACGTTTCATCGCTTCGCGCTCAATTTCCAACTGCATGATTTTACGCTCTAATTCATCTAACTCTATAGGCATAGAGTTAATTTGCATACGTAATTTAGATGCCGCCTCATCCATTAAATCAATAGCTTTATCTGGCAAGAAACGATCGCTAATATAACGCGTTGACAATTCAACCGCTGCAATAATCGCTTCGTCTTTAATACGCACTTTGTGATGCGTTTCGTATTTTTCTTTAATACCACGTAAAATCGAAATAGCATCTTCTTCACTTGGCTCATCTACCATTACTTTTTGAAAACGACGCTCTAAGGCTTTATCTTTTTCAAAGTATTTTTGATACTCATTTAAAGTGGTTGCTCCAATCGCTCTTAATTCTCCACGAGCTAAGGCTGGTTTTAAAATATTAGCAGCATCCATTGCTCCCTCTCCACCTCCGCCAGCACCAACTAAAGTGTGAATCTCATCAATAAATAATACAATATCTCCATCGCTACTAATGACTTCTTTTACAACTGCCTTTAAACGTTCTTCGAATTCTCCTTTGTATTTAGCACCAGCAATTAATGCTCCCATATCTAAAGAATAGACTTGCTTTGATTTTAAATTCTCAGGAACATCTCCTGCAATGATACGGTGTGCTAAACCTTCAGCAATGGCTGTTTTACCAACACCTGGCTCACCAACTAAAATCGGGTTATTCTTTGTACGTCTAGATAAAATCTGTAAAACTCTTCGTATTTCTTCATCACGTCCAATAACAGGATCTAATTTACCGTTACGAGCTTGTGTGTTTAAATTAATCGCATACTTATTTAATGAATTATACGTTTCTTCTGCTGATTGACTCGTTACATTAGACCCTTTTCTTAATTCTGTAATAGCTGCTTTTAATTCTTTCTCTTTAATATTATTATCCTTTAGTAATTGAGCTACGGCATCTCCACTTGCTAAAATCCCTAACAATAAATGTTCGATTGACACATACTCATCTTTAAACTCTTTTAAATAATTGGTTGCTTTTGCAACTGCTTGATTAGCATTATTTGATAAATAAGGTTGCCCTCCAGATACCTTAGGATATGAATTTACGATAGCATCAACCGTTTTAGAAAAAACGGATTGATTTACTCCTAGTTTTTTTAAAATAAAAGGAGTTACATTTTCATCAACTTCTAAAATGGCTTTTAAAATATGCCCATTTTCAATTGCCTGATTACCATTAATGGTTGCAATTTGCATGGCTTGTTGAATCGCCTCTTGTGATTTAATTGTAAAGTTATTTAAGTTCATAGGTGTATTTTTTGTTTGGATTCCTCAAATCATAGTCCAAGCGAAATTACCTGAAATTAAGTCTGAAAAACATGATTTAAGTAGATGTAATGTCTGATTTTAATCATAAAAACTGACGTTTTATCCGATTTTTGTTTATAAAATTTGGCTCTAGAATTTAAAAAGTTTTAATTAACTTAGAGTATGTTTTTCATCCTTTCTAAAATTTTAGCATTCCTTATAGCACCATACACATGGCTATTTTTTGGATTACTTTTTCTTTTAAAAAAATTATGGAATACTCCCTATAAAAAATGGGTTTTAGGCTTTACCATATTTATGTATGTAATTTCTAATTCTTTTTTGGTAGATGAAGTAGTAAGAGCTTGGGAATATTGTGATGACGATATTTATTTAAAAGAAACAAAATATGATTTAGCGATTGTATTAGGCGGCATGGGGAGAATAGATGAACGTCAAGATCGATTTGACTTTGGATATTCTGGAGATAGATTATTTCAAACACTTGAACTATATCACAAACAAAGAGTCAAAAAACTATTAATTACTGGTGGCTCTGGAAGTATCAGTAAGCCTAATCATAGAGAGGCTTTTTACATAAAAAAATATTTAAAAAACATTGCCATTCCTGATAGTAATATCATCATTGAAAACGATTCAAAAAACACCTATGAAAATGCCATTTTCACGAAACGTGTTTTAGATAGCATACATTTTAAAGGTTCTATCCTATTAGTTACCTCCTCCTTTCACATGCGTCGCTCATTGGCCATTTTTGAAAAAGCTGGATACAAAAATGTTACCCCCTTCGTCACAAACAAAATAACAGGAATCAGAAAGTTTGAATTTGACTATTGTTTTATGCCTAATATTGAAGCTGTATTTAGTCTAAATCTTATTTTACATGAAATCGTTGGCTACGCGACTTATAAATTAAAAGGCTATTTATAAATTATTTTTATGGAATATGATTCCAACCCGCATCTAAACATTAAAATTTCAATTTTATGACTGCAAAAAAACTTATTACCGTTGCACTGATGTTTATAGCAACTGCTATAATATCTATAGGATTTTTCTCAAATACTTTTACAAAAACCTCATACACCGAAATAAGCTTTAACAAAGGCGATAATTACGATAAACTTTGGAAACGAGTAGATAGTTGTGAAAACAAGGGATTAACAGAATCAGCTTTAAAATTAGTTAATGCAATCTACACAAAAGCAAAAACAGAAAACAATGCCCCTCAGTTTGTGAAAGCGGTTTTACATCGCATGAAATTTGAAAGTTATAAAGAAGAATATTCATTAGAAAAATCAATCTTTAAATTAAGAGACGAGGTTAATGAAGCTAAATACCCAATAAAGCCAGTTTTACAAAGTATTTTAGCAGATGCCTATTGGCAATATTTTCAAAACAATAGATGGAAATTTTATAACAGAACAACTACCGTAAATTTTAACAATAACAATATTGAAACTTGGGATTTAAAAGCGATTACAGATGCCGTTATCAAAAACTATAAAGCATCTTTAGAAAAAAGTGATAGTTTAAAGCGAACAAAAATAGACTTGTATGATGCTGTTATTAATAAAGGCACTTATGAGTGTAGACAATGGCGCCCAACTTTGTATGATTTTTTAGCACATCGCTCCCTAAACTTCTTTATGCATTCGGAAGCAGATATAACAAGACCTGCTAATCGTTTTACAATCAATAACGATGATTATCTAAAACCATATCTTGATTTTTTAAATCTTGAAATCAATAATCCTTCAGACTCATTAGAAACAAAATATTACGCGCTAAAACTAATCCAAGAATTAACTCGTTTTCATAAAAATGATGAAAATCCAGCTGCATTAATCGACATCGAATTAAAGCGATTGGATTATATTCATACCAATTCTCAAAACACAAAAAAAGACACTCTTTATTTTAATTCATTAAAAGCTATTCAATCAAAATTTCCTAAAAACGAAAGAGTAACTGAAATTGATTCGAGAATTGCGAATTGGTATTTACGAAAAGCGGGGCAATACAAACCTTTAGAAAGCGATACCTATAAGTGGTATAAAAAAACAGCAAAAGAAGTTTGTGAATCTGCTATTGAAAAATTCCCAAATTCATACGGTGCATTAGAGTGCAAGAACATTTTAAATACTATTCAGTCAAAAGTATTTAACTTAACTATTGAGGAAGTTAACGAGCCTAATAAACCATTTAGAGCCTTAGTGAGTTCTCAGAACATCAATAAAATTTATTTTAAAATTGTAAAAACAAATAGCCAAGAGCTAAGAGAACTATTTAGAAAAAAATATGGTAAAGAATTATTTGAAAAATTTAAAACGTTTCCAGAAGTTATAAGTTTCTCTCAAGACATCATTGATGATGGTGATTATCAAACACACAATACCGAAATTAAATTACCAGAACTCCCATCTGGTTACTATGTCATTTTAAATTCCTTAACCGAAGATTTTAAATATATTAATAATATTTCGGCATACAGTACTTGTATTGTTTCTAATATTGCTTCTATTGAACGACGAAGAGAAAATGGCTCTTATGATTTTTATGCGCTTAATAGACAAAGTGGAGAACCTTTAAAAAATATTTCTGCTCAAGTTTGGTACGAGCATTATGATTATAAATCTAGAGATTATGTCATAAAAAAAGGCTCTACTTTTAAAACTGACGAAAAAGGTTTTTTAAATGTAAGTTACTCCATTCTTGAAGATAAACAGTTTTTTATCGAGTTCATCAACGAAAATGATCATTATTTTAATAACAACAGCTATTACACGTATCGTCCATACAACAATACTAAAACCCAAGTACGTTCATTTATATATACAGATAGAGCGATTTACCGACCTGGACAAACGGTGTATTTTAAATCCATCGTATTAGAATCTACGAATGGTGAAAATCATCAGCTAAAAACAAATTTTCCATTAAATGTTACTTTATATGATGTCAATTACCAAAAAGTAAATTCTTTAGAACTCACTACAAACGAATTTGGAACAATTAGTGGTTCTTTTATTGCGCCACAAAATGGATTAAACGGACAAATGCATATTACTGATGGATACGGGAATGTGTATATTTCTGTAGAAGACTACAAACGTCCAAAATTTGAAACAGATTTCAATCCTGTAAAAGGCAGTTATAAATTAAACGATGAAGTAACCGTAACTGGCTTTGCAAAAGCCTACGCCGGAAATGTGATTGATGGCGCAAATGTAAAATACAGAGTAGTCAGAACAGTGAATTACCCATATTGGTATTGGTGGTATCGCCCTTATTATTCTAACTCAGCAGAAACAGAAATTACCAGTGGAGAAATTCCAACAAATGATACTGGTGCTTATATTATTAAATTTAAAGCTTTACCAGATGAATCGGTTTCTAAAACAAGTTATGCTACCTATAACTATGAAATTACAGCTGATGTAACCGATATTAATGGAGAAACACACAGTACACAAACATACGTGAAAGTTGGTTATCAAGCTTTACAATTAAATATTTCGAGTGACGATATTATTGAAGTAAATAACTCTAAACCAATACGCATCACCACTAATAATTTAAATGGGGTAGTTGAACCTACTAAAGGGCATTACACGATTTATAAATTAAAACAACCAGAAAAAGTATTTAGAAATCGTTTATGGTCTCAACCAGATAGACATAGTTTAAATAAAGAAGAGTATTATAAAAATTTCCCAAATGATTTATATGCAGATGAAAGCAATAAATATAAATGGGAAAAAGGAACAAAACTACTCGACAAATCTTTTGACACTGGTACAAAAACAGAATACGATTTATCTGAGGAGTTAAAATCACTTGCTCCTGGAGTATATGTAATTGAAGCCATTTGTAAAGATAAATTTGGAGAAGAAATTAAAGCTTTTGAATACATTACCTTATTTAATAAAAATAATAACGAAGTACCTGAGCAAGTAGCTGATTGGTTTTACTATCCTAAAACAAAAGCAGAACCAGGAGAAAAAGTTAGCTATATCCTAGCCTCTGCTTACAGTAATGTCAATTATTTATTTGAGCAAGAACAACAAGGAAAACCTGTTGTTTCGAAAGTAATGGCAGCTTCTATGAAAACCAATGAACTTTTAATTGAAGAAATTCACAGAGGTAATCTTGTTTTTCATACATCCTTTATTAAAAACAATCGTTTCTATCAACACAGCAGCGTTGTAATTGTTCCCTACACAAATAAAGAATTAGATATTCAATTTGAAACTTTTAGAAATAAATTATTACCAGGACAGGCAGAAGAATGGAAATTGATTTTAAAAGATAAAAAAGGAGAACAAGCTGCCGCTGAAATGGTTGCTTCCATGTATGATGCTTCCTTAGATGCATTTAAAGCAAACAATTGGTATTTTAATATTTATCAAAGTTATTATGCTAAATTATATTGGTCATCTAGTATTGCTCGGATGGCAAATTCAACTGAGTTTAATGAAATGCAAGCTAAATACCACATATTACCTTCTCGTTACTATGATGACTTAAATTATTTTGGACTTGGATTCAATAACAATTATTATTACAGAAACACTAGAGGTTATGATAGCGAAGGTGATGGTAACTATCCTATGGAGTCTGCTGGTGCTACTCTAGATGAAGTGAGTGTGAATCAAACTAAGAGTGCTTCTCCAAAAATGATGGCTAACAGAGAAGAAAGCGAAAAGAAAGCAGAAGACAAAGATGTGACTACCGTTACTGGCACTTCAGGATTGGCTGAAAATAAAAATACTGTTGGAGGTTTAAAAGGTGGTGAAGGAAAAGCGAAAGAACAAGACAACAGAGGTGATTTATCTAATATTAAAGCACGTTCTAATTTTAATGAAACAGCTTTCTTTTTTCCTCAATTACAAACTAATGAAAAAGGAGAAATCATTATTAAGTTTACTGTTCCAGAGAGTTTAACTAAATGGAAAGTAATGGGCTTAGCTCATACAAAGGATTTAAAAATTGGTCGCTTCGAAAAAGAAGTCATTACTCAAAAAGAATTAATGGTTCAACCAAATGCACCACGTTTTTTTAGAGAGGGTGATCAAATAACTTTTATTTCAAAAGTTTCTAATTTATCAGAAAACGATATTACTGGGAATGCTGAACTGAAATTGTATGATGCTTTAACTGATAAAGAAATTTCGGCAAGTATGATGGAAGCTCTTCATGGTAACTTCCCAACAATTGGTTATAGAGACTTTTCAGTAAAAAAAGGTTTAAGTACTTCTATAGAATGGAATTTACATATTCCAGAGGGTTACTCTGCCATTAAATATAAAGTAGTAGCTAAAGCAGGGAACTTTACTGATGGTGAAGAGAATGCAGTTCCAGTTCTAACAAATCGTATGTTAGTGACTGAGAGTATGCCAATGCCAATTAGAAGTAATCAAACCAAAGAATTTAACTTCACTAAATTCATCAATCAAAATAATAACTCAAGTACTTTAAAAAACCATTCTTATACCTTGGAGTTTACAGCTAATCCAGCTTGGTATGCAGTACAAGCCCTACCCTATTTAATGGAATACCCGTATGAGTGTGCTGAACAAACATTTGCAAGATATTATGCAAATAGTTTAGCAACCTACGTCGTTAATTCTAAACCAAAAATCAAAGCTATTTTTGATTCATGGAAAAGCCTAAGTCCTGATGCTTTTTTATCGAACCTAGAAAAAAATCAAGAACTAAAAGCAGTGGTATTAGAAGAAACACCTTGGGTATTACAAGCAAAAAGCGAGAGCGAAAATAAAAAACGCGTAGGCTTATTATTTGATTTAAATAAAATGAGCAATGAACAATTTCAAGCCTTTAAAAAATTAAAGAAAAAACAATCATCCAACGGAGGCTTTGTTTGGTTTGATGGAGGTCCAGATGATTGGTACATTACTCAACATATCATTACTGGCTTTAGTCACTTAGATAAATTAGGAGTCATTAAAGTTAGAGAAAATAGAGAGGTGTGGGATATGGTGTATCAAGCTGTAAAATACTGTGATGATCGTATGCGTGAAGATTATGAATACATGAAACGATATGCGCCAAAATACAAAACCGAAAATCATTTAAGTTATATGGCTATTCAATATTTATATATGAGAAGTAACTTAAAAGATATTGAATTAGATAAGCGTAATAAAGAACATTTTGATTATTATAAAAAACAAGAACAAACCTATTGGCTACAAAATAGCAGATACATGCAAGGTATGATTGCCTTAAACTTACATCGATATGCTGATACGAAAACGCCTAAAGAAATTTTAAAGTCTTTAAAAGAAAACAGTATTAATAATGAGGAGATGGGAATGTATTGGAAAGAAAACTATGGTTACTACTGGTACGAAGCTCCTATTGAAATGCAAGCCTTAATGATTGAAGCATTTGATGAAATTAATAACGACACCAAATCAGTGGATGATTTAAAAACTTGGTTAGTAAAAAGTAAGCAAACACAGCATTGGGGAACAACCAGAGCGACGACTGATGCCGTTTATGCTTTATTATTAAAAGGAACTGATTGGTTGGCGACTGAACCTAATGTAGAAATTACAGTAGGCGATATAAAATTGGACCCTAAAAATGATAAATCATTAAATGCTGAACCTGGAACTGGTTACTTTAAAAAAACATGGCATGGTTCTGATATTAAACCAGCTAGCATGGGTAAAGTAAAAGTTGAGAAAAAAGATGTGGGTGTAAGTTATGGTGCCATGTATTGGCAATACTTTGAGCAATTAGACAAAATCACACCGCACGAAACTCCTTTGAAATTAAAGAAACAATTGTTCTTACAAAAAAATACGGCTAGCGGGCCAGTAATTGAACCTATTACTTCTGCTACCAAATTAAAATTAGGCGACAAAATAAAAGTAAGAATTGAATTGCGTGTAGACAGAGACATGAGCTATGTACATATGAAAGATATGAGAGCTTCTGGTTTTGAACCAACAAATGTATTTAGCGGTTATAAATACCAAGATGGATTAGGATATTACGAAAGTACCAGAGATGCGGCTACTAATTTCTTCTTCTCCTATTTAAATAAAGGAACCTATGTATTTGAATATCCATTAGTAGTCAATCATTATGGTGATTTTAGTAATGGTATCACAACCATACAATGTATGTATGCTCCTGAATTTACCAGCCATAGTGAAGGCATTAGGGTAAAAGTGAGTAAATAGTGAATTAAAAAAAGGCTTTTTAGATACCTAAAAAGCCTTTTTTAATAGCTTTAATGTATATTTGTTACTTAAGCTATTGTTTTACATGTTTCGTCACTTTCTGTATATAAAATACATCACTATTCTTTTTGTAATACTGTTTAGTAGTTGTAAAAACAATGGATTACAGGTAAATGATTTTGAACCTTTTATAAATTACTCAGCTAATAAAAATGATACTTTATATCATTTAGAAACTGACTTATCAGATGCCGTGTTAAATGGTATTGAAATACCCACTAAAAAACACACTAACAATGGTTATTTTACTTTCAAATTTAAAGTAGAAAATACCTCTTCAGAAATCAAAAAATACTATTACAAAATTTACTATCAAAACCAAGAGTATAAATTTATTGATACTTTAAATTTTTCGGATGAAAACTTTTATGGTAGTTGGACTAACGGACTTTACACCTTTAAACCTACTCGCTTTTTATTTCCAGGTGAAGAAATTATTGTAACCGACAGTTTTCAAATTGTTGGAAATCCTCGTAACGAGAAAAAATATTTTGGAGCTTCTGCTGACAAGTATCTTAATTTAGATGAAGCAATCAGAAATAAAATGAATTATATCCAAACTGTTCCCGACTGGATGGTTAAGATTAAAGAGAAAGCAAAAAAAGAAGGTTGTAGCATTGAAGAACAAATTTATTTAAATGCCATTTGGGCTATTAATTACGAAAAGAATAACGACAAAACAGAAAACAATCGTTGGAAAAGAAACCCACGAATGGGGAATTACGAATTTATGTTGGTAGTTACTTCTCCAGAAGATATTGGCAAAATACCAATGGGAATAAGAGATTTACAACTAACTAATAATGAAGGCAAATTTTTAAACCCATTTGGCTACTTCTTAATGAAAGAAGGTAAAGATTTAAAAAACACAACGGTATTAGTTTCTCCAAAAAAACTAAACGTGTCCACAAAAATGGATTTAGCTTCTGGTATTTATATCGACAAACTAAGTATTAATAAATCTAATTTCACCACTGATAGTTTTTTAAATAATTGTAATAGTTCTTCAGAACTTTATCATAAGGCAAATTTTCAGCAATATTTTCATAATATAGATAAAGACTATA
>DIHL01000067.1 GCA_002420145.1 Bacteroidetes bacterium UBA5697
TAAAAGGGGTTCAAAAAACACTGATTGATAAAGTGTTAAATATTACACCTAAATCAATAAAGTGCGATTACCCCCTCATTTAAAGCTATTTTTAAAGTGTAATTTTAGTAAATTAGATAAATATTATACTATCACGGTCCAAAAGTAAAATTAGATTATGAATTTATAATTGTTTGATTATTAAAATTATTGTCCTAATATTTAAAAAATATATGTAAAGTTATGAAATACACAAGAACACACTTATTCGTTGTTTTTTTAATTTTTGTTTCTACGAATTACTTTTCTCAAAATGTAGGAATAGGTAATAACAATCCTCAATCAAAATTGCATGTTAGCGGCGCTATTCGTTCAGATACTTTAGTTGGAACTGGCGTACGAAATTTGTTTACTACTCCTAATGGAAGAATTTATGATAGTTTAGTTGCTCCATTACCTGCAGATTGGTTAATAAATGGAAATTCAAATATTGGGCCTGCTAATTTTTTGGGTACACTTAATGCTAACGATTTAATTTTTAAAACAAATAATAACGAGGTTGCTCGTTTTATCGCTAATGGTAATTTTGGTATAGGCACCGCTAATCCTAATCTATCATCTCTAGTAGAAATTGCTTCTACAAACAGTGGTTTATTAATTCCAAGGATGACTACTGCTCAACGATTGGCCATTGCTGCTCCATCTAACGGCTTAATGGTGTATGATTTAACAATTAATTGTGTATTCTTTTATAATACGGCTTTAACAGCATGGCAATCGTTATGCGCTCCGCCATTGCCGGCAGGCACAAATGATGTAAGTGGAACATATCCTGCATTAACTGTTGTGGGTTTGCAAACTACGCCAGTATCTTCTGTAGCACCCACTAACGGACAAATTTTACAATATAATGGTACATCTTGGGTTCCAACAAATGGTAATTATTGGGATTTACTTGGAAACGCAGGCACTAATGCTACTACAAATTTTTTAGGCACAACCGATAATGTAGATCTTGTTTTTAGAACAAATAATACTGAACGGATGAGACTATTAAATGGTGGCATTTTTACGAATACAACACTTAATATTATTGGCTCTGATGGTCAGGGTTGGAATCAAAGTCCAACAGCTAGTTCGATAGCATGGACATTAATTAATACTGGATATGCAGGTTTATTTTATAATGGAAGTAATGCCCCAAGCGCTAATGGATTAATGGTAAAAGTATCAGGCATCGCAGCAACAAATGTTGCATTTGATGTATCAAGCGGGGTACAAGCAACAGCTGGCCCCAGTATATTAACCGCATTAGGAAACGGCAATGTTGGTGTAGGTAATGCAACACCTTCAAATAAATTAGAGGTAACATCTGGTATAGCAAATACATCTGGTTTGCGATTAACAAATTTAACATCAGCATCACCAACAGTTGTTGCTAATGGTAAAACTCTTTCTGTTGATGTAAATGGTGATGTAGTTTTAACACCAGCCGCAGCCGATGCTTGGCAGCTTTTAGGTAATGCTGGTACTGTAGCAGGAACCAATTTTTTAGGAACAACAGATGCACAAGATTTAGTTTTTAAAACTAATAATATAGAATATATTAGAACATTAGCGAGTAATGGAAATGTCGGCATTTCAACTCCTACACCATCAGAGCGATTGCACGTAAATGGAAATATACAGCTTGGAAATACACTAGGTATAAATGTAATTGGGGATAAATTTTACATGTCGAATACATTTAATAATACAGATGATTTTTGGATGGCTCGCTTTAATTCTGCTGCTGATAACTCTGAGTGGCGTTTTAATATTGCAGATCCAGGCGTTATTGATAGAATTACTTTTGGTACAAGTTCATTTCCTGCAGGTGTATGGCAACCATTGGTTGATATTATAAATGATGGTAGAATGGGAGTTGGAACAACTAATCCACGAGGTAAATTTGATGTTTTAAACGGAGATGCTTATGTTGCTGATAATGTTTACCCTCAAAACTCTTTTAACGTTGGGCGTTCATTGAATAGTATTTATACAGATAATATTAAACCTTATACAGATAACGGTTTTAGAGTGTATGATGGTAATTCTAATTCACATTTACGATTAGAGGCCGTTGGTCAGTGTCAAATACAAGCGTATACAACTACTGGTTCTACCCCTAATTTATTAGAAACGCCAGGAACGGAAGGCATTTTATCTTTAAATCCAACTGGTGGCGGTGTGCGTGTTGGTTTGCCAAACGGTTTATCTACCACAATTAATCCAGCTTTATCTGATAACCCACTTCACAGACTTACTGTGGGTTCAGGATATTTTGTTGCAGGGAATTATAATTCTGACCCAGCAGGTGGACAATCCCCAGGTACAACTTGGATAAATGGAGTAGGAGGATTAGCCGTTGGTATGAACCGAAATGCTGGAAGAAGTCACGTTGATTTATGGAATACTTCTGATGTATCGCAAGTTGCAGCAAACGCAAATGTTGATAGAGGGTTTGAATTTAGAGGATATGATAATACTTATGCTGAACGCACGATGGCAAGAATTGATGGTATTGGACAATTTTTTTCTAACGGTACTTTTGCTATTAGTGATAAAAGATTTAAATCAAACATTGTTCCTTTTAACGAAAAAGTGTTATCAAGATTAATGCAGGTAAAAACTTACAATTATCAAATGCATCAACCTGTATCAAAAGATGGTGGCCCGCTCGAAAAAGGATTTGTAGTTAATGAAAAAGATTTTGGAGTTTTAGTTCAGGAGCTGTATGTACTTTTTCCTAGCGTGGTATATAAACCAAAAGATGAAAGTAAAGAAACATGGTCGGTTGATTATAGCCGTTTTGGGTTGTATTTATTGCAAGGGATGAAGGAGCAGCAGGAAATTATTAGTGAACAAAAAATAGAAATTAAACTATTAAACGATAAGTACACGGATTTATTAAACCGTATATCAAAACTTGAAAACAAATAAAAATGTCGTTTTTAATAAAACATATAGGTTATTTTTATTTATTAATAGGACTAATAAATTCAGGTATTATAAATTCTCAAAATGAATTTTATAATAAGGGAAGTGCTATAACTGTTCAGTTCGGTGGCTTAGTTTATATACAGGGTGAAGTTGTTAATACTGACAATGGCGCAAATGTTGGTCTCATAAATAATTCCGGAACAATTACCTTATCTGGAGATTGGACAAACAATTCGTCATCTTCTGCACTCGTTTCAAATTCAGGTTTAGTTGAACTTAATGGCGCATTACAATTGATTAAAGGAACACAGCCTACCACATTTAATAATCTAACATTATTAGGTACCAATATAAAACGTTTAAATATAAATACATTTGTGGGAGGTACCAATGGAGTATTAAATTTAACTGCTCGTACTTTAGATTTAAATAGTAACACATTGTTTGTTACCAATCCATTATCTTCTGCTATTGTAAGAACCAGTGGTTATGTTTTAAGTGAAACACCATCTATACCTGGTTATGGCACTATACAATGGAACTTAGGAAATAATATTGGCAACTATGAATTTCCATTTGGAACTAATACTGCCAATTACATTCCGTTTTTTTACACGATATCATCCGCTGGTTCACAAACTGGTATTGGTAGCATTAGTGCATCAACTTATCCTACAAATACAAACCTAGCTATAAATAATCGTCCATTTCCAGCTGGAGTTAATAATCTGTTAAACAATTGTAATACTGAGCATGCTATTAAAATGCTAGATCGTTATTGGGTTATAAATGCAAATAATTATGCGACGACACCAACCGTATCAAAAAAAATAACGTATGTGGATGATGAGTGGAATACTTTTGGAGGAAGTACAAATCAAATTACTGAATCACTTTTAAATACATGGCATTACACAAGCTCTGGTTGGACAACTATTAATAGTACAAATAATGCTTTACTGAATGAACAAGTTATTTCTTCTAATGCAGATTATGGTGTATTTACCTTAGGCGAATACAAACAATTGATTTTAAGTTTGCTAAATGTTGATAGTGTAATTTGTTTTGGACAAAATAACGGCGTACTTCAGTTTTCGGCAACCACTGGGTACGATTCTAATTTATACTATTGGAATTCTGTTTTATCTTCTGATACTACTAAAACGGATTTAGTTGCTGGTTCATATACTATTATCGCAACCGATGCAATGGGTTGTGCTGACACGTTAAATGCTATTAATGTTTTTGAACCCGCTTTATTAACTCAAAACGTAACTTCTAATGATTACTCAATATGCAGAGATCAGCCAGTGCAATTAACCTCTACTTTCAATGGTGGCGTTATGCCATATACACTGATTTGGAATACTGGAGGAAGTATTTCAAATTTAACTAATACGACATCTGTTATTAGTTACACACCAACTTCAAGTACAAATTATGTAGCGACAATAACTGATAAAAATAATTGCGCAGTTGTAGACTCTGTCTTTATAAACGTAAATCAACTACCTAACGTAAATTTTGACGCCGATGTAAAAGAAGGCTGTCAACCATTACAAGTTCAATTTATTAATCAATCTGGTAATTCACCAATTATTAATTCTTATCTGTGGACATTTTACCAAGGTTATAATTCAACAGATGTATCGCCTCAAATTACGTTTTATGATGCAGGCACTTATTCCGTTTCTTTACAAGCAACATCGGATAGTGGCTGCGTTAATACGATCACAAAAAATAATTTCATTACTGTATTTGAAAGACCTAGAGCAGATTTTACTTTTGTCCCAAATAATGAAATTGATATTTTAAATTCAGAAATTAAATTTACTAATACTACAGTTGGAAATTACAATAGTTCCTCATGGATGTTTGGAGACGGGGCTTTATCGGTAGAAACAAATCCTACACACGGATACTATGATATTGGCACTTTTAGTGTAACATTAGTTGTTTCTACAATAAATAATTGCACAGATACTATGATTAAACAAATTACAATTAATGACCCACCAACAGTTTATATTCCAAATGCTTTTACACCAATAGATGCAGATGGATTAAATGATGTCTTTACAATAAAGGGCGTAAATATTTCTGAATTTGAAATGTATATTTTTGACCGTTGGGGTGAAAAAATTCTATATACTACAGATCCCTTAGCTGGTTGGAATGGAAAATACAGAGATAATTATTGTCAAACTGGTGTTTATATTTATCAGATATCTTACAAGCATTTAAACGGTAGAGAACAGGGTGCCGTAAAAACCCATACAGGGCATGTTACATTGCTTAGGTAAAAACCTAATAGTGAGTTTATTTTACTTTAAATCAAACAAATTCTCCACGCCAATATATCGGTTCACGGTAAAGCCTTCTGCGTAGTCAACATTAATTGGTCTGCCAAATATGCTGCATTTTGCTTTGACGTATTCCATAAAGTTTTTTGTAGAAATAGGAGTTACTGGTTCTTTTGAATTTGGATCAAAAAACTGAGATGAATAAGCCATAATGGATTCCATTTTTTTACCCATAAAAGGAGTAATATCAATCACAAAATCAGGTTCAATAAAATTATCTTGTATGTAATGATATACTGCTTTTGGTCGCCATGCCGCTTGAACAGTATTGTTATCTTTTGTTTCAATCTTCATTAAACCACTGTAAAAACAAGCATCGGCTGTTAATTTTGCTGCACGTCCATGATCAGGATGTCTATCAGAAACTGCATTACATAACACAATTTCAGGTTGGTATTTTCTGATGATCTGAATGATTTTTTTTTGATGAGCTTCATTATTTTCAAAAAAACCATCAGCCATATCTAACTGCTCTCTTACCGAAACTCCTAAAATCTTCGCTGCTTTAGTAGCTTCTTCTGTTCTTAAAACTGCGTTACCGCGAGTACCTAGTTCTCCTTTGGTTAAATCTAATAATCCAACTTTTTTTCCTAAGGCAATATGTTTTAAAATGGTTCCTGATGCTGATAATTCAACATCATCTGGGTGCACGCCTATGGCTAATATATCTAGTTTCATATTTTTTTATTTAGACCCGAAAGGTTTTTAAAACCTTTCGGGTCTAAAGTTATTTATTTTTATTGTATTTCTCCTTGTTTTTTGACTGTTACCCATTTGCCCGACACGTGAGCGCTTACGCTGTTATCGTACATAGCTTCACAATTAACGCCTGGTAAATAATAAGTTCCATTATAAGAGGCGTTTAATAACACTTTAAATGTTTTTACAGAACCTGCTCCTAAATCAAAATAAGAGTAAACTCTATCATCTCTTATATCTTGATAAGTTGGAACATCACCTTTTGAATAAGTGACGTTATCTAAACGTTGGTTACGAATTTCCCAACCACTTGCAAAAATTTGAGATAAGGCTAAGTTACGATACATGCCTCTAACCCCAGGATTTTTAATAGTAACCTCCGCCATAAAATCGGTTCCTTGTTCTAGATTAGTCACATCAATAGGATTGCCATTCAAGGTTTTGTAATTCACGATTAATTCTAAATTACTAAACTTATCAGTTTCCATTCCTGCTTTTGGAATACCTTGTTTGACTATACGTGCAAATAAATTACCACTGCCTTTTACGATAACTTTTACAGGTGTATTACTGTTTGCATTTTTCAATTCAATCATCTTGAATTTCGTTTTCGAAAAATCAGAAACGGTTATAGTTTCATTTCCAATTTTTATATCGGCAGTTACGTTTGAATTCGCTCCGTTAACTTTAGCATACTTGCTAATTGCCATTAAACAGTATGCGGTTGATTGAGTACTAAACCAGTAATCATTATTACCCAATTTAGAAGCTAATGCTTTTACTTTTAAAAACGCATTACTATTATCTTTCAATAACGTCATGGTTTCTAAAATCATAGCGTCATCTCGTTCTAAACTTCCATAAGTGTAATAGTAGTCCTGATAAGCTTTAGGAGTAGAAGGAACATTATAAATCATTTTTTTAGCCACTTCTGTTTGACCAATTAACGCATAAGCTGCTGATAAACGCCATTTTGCTTCGTTAGACAAACTTGCTTTTTCTTTTAAACGGTTCATGGCACCTAACTCTGGGGCGCCTGCTAATGCTAATGTATATAAGCGATAAGCTTGCGTTAAGTCTTCGCCATAGTAAGCCGTATTTTTATTGCTAGTAAAATTTTGTGCTTTTTGTTTTTGATATTTTTTCCAATTATCTATCAATCCATAAGGTAATGAGTAACCTTTTGTTTTTGCTTCAATTAAAAAATGCCCAGCATAATTAGTTCCCCATTCATCAGCGCTATTTAGTCCAGGCCAGTAAGATAAACCTCCGCTTGATGTTTGGAATCCTTTTAATCTATTAATAGCCGCCTTTGTTGCTTTATCAATAAATTCTTTTTGAGCATTGCTTAAATCTGTGATATCATTTAAGTATAATCCAGCAAATACGGATGAGGTTGTTTGTTCTACACATCCATGAGGGTATTGAACTAAATACTCTAAACGTTGTGATAAATTAATAGATGGTAAAGTAGATAATTCAATAAAAGCTTTGTTAGTGCCACTCATGCCAATTGGAACATAATTAATGGATAAATTTTTATTAGCCGTTAATACATATTCATCTGCATCGGTTACACTTGGGTTATTGGCTCTTACAGCAATTTCAATAGTTTCTGAAGCAGTTTCTCCGGCACCTTTCGCTACAATTTTAATCTTTGATACACCTAAAGCATCCTTAATTTTTAATTTAAAATTAATCACTTTGTCGCCAATAGCATTAAAACTAACTGTTTGTGAATTACCATCTATAGATTGAATTAATTTATCTGTTGTAATTGTGACGGTTGCATTTTTCACTTTTTTCTCCATCGCAAAAACAGTGACTGGTAAATTCACTTCTTCACCTGGACCTAAAACTCTAGGTAGGGTTGATAAAATCATCAGAGGTTTACGAACAGGTACTGCTTTTTCTGCATTACCATATGCACCTTGATAACCAGCCACTACCATGACTCTTACAGAGCCAACGTATTGTGGTATGTCAATTTTATGAGAAGCTGTTTCACCTTTCTTTAAATGGAATGGTCCCACAAAACGAACCATTGGCTTAAAACGTAAGGCGCTATTTTCTGGTTTATTGTTTGTTGCATCATCACCACCAATAGACAAAATACGACTCATCGCATTTCCAAATGCACCTATCACATTATCGTAAATATCCCATGTTTTTACACCTAAAGCTTCTTTCGCATAAAATGCTTTCCAAGGATCTGGTGTTTTAAAACGAGTGATGTCTAATAAACCTTCGTCAACAATCGCTAAAGTATAAGCCATTTCTTTCCCATTCTCTTCGCTAACTTTTACAATGGCTTGACTCTCTGGTTTCCAAACAGCATCTGTTTTTATCTTTGGTTTTAAAATCGTGTTTTCATCTTTAATCATTAGTGAAGCTACTCCGTATAAACGAATCGGTAAATCATTGACGGTTTGCGCATGTGGTTGAATTAAATGAACAAACACATAAATGTTAGGCGTCATTTCTTTGGTCACCGAAAATTCATATTCAGTCACACCTTCTTTGGTATCAATCCATTTGCTTAATAAAGTACGACTTCCATTTTCGATATTAATTAAAGCTTTACCGCCTTTAGGACTTGGAATTAATATTTTTGCTTTCTCTCCAACTTTATATTCTTCTTTATCTGTATTAACAGTTAAAACATTACTCCCCTCATTTCCTTTCGGTGATTTGCCAGCCCAGCTTGGCCAATCAATAAATACAACCTTTCCGCAAGCGTGTCCGCTTTCTACATCTTTCACATACACTAAGTATCTTCCCCATGATGGACGATTCACACGTAGTTTGAAATTTGCTTTTCCGTTTGATGAAGAAACTTGTTCTGTATAAATTGGTTCGTGGTAATTACTTCCAATATATGATGATAAATCTTGGTTGTAATTATCCCACCACCAGCGCCAGTCTAATTTATAAACTTTTACTTCGATATTAGAACGAGAAGTTGCTTTACCAAATTCATCAACTGTTGCAATTTGAATATTATGATCGATATCAGTTTCTAAATACTGTTCGTTATCTTTTGTTTCAGGAACTTTAACTCCCACATAATTTGTGAATGGAGAAACAGGAATTGTGAATCTATCTGTACTAAAAGAACCACCTTCTTCAAATGCTCTAATTGTAAAGTTAGCTGCTAAAAACCCTGGTGCATCTTTGGTGTCGTTTAATTGAGCGTTCACAGAGGTTGCCCCGTTATCATCTGTTCTTCCGCTAAAAATAGTTTGAGTTTCTGAATAAAAATTTTGTGCAGGATTATCAAATGTAAATCCTTTATAACCTTTAAATTCAGTGGTAATTTGAGATAAGGATACATCAATTTTTGTTTCTAAATTTCTTCCAGGAGCACCATGCAACCAATTTATGTATAGATTACTATTTAAGGTTAAGTCGCTACTATAAATTTTATCCTTTTTGTAATCTAAATTTATTTTTAAACGATTTGGCATAATCGTTTCAATACGAATGTTTTTAGTAAACACTGCGCCGCCAACTTTTACTTTTGCTAAATACACTCCCGTAGGCGCAGCATTTTCGGTTTTAGTTGAAAAATTATAAAAACCATCAACATGTTTGGTACGTGTTAATTTTTGAACGACTTGTCCTTGTGGATTGATTAACTCTAAAGATGCTGGATAGTTTTCTGGAAATGCTTTGGTTTTGTTTTCAAAAATAAAAGATAAAAACAAACTATCTCCAGGGCGCCATACACCACGTTCGCCATATATAAATCCTTTTATGCCTTTTTGAACGACATCACCATCTACTTCAAACGAACTTAATGATAATGAATTACCATCATCTAATTTTAAGTAAGTTCGTTCTTGCCCACGTTTAGCAATTAATACAAATGGTTTTTGTTTGGTTTCTAAAACAGCAATGCCTTCATTGTTAGTAGTGACTTGTTTTAGTTTTTGTTGCTGATAATCAAAAGCTTCAATTACGACATTGCCTAATGGTTTTGTTGAAATTAAATCAGAGGTAAATACACTAATTTGTCCGTTGTTGCCTCTTTTTGCAATTAAACCAATATTGGTTGCTAATATGTTTCTGTTAACTGATTTGTTATTATAGAAAGCACGAGAACAAGGATTATTTCTTTCCGAATAATCGTAGTAATAGTAATCGTCATAATAATCATCGTATGAGTTGTAATAATCCCATTCTCTTTCATCTTCATTAGATTCATTATCAACATACACATCATCTTCACCTTTTGAACTGGTATCACCTTGGCAATTGTAAGTTGAATAATTACGATTAAAACTTAAACGGATATTATATAAAGCACCTGGCTCTGCTTTTATTAATGAGGATAAATCAATAGAGTATTTATTCCATTTGTTACGAGTAGGGTTACCATTATTTTGTAAAGCAATTTTCTTTTTGATAATTAATTTACCTACACGTCTTAATTCTTGATTACCATCAAGACTATTGACTTGTAAAAATTGCAGCATGTTGTTTTCGTAAATACGAGTAATACGAACATCAACCGCATTTAAGTTTACGGCTTCAAAAGGAAAAATTAATCCACTAGAGTTTGGAAGGATAACACCTTTTCCTACTAAACGTACGCTAGGTTTTAAATCTTCAAAAAATAAATTGTATACAATTGCTTCTTTTAAATGCTTTCCTTCGCTACTTTTTACACCATTACTAATGTTTAATTCTCTGCTATCGACAAAACGTTCGTTGGTGTATATTTTAATAGAATTATTTTCGATTAAGTAGTTTAGTTTAGATTCTTTAATTGGTAATTTCTCATTGTTGTTTTCGCTATAATCATATTCAGAAACAGTTGCTGCACCATTTGAATTGGCAATAGAAATCAATCCGTCTAAGTTTTGATTAGGATCAACTTTATCAGAAAATTGTAAAGTCACATACTGATCAGGTTCGTTATTGATAACGACATTTAGTAAAGTAAATTCGTTTGAATTTGGGATGGTAATTTCTTGAGTGTTTTTTTCTGCCGCTCCAATTGGTTCTCCATTGTATGAAATAGTCACGTTTCCTTTTCCCTTAATCACATTATGAATAGTAAAATGATGCGTTGTAGAATTTTCGTGCAACCATTTTATTTGAAGTGAGTTTGAGCCTTGAGTGGCTTGCGTTGTTTTTTCTATCAATAAATTATCAGCAAAATCAGCCGTAATTAAAGTTCCTTCAATTTGTAAATTATTTTTTTCATCTGTTTTAAATTCATCAACGGTTATTTCCATTGCTTGTTTTAATGTGGAGAATTCAAATTCAAATTCTTTTAAATCCTCACTAACGGTTAACACATTTCCTAAATGAAAAGTTGCTTTGTAAGTTTGATTACTATTTAAGTTTACAGTAGGTTTAAACTCAATCGTTTTTTTATCAATCCAAGTTAATTTCCCTTCAATACTTGGACTAAAATCAAACAAGGTATTATCTACTTCTTTACCTTCTTCAATATCTAGTGTTGTTTCTTCTTGTAAAACAATTAATATTTTACTTTCAACCGAAACATATCCTGCGGTGTAGGCAGCAATATATTCTTTGTAAGCAGGATTAATAAATCCTGAATCGTGTTTTGCTGAAGTAGATGAATAATAAGTTAATCCACAAATGGATAATGCTGTGATAAAGAACACAGCTAAGATTGATTTTATTGACATAGTTTTTAAGGGAAATTTTAAACAAAATTAAATAAAAAAAATGCTCAAAATCAAGGCTCCATAAAGTTTATTTTTGGATAAATGGGTGATTTTTAATAATTCTTCTAAATCGACACAATAAATGAAATTATCCCTCGTTTTCTAACATATAAACCCCTAAAACTGCCTATGCATAAAACATCTACTCTTGTTTCTACAATTTTAAAAACCACTAAAAACAAGCAACAAAAGGTAACTTTAGTTGACGAAATTGAGCCATCTGACTCATTAATTCAGAATATCCTTAATTATTCGAAGTCTTTAACCATCAAAAAATCTGATTCTGTTGGATTTATTGAGATTATGGCTAGTTAATTTCAAGGAAAAAGCCAGTCAGATTACCAAAACGACCTAAGGAGTTAAAATCTTGTCTAATAAATTTGTGTAATAGCTAGATTACGTTATTTTTGCGTTCTACATTATTTACTGACAATGGCTCAATTTGAATTAACAATGCCCAAAATGGGCGAAAGTGTTGCAGAAGCAACGATTATTAAATGGACTAAAAACGAAGGTGATTCAATTAAAATTGATGAAACTGTTCTAGAAATAGCAACTGATAAGGTTGACTCTGAAATTCCTTCTCCATTTGAAGGTAAATTAATCAAAAAGTTATTTAACGAAAACGATGTTGTTCAGGTAGGTGCCGTTATTGCCATTATCTCTTCTGATGCAAATGCTTCAGTAGCAGAAACTCCAAAAACAGCTGCTCCAGTGCAAACAGCTGCAGCAACTACAACTTCTGCTCCTGTAACTTCTGTACCAGTGGCAGATGTTGATTTTTCAGGATCAGATAAATTTTACTCTCCTTTAGTGAAAAGCATCGCTAAAGAAGAAGGTATTTCTTTAGCTGAACTAGATTCTATTAAAGGAACTGGTCAGGATGGAAGAGTGACTAAGGCTGATATTTTAGCTTATTTACCAAACAGAAATAAACAAGCAGCTTCTACTCCTGTAGCACAAACGGCGGTTGCTTCATCTACTCCAGCAGCTGCAAAATCAACAGTTGGTGTGCCAGATAATACAATATTAGTCCAACGCCCTGCTGTTTCAGTTGGTGCTGGCGACGAAATCATTGAAATGGATCGTATGCGTAAAATCATTGCTGATAACATGGTAATGAGTAAGCATGTGTCGCCTCATGTAACTTCTTTTGTGGAGGCTGACGTCACTAATTTAGTTCAATGGAGAGATAGAATTAAAAAGGATTTCGAAAAACGTGAAGGTGAAAAAATTACATTTACCCCTTTATTTATTGAGTGTGTAGCAAAAGCTATTAAAGATTTTCCTTTAATTAACGTGTCTGTTGACCAAACAGGAACAAAAATTATTAAACGTAAGAATATTAATGTAGGTATGGCAGCAGCTTTACCTTCAGGTAACTTAATTGTACCAGTTATTAAAAACGCAGATCAAAAGAATTTAGTTGGAATTACTAAAGACGTTAATGATTTAGCAAATAGAGCTCGCGCTAATAAATTAGCTCCAGACGAAATTCAAGGAGGTACATTTACTTTAACCAATGTTGGAGGTTTTGGGAATGTGATGGGAACACCTATTATTTTACAACCACAAGTTGCTATTTTAGCGGTTGGATCTATTAAAAAGAAACCAGCAGTGATTGAAACACCTCAAGGTGATGTCATTGCTATCAGACACTTCATGTTCTTATCTTTATCTTATGATCATAGAGTAGTTGATGGATCTTTAGGAGGTAGTTTCCTAAGAAAAGTAGCAGATTATATGGAAAACTGGGATGTGACTAGAACTTCCTAAACTAATTTTAGATTTTATTAAAAATCCCGCTTTTGGCGGGATTTTTTTATGGGTGAAATTGTTGTTTTTACCCAATTTATGCTATTTTTGCTTTCTTGTTAAACAAAATTCAGATGAAGAAGTATTATATTTTTATTATTACGTTATTTTTTAGCGTTAATGTTATTAAAGCACAATTGCCTACAGGAAAATATTCAGACTATTTTAGAGAGGGTAATTTTTTAATTGGAGAAGAGAACTATGACGTTGCTTTGAAAAATTATTTACAGGCGTATCAGTTAGATTCATCATCGGCTAACATTAATTTCAATGTTGGATTTTGTTATTTAAACTCTTCTATGAATAAAGGAAAAGCAGAGTATTATTTTTCAAGATCAATTTCTGATATCACTAAAAATTATAGATATGATGATCCTTCTGAGAAATCAGCCCCTCCATTAGCTCATTTTTATTATGGTAAAGCCCTTCATATCAATTATAAATTTGACGAAGCGTTAGCTCAATACGATATTTTTGAAAAAAATTATGCAAAAGATAAAGAAACTAAAGAAGATGTAGCGTATTACAAAGCTCAAACAGTTTATGCAAAAGAGTTAGTAGCGTCTCCAATCAATGTAAAAATCGAAAATTTAGGTGATAGTATTAATAGCACTTATCCTGATTATAGTCCAGTATTAAGTGCAGATGAGGCCACCATGATTTATACTACTAGAAGAAACACAGGCACGGGAGGAGAAAGAACACCTGATGGACAATTTTATGAAGACATCGTTGTGTCTTATAAAGATGATAATGGAAAATGGTCTTCACCAAAAACAATTTCTCAATTTATTAACACCAACGGACATGAGGGTTCTATTAATTTAACTCCTGATGGACAAACTTTAATTGCTTACAGAGATGATGGTGGAAATGGAAATGTTTATTATAGTAATTGGGATGGTAAAGAGTGGAGTTCTTTACAAAGTTTTGGCTCTGACATTAATTCTAAATACTGGGAGCCACATGCTTGTTTAACTTCAGATAATAATACACTGTATTTTGTGTCTGATCGTCCAGGTGGATTTGGTGGCAGAGATATTTATCGTTGTGTGAAATTACCTAATGGTGCTTGGAGTAAGGCTTTAAATGTTGGTCCAACTATTAATACCAAGTATGATGAAGATGGACCGTTTATTCACCCTGATGGAGTTACTTTAATTTTCGCATCTAAAGGCCATAAGTCGATGGGTGGATTTGATTTATTTGCATCTATTATGGATGAAGAAAGAAAATTTTCTGAACCAGAAAATATGCGTTACCCAATTAACACACCAGATGATGATGTGTTCTTTGTGACTTCCCCTGATGGAAAAAGAGGTTATTTCTCTTCTGCTAAAGATGGAGGTTATGGAGAGAAAGATATTTATAAAATGTTTATTCCTGATGCTAAAGAAAAACCATTGGCATTATTCAAAGGAGCTATTTTACCTGCAGACGGAGAAAAATTACCTGATGATTTAGAAATTATTGTAACTAATAAAGAAACAGGAGAAATTGTAGGAAGATACAAGCCAAAAGAGAATGGAACATTTGCTACTATTTTGCCTCCTAATAAAAATTATAATTTCTCATATCAATCAAAAGGTGAGGAGTTTTATAATGAAGATATTTACGTTTCTAGTGATATCGCATATCAAGAGATTAAAAAGGAAATTAACTTAGAGCCAGTTGCATTGTTAGGGGCTGTTAAAGTTAAAACAAAAGGTGTTGTTTTAAATACGATTGTATTAAATAATAAAAAAGATCAAACTCCAGTGTCTAATGCTAAAATCACCTTAACTGAAAAAGGTGGTTCTGATGTTAACTTTGATGTGGATACTAATGGAAAGAAAGATGGAACGGAGTTAGCTTTTGATAAGCTATATACAATTGTAGCTGAAGTTGATGGTAAGAAATCAAAAGTTAATTCTTTTAATACAGTTGGTTTAAAAGGTAGTAAGTCAATCACTCAGGTATTATATATTGATGATGCTCCAGTTGTAGTTAAAGATGTAAAACATACTGACAATACAAATTATACACCTAATGTAGCTTGTGGTTCTCCAGTGAAGTTTAAACAAAATTTTGGATATAATAAAAATGAAATCGAAGAAGCTAGAGATTGGGAAATTTTAATTGATGGAATTGTAAGTAAAACCAAAGAGTGCACTCCTACTGTTAAAATTATGTCTAGTGCATCTCAAGTTCCTACACGCGCATTTGCTACTAATAAAGAGTTAGCTCAGTCTCGTGCTAATAAAATGGAAGAGAAAATTAAAGCGGCAGTAACTGCGAAAGGTGGTGATGCCAGTAAAATTAATTTCTCAAAAGTTTCTGCTGTAAGAGGCCCTGTTTATGCTACAGATTATAAAAACACTAAAAAATATAGCCCTTACCAATATGTAAGAGTTATTGCTAGATAATATATTTTAATTTATTAAAAAACACCGAGCTTTTATAGTTCGGTGTTTTTGTTTTAATACCTTTGTGAACTATGCAAAAAGAGTGGTTTTCTTCTTGGTTTGATACACCTTATTATCACATTCTATATAAGAATAGGGATTACTCGGAAGCATCTTTATTTATTGATACTATTTCTGATTTTTTAAAATTACAACCAAACTCCAAATGTTGGGATCTATGTTGTGGAAAAGGAAGACATAGTATTTATTTAAATAAAAAAGGATTAGATGTTATTGGAACAGATTTATCCCCTCAAAGTATTTTAGAGGCCAATAAAAGCGCTAATGAAAACTTAGAGTTTTATGAGCATGATATGCGAAAATTATTCAGGACAAATTATTTTGATATAGTATTTAACATATTTACAAGCTTTGGTTATTTTGAGAAACAAGAAGATGATTTACATGTGTTTGATGCCGTTCAAAAAGGTTTAAAATCAAAAGGATTATTTGTATTTGATTATTTGAATTCGGAATATGTAAAAAGTATAATGATTGAATGCGATAGTAAAACTATTGACGGTATTACTTTTAATATTTCAAAAAAAATCGAAAACAATACAGTTGTAAAAAATATTGATTTTACAGATAAAGGACAATCTTTTCATTTTGAAGAACGAGTGAAATTATTTGATAAAACCTATTTTGAAAGTTTAGCCAAAGAATGTAATTTAACGATATTAAATACTTTTGGAAATTATCAGTTACAAGCATTTGATATAAATACATCACCCCGTTTAATTCTAGTATTACAAAAAAAATGAGTCTTTGGTTACTAACGATATTATTGTCTTTGCCTGTATTAATAACAGGTCTTATCTTTTTGTCTTTAAAAATTAAAGCGCAAAATTTACGTTTTTTACTAGCCTTTAGTGCTGCGTATTTGTTTGCTATTTCTGTTACACATCTACTGCCAGAGTGTTACGAAGGAACTAATACAAAAACCATAGGTTTATTTATTTTGGTTGGATTTTTTATTCAAATTGTATTAGAATATTTTAGTACGGGTATTGAGCATGGCCATACGCATTCGCATTCGCATTCCTGCGAAAAACATTTACCTTTGGGAATGATTATAGGCTTGTATTTACATTCCTTGTTAGAAGGCTTACCGATATATCAAAGTGGTATTATTGAAGCTCATTCTCATGCAGTATTATCCACTCAAGAATCATTAGTGTTTGGTATTACGGTTCATAATATTCCTATCGCCATTGCATTTGTTACTTTGTTATTAGAACACAAAACCTCTAAATTGAAAACAGCATTGTTATTATTAGGTTTTGCATTAATGGCACCATTGGGTTGTTTAATTAGCTATGTGCTAAATTCGGTAGGTGTTCAAAATTATGATGGATTCTTAAAATTATCGTTTGCTGTTGTCATTGGGATTTTCTTACATATCTCAACGGCTATTATGTTTGAAACAGGCGAGAATCATAAATACAATCTTGCTAAAATCATGTCGATGATTGCGGGCGTGTTTTTGGCGGCTTTAATTAGTTAATTATGGAAAGCAACGATACATTATTTATAGATGTTATTGTTCCGCTATCTGTAGCTAATAAATTCACGTACCGTATACCAAAAGAAATGAATGAGTTTATCGCTGTTGGTAAACGTGTCATTGTTCAATTTGGGAAATCTAAATTTTACACAGGTATTGTTTACGCCGTTCATTCAAATCCTCCAAAGGAATATGTGGCTAAATACATCGAAACCATTTTAGATGATGAGCCTATCGTCACTGCTTCTCAATTGCAATTATGGGATTGGATTGCTCAATATTATTTATGTAATCCAGGTGATGTGATGAATGCAGCATTACCAAGCGGATTGAAATTAAGTAGCACTTCTCATATTACATTAAATCCTGATTTTAGTTTGGATGAAATGCCTTACGATTATTTTACAGATAAAGAACATACTGTTTTAGAAGCACTTCAAACTAATGCCTCTTTAAGTTTTGAAGATGTGAGTGTGATGCTTTCTATTAAGACAGTACAGGTATTTATTAGTAAATTAATTAAAAAAGGTGCTATTGTTATTTATGAAGAAATTAAGGATAAATACAAACCTAAACTGGTAGATTATATTGGTGTTAATCCCAATTTATTAAATAACGAATTACAATTAAAAGACGTTTTAGATACATTAGAGAAAAAGGCATTTAAGCAAGCTGAGGTTTTATTATCGGTTTTACATTTATTAAAAGCGGATGAAATGGCTAAACAATTAGGTTTAGTAAAAAAATCTGTTCTTTTAAAATCCTTTGACACAGCTGTTATTAAAGGTTTAGTGAAGAAAGAAATTTTCATAGAAACCGAATTAGAAACGAGTCGTTTGTTATTTGACAATAAAGAAAAAACAAATAAAATATTAAACGACTTTCAAATACAAGCGGTAAAAGAAATTGAGCAACAATTTGAAACTAAGCAAACGGTTTTATTACACGGTGTTACTGGTTCTGGTAAAACTGAAATTTATTCTGATTTAATTGATAAAGTGATTGCTCAAGGAAAACAAGTATTATACTTAGTTCCTGAAATTGCTTTGACAACTCAATTGATTAATCGTATTAGAGCAGTGTTTGGAAACTCTGTGGGAATTTATCATTCTAAGTTTAGTGAAAACGAACGCGTAGAAATTTGGAATTCTATTTTGCACGAAGGAGATGATAAACTGGATGCCAAACATTTCAATATTGTTTTAGGAACTCGCTCTGCTTTATTTTTGCCATTCAATAATTTAGGATTAATTATTATTGATGAGGAACATGATAATTCATACAAACAACAAGATCCTGCACCTCGTTATCATGCGCGTGATGCAGCGATGTATTTAGCTAATTTGCATAAAGCAAAAGTATTATTAGGCACAGCTACTCCATCGTTTGAAAGTTACTATAATGCACTTCATCAAAAATTTGGATTAGTTCGTATTGCCGAACGTCATGGTAATGCTAGTATGCCAACGATGGTGGTGTGCGATTTAAAAAAAGAAAATCAGCAACATCAAAATAAAGGTATTTTCTCACATCAATTAGTCACCGCTATTACACAGGCTTTGGCAAAAAAAGAGCAAGTGATTTTATTTCAAAATCGTAGAGGTTTTGCACCTTATACCGAATGTACGAGTTGTAATTGGATACCGCATTGCACGCACTGCGATGTGGCTTTAATTTATCATAAACAAACTAATAAATTAAGTTGTCATTATTGTGGTTACACCATGCAACCACCAAAGAGTTGTGGCGCTTGTGGTAATAATAATTTAAAATATAAAGGTTTTGGTACGGAGAAAATAGAAGAAGAAATAGAAATATTATTTCCAAGTGCTAAAGTAGCTCGTATGGATTTAGATACGACTCGTAGTAAATATGCCTATAAGCAATTGATTGACGAGTTTGAATTAGGAAACATCGATATTTTGGTTGGTACGCAAATGGTCACCAAAGGTTTGGATTTTGATAATGTGAGTGTGGTTGGTGTGTTAAATGTAGACAGCGTATTAAACTTCCCTGATTTTCGTTCTTATGAAAAAGCTTATCAATTAATTGTACAAGTAAGTGGTAGGGCAGGACGAAAGGATAAAAAAGGTACTGTGTATGTTCAAACTAGTCAGCCAGAGCATGCAGTTATTAATCATGTATTAGCCGATAATTACTTGCAGTTTTATCAATCACAAATTAATGAGCGCGAACAATTTCATTATCCACCGTTTACGCGTGTTATTGAATTATCTGTTGTTTCAAAAGATGTAAATGTGGTAAACGATATTGCACAACAATTGGCGAATCAATTAAAGCCTTTATTTGGTGGCATGATGCTTGGCCCAGAATTTCCTTTGGTAGCTAAAATAAAAGATCAGTACCATAAACGTATTCTCTTAAAAATAAATAGAGAGTATTCTCCAACCCAAGTACGTAATTTATTAAAGCAAGAAATTGATACGCTTCAATACAATAATAAAAAAAGTATTTACAGGCTGCAGATAGATGCAGATCCAGTTTAAGGTTTGTTTCAAGGTCGCAATTTGCGACCTTGAAGTTCTAATACTATTGCCTAGCATATGTTATAGGCTTTAAGTGTTCCACAGTTTATTCTCCTATTCCTTCTGTGTCTTTAAGTTTAAAAATAATATGTAGTAGTCATCATTTTCAAATGAATCAGTGTTTGTCCATTTTCTTTCAAGGTCAACAGAAATCGAATTTGCTGCATTTTCTTTCCCCATTTTCTTTAGCATTTTAATGTCTTTCCGACGAATACTCTTAATGTCTGATGGATTATGTTTTAGTTTTACAATTGCTTCGCCTAATGTGTCTAAAGTGTTTTTAGTTTCGTTTGGATTCATAGAAATTATTTTAATAGCATTTAATTCACAACTGTTTCTTTTAAAAGCAATATCGGTCAATTCCCCTGTCGTGTCTGCATAGTACCATAAATTGCCATTATAAAACTTAAAGACACGAGATGTCTCTGCATCAAGTTCACTTTTTGATAGGTCTTTAGGATTTAATTTTAATATAGAATGATTAAAAGTCCAACGTCCCTTTTCACTTGTCTTGTGTCGGCTCCCATGATTTATACCAATATACGTTAAACGGTATGACGAATCACTTTCCAATGTCAAATTGGTGATACAGCATTCGCTACTGCGAAAGCATATTGTGTCCGAATACTTTCCGTTTATACTTGTCTGCGAGAAAATTTTACAAGAAAAAGAAATTAAGATACTTAAAATAATATGTAGAATAATTTGCTTCATTGTCAATATATTTTGAGTGTCCGCATTTATTGCCTATAACGGATTGCAGCTATAAGAAGTGCGGGTTTGAAACCGTTTTCTACCGAATAGCTAATAACAAAGCTAAATGTTTATTGGCCATTTGCAAAGCGAAAATTAACGAATTGTCTACCGCTTTTGCAAATGCCGAAGCCCAATGCCCGCATTTTTTATAGGTGCGGTTAGTAGCTGTGGGTTTTACTTAGTTTAATTATAATCTATATAGCAAGGTCGACTATTAGTCACTTGATTCAATAGTAATTGATGTCACTTTACTATTTTCGGTTTTTGTTGGTTCTAAGATAAATGTTATTCCTTCATAAAAATAATAAAGCCCTATCCTATCTACTAATGTTGAATCTTTTGTTAAACCATATTTATTAATCAGTTCCTTTTTTGTACTGCCAATTCCAATACCTTTATCAGTCTTACAATCACACTTTTTTTCTAAGTTTATATTTTTAACAATACTGTCAGTATTTTTTGGATGAGTAGAAAATGTTATGCCTTTTGATCTATATATTAAAAAACTTGCAGAGCCGCAATCGCTGTCGCCAAAAGTGCCACAACCCTTAACCTTTTGAGTCTTTATTTTATTTTGACCAAATGCATTTTTAACGTCATTAAGAGTGGATTTGTCAATTGTAATATTGTTGAGTCCAATCCCTGGTTTAATTATACATTTTTTGTTTTCACTAATTTGTCCCCACGTTAGTTTTGCTGTAAGAAGGAATATTAGAAGAGTCACTGTTTTCATATTTGTAAAATTATGTGTCTTTAACCCATTGCTACTAACTAACTTATAAGCTTATCTTTTGTAAGTATATCTTGTTGTTTTTGCAAGACATGCTTATGTTTTATATTCCTATTTGGTATTATAAAGATAACTTTTAAATTTTAAACAAAAAATCCCGCAACATCGTTGCGGGATTTTTAATTACAGTTAAAACTTTCTTAACTTTTTAACCTTTCAACTTTCTAAACTTATAAAGTTCCTCTCAAGGCTTGCTCTCTTTCAATAGATTCAAACAAGGCTTTAAAGTTACCAGCACCAAAACCTTTAGCGCCCATACGTTGAATGATTTCGTAAAACAACGTTGGTCTGTCTTCTACTGGTTTGGTGAAGATTTGCAATAAGTAGCCTTCTTCATCGGCATCTACTAAAATAGATAAACGTTGAAGCTCTTTAATATCTTCTTTCATCATATCCATGTGCACGCCTAATCTACGTGGAATATCATCATAGTATGCTTGCGGCGGTGGTGGTAAAAACTCCACACCACGTGCTTTTAAATCAGCTACAGTTTTAATAATATCATCAGTCGCTAAAGCTAAATGTTGCACACCGGCACCTTCATAAAAATCAATATACTCTTCAATTTGAGATTTTTTCTTTCCTTCAGCTGGTTCGTTAATTGGAAACTTAATTCTACCATTTCCGTTACTCATTACTTTACTCATTAAAGCCGAGTATTCAGTTGTAATTTGTTTGTCATCAAAGGTTAAAAAGTTGACGAAGCCCATCACATCTTCATACCATTTCACAGTAGCATTCATTTGATTCCAACCTACGTTGCCAACCATGTGATCAATAAATTTTAATCCTACTGGCGCTGGGTTGTAATCGCTTTTCCAAGGTTTAAATCCAGGTAAAAAATCTCCTTTATAATTTTTACGCTCCACAAACATGTGAACCGTTTCTCCATAAGTATAAATACCAGCGCGAACTACTTCTCCATGTTCATCTTTTTCTACCACTGGCTCCATATAAACTTTAGCACCACGTTTCACAGTTTCTTCAAACGATTTACGAGCATCTTCTACCCATAATGCAATTACTTTAACACCATCTCCATGTTTTTTTACATGCTCTCCAATTGGTGAATTGCTATTTAAAGCTGTAGTTAATACTAAACGAATTTTATCTTGTTTTAAAACGTAAGATACTCTGTCTTTTAAACCAGTTTCTAATCCTGCGTATGCATAAGATTGGAAACCAAAAGCAGTTTTGTAATAGTGTGCCGATTGTTTGGCGTTGCCAACATAAAATTCCACATAATCAGTTCCTAATAAAGGTAAGAAATCTTGCGCTCCTTCAAATATTTTTTCTAGTCCGTATTCTACGTTTTTTACTTCTTTAGCCATAATTTAATTTTTTTGATTGAATATTTTTTAATATGATGAATTATAAATTTAGTTTTATAACGATTCGGTACACATAGCCATGTAAAGAGAACGAAGCTCTAATTTGTTTTTTAATAATTTAGATTCCATTATTCTACCCAACTTTTATAATATTTTCCATCATCAATTCCCATAGCGTCTTCAGTTACCATTAACGGTCTAAATGTATCAACCATCACTGCTAATTCTTGCGTAACTGTTTGTCCGATACTACGCTCCATAGCTCCAGGCGCAGGACCATGAGGAATTCCTTTTGGATGTAAGGTGATATGACCTTGTTCAATATTGTTACGGCTCATAAAATCACCGTCTACATAATATAATACTTCATCGCTATCAATATTACTATGATTGTATGGAGCTGGAATTGATTGTGGGTGATAATCATATAAACGCGGTACAAACGAACATACTACAAATGTTGATGTTTCAAATGTTTGGTGAACTGGTGGTGGCTGATGCACACGTCCAGTAATTGGTTCAAAATTATGAATGCTAAATCCATATGGGAAATTGTATCCATCCCAACCAACAACATCAAATGGATGAGTAGCATAAACAACTTCATGCATCATTCCTTCTTTTTTGATTTTAATAATGAAGTCACCTTTCTCATCGTATGTTTCTAATTCACTAGGTAATTTAAAATCACGCTCGCAAAATGGCGAGTGTTCTAATAATTGTCCAGACGAACTCTTATAACGCTTTGGTGTATAAAATGGAGCAAATGATTCTACATAAAATAAACGGTTATCACTTGTTTCAAATTCAATTTGATAAATCATTCCTCTTGGAATAATTAAGTAATCGCCATATTCAAAATTAATATTTCCTAAAAATGTTCTTAATTTTCCTTTGCCTTTGTGAATAAAAATTAGTTCATCCGCATCCGCATTTTTATAAAAGTATTTTGTTAAGCTTTCTGTTGGTGCTGCTAATCCAATATGACAATCGCCATTCAATAAAACGGTTTTTCTACTTTCTAAAAAGTCGGCCGTTGGCTTTATTTCAAATCCTTTTAATAAAAGTGATTTTATATTTTTATCAATCGCAATTTTTGGTTGAACAGAATAACTCTTTAAAATTTCTTTTACTTGAGTTGGCCTATGAATATGATATGATAAAGACGAATGTCCACTGAATCCTTCAGTTCCAAATAATTGCTCATAATAAAAATTTCCTTGCGGAGATTTAAATATGGTGTGGCGCTTTTGTGGAATATTACCTAAGTGATGATAAATTGGCATATGTACTATTTTATTTTTTTAAAGATAATTCATTTTTTAATATTTCAGCTAAGTTTGGCCTTAATCTGCTTTTGTAAACTGATAAACATTCTGGTCCGTTTTTTACACGTCCCTTTCTTAATTCACGCTGCATTTCAATCGGTAATGCAGCAATTTCTTGGCACTTAGGAGTACAACATCCTTGCATTTTTTCGGCACATTCATCACATTGAATAAACAATAAGTGACAATCATCATTTTTGCAGTTCACATGTGTATCGCAAGGTTTGCTGCATTGGTGGCAATTACTTAAAACATCTTCGGTAATTCGTTCTCCAATTCTTTCATCAAACACAAAGTTGATGCCTCTAAATTTGCTTTCTAAACCTTGTTCTTTTACTTCTCTAGCATATTGAATAATACCGCCCTGTAAATGATTTACATCTTTAAATCCTTTATGTTTTAAATAAGCACTGGCTTTTTCGCAACGAATACCGCCAGTACAATACATAATCACTTTTTTATCTTCCTGTCCTTTTAAGTGGTCAACTACCAAAGGCAATTCTTCTCTAAAAGTATCAGCATCAGGGCAAAAAGCATTATCAAATCGTCCTACTTCACTTTCGTAATGATTTCTCATATCAACTACAATCGTGTTTGGGTCTTCAATGGCTTTATTAAAACCTTCGGCATTTAAATAGGTTCCAGTATTAGCAGAATCAAAAGTTGGATCGTTAATACCATCGGCTACTACTTTTTCTTTAACTTTAATAATTAGTTTATAAAACGATTTTCCGTTTCCATCAACCGCAATTTTAAAAGGAATGTTATTAAAGCGCTCATCACTATATAATTGTTTCACAAAAGTATCCCAGTTTTCTTTTGGGATATTCATTTGAGCATTAATTCCTTCTTGAGCAATATATATTCTTCCAAAACAGTTTAAATTGGTCCATTGGATAAAAAAATTATCTCTTAATTCTTTGGGATTCTCAATTTTTACATATTTGTAAAAAGAGAAAGTAACTCGCTCAATTTTTTCTTGAGCTAAACGAGCTTTAAGCTCGTCTTTGTTAATACGGTTTCTTAATTCTGGCATTTTCATAATAGATATAATTGCAGGTTATACTATCCTTTTGTTTTGTTAAAATTAAAAAGGTTTGATTTTCAAATCAGCACATTTTTAATTACGTTTGCAAAGGTAGTAAAAAACTAAAAGACCAGAGAAAACACTTTTTCTGATTTTTAGTAAGTCTAAGGATCTAAAACACGTTTATGATGTACAATAAAGAAGACAAAATTTTAATTATTGGAGCTGGTGGCCAAATAGGTATCGAATTAGTTCAGGAATTAAGCAAATTATATGGCTCTAGTAACGTGATAGCAGCAGATGTGAAGCCAATTCCAGCCTTGGAAATGAATCCTTTTGAAAAATTAGATGTTTTAGATAGAGATGCATTATTAAATGTGGTTAAAAAACATGGAATTTCTCATATATATCTTTTAGCAGCCTTATTATCAGCTACTGGAGAGCAAAACCCCATGTTTGCATGGAAACTAAATATGGAAGGTCTGTTTAATGTATTAGATTTAGCCAAAGAAAAACACATTTCAAAGGTTTATTGGCCAAGTTCTATTGCCGTTTTTGGACCAACGACTCCAAGAGTTAATACTCCTCAATACACAGTCATGGAACCAACCACGGTTTATGGTATTAGTAAACAGGCTGGTGAACGTTGGTGTGAGTGGTATCATAACAAATTTGGAGTTGATGTGAGAAGTTTACGTTATCCAGGACTAATTGGTTGGAAATCAGCACCTGGTGGTGGAACAACAGATTATGCGGTACATATTTTCCATCAAGCCTTAAAAACTAAGACTTATGAGTGTTTCTTAAGTGCAGATACAGCCTTGCCCATGATGCATATGGAAGATGCCATTAGAGCAACTATTGAAATCATGCATGTTCCTGCTGAAAACATCAAAATTAGAGGTAGTTATAATTTGGCAGGTATTAGTTTTACCCCAGCTCAAATAGCCGCCGAAATCCAAAAACACATCCCAGATTTCACAATTTCATACAATCCCGACTTCAGACAGGCTATTGCCAATAGTTGGCCTCAGAGTATTTTAGAGGATGAGGCGAAAAAAGATTGGAATTGGTCGGCAAAATACAACCTTTCGTCTTTAGTGTCTAATATGCTAGAAAATTTGGCATAAAAAATGCTTTAATTCTTGTAACTTTTTATTTAATGTATTCGTACAACAAATCCAAGGTTTAAACTAATTTAGATAATCATCGGTTTTTTTAGGTGTTTTGTCTAATTTTTGAAAATAACTACAAAAAAATTACATAATTTAGTAAAAGATATTTACCTATGAAAAAAATATATTTAATACTGATTTTTTTGGTTTATCAAGTAAGCCAAGCACAGTCTCAGTCTTTTGAAAAAGCAGCAAATGGTGATACTATTAATTTAATTGATGTTTTAGGAAAAAAACAAGGGAAATGGATTGTGAGAGGAAAACACAAGCCGGGTTCTTGCTTTGCGCCTGAACAAAAGGTTGAAGAAGGTAAGTATGCTGATAACCGCAAGATTGGTAAATGGTTAGAGTATTACTGTAATGGTAATATGAAAAATCAATTAACCTTCCAAAATGGTCGTCCTGATGGTTATGCTATTATGTATCATGAGAATGGTAAAATTTCTGAAGAGGGAAATTGGAGAAATAATCGTTGGACTGGTCCTTATAAATTATATTACGAAAATGGAACTCCTCAACATGAATTTAATTTTAATGCTAGCGGAAAAAGAGAAGGTCCAGTTAAATATTTTCATGAAAATGGTCAGTTAGCTATTGAAGGAAATTTTGTGAATGGTAAAGAATCAGGAGTTATTAAGGAATACCACGAAAATGGAGAGTTAAAGGCAACAAAAACATACAATGATGGTGCTGTGGATGTAGCTTCGATTAAAGAATTTGAACCTAAAAAACCAATTGTTAAAACAAAAGACGCTCCTTTAGATAATGCTCCAAAAATTGTTTTAAAAGCTGATGAAAAACCAAATGGAGTTACTGCAACAAAAGGTCCATTAATTTTGAATGGAGAACATATTACTTATAACAGAAATAAACAAATTACTAAAGACGGATTTTTCAAAGACAATCGTTTAATGGATGGTAAAGCATACATTTATGATGAGAATGGAATTTTACAACGTATTTCGGTTTATAAAAATGGTTTATATGTGGGAGATGCTCCTGTAGAAAACTAATTACAAAAAACATTAAATATTGAAAAGACGGCATCTGCCGTCTTTTTTTATTTAGTAAATTTAGAATCTAATAATTTTATGGAAAAGTTACTTATATACAATACCCTAAGTCGAACCAAAGAAGAATTTAAAGCTATAAATGCACCATTTGTTGGAATGTATGTTTGCGGACCAACAGTGTACAGCGATGTGCACTTGGGTAATTGCCGAACCTTCATGTCGTTTGATATTATTTATCGTTACTTGCTACATTTAGGTTATAAAGTACGTTACGTTAGAAATATAACGGATGCAGGACATTTAGAAGGCGATGCTGATGTAGGTGAAGATAAAATTTCTAAAAAGGCTAAATTGTCTCAGTTAGAGCCAATGGAAATTGTACAAAAGTATACTGTTGGTTTTAGAGATATTATGGCCATGTTTAACACATTGCCTCCAAGTATTGAGCCTACAGCTACTGGACATATCATTGAGCAGCAAGAAATAGCTAAACAAATTATTAAGAATGGTTTGGCCTACGAGCATAATGAAACAGTTTATTTTGATGTAGAAAAATTTGCAAAGACAAATAACTACACTGCTCTTACGAATCGTAAGCTCGAGGAATTATTAGAAAATACTCGTGATTTAGATGGCCAAGATGAAAAAAAAGGAAGATTAGATTTTGCATTATGGATTAAAGCTAAGCCTGAACATTTAATGAAATGGCCTAGCCCTTGGGGAGTTGGTTTCCCAGGATGGCATATCGAATGTTCGGCGATGAGTACAAAATATTTAGGAGAGCAATTTGATATTCACGGTGGTGGTATGGATTTACAAGCAACTCATCATACCAATGAAATAGCTCAAAATATTGCATATTGTGGTAAGAGTCCTGCTAACTATTGGATGCATACCAATATGCTAACCGTTAATGGACAAAAAATGAGTAAATCTTTAGGGAATAGTTTTTTACCAATGGAATTATTCACGGGACATCACCCTTTATTAACTAAAGGCTTTAGCCCGATGGCTGTTCGTTTTTTTATGATGCAAACGCATTATCGTAGTACTTTGGATTTTAGTAATGAAGCATTAACAGCATCCGAAAAAGCATATACACGTTTAATGGAGAGTTATAAAACACTTCAAACATTAAAAGCATCAGCAAATTCAACAGAAGATATTGCTGCTGTAGAAAGAGAATGTTATAATGCGATGAATGATGATTTTAATACTCCTGTATTAATTGCTCATTTATTTGATGCGATTAGAATGATTAATTCAGCTAATGATAAAAAAGCTAGTTTAACTCAGGCAGATATTGATTTATTAAACAAAATTTATCAGCATTTTGTATTTGATGTCATGGGGTTAAAAAAAGAAGAAGAAACTGGAAAGGCAAATACAGCTCTAGAAGGAGTGATGCAATTAGTTTTAGAGTTGAGGGATAAAGCAAAGACAAATAAAGATTTTGCAACTTCAGATGAAATTAGAAATAAATTAACGGCGGCTAATATTCAAGTAAAAGATAGTAAAGAAGGAACCACTTGGAGTATTTAATTTGTTGTTAGTTTAGAAAGTTAAAAAGGTTAGAATTTAAAATGAAAAAAAATAGTTTAATAATATCTCTTGTTGTCATATCTATTGTTATAACTTCTTGCGAACCTGAAAATCCAAAAGAAAATAATGTAGTGCCTCCAGTTACTAATAATGCTTCTGAAATTCCTCAAATTAGTTATTCTGTCGAAAACCAGTTTCCTCATGATATTAATTCATTTACTGAAGGTTTTTTGTTTCATGATGGAAAATTATACGAGAGTACGGGTGCTACCGAAAATTTACCTCAAACAAAATCTTTGTTTGGCGAAGTAGATTTAAAAACTGGAAAAATTGATGTGAAAGCAGAGTTAGATAGGAATATTTATTTTGGAGAAGGCATTGCTTTTTTAAACGGAAAAGTTTTTCAGTTGACTTACAAAAATCAAATGGGTTTTATTTATGATGGAAAAACTTTCAAAAACATAGGTAAGTTTACTTACACTAATCGTGAAGGCTGGGGCTTAACAACAGATGGTAAAAGTTTAATTATGAGTGATGGAACAAGTTACATCACTTATTTAGATCCTACTAGTTTTGCAGTTACTAAAACATTAGACGTTGCCGAAAATAATTATGTAGTTGAAAACATCAATGAGCTAGAATTTATCAAAGGATTTATCTATGCAAACATTTGGATGACCAATATCATTGTAAAGATTGATCCAAACACAGGCGATGTAGTAGCTAAAATCGACTTAAATGATTTGGCTCGACAAAGCAAAGAAAAACATCCAGGCTCTTTAGAAATGAACGGCATTGCTTACGATTCTATTTCAAATAAAATAGTAGTAACTGGTAAAATGTGGCCAACGATTTACGAAATTAAATTCCCATTAAATTAAAATTATTCCCACTGCTTTATGAAACAACTTTTTTTTATTCTATTTATAATAAATTCTTTTTGTGCTTTTTCTCAAACCAAAAAAACACCTGATGTATTTGAAGAGGCTTATATCATAACATTAAAGGGGGATACTATTAGAGGACATATTAAACTTCCAAAATCAAAAAAAATATCTGAGTTATATCAAAAAATTAGTTTTAGAGATAAAACAAATAAAATAAGATTATATACTCCTGATAAAATAAATGGTTATGGGTATAAAAATTATTATTACATCGGCGCTTTTCATAATAATAAACCATGTTTTTTTAAAGTTTTAAGTAAAGGAAAAGTTTCTTTATTTGAAATTATTTTCGAAGAAATGGAAGACGGGGTTGCTACTGAGTTTGCAGAGTTTTGTGTGATGGAAGAAAAAGGAGACGGGCAATTTAAAGTATTAGAGACTAAAGGAGTAAAAAAACAATTAAAGGATATTTTTAAGTCTAATAAAACATTGGCTCAAAAAATAAATGAGCAAAAAGAAATTACTTTTAATTCAGAAACATTAGAGAGTTACTTTAATGAATTTAATCAAACCACACCAAGTAACTAATATTAATGATAACAAAAGACACCCCTAAAAAATTATTTTTGCTTGATGCCTTTGCTTTAATTTACAGAGCTTATTTTGCATTTAGTAGCAATCCTCGCGTGAGTTCAAAAGGATTAAACACTTCTGCTATATTTGGTTTCACTAATACTTTATTGGAAATTTTAAATAAAGAAAAACCAACGCATATTGCGGTTGTATTTGATACACCCGAAGCAACGGTGAGGCATACGGAGTTTGTTGAGTATAAGGCACAGCGAGAGAAAATGCCAGAAGATTTAAGAACGTGTATTCCTTATATCATCCAATTAATTGAAGGGTTTAATATTCCAATTATTAAAACGCCAGGTTTTGAGGCAGATGATGCCATTGGAACATTGGCTAAGATAGCAGAGCAACAAGGCTTTACAACCTACATGATGACACCTGATAAAGATTATGGACAGCTGGTAGATGAAAATACTTTTATATATAAGCCTGCCCGAATGGGAAATGGTGCAGAAATATTAGGCGTTGAAGAGATTTGTAAAAAGTGGGAAATTCGAAACGTATCAGAGTTGATTGATATTTTAGGATTGATGGGTGATAAGGTAGATAATATACCAGGAATACCCGGAGTAGGAGAGAAGACTGCTATCCAGCTAGTGAAAGATTTTGGAACTATTGAAAATTTATTAGAGAATACCGATAAATTAAAAGGCAAGCTTAAAGAGAAAGTAGAAAATAATAAAGAAAAAGCCTTACAATCAAAATGGTTGGCGACAATTATCTTAGATGTACCGATTGAATTTAATGAAGAGGAGCTAACGCTAAAACAAATTAATAAAGAGGCTCTACGAGAACTATTTGCTGAATTAGAATTTAGAGGTATTGCACAAAAAGTATTAGGCGAAGATATCGGTGGAGCTAAAGATTCGGCAAGTTTTGCACCAGCAAAAGCTAAAGAAACAGCTAAGCCAAAAGCAGACTTATTTAATGGTGGCGATTTGTTTAGTGAAGAACATTTAGAAACGATTGCTGCTGAAGAAGCTAAAGTTTTTAAAACGATTAAAGACATTAATCCAAATTACATGTTGTGTAACACAACAGAATCTATCGCCAATTTAATTTCTATTTTAAATTCAAATACGGAGTTTTGTTTCGATTCGGAAACAACTTCATTAGATACAATTGAGGCTGAGGTTGTAGGCTTGTCATTTGCAGTAAAAGTGAATGAAGCCTATTATGTTCCTGTTTCTGCAAACCGAGAAGAAGCACAAACTTTAATTGATTTATTTAAGCCTTTATTTTTAGATAGTTCTAAAACTTTAATCGGACAAAATATTAAATACGATTTACAGGTTTTAAAAAACTACGGTGTAGAAATCAAAAATAAATTGTGGGACACCATGGTTGCTCACTTTTTGTTTATGCCTGATATGCGTCATAATATGAACATATTAGCTGAAACCTATTTAGATTATTCGCCAATTAGTATTGAAGAATTAATCGGTAAAAAAGGAAAAGATCAAATAAGTATGCGTGATGTTCCTTTGGATATTATAAAGGATTATGCTGCCGAAGATGCTGATGTGACCTTGAAATTAAAACAAGCTTTTGTATCTAAATTACAAGAATCGGGAACTGAAAAGTTATTTCATGAGGTGGAGTTGCCTTTAATTGAGGCTTTAGCAGGCATGGAACGTGAAGGGATTAATGTAGATGTGCAAGGCTTAAATGAATTCTCAGCGCAATTACAAGAAGATATTACTAAAGTGGACGCAGAGATTCAAGCATTGGCTGGCACAAAATTTAATATTTCTTCTCCAAAACAAGTGGGCGAAATTTTATTCGACTACTTGAAAATTATTGAGAAACCTAAGAAAACAAAAACAGGACAGTATGCTACTGGTGAAGATATTTTATCTAAACTAGAAGGCAAGCATCCTATCGTTGCTAAGATTTTAGATTATCGCGAATTAGTAAAACTTAAATCAACGTATGTTGATACATTGCCTTTATTGGTTAACGAAAAAACACATCGTATTCATACCACCTTTAACCAAGTAGTAGCTGTTACTGGGCGTTTGAGTAGCGATAATCCTAACTTGCAAAATATTCCTATTCGTACGGAGCGTGGGCGACAAATACGTAAAGCATTTATTCCTCGTAATTCAGATTATGTTTTATTAAGCGCCGATTATTCGCAAATAGAATTACGTATTGTGGCTTCTATTAGTGGCGACCCAAATATGTGCGAAGCTTTTAATTTAGGAAAGGATATTCACACGGCGACTGCGGCTAAAGTTTATGGTATTGAAGAAAGCGAAGTAACCAAAGAAATGCGTTACAAAGCTAAAAGTGTAAACTTTGGTATTATATACGGACAAGGTGCTTTTGGTTTAGCAGATAATTTAAATATTCCAAGAGCTGAAGCCAAACAATTAATTGATAATTACTTTGCGCAATACACGTCTATTAAAACCTATATGGATAATGAAATTAACTTTGCGAAAGAGCATGGTTATGTTCAAACTCTATTAGGTCGTAAGCGTTGGTTAAAAGACATTAATTCCAATAATGCCACTGTGCGTTCTTTTGCAGAGCGAAATGCCATTAATGCCCCAATACAAGGCTCAGCAGCTGATATGATTAAAGTAGCGATGATTAATATTCATAAGGAATTAAAAAGAATGAATATTAAATCGAAGATGATATTGCAAGTGCATGATGAATTAGTGTTTGATGTATATAAACCAGAATTGGAGTTAATAAAACCAATTATTGAAAAACACATGAAACATGCTTTACCATTAAACGTTCCTGTGGAAGTTGGAATGGGTGTTGGAAATAATTGGTTAGAGGCGCATTAAGATATTATGTCATAAAAAAGCCTTCGCAATTTGCGAAGGCTTTTTTTATTTAATTTTTTAAAAAGGTTTTGATCTGGCATTTTTTTCTGCAATACGTCTTAAGTTTTCTTGTCGGCGTTTACCACCTAAGTTTACTTTTTTATTTTTATCTTTCTTTTCATGGAAAGCGCCACCGCCTTCATACTGGATCACTTTAGGAGATTTTGATTTATCTCTGGTTACCGGTTTTTCGTCTTGTGTTAAATTTTCTGATATTTCAACAGCTTCAGGCATATCTAGTATCACTAATTTTTTCTTCATTAGTGTTTCAATTTCCTTTTGCATCGCCGCATCTTTTTTAGTGATAAAACTTATGGCAATACCTGTTTTATCAGCACGGCCTGTTCTACCAATACGGTGTATATATGCACTGGCTTCTTTAGAAGGCATATCAAAATTGATAACATGCGTTACATCTTTTAAATCTAAACCACGCGCAATGACATCTGTTGCAATTAATAAACGATGTGTTCCTTCGTCAAATTTCTTAACCGCACTAAAACGTTGAGGTTGTGATTTGTTGGAGTGAATAACGCCAATATCTTCGGCAAATTCGCCTTCTAGTTCTTTGTAAATATCATCAGCTATTTTTTTATTCTTCACAAACAACAATACTTTAGTGAATTGTTTTTCTGTTTGCAATAAGAACTCTAATAAATTTACTTTCGTGTAAAAATTAGGAACATGATAAGCCTGCTGAATAATTTTTTCTAATGGTGTTCCTCTACTAATTAATTCAATATACTCAGGTTTGTAAAAATAATTGTCAATCATCATTTCAACATCTTCATTCAATGTAGCCGAAAACATTAAGTTTTGACGTTTTTCGGGAAGGATATCTAATATTTTAATTAATTGAGAACGGAAACCTAAGTTTAACATTTCATCTACTTCATCAATCACCAATTTTTGAATGCTATTAAACTGCAAAGTTCTACTTAAGGTCAAATCAATTAAACGACCTGGAGTTGCTACTAAAATATCAACGCCATCATATACTTTTTGTTTTTGAATATTAATGTTTCCACCACCATAAACTCCCACGCATCTTGCTTGCATGTATGTGGATAATTTAGCGACTTCATCTACTACTTGCACTACTAACTCACGTGTAGGAACTACTATTAAAACACGCGGCTGGCGTTGTTCTGAAAATGTTAATTGACGTAATATTGGCAATAAATAAGCAAAGGTTTTTCCTGTACCAGTTTGGGCTATACCAACGGCATCTTTACCCGACATAATAACAGGAAATGCTTTTTCTTGAATAGGCGTTGGACTTTCGAATCCAATATCGCTTAAGGCATTTATTAATTGTTTAGTAAGGTTTAAATCTTTAAAAGTAGTCATAGCCAATCTGTATATTTCGTAAAGATACGCTATTTTTTTAAGCTTAAAGAGGATGATTTTGTTGTCACTTCGAGCGTAGTCGAGAAGCGTAATTAGAATATCTGTCTAGTTCTCGACTTCGCTCGAACTGCCCCAACCGAAGTTGGAGCTATTTTATAATTTTTATCGAGTACAATATTACTTAAATCCTTTGATAAATCAGAGGCTTGAACTAAGAATTCGTTTATTTCTCCACTTCGACATTCGTCTTTTTGGCGGTCATAGGTAATTCCTTGCGCAAAGAAGGCATTTTGTAGTTCTTGACGTTGGTTATAATCACCGAAAGCCCACATTTCATTGAGGTTATAACAGAAGTCTAAGCCAAAAGAAATGTAGTCATCCAACTTCGACATGTCAATGGCATTTTGCTTCATTTCTTTGGCAATTTCATCGATTTCTTTTTCAAACCTACCTTTATACTTATAATAAAGCTCTGAGTTAATCTCCTCCAAGATAAAACGCTCCTCAAGCCTTTCTAATTTCTTATTTATATCCGTCAATTGACGTTTTACAGTTTCCTGTTTTTCCTCTAATCCTGCATTATGCTCCTGAAACGTCAATTTTAATTGTTCTTTGATGAGAGGCAAGTAAGCTTTATCAATTGAATGCATCAAAAGTAATCCTTCAAATTGTCTATTTACATCGTTCGCATTTCGGTTACACTTACAGCCTGGAGTATTACACTTATAGTACGGCATATCATATCCCTTTGCAATATATCCCCTCATTGGTTGGCTACAAGCATTACAGCGCATAAACCGCTTTAATGAAATTTCAGGGCGTTCTTTTTTCGTTTGTAAACCTAATTTCTTTTCTGCTAAAATATTATTCACCTCTAAAAACAATTCTTCTGTAATTAGCTTTTCATGCTTGCCATCTAATATATCACCCTCCAAAGCCTTATGTGCCATCTTGCCACAATAAAACGGATTAGAAAGGATTTCTGCTATCCGTCTAAGATTATACTTTAATTTATGAGCCTCTAATCTCTTTTGAATTTCAACATTACTTAGTCGTTCTTTAGCTTTCCATAAGAACATCTTTTTAATGAGTTTACCTGTTTCATTAACTACAATCTTCCTTTCGCCATTTACTTTTACAATATCATAACCTACTGGGGGTTTAGTACACCATTCTCCATGCAGTAAATGTTCCCTTACTCCTGCCATGCTTTTCTGTCTGCGAAGTTGATTATCAAACTCGCCAAAAATGAAGAGCATTTTTTGTTGCATGATTCCGGCAGGATTAGTTGTGTCAATTGGTTGAGTTACGGATACAATCTCAATTCCCAGTTTTCGGAGTTGACCACTTAACCAAATAGAATTTTCATTTCGGGAGAATCGTTCTAAACTATATACCAAAATTTTTGAAACTTTATGCCTTGTACTTTTGATGTACTTAATCATTCGTTGAAACTCTTTCCGTTCATCAGAAGCAGCACTCTCATATGTTCCTCCAAAATGTTCTCTAATTAATAGCTTATGTTTTTTAGCATAAGCATTCGTTCCATTTAGTTGAGTTTCTAAACTCATACCATCCATTTGCTTGACTCCAGATACCCTTGTGTAAATAACACATTCGTTACTTTCTAATCGGATATTCTTTGAACCTTTGGCAAATACTTTGAACAAACTATTACCCATGATTATAATTATTTGTTTGTTATTGATTTTTATTTTCTGTTTCTCTTATTCTTTATGCCGCTTCCTTAAAATCATTATCAGATTCACTTTCCTCTGATAGTTTAATAACCTGACTTTGTGTTGGCGGTTCTTGTCTTCTTGAATACAACTCATATGCCACTTTGCAAAATCGTTTTATCCGTATCGTGATTTTATTTATGGTTTCATCACTCAATTTTTTATCTCCTAACAATTCTTTGATTCTTTCTAAACTCAACTCTTTTTCTACAGGTTTCATACTTTCTTTATTTAATGGTTCTTATCTTTTATTACTGATTTACAAAAGAACTTTTCCTTGGAAAGCATAAATTTGCTGTATTTAAGTCTAAAATACACAATTTGTTCCACACATAAAAGTTCTTTTATTAACTCTATACCCCCTTTGTTTATAGGGATATTTGAAGATTTTTATTACGATATTTATTCATTTACTTTAGGTTATTTGACTTTTAAATATATTATTGACTAACTGATATACTCTGAAAAATCCAGATCACAAAATTTTTTCTTCGGGAGAAAATGAGATAGTTCAAATCGTGATACAATGAGTTCAATTTTATTCTCTCGGCTAATTCTGAATTTTATTCTTTCCAATGAATCATTGGCAATACAAATTGATGTTAGTTTATCCCTTAAATGAATAATGTATTTGGTGTATGGGAAATTGACCGGTAAATGAATAAAGCAATCAGATTTAGTCATTAAAATAAAAGCATTACAGATTTCTTTTAAATCATCTACATTAGTGCATTTCATTTCAGAAAACATCAATAAACATTCAACTAAACATTTCAATCGAATACTAACCCAAAAACTTGGAGCACTTTTCTGTGAATAAAAACAAGTGTTTAAAGCCAAATCATATTCCCTCTCATTAAATCGCTCTACCATTGCATTATTGAACTTGCTTTCGTAGTTTTTTAATTCTTGGTCAGGTAGTTCTTTTGGTTCAGTTGATTCTAAATATGAAACAGCATCTACATTATCAGATTGTTCAACATCTTCAGTCCCATTATTTATTAATTCCTCCTTAACAAAAGATTCTTCATTTTCAGAATTAAGTGTCATTCCAGAAAAAGAAATTTTCCCTAAATCACTTTCATTAGAATTAAAATTCAATTTACGGTTCATGTAAGCCATTTGTCTGCATGAGGCAGAACAATACACCACATCTTTGCGTTTAGCTTCAAAAACTTCTCCGCAATGTTCACATATCTTTTCCATTAGCTCTCCCTCCAATTATACTGTTCACTTTCTTCCCAACGAAACTCTTTATACTCATTTAAAATATGCTGAATATTTTGCATCAGTTTTATTTGCCTAGTCTCTGTTCGATTGATGTAAACCGATACATAAATCAAACTTTTGTTTTCTGATATTTGGGTGATTTCATGTTTGAGTTGTTCTCTGACAATAATTCCTAATACTTCTAAAATCAAATCTCCCGGAATGCAGATGTTTTCTTCACTAAGATTTGATCTAAATTGATTATCTGTTTTCATATTATTCTGATTGTGAATGTTTGCAATGTGTTTTTTGAAAATCAAAAGCGAACATTTCCTTTGTTATTTGACTGATTTTGAAAAGGGGCTTTCTTTTTTAAACTAAAAAGGCCGTAATTCTTCTGCGATATTTCGGATTGTTCCTTATCGTCATTATCATCCTCGTTTTCTTCATGTTCGCTTTCGTCTGACGATTGTTCTTTAAAAGAAGTCCTTGAATATTCCTTTCCTCTTCCTGATAATACTTTGTTGTTTTGCTTTCTAATCAGTTGCTTGATTTGGGCTTGTAAAACCTCAATAGTTTCTTTTTGGTCTGTAATTTGTTTTTGCATGTCATCAAACTTTTCCTGAAGTGGTTTTATAAATAACAAATAGCTTCCTCCCATCGAACCTGCTCCTGTGAGTAAGTGCATCACCCAATCGGGCACGTTCATGCCGCCTGCTTGGTTGTTGCTATTGTTATTCATTGTTTTCTCATTATTTGATTGATTACTTTCTGTTTTGTCAGCATTTTTATTTGTGCTATTTTCTGAATCATTCATCACCGATAGATTTAAATATTTTATAAATATTTTTTAGTACAGTTATTTTGAATGGTTTTAATTGCACCCTTTCGTCATGACTGATTTTTAGATTGGCTTTAATCATTAATTCTTCTATCGTCGAATTAAATCCTTTTTCCATTTCGTCAACTTCGCTGATAAACTTTAAAATTGTTTCGATAATGCTTTCTTTTTCCTGACTGTACTTTACGCTATATAAAAGATTGCAATTTTGATCTGTACCCAAATAAAGCGGGGACAGTTTGTTTACTTGCATTGCCATTAATACTTCTGATACGGTTAGTCCTGTTAGTGTTAAATTGATAGTTTTCATAATTGATTTGTTTTTAGGTTATTATTTGATGGATTATTTATTTTTGTGTCAATTGACATTTAATTTTTCTGATTAATACTACAAAGGTTAGGCTGATTCCAAGCATTGGTTTATCCTATGGGTGTACCTATTTTTTGTTTTTCTTTTAAATTGTTGTTATATCAAATTAATTTTTGTTGCGTTGACCTCTTTTTGCTAATTCTTTTTGCGAAATTATAGTGTCTTTTTTTCTTGCTTTCCGAATAGCGTAGAAAATGGTATAAAAACGCAAAAAATTATAATCACGATGAATCAATTGACGTTTCGTTTAATGTTATTTGATCTGGTTGTTTCATACGACAAATGTCAGCCTATTTTTGAGCTTACTATCTCCCTATGGGTATACCTATAATTGATGTTTTTTTAAATAACATTTTTCAAACTATTCGTTTTCAATAAGATAAACATTTGTTTTCTGTAGTGTAAACCATCAATTGACGGGTTAGGACACTGATTCATACCCAAATCTAAACACTACTTATAATGCAATTTGCGTAAACCGCATATTTCCGCAGTAATAAATGGTTTATCTTAGTTAAAAAAGTGTCAATTGATGTTTCGAGAAAATGATTTTTGAAACGTCAAGTACCATCACACTTTTCCGGAATTGTTGACGTTTTAATGATGTAAAACCATAAAAAAAGCGCCATTACTGGCGCTTTGAGGTTATGAAATTGATACTTTAACTATAAAAAGCTCTTTCTTTTTGATAAAGGAAGTTCTTTTATTGACACTTCAATTTCTTTATCAATTAATTCTATGGCTTTTTGAATATTCAATGCTTCAAAATACGGTCTAATGAAACGTAAATCCTTAATTAAGTATTCTTCTTTATTATAATTTGGAATTAATTGATACTTTTTATAGATACTTGATTTCTGCAATGTGGTAAATTTTGTACCAGTCAATAAATGTGCAAAGCGAGTTACTTCACTAACTGAGTTAGTACCTCTGTGCTCGGTATTAAAACCCGATTTTAATAAGAAATAAATAGCCAGTAATTGCCTTGCTTCTGTGATTTCTTTGTCATCTTCATCTTTTGCTCCTGTAAGTTGTTCTTTTGTGCTTAATGTCGTTTCAAATTCCGGTTCTTTTTCTAAATAGGCGAAATGCACTACTCCATACAACATTCTTTTCATTGAATCACACCATTCCTTTATATCTTTTTCTGATAAATCTCCTTCTCCTGATTTTAAACTATTAAATTCTTTTGATGCATAATAGTCTTTTTCTGCTAACAACATATCAAAATCAAACAACTTATAAATACTTAAATCTGCATAGGATTTAAATGCTTTTCCATATTTCTTTAATAAATCTTTTTCTCTATTAGCATATCTTTGGTATACTCCCTCTTCTTTTGATTTAAAATATTCTAGTAACTCATCAAAGGTTTTAATCAAGTGTTCGGCTATTTCAATTTTTTGTTCCCCATTATACTTCATTAATACGTTATCAATCTCTTTCCCAATAACCATTGATAGATAAACCGCTTTTCGTGGTTTAGTTTCATTTGATATGCTTTGCTTTGACGATTTTGCCATGATTGCTTTTTAGGTCAATAAATAACCAGCTTTTATTGTTTAATCTTAGTAAGGCACAACTACTTCATTACTGAATAAACTCTCAATTCCTGATTCTAATGTTACCTTTAATTGATAACGATAAATATTATTGATGTTAATTTCTTTATCAAATACCTCGAACTGATTCTTTTCTAATGTTTTAAATATTCTATATTCCGAATTGTTTTTTGATTTATAAATTGTGAAATACAAAATAGGTTCTTTAATTTCATATTTCCATTGAAGAACTATTTTCTTATTTTCAATATCTAGTTTTGCTTTAAAATTAATTGGTTTTTTTCTATAACCCGGTTCTATTTTAGTATACAATGCCTTACTTTCACTTTTATTTTCAACATCATCCGTTACTTTGAGTTTATAAAAGTATCCATTACCTAACTCCACATTATAATCATTGTATTTAATAAGACTATCCTTTGCATACCATTCTTTAATAATTACACTATCTTTTTTGTCATTATATCGTATTAGTTTATAATTACTCGCGTCAAAACTTGAACTTGGAATCCAATTAATGATAATACTTGAATCAGTAAATTCAAATTTTTTAATGATTGGAGCTACTGGTGGTATATGATCAGGACGTTTTAATTTGATTGGCAGACATTGATTTGAATTGTTGTAATTTTTATCGACAGCGGCAACGGTGTAAAAAATATCTTTTGTTAATGTATTAATATTTATTCTCTCAGAGTAATTTGTCTCACTTAAAAGTTCTTTAGTTACTTCAACAAATTCTTCGTGCATTGCATTTGATCGAAACACTCTATATCCTCTTAAATCTTTTTCTGTATTGGCTAACCAATTCAATGTTACTCTCCCACTGTCATTTATGATTCCTTTTAACTCAATCGGAATAGAAGGCGGTACATCATCAATAATTTGAGCTAAAGCGGGATTAGAAGTTGTAGAGTCGTTTTCATCATTTACAGCTATAACCTTATAATAATTAATATAGTTTGGTAAGCTATCGATAAAATAATTTTTATCAGGATTAATGAAACCTTTAGAAATGGATTGATATTTTCCATCAGTTTTATTACTTCTTAAAATCCAATACCCTTTTAAAGTCTTTGTGTCAACTTTTTTATTCATTTGCCATTTAATCTTTATAAACTTATTATTGATAGCAAATGCAGAATCAATTTGTGCTGCTGATTTAAAATCATCTTTCCCTCTCACCTTAACAATATTAGATGGCAAACCTTCTTCTCCAAACAACGAAATTCCTTTAATTCTGTAATAGTAATTTTTCTTGTTTTTAGGTAAACTATCCAAATAGTTTGTTTCTGTTTTGTTTTTTTCAAATTGAGTAGTTACAACAACATAAGGACTTTTGTTTATTCGAACAAAATTTACACTATCCTCACTTCTCTCAATATTATATCCACTATAATCTGATTGTAAATTTTTAAAATTCCATGTAATCACACTATGTTTATTATTTCCTTTACCTTTTAAAATAACAGGTGTTTTAAAAACTGTTTTATTATTTGTATTTGCAACACAAACAACAGAGTATTTACCCAAACTATTAGGGCATAATACAGTTATTTTATAGGCATAAATTGCGTTTTTTTGAAACGTTGTATCTTTAAAATACAAGCCCGCCGCTTTTGAAAATTCAGCATTTAAATCACAAGACACTAAAACCATTCCCAACATTTGTCCTTTTCCCTGCTCTGCGTCAGTTTTGTTGGTAGTTGCATTTGGTTTGCCATATAAAGATTTATAAATTAAAATGGCTGTTTTATTTTTCCTAATTAATCTAACCCAAGTTGAATCCTTTGACGGAAGAGGTCGTATTGCTTCAGAATTTAATCGTTCGGCAATGGTAAATTTACCAGTATCAGGTATAAATTCTTCCGATAAATTTAAACGTTCAATTTTATATCCATATTTATTTCCAAGATCCCAAACCTTAAAATCCTTAGGAGCCCATCTTAGTATAATTTTTTTGTCTGAAATATATGCTTTAGAATAGATAGATTGAGCATTACTGTTGCAACAATAAACAAAAACTAAAAAGAAAATAAGAAGATTACGAAAAATCATTTTATTAAATATTTTAAATGGAACACTCATCTCCATAATGGTATTGGTAATCAAATGAATCATTAATCGCTCCGCCAAAGAAGCTAAAACTACAATGAATTCTAGCATCAAACACAATAGGTTTAGGCCCTTTTGCCTGCAACAATGCCGCAGCTGCTACATTCATAATTTCATAATCAAAACCTTCGTCTATTAAACAAGGTACATTTATATCAACTCCTAATACTCTTTCAGTTGTTGGACAGTTTGATGGGAATTTATAACTCCCTCTAATACCAACTTTCCCACTCAAATAAGCGTATGCCTGACCTTGTGCATACCAACCATTAATGCCAATTACATCACCTGTTTCTGAACATCTCGCATTACTTCCGAAATCAGTAAACATAAAATCAAACCCAATACCTGCATTAATAGAACCGTAAGCTTCTACAATATAAAGATTGATACTTTTAGATGCACTAGCGGAAATACTCATGCCAGTTGCAAAACCTTTGGCTGTAGTGATTTTAGACGCGTCTCTTGTACTAGATAAACTATTGTCGTTAAAAATTTGCAAGCATTGCGCAGGCACTGGCGCCATTGGTTTTATTTCTGTACCAACCATAAAGTATAAACTTGCAGTAATTGCGTTAAATACTTTAACAGATTGTGGTAAATCAGATGTACCTACCCATACATACCACTTACCTGGTTCGGCATGAATAACTATATCTCCAGCTCGCCCATTTTCATATGAACCTTTTATCATATTCATATTTAAATAGGTTTGCATTAAGCAATGAAATGTTTTATCTGCTTGCGTGTATTGCATTTCCATATGACTATATAATGGTAATTGTGATGGCGAAGCAATTGCATCTCTTTCAGGTATAGATTTGAAAAAATAGGTGTCTCCTGTAAATTTAATCATTCCTAAACCTCCGGAGCTTGTAAAATTAATTTCAAAAACAGCATCCACATTAAACGGTTCATCAGATGTTGATAATGCTAAAGTTGCACCAGCTTTAAAACCTATACTAATGTTGTTATCAGGAACATAATTGTAAGCGTTATTATAACTACCCGTTGGCCTTAAACCCGATGTTAAGGTAGCATTTGAGATGCCTGGTTTAGGAGCCATGTGATAATAAAGTCCTCCAAGCATCCTATGAATAGTAATATATCCACAAGTAATTTGTATTGGTAATTTTGCATCTACATAAAAATATCTGTATGTATCCTTACTTCCAAAACATGAGTTAATTTCAATTGGACCCGGTAAAATGTCTTTTAAGGTTATACTGATTTTTCCGAAAAAAGCTTTACCATATACTGGATCATTATCTTTAAATGAAATTGCTCCATCAAAATCAACAGGCCCTGTGTGAACTCCTAAATAAATATCATTTACTTTTACTCTATCGAACACCCATTTACCTTTCATGGCAGGTGTTCCATCGCTACTTACAGCACCCGCATCAGGCACATCATTTATCTTTGCTAAAATAAATATTCGAGCCTCAGCAGCAAAACCATTTCCATCAGAGGATTGTTTTAAATTGAGTTTCAAATTAAACGCAATTTCAGGATTACTATTTATGATTTTTAATGTGATACTATCTATACTAATTGGGTAATTTGCCCCTTTTGAAGTATTATTTCCACCACTACCATTAAATGTTAAACTAAATATACCTCCTCTAAAATAAGGCTTTTGAGAGTGTAAACTAAATTGCTCAAAATCTAGTTTACAAGTTTTTAAATTGCCATTACTTACTTCGATTTTTCCATTTAAAATAGCATTTGGAACAAAGCGTTGGTTGATTCTTGCAATATGAATAACAGATGTAGGGTATAAATCAACCTTTGCAGCAAAAACATTAAATTCAAGATTATTACGTGGTCTTACTGCAAAGTCAAAGTCAATGTCATCTGCTACAGGATTATAAGTTACTAATGCATTGTATCCTAAGGTATCATTATCAGCAGTTGGTAAAACAATAGTACCTCCTAATTCTCCACCATTCAAGTTATTTGTTACAATATGAATTCCAATCTTATCAATAGAGAAGGCCCATCCATTAGCACTTCCATCTTGATTATTTAATAAATTAGTTACAACAAAAGCGCCTGAAACGCCTGCCTTATCTATCACAAAATTATTAGCAGAAATCGTAATCCGTTGACCACCTTTTTTCGACATTTCTTTTGGTAATCTTACTGTAAATTGCTTTAAGTAAAAACCTGTCCACATATTGGGATTTGCAATATAGGTTGGTGGATATCCCAATGGAAAAGTCATACTTGGTGCGTTTGCTAGTTGGCTCATATCAAAAACCGCATTGCTTACTTGAAACCCAAAACCCTTTAACCCTTTAATTTGAAAAGGTGAAATGTTTGCAACTATAACTACATTTTGAATATCATTGGCATGAACTTCAAAAGTAGCGGTTACAACGCTGTCATTGGGAACAACTTCTTTATCGGGTTCTATTATACTTTTAGAAAAAATAAAATTACCCTTTAAGTTAATGGATTGAAAACCGTTACAATTCCATTCAACATAATTAGTTCCATCCCCTTTTAATACAAGCATTACTTTTTCGGAAATCTTAATGTAATGATCACTCACTAACATTAACCTTTCTGGAGTATTTGAAGAACCAAGACCTAATGGATTGAAAGCTATATTTTTTGCTGCAAAACACATTTTTTTTGTAGTTCCCGGAAAATCAACGGCCATAAAGGCGCTAAATCTAGCCCCATTAGGAGCAAATTTTGCACTGTCAATTGCAATAATGTATCTACTTGTTCCTATTTCTTTTATTATGCCAATTGGCAATGTAGCTGTACTGTCGGGAGAAAATAAATTTGTAAAATTATTACCTTCCTCTACTTGGTTTGTTTTACTTAAAACTTCATCTCTTAATGGATTACTTGTTGTATCAGTTTGCGCAATATAATTCGTTGTGATACTGAATATCAGTAACACAAAAAGAGCTGTTTTTTGTTTTAAATAAATCATACTTTTTTAATTAAGGAATATATAAGACATCTCCGCCTGTAATAGTATATGAAGTTCCCGAAACAACATCCGTTACAAAACTAAATGTTGCTTGGTATTTTTTAAGACTGTTATTTAATGTATCATTAGCTGTAATTGTTAAAGTACCTGAATTTGAAGTATACGTTTTACTGTTTGTTTGAAAAGTTACGTAATGAGAAGTACTGCCATCCAATGGATAAGTACCTGTTTGAATTTTTCCGTTTAAAGTCAGTATCTGGTTTGAGCCTGTTGGACCATAACAAGCAACGCTATAATTTGGTCTGTTGCTGCTAAATACATTATAAGGTATATCGCCTAAATAAGAGGAAGCTGAAAAATTGGCACCATTATATGAGAACGTACAATGTTTTGTAACTGTCGTTCCTCCAGTAGTCGTTGTAGTTGGTGTTTCCGTTGCTGGTGTTTCGTCTTTTTTCTTGCAACTTAATAATATTGGAATTGCGAGTAATGTGATCAGTGATTTTTGCATAGTGTTTATTTTTTTAAATACAATTATTGTTATGTTTTTACTTATTATTTTCTGTTTTCCCTTTTAAAGGGTCTGAGTATTTCTGTTCACTTTTTGTTAGTAATTCCAATTTTGTTATGGTCTAAAAGCATTTGTTTCATAAGCTGTTAATTTAAATAACCGCTCACATTATCCACTGAGGAATTTAAAATATCGTATAGAGTGCTCATTGCTTTTTTGATTTCATAACTATATTTATCTGAAAATTTAAACTCGTCAGAAAATCTATTTGCCCCCCTTAAGAATTCCTTTAAATCATTTTTGTAATTAATATTTGAATCACTAACAAAATTCTGTTCTTG
>DIHL01000068.1 GCA_002420145.1 Bacteroidetes bacterium UBA5697
AAATAGATTTTATTACCCTTTGTTTCGTATCTTATTGAGTCTCTGGCGTTATAAACGATACGGTGCTCAAGTGGTTCAGAGTCTTCTTCGGTATCCAAAGAGTCAACCTTAGCTTGAGGGCTTGTTGGAGTAGTGGGAGTGTTAACGGGAATGGTTTTTTGGTTTAGGTCGGTTTGAGCCAAAAATGGAGTCGTACTTATTAACAATAATAAGAGTAAAAAAAAGATATGTTTAACAGTATTAATAACGACTCGGGACTAAATTTACCTAAACTTACAAAGCTAACAATTACTCGTTAATTGGTAGTTATTTTTTAAAGATATGAAGATAAAAAAATATAATATTTTACTTAAAATATTACTGATTCCAGTACTTATAGTTTTTGTATTTTCTTCATTTTATTCCCGTAAAGACGACCCCAAACGTAAGGTTAAAATTATTGTGATTGATCCAGGACATGGTGGCAAAGACCCTGGTTGTAATGGAGTTAGCTGTAAAGAAAAGGAAGTGGCTTTGGCGGTTGCTTTAAAATTTGGAAAACTGATTGAGGAAAATATAAAAGATGTTAAAGTCATTTTTACCCGAAAAACGGATGTTTTCGTTGAATTAGAAGACAGAGCTAAAATAGCTAATGAAAACAATGCCGATTTATTCATTTCTATACATTGCAATGCTGCTGGTAAGCCTGTGATGATAAAAGATAAGAAAACGGGCAAAATGCGCCCAAAAACATTCAAGAATTCAAAAGGAAAACTTATAGTGGTTGAAACAGCTAATCCAGAGCCTTATGGTTCAGAAACTTATGTGATGGGTTTAAAAAATGAAGAAGGTAAAATGAAAGTGGCCCAACGAGAAAACTCTGCCATGTTACTGGAAGATAATTACGAAACAAAGTATCAAGGATTTGACCCAAATAGTGAAGAAAGTTATATCATTATGAGTAATTATACTTCAAGCTATGTGATTCAGAGCGCTGGTTTGGCAATGAAAATTCAAGAACAATATTCGAAAAAAGCAGGGAGAGTTGATAAAGGTGTGCATCGACAAAGTATTTGGGTATTATGGCGTACTTCTATGCCTAGCGTTTTAACAGAAATAGGTTATTTAACTAATCCTCAGGAAGAAAAATTTTTGGGTTCGGAAAAAGGGCAAACCTACATCGCTGCCTGTTTGTTTAGAGCCTTTAGAAAATATAAGGACGAGCAAGAAGGCATAAAAAAAACGTATGATGATGAGATAGAAAATCAGGTTCCTCTAGAAAAAGAAACGTATACGATATCCAAAGAACCTAGTAAAGTTGACGATTCAGAAGAAGAGGATAAAAAAGAAGACACTGTAAAAGATGATTCGGCAGAGAAAGAAAAAGCTTTAGCTGAACAAAAAGCTAAAGAAGACAAAGAGAAAAAAGAGTTAGAAGAGGCGGAGAAACTAGCCAGAGAAAAAGCCCAAGAATTGGCTCGTATCGAAAAAATGAAAGCCGACTCTTTAGCTGAAGTTAAAAAACAACAAAACAAAACAGAGGAGTTAGATAAAAAATACAAACAGCTCATCACCATGGCTGATTTGAATTTAAAGAATAAAAATTATACTGAGGCCACTGATTTATATCAAAAAGCAAATGCGTTAAAAGACAATAAAGATGCATATGCTTCTAAAAAAATAAAAGAAATTGAAGCGTCTACAGGTTCAACTTCCGTAAAAACAAACACAATTACAGAAGTAAAAGAAACAGAAAAATCAAAACCAGAAGTTAATAAATCTGGCATTGTATTTAAAGTTCAATTTGCAGCAACTGACAAGGAAGTAGATGCTAAAACAAAGTTTCCTAACGTACAAGATGTTTGGTTTTATAAGGTTGGAACAGTTGTGAAATATACTTCTGGTAATTATAATTCATTTAGTGATGCTAGTAAACAACAAGCTAAATTAAAAGAGTTAGGTTATAAGGATTGCTTTGTAGCGGCCTTCAAAGATGGTACTCGTATGGATATTAACGAGGCAAAGAAACTAACTCAGTAATACGCGCTGGGTTTAAGCTCTGCTTAATTCAATGACTGTAATTTCTGGCCAAATGCCTAAGCGCCCTGGATAACCTAAAAAACCTAAGCCACGGTTTACATATAAATATTGGTTGTCTTGTTTATATAAACCTGCCCAATGTTTGTAGATGTATTGCACAGGACTCCATTTAAAACCAGGAATCTCAATACCAAACTGCATGCCGTGTGTATGTCCGCTTAAGGTTAAATCAATGTCATTGTATTTTTGTTCTTGACTTACCTGCACATCCCAATGAGAAGGATCGTGAGATAATAATATTTTAAAAGGGTATTCTTCTGTGCCGGCATGTGCATGATCTAATTTTCCGTAGCGAGGAAAACGTAAATTACCTCCCCAGTTTTCAATTCCTAATAAAGCAATTTTTTGTCCGTCTTTTTCAATGGGCACGTGCTCATTCATTAATAAGCGCCAACCCGATTGAGCTTGAATATCTTTTAGTTTTTCGAGATTGGCAATTTTATGTTTAGGAGTTTCCCATTGCTTATAATCACCATAATCATGATTTCCTAAAATACTATACACACCATGCGGTGCTTTCAACATTTTATAAGCATCTAAATGCATTTCTGTTTCAATAGCTTCGTTATTTACTAAATCACCCGTAAAGAAAATCGCATCTGGTTTTTGATTTAATACAATATTAAAGGCCTTAATTAATGGCTCCGAACTCATAAAGCTTCCGCAATGCATATCGGATAATTGCACAATTTTAAAACCTTCAAAAGCTTCTGGTAAATTAGGAGAACTTACTTTTACTTTGTGCACACGGTATTTATAAGCGCCACGCACCATGCCATATAAAAATGAAACAGCAGGAATAACTGTAAATGTTACAGCTAAATAACTTAAAAATTTTAAACGACTAATTTGCTGAACACCTTCTTCAATGCTATGTTTTGGTGCTTTATTAAATAAACTAGCAATCCATCTAATCAAACGAATCACATCATCGATTAATAAAAAAGAAGAGCCAATGAGTTTACATACAAATAAAATAAGAGCAGCTGACGAAATAAATCTTAGCAAGTTATTCCACTCTGGTGGTGGATAAAACATAGCAACCGTGCTAATTAAAATATTTATTCCCGCTAAGCTATAAGCAATCCAAAAAATGATTTTGCGTTTTTGAGGCGTGTAATCAACACTGATTGTTTTAAGTGCTTGTAAAAAGTAGAGTTCTACTAAAACAATTAATATAAAGAAAATTAAAAATCGTATGAACATAATGTATAACAACAAAGTATCAAAGGTATTGTTTTATAAGATGCGGCTCTATATGAGCTTGTTATATTTCATTAAAAAACACAGAAATTAGGTAATTGGTATTTAGTTATCGGTGAGTTGTACTTTTGTCGGTTGTCAGTTCGAGTGTTTTTTACCTGCCTCCTGCAAAAAATGTATCGAGAACGAGCGATGTTGTTTTTTGCTCATTACTTCTCGATACAAATTTGCAAAGTACAGGCAAATTTTACTCGAAGTGACAAGCCAAAGAGAGCGTTTTTTAATTAGTTGAAGCGACAAGTTAATGGGAGAATCGAGAACGGACGGTGTTATTTTTGTTGACGAAAATTCTTTTTTGATAATTTAATTAAAGCATCATAGTCATTATTAATTAAAGCTTCTTTTTTCTTTTTACTCCATTTTTTGATTCTTGTTTCCCATTCAAAAGCTAAATGAAAATTGGTAAAAGCCTCGTGCCACATTAACTCAACTGGTCTTCTGCTAAAAGTATAAGATTCTTTGCTTATTCCTAGGTTATGCTCTTTAAGTCTTTTTTCTAGGTTATTGGTAACGCCCGTGTAATAGGTGTCGTCTTTGCATTTAAGGATATATAAATAAATGACTTTATACATGATTTAAAGGTAATAAATCCTAATAACTTCTCATTTGACAAATTAAAGTAAAATTTAATGTCAGTTCGAGTGGCTTGAGGTACGAAAGCCGTATCGAGAACGGACGGCTTTATTCTTTTCACTCTCTACTTCTCGATATGCATTTGCAAAGGAACGGCAAATGCTACTCGAAGTGACAGTGAAATTATTTGTCAGTTCGAGCCTGCCTGTCGGCAGACAGGTGTTTTTTGCTCTGTCTCTTGCAAAAAAATGTATCGAGAACGGGCGATGTTGTTTTATCAATCCATACTTCTCGATATGTGTTTGCAAAGGAACAGCAAACACTACTCGAAGTGACAAGCTAAAAGAAGCCGAAATGAATTGTTAATTACTTCCAAAAATGTTAATCAAATTTCGATGAATGGGAAACCAAACAGCAATCTAAATATTACATTTGGCGCACTAATTAAAACTAAAAACAAACAACATGAGCAAAGAAGTATATATCGTATCAGCTGTAAGAACTCCACTAGGTTCTTTTGGTGGAACATTAGCAGGTGTTTCTGCTACAAAATTAGGAGCAGTAGCTATTAAGGGCGCTTTAGATAAAATTAAATTAGATCCGGCATTGGTAAACGAAGTGTTTATGGGTTCTGTATTACAAGCTAATTTAGGTCAAGCACCAGCTCGTCAGGCAGCAAAATTTGCTGGTTTACCTGATAATGTAAACTGTACAACTGTAAACAAAGTATGTGCTAGTGGTATGAAATCTATTTCATTAGCAGCACAAGCGATTATGTTAGGTGATGCTGACATTGTAGTAGCTGGTGGTATGGAAAACATGAGCCAAGTACCTTTTTATTTAGAAAATAACCGTTGGGGTGCTAAATATGGTAACGGAGTTGTAGTTGATGGTTTAGCTAAAGATGGTTTAACTGATGTTTACGGAAACGTACCAATGGGAAATTGCGCTGATTTATGCGCTAAAGAACATAATTTTACTCGTGAAGATCAAGATGCATTTGCTATTGAATCTTACAAACGTTCGGCAGCAGCTTGGGCAGCAGGTAAATTTAAAGAAGAAATTGTACCAGTAGAAATCGTTACTAAAAAAGGAACGGTTTTATTTGCTGAAGATGAAGAATATAAAAATGTAAACTTTGAAAAAATCCCAGGATTAAAAGCTGTGTTTACTAAAGATGGTACTGTAACTGCGGCTAATGCTTCTACTATGAATGATGGTGCTGCAGCTTTAGTATTAATGAGTAAAGAAAAGGCAGATGCTTTAGGATTAAAACCATTAGCGAAAATTAAGGGATATGCTGATGCTGAACAAGCGCCTGAATGGTTTACTACAACTCCTTCTATTGCATTACCAAAAGCTGCTGAAAAAGCTGGTTTAAAAGTGAGTGATATTAATTACTTCGAATTAAACGAAGCATTTGCTGTAGTAGGTTTAGCTAATATGAAATTAATGAACTTAGATGCAAGTAAAGTAAACGTAAACGGTGGTGCAGTTTCTTTAGGTCATCCATTAGGTTGCTCTGGAGCTCGTGTGATTGTTACTTTAATTAATGTATTAAAGCAAAACAATGCTAAGTTTGGTGGAGCGGCTATCTGTAATGGTGGCGGTGGTGCTAGCGCTATTGTTATTGAAAATATGTAGTATTTTGATATTCAGACCTTCAAGGTTTTTAAAACCTTGAAGGTCTTTATTAAAAATTAAAATCCCCCCAACAATTTTGTTGGGGGGATTTTTTTATGGGTTTATTTTTAGTAATTAGATTGCGGGAAGTAATTTAGCTTTACATTCTCCAAAACCAATTCGTACTTTATCGTTTTGACAATAGCCTCTTAAAATTACGGTATCGTTATCGTTTATGAATTTACGTTCGCTGCCATCATTTAACTTTAATGGTTTTGTTCCTTTCCAGCTTAATTCCATCATACTGCCATATTCGTGAGGTTCAGGGCCGCTAATCGTTCCGCTTCCCATCATATCACCAACATTCACATTACATCCATTTACAGTGTGGTGAGCTAATTGTTGTTCCATTGTCCAATACATATATTTATAGTTAGAGTTACAAATAACAGTTTCTGTGCTGTTTTCTGGTTGAATAGCCACTTCTAATTTTATATCTACATTTTTGTCACCAGTGTATTCTAAATAGGGAAATACTTTTGGTTCTTGAACATAACCTTTTGTTCTGTATGGCTCCAAAGCATCTAAAGTAACAATCCAAGGAGAAATAGTTGAAGCAAAGTTTTTTGATAAAAATGGCCCTAATGGAATATATTCCCATGTTTGTATATCACGCGCACTCCAATCATTAAACAGTACCATTCCAAAAATATAATCATCCGCTTGTTCGGTGCTAATACTTGAACCTAATTTACTTGATTTACCAATGATATAAGCAGTTTCTAATTCAAAGTCTAATAATTTACAAGGACCAAAAGTTGGCACTTCGGCATCAGCTGGTTTCATTTGCCCTTTAGGTCTATATAACGGAGTTCCACTAACCGTAATACTACTTGCACGACCATGATACCCAACAGGAATGTATTTCCAGTTTGGCATCAAGGCATTTTTTGGATCTCTAATCATGGTTCCAATATTAGTAGCGTGATCAATACTACTATAAAAATCAGTATAATCGCCCACTTTTACGGGTAGTAACATTTGAACGGATGATTGTTGTTTGAAAATATGATTAAAGATTTCTTTGTTATCTTGAAGTTCTTTGTTAGCCTTTTCTAATAAATCCGACAAACGATTTCTCACAGCACGTGTGGTGTCTTTTCCTAATTCCATAAAATCATTTAAGAAAGCCTTATTAAACACTTCTTTATTAATGTTTAGATCTTTGAAAAAGCCTCTTTCTGTTAATTCATATAAATCAATAATATATGTTCCGATAGCCGAACACGCATGATGTTTGGTATTTGTATCCGAATAAATACCAAATGGTAAGTTTTGAATAGGGAAATCAGAAGCTGAGTCTACATTTATCCAAGAAGTAAGTGCTGGGTTATTAGCTTTTATGACCATAATATGTTAGTTAAAAAAAGAAAAATGAATATATTTTAAATTAATTAGTTTTTACTTTTAGCGAAATATAAGCCTCGCAAAATTATATATTTACAGCATGCAATTTAAGAAACTTATTCTTCTTTTTTTAATACAATTTTCCTCCATTTTAGTAGGTCAAAATGCGAATGATTTTGCTTTTGTACTAAGTGAAAGGGCTGTTAATAAAGTATTTACAGCTGTAGGTGAAATTAGTGGCAGAAATGGATACGAGGTATTAGGAATTGTAGACGGACATTATAACTGGAAAGTCGTTAATCCTAAAATCAATTTTAAACCAGATAGTAGTGATTTTACGTGTGATGCAAAAGTAGAGGTTGGGCCATTTAGTTATAAATCGCAAGTGCTTGGTCGAGTAAAAATCACATACGACAATAAAACCAATTTAATTTCAATTAAAATAACCAGTGCTGTATTTGAATTGTATACTATGGTTTTAGGTAAAAAAATCCACATAAAAGATATACATTTAGAAGATTATTTTAAAGATCCATTTTTATTTGAAGGACCCAGGAGTTTTGCAACTGATATGGCTTTTACAATGCCAGATAGTACTTTAAAACAAATATATGTTCAACCAACACAATGTATTATGAAAGTATCTAAACAAATAATTAAAATATCTTGCGATATTGAAGCACAAGATAAACCATTTAAAAAAGAAATTAAGGTAACAACTCCGGTTCAAACAACAGGTACTGGTAAAAAAGATACGATTAAAAGGTAATGAAGCATTTTGTGAAACATAATATCGCTTACATCCTGATTTATTTGGGGATATTATGTTATGTTGGAATGATATTACTGCAAAACGGAAAAGTACAAATTCATAGAGAAATGAATACTTATGTTGGAAATCCGCTATTAGATTCTTTTTTTAATTATGTTACTCATTTAGGTGATGGTGCTTTCGCCTTTTTAGTGGCTATAATTTTTATGTTTTTTAATATTCGTAAATCAGTATACATTGTTTTATCCTATTTAGGAGCAGCATTAGTCTCATCTATTTTAAAACATTTGGTATTTCCTCATATTTACCGACCTCATTTTGTGTTTCAGTATTTTGTAAGAGAAAAATTAGTAGAAGTGGATGGGGTAGAGGTGTTAGGATTTAATTCTTTTCCTAGCGGACATGCCTTATCAGCTTTTGCATTATTTTTTTGTTTGCTTTTTGTGAGTAGAAGCCATTTTTTGAAAATACTATTTTTTATATTGGCTTTATTAGCGGCATATAGTAGAGTTTATTTATCGCAACATTGGTTAATCGATATTTATGTAGGATCTATTATTGGAGTGTCATTTTCGTTATTGTTTTATATGGTTTTTTACCATACACAAAAATGGCAACAGTTAAATACGACTATTCCTTTATTACTCTCTCAACGAAAAAGCAAACGTGTTTAAACTATTAAATAATGATATAAAAGCGTATGCCTTTATTTTTATAATGGCATCCTTAATGTTTATTCCATTTATTGGAAATATGTCTTTATTTGATTGGGATGAAATTAACTTTGCTGAGTGTGCCAGAGAAATGTTGGCATCCAATAATTATTCAGATGTTCAATTATATTTTCATCCCTTTTGGGAAAAGCCTCCACTCTTTATTTGGTTACAAGCCATTAGTATGAATTTATTTGGAATCAATGAATTTGCAGCTCGTTTTCCAAATGCTGTTTGTGGCGTAATTACTTTAATGGTATTATACCGTACAGGAAAAGAATTAAACGATCAAAAATTTGGTTTGACATGGGCTTTTGTATATGCGTCTACTTTGTTACCTCATTTGTTTTTTAAAAGTGGTATCATCGATCCATGGTTTAATTTATTCATTTATATTTCGGTATATTATTTAATACAACACACTAATAATCCAGTAGGTAAATTTGGATATAGAACGGCAATAACAGCTGGTTTCTTTTTAGGACTTGCACTTTTAACCAAAGGTCCTGCAGCATTGTTATTAGTTGGTTTAACAGTGGCTGTCTTTTTTGTTTTAGGAAGATTTAAAAAAATATCTTCGTTTAAATTTATGGCCGCTTTTTTTCTGGCATTTTTAATCACTGGATTAAGTTGGTTTGCGGTAATGTATTTAAAAGGTAATGGACATGTGATCCAAGAATTTATTGATTATCAAATTCGTTTATTTAAAACAGAAGATAGTGATCATGGCGGATCTTTTATGTATCATTTTGTAGTTTTATTAATCGGATGTTTTCCATCTTCCTTGTTTTTAATTTTAGCTCATAAAAAATCTCAAGGAGATACACCTTATCAAAAACATACGAAGAGATGGATGATGAGTTTGTTTTGGGTGGTTTTAATTTTGTTCTCTATTGTTCAAACTAAAATTGTGCATTATTCTTCGTTATGCTATTTTCCATTAACGTATTTAGCAACATATAGTATTCAAAAATTAATGAGTGGTCAATACCAATGGAAAAAATGGCTACATGGTTTTTTTGTTGTGATTAGTGCATTATTGGGCGCTGCTTTTTTATTAATTGGTATTGTCCCTATTTTAAAACCATGGTTAATTTCAAGTAACCTAATAGCTGATTCATTTGCGATTGAAAATTTAAAAGCTGATGTGTACTGGAGTGGTTATGAATGGATAATAGGCATTGTGTTTTTAGGAATAGCTCATTTTAGTTTAGCAAAAATAAGAATAGGGAAATTGAAATTTATTTATTTTTTATTCTTAGGGTCTTTATTTGCTGTGTATAGTTTAATTATGTTAGTTGCGCCTAAAGTAGAGCAGTATTCTCAACGTGCAACGATTGAGTTTTATAAGCAATGTGCTTCTCACGGGTTTAATGTTGAAACACTTGGATTTAAAAGTTACGCTACTTTATTTTATGGAGAACTGAATCCATCATTCAAAAACGACGAATCATTCAAAAACTATATTGAATCAAAAAGAGAGGAGTATGAAGCTAATAATGTTAATGTAGAAGTGTCTTATAGTTTAATTCGAACACATTGGTTACTGGATGGTTATGGTGATAAACCTGCTTTTTTTGTCACGAAAATAACTAATGAAGATGTGGTAATAAGAGATTGTCCTCAATTAAAAGAATTGTATCGTCAAAATGGTTTTATTTTTTATATGAGAATGCCAGATAAAAAATAAATTATCGTTTACTGATGTTGTTTCCAGTTCCTCTTTGCCTATTACATTTAAAACGCATCGTTGATTGATCTCTTAATTTTAAGTGTTTAGTTTTTCTTGATTTCATTCGCTTTCTCCACATTTTAAAACTTGATGGTAATGAGTTTTTTCGCATGAATTCAATGACTTCTTTTTCTTTTAATCCAAACTGAAACTCAATGGCTTCAAAAGGAGTTCTATCTTCCCAAGCCATTTCAATAATTCTATTGATATCTTTTTTAGAAAAAGGAGCTTTATTTATTTTATTTTTTTCTTCGACCTCTTGTAAAAGTAAGTAGGCCATTGGTGATGGCAAATCACTATAATAGCAAGTTAAATTGTTTGCGTCCATAAATTTCTATATTGTTTTTTTGAATCATAATCATCTGCTTGTTTTGCTATATTAAAATAACGATTGCCTCTTGGGTCGTTACCAACACCTGCTAAATAAGCCCAGTTACCCCAATTACTACAAACATCATAATCAATTAATTGCTGCTCAAAATAAGCGGCACCGTATCGCCAATCTAATTTCAAGTCGTTACATAAATAACTGGCTACATTTTGTCGGCCGCGATTACTTATAAAACCAGTTAATTTTAATTCTATCATGTTCGCATTAATAAAATCATGATTTGTATTTCCATTAATCCATTTATTGAGTAATTCTTGATTATTTGCATGAGTTGGCGTATCTGTGGGTTTGATGCCAGTTTGTAAAAAGAATTGATGGCGATGCTTCTTCATCATAAATCTAAAATAGTCTCGCCATAATAGCTCAAATACTAACCAATAGGTGGATTCATTAGCGCCAAAATTGTCTTCGTATGTTTTGATTTCATAATAAATTTCTCTGGGAGATAAACAACCATTAGCTAACCATGGCGAAAATTTTGACGAGTAGTCTACTCCAATTAAACCATTTCTGGTTTCTTTATAATTAGAAATCAATTTGGTTTCATGAAAATAATAGTTTAATCTCTTGTAAGCTTCCGTTTCTCCACCTTTAAAAGGAAAGGCTGTTCTTTGATCTATTGTGATTTGAGATAAATCTAATTGTTCTAACCTTGGTAAAGCAAGCTCAGGAATGGAAGGTGATTTTATCGCTTGAGGTGCAGGAAAAATGTTTCTTATTTGAGATTCCTTTTCGGTTCGTTTTCTAAAATTTGTAAATACATCTGGAATATCTTTAATGGAGAATGGCAAATCTTGCGCATGATACAAAGTACTTGTGCTAAATGTGTCTAATTCGCATTTTAATTTCCATAGTTCTTTTTCAACACGTTCTTCGGTTTGCTTTTCTTCATAAGCCACTTCTTTTTTAGCAAACACTTTTTTGGCTTGATAGCGCTGGGCTATTTTAAATACTTCGTGTTCAGGCTTTCCACTCACAATAAGTAATCCTGAACCTAACTTTCTTAAATTGTTATCTAAGTCTTTTAAGGATTCTAATAAAAACTGAGCTCTAAAATTTCCTGTTTTTTGAAAACCATATTCGGTTATTTTAAATTCATTGTCATCAAAACAATATACAGGAATAATTTCATTACTTTGTTCAATAGCTTTTATTAGCGTTTCATTGTCATGAAGCCTTAAATCAGTTTTAAACCAAACGATAGACGTATTCATTACTATAATTCGTTAATATGTTTTAAATAATATTCAGCTTGTTCTAATAAATCTAATTTTGCTTTTGTCTCCATTCTGTTCCATACATTATACATCATGCCAATGCGTGGGTTTTTGTTAAGAAGATTTAAATGTCTGTCGTAAAAATTCCAGTATAAACTATTAAACGGACAAGCTTTATCTCCTGTTTTGATGGCTTTGTTGTAATGACAGGTTTTACAATAATGACTCATTTTATCTATGTAAGTTGCTGAACTGACATAGGGTTTAGTGCCAATAATACCCCCGTCAGCAAACTGACTCATGCCGCGAGTATTAGTAATTTCAACCCAATCAATAGCATCGATATAAATTCCTAAATACCATTGATCTACTTCATCTGGATGAACACCTGCGAGTAATGCAAAATTGCCAGTTACCATTAATCGTTGAATGTGATGAGCATATGCATACTCTAAGGATTGTTTGATAGAATGACTTAAGCATTTCATTTTAGTGTCACCTGTCCAATACCAATTTGGTAATTTGTCTTGATGATTAAAATAATTCATATTGGCAAACTCTGGCATTTTTAACCAATAAATACCTCGCATGTATTCTCTCCATCCAATAATTTGCCTCACAAATCCTTCGAGTTGATTAAACTCAATTTGTGTAGGACGTTTTTTCCATTCATCAATGGCTCTATTAATCACTTCTAAAGGAGAAATTAGTTTTGTATTCATAGAGAAGGATAGTCGAGAATGATACAAAGACCAATCAGTTGGAGTCATGGCATCTTCGTAGGTTCCAAAAAGTGGCAAACATTCTTCTACAAAAAAATCCAAAAGTTGTAAAGATTGATATCTATTAATTGGCCAAATAAAATTTTCGGCATCAATTGTTCCAATCGTTTTGATGTCTGTTTGTTGAATTTCTTTGAGAATACTAGTGACATCATTATCAAATACTAAAGGAGCAGTAGCTTTATGATTGGCTGGCAGTTTTTTTCTATTGTCTTCGTCATAATTCCATTTACCAGTTAATGGATCTTTACCATCCATTAATACGTTATGCTTTTTTCGCATATAGCGGTAAAAACTTTCCATAAGGTATGTTTTCTTGCCGCTAAAAAACTCACCCAATTCTTGTCGTGTACTCAAAAAATGTTCAGTGTCTATAACTTGGTGCGTGATGGATAATGTTTGTGTAAATGATTTAAAATACTTGTCTAACCTATATTCATCAGGTAATTGATATTCAAAATGAGTGTACTGATGGTTTGAAATTAATTGAAGAATATTCTTATCGAAGGATTGTAAATTTTCTTTATCATTTAAAGAAATATAAATAACCTGATAATTTTTTTCAGAAAGTTCCTTGGCAAAGTTTTGCATGGCTGCAAAAAAACCAACTACTTTTTGAATGTGATGATGGACATAATCAGTTTCTTGTCTTAATTCCATTAAAACATAGGTAATGTTGGAATTAGTTTCTTTAAACCATGAATGTTGATGGTTTAATTGATCTCCTAAAATTAAACGAAGTGTTTTTATTTCTTTTTTTGCGTCCGACATTTATCACTGCAGTATTTCACGTCCTTCCAATTCTTTTCCCACTTTTTCCGCCATGTAAAAGGTTTTTCACAGGCTGCACATATTTTAGAGGGTAAGTGTTGTTTTTTAACGCCTTGCATCAATAATAAAACAACTGATAAAGTGTAAAGTTTAATTTAAAAACCAAATACTTCCATTTAAAATACTCGCAAAACTTACCCATAACAAATAAGGTATTTGCATAATGGCAGCTTTTTTATTAATCTCAAAAAAGATAATAATCATGGTTAAAATACTTACCCACATGAATATGATTTCAATAAAAGCTAATCCTAATAATTGAAATTTAAAAAATATAAAACTCCAACAAAAATTTAAAAATAATTGAATGCAAAAAATAGCCACCGCTTTTTTTCTGAGATTATTTTCAGGAGATTGTAATATCATATAAAAAGAGATTCCCATTAAGATATAAAGAGTTGTCCAAACTGGACCAAATAAATAGTTTGGAGGATTAAATGATGGTTTGTTAATGCTAACATACCAATCGGTTATACTCGTTGCTGTGGCAAAGCCAGATATGCCTCCAACTAATAATGGAATAGTTATACAAAGAGCTAGTTTAAGATATTTATTCATTTTTTGTTTTTAGTTAAATATGATTTGGGATTATTAACATGTTTTTGTAAGATACGCTTTCCTTCTTGTTTAACGTCTTCTTTTTTTCGATACGACCAAACCATGTCGCTAGCATATTTGCGGGTTTCTTCAATATCAACAATTGGTTTGGGATAATTTTTATCTATTTCGCAATTGTATAATTGTTGTTCGATAATAGAGAGCTTCCAAGGTTCGTGAATTAAATGTGCAGGAATTTCTTTTAATTCGGGAATCCATTTTTTAATAAACAAACCTTCAGGGTCATGATTTTCAGAGTTTTTAATTGGATTATAAATTCTAATCGTATTGATGCCAGTTACACCCGATTGCATTTGTAGTTGAGGATAATGAATACCTGGCTCATAATCTAAAAACTGACGAGCTAAAAAATGTAATTCTCGCCAATCTTGCCAAAGGTTAAATACAAAAAAGGAAACTACCATGGCGCGCATTCTAAAATTAATATAGCCAGTAGCAACTAAACAGCGCATGCAAGCGTCAACAATTGGTACTCCTGTTTTCCCTTCTTGCCAAGCCTTTATGTAAAATTCATTTCTTGGCTTTATCAATTGGTCATAAGCCTTATTTACATTTTCAAACTCCATTCGGCATTCATCTTCAAATTTTTGCATAAAGTGGCAATGCCAATGCAAACGTGAAACAAAATTAGTAAGAGTTCTTTTGTTTTCTGAAGTATTGTAATGCTGCTTAGTGTATTGATATACCATGCGCATACTAATATTGCCATAGGTTAAATAAGGAGATAAACGACTACATCCTTTGCGACTTAATAATGGTTTTGAAATATGTTTGCTGTAATTGATATATCGCTCTTTGATAAAGCTATCCATGTAACGCCAAGCCCAATATTCGCCACCTTGTTGGAAGTTGTTGTTACGAGTAGTGATGTCTTTAGAAAGTTGTTTTCCTTTTATTGAATCATAAAATAAAGGATTCAAACTTAATATATTCCAATTGGATTCATTAATTATTTTTGGCACCTCTGTCATTTTAGCTTCCCATAATTTTTCCCAACTATTTCTTGATTTTAATTTTCGGATAACGCCATGTAATTGATATTCATGCCAAGTGATATCATTTAGTTTGCAAAAGTGCTGTATAGAAAGATCTCTATCGTAAGTTAATTTATTGCCAATTTCTTGATGTGAGAATATATGTTTAATAGAGTATTGTTTGGCTACTTCTTGAAATACCGATAAAGCTTCTTGATGAAAAATGTATAACTGAGCCTGAATGTTTTTTAATTTTTCATTCATTTCTTTTAACGATTCGTAAATGAAACGCCAATGTCTCACATCACTATCATCATAGTTCATGATAGAAGGCTCGAAACAGTAAATTAATAATACTGGTAAAGGTTGTTGTTGAGCCATAAATAATGGCTCGTGATCGGTGAATCTTAAATCACGTTTAAACCAAACAATATTTATAGATTCTTTATTCAATGTAACCAAGCTTGGCAATGCTTACTTCTTTGTCAGCTTTGGCATAGGTTAATCGTGCCAAACGCTCTGTTTTATGATAGCTATCTAATCCACTACAAGTGATGGTTTTTGCTTTTTCAATATCTAAAAAACCATCATTACATAAACAATCGTTTGGGAAATATACTTGATTTATTTGACCAATTACGAGTACTGTATTATTAGTTGTAATATTAATACGCTCTTTAAACTGAACGCCTAATTGAATATGACTTTCTTTGACGAAAGGAGCTTTAAAGCCTAATTTATAATCAGGGGTTAAATGTGTAGCATCAAATTCAGATATATTTCGAGGATAACGTGCCGAAGTTTGATGCGCTTGTTTAAAGATATCTTCGTTAATATGATTAATCGTATAATATCCTGTTTCCATAATATTGGATAAGGTATGTCTATCTACTGAATCTGGACGAGAGATAAAGCCGATATATGGTGGGTTGGCGCCAATATGAATAAGAGAATTAAAAATAGCTAAGTTAGTTGGTTTACTGCTATTGGCCGTTCCTATTAAAGCTACACTTTTAAAGCCAGATAAAGAATTGACTAAAGCAGCACGGTAACGTTGCTCTAATCCCATTAAATCAACAAAAGAAAAGTAACGTTGTGTTGTTGTTTGAGTTTCCATGGTTTATACTTTTAAGGTTGACATGCCACCATCTACATGAAAAATTTGCCCTGTTATCCACGATGAATTTTTAGATAATAAAAACTCAATTGTATTTGCCATATCTTCAGGACTTCCAATACGTTTTAATGGATGACGACTATTACTTGCCTCTAATTTTTCGGGAGTATTAATTAATTTTTCGGCCATTGGCGTGCTCGTTAAAGATGGAGCTACGCAATTCACTCTAATTTTCGGAGAAAATTCAGCGGCTAAAGCCTTTGTTAATCCTTCAATAGCACCTTTACTTACAGAAACTGATGAATGAAATGGCATTCCTGTTTGAACAGCTACTGTGCTAAACAATACAATAGAGGCATTTTTTGATAATTGTAAATTTTGGGTGTAAGTTTGTATGCTTTTAATGGCTCCTAATACATTTAATTTAAAGTCATTTTCAAAATCTTGTTGCTTGAGTGTACGGAAGGGTTTTAAATTAATCGATCCTGGGCAGTAAACTAAGCCATCAATTGTCCCTTCTATTTTTGGTAAGTCTTCATTAGATAAAATATCATGTTGATAATAATGACTGAAAGAAGCGTCAGGTAAATTTCTTGAAATAGAAATTACGTTTTCTCTTTCTTTTATTAATTTATTGGCTAATGCTTTTCCAATTCCTGATGAAGCACCAATGATTAGCGTTGTTTTCATTAGTATATAAACACCTGAGTGCTAATATTGTTTAAAATTTAAAAATATTCCCTTAAGTTTACAGGTAAATAATACGACTATGATAATTGATTTAAGAAGCGATACCGTCACTAAACCTACTAAGGCTATGATGGATGCTATGATGGTTGCTCCTGTGGGAGATGATGTGTTTAACGAAGACCCAACTATAATAACACTAGAAGAAAAAGCAGCTAAGTTATTTGGTAAGGAAGCCGCTTTGTTTTGCCCAAGTGGCACGATGACGAATCAAATCGCAATTAAGTGTCACACCGTTCCTGGCGATGAATTGTTGTGTGATGTCAATTCTCATATTTATAACTATGAAGGAGGCGGAATTTCTTCCAATTCAGGCGTTCAAGCTAAATTAATTCAAGGAGATAGAGGAAGAATAACGGCTAAAGATATAGAAGATAATATCAATGCCGATTACGATTGGTTAACTCGAACAGCATTAGTGTGTTTAGAAAATACCGTGAATAGAGCAGGAGGGAGTTATTATGATTTAGAGACTATTCAACAAATTAAAGCCGTGTGTGATAAACATCATTTGCCTTTGCATTTAGATGGCGCTCGTATTTTTAATGCCATTGTTGAGAATAATTATAGCACACAAGATATCGGTAAAGAATTTGATTCTATTTCAATTTGTTTAAGTAAAGGCTTAGGTGCGCCCGTTGGTTCATTATTAATAGGTGAAAAACCATTTATTAAAAAAGCTCGACGTGTGCGTAAAGTGTTTGGAGGAGGAATGCGTCAAGCTGGTTTTTTAGCGGCGGCAGGCATCTATGCTTTAGATAACAATATTACACGTTTAAAAGAAGATCATGCTCGTGCTAAAGAATTAGGCAGTGTACTAAGTACTTTACCATACGTGGAAAGTGTGATGCCTGTAGATACCAATATTGTGATTTTTAATTTAACCGATAAGTACACAGCAGTGAGTTTTGAAGAAGCTTTAAAACCACATAACATCAAATTAGCGGCTTTTGGTAAACAAACGATTCGTTTCGTCACACATTTAGATTTTACAGATGAGATGTTAGCTAAGGTGATTGAGGTGCTAAAGAAGTTGTAATTTATTCTTAAAACAGATAATTATGTGGAAAAACAGAGTGTGCAATATTGCAATTATTGTAGTGGTTTTATTTTCTAATTCAACAAAAGGACAAATTAATCCTTTAACTAATTTTATTGGTGTTGATGTAAGCACACAGCCTCAAAATTCTAGCTTTAATTACGATTCTTGTTTTATACTAGGTAAAAATTTAGGTATGACTAGAGGTGGTATTTTTCAAAATTGGACAGCTATTGAAACATCACCAACCGTTTATAATATGACGATAATGGATATTGCTAATATATATTATCCTGCCTATAATATGTCGGTTGATTTAACCATTACTCCAATTCATACCAACAATTTGGAAGTGCCATCTGATTTAACGTCAACTCCTTTTGATAATCCAGTTTTTATCAATCGTTTCAATAGAATGTTAGACAGTGTAAAAGCACATATGCCAAATGTTACTTTATCTTCTTTAGTGATTGGCTCAGAACATGATGTGTATTTGGGTTCTAATGCTGCGTTATGGACACAATACACTAATTTTTATAATGCGGTTTTATTACATGCTAAAACACTTTGGCCAGGATTAAAAGTTGCTACAGAATTAACGTTTAATGGTATTACAACACAAAATACATTTGCACAAACACTTAATACGAATAGCGATTATATTGGAGTTTCTTATTATCCTTTAAATACTAATTTTACAGTAAAACCGGTTTCAGTTATTCCAACTGACTTTGCGACACTTGTTGGTTTATACACATCAAAACCTATTTGTTTTTATCAATATGGTTATCCATCAAGTTCAACTTGTAATAGTTCAGATGTGTTACAAGCGCAGTTTATTTCTCAAACATTTACAAGTTGGGATACCTATGCCTCTAATATTAAAATGATAGATTTTACTTGGCTTCATGATTTAGACATGGCTTTGGTAAACTACTACGGAACTTATTATGGATTAACAGATCCCGTGTTTTTAGAATATTTACATACGCTTGGAATGAGAAATTGGAGTGGTAATGGTTCTGATAAATTGGCATTTACTGAATTGAAATGTCAAGCAAAACAAAGAGGGTATAATACATTGCCTATTAACTGTACAACAAGCTTAAGCGAAATTAAAAATAACGATGACATTGTTTTATTTCCTAATCCAGCTCAAACTATTTTCAGTTTACAATCATCACAAGAATTAGATCATGCAATTATTACAGTTTTTAATTCTAAAGGGCAGGCTGTAAAAATTATTACAAAAGTGAATGCTAAACAAATAGCTTTTGATATGAGTGATGTGCCAAATGGCTTGTATTTAGTAGAAATCCATTCAGGAGATAAACACATCAATAAAAAGATTGTGTTAGATAGATAAAATCAAATTTTAAAATATTGTTTTATTCTCTCAGATGTTTTTTGATTCATCTATATCTGCATTAGAAAAATAAAACATTCGATTTTATCTATGGCATATTAAAATTTAGCTCAAAAATCAAGTAGCATCAAATGCGCTAGCATGTGTGTAGATAATTTGGGCTGTTCGCGTAGCGCTTTCAAATTATCAGTTTGATGCTATGCAGATTTTAGCTAAATTTTAATGAGCCTTGATTTTTTTGTCAACTTTTTGTATCAAGACAAAAAGTCAATTGTTGCTTTTCACAAAATCAAAAGCTTTTGGATACTTTTGGCCCTGCCTGTCGGCAGACAAGGTGCAAAAGTGTTTTAAATCTTTTCGATTTCATTAAAACTTCACCTGCAATTTTAAATTCAAAGTTCGGCGAGTTAAGTAATTTGGTACCGCATATTGTCGGTTAGTAACATCCGTTACCCAAGTGTATGAAACGGTATTGTCTACTTGTAATAAATTAAATATCTCAACACTAATAAACATGCCTTTTAAATAATGAAAAGGATTTTTCTTTGGTAATTGATGATCTTCTTTAATAATTTGATAAGCAAAGCCAATATCTACTCTTCGATACGGAGGCATTCTAAATACTTGTTTCCATCGCTCATGGTCTGGTGGGCCAAAAGGCAAGCCTGTTCCAAATTGCATGTTTAAATACATTTTACATGAAGGTAATTTAGGAATGTAATCCTGAAAAAACATTCCAAAAGTAATACGTTGATCGGTAGGGCGAGGAATGTAGCCAGGGTATACTACAGAGCTATCAACTGCTTTTGTATTAAAAGTATAACCGTTCACAATGGTATCTCCATCGCTATTAAAGTAAGTTACTTTTCTGTCTCCGCTAATGTTTTCCATGGTTTTTAAATAACCAATGGTAGCCCATGATTCAATGCCTTTAATAAACTCTCCATTAATTCTTAAATCAATGCCTTGAGTATATCCGATAGAATTATTGGTAGCAAAGTATCTAATACGAGTGTTGTCAATTTCATAAGGAATTAAATCCTTCATTTCTTTATAGTATCCTGCTAAAATAACTTTAAAAGGTCGGCGCCATAATCTAAAATTATAATCACCTGATAGTAAATAATGAATGGATTGTTGTGCTTTAATGTTTTGATTTATTTTTCCATCAAAGCCACGCATCTCTCTGTAAAAAGGAGGTTGGTAATAGTAACCCCACGATGCTTTAAATACCATGTCTTGTTTCCAATTAGGTTTGTATGATAAAGTAACACGCGGCGAAAAAATAGTTTGTTTATTAAAATCCCAGTAGTTAGCACGCACACCACCTGTTAAGGTGATTAAAGAAGAATCTCGTAATTGTTTACTATAGGCATATTGTAAGTAGCCTTGAATACGATTACTTTCTAAATTTATTTTTGATTTGACTACATCTAATAAGTTAATTTCGGTTGAACTATATGGAGCTACATAACCAGCAGAATCAACCATACGCCATTCGCTTAATTTATCGTTAATGATTTCATGTTGATAACGAGCACCCCATAATAATTCACTATGGCTGCCTACTAATCGAGTTCCTTTATGTTCGATATTATAAACCGAAGCGTCAATTTGATTTCTACCATTATTTAAAAATGTTCCAACACCTCTGTTAAAAGCAACTTGTCCAAAATTATCTTTACCAAAATCGGCTTCTAATTGATCAATGTAGTATTGCCCTTGAACAGTATATTTTTCTTCTTCTTTAGCTTTGTAAGCAGAGGTGATTAATTTTAATTTAGTACGAGAGTTTGGTTTAAAGGTAGTTGATAAACCTCCCATCATGGTATTGTATTGCATCAACTCTTGCCCATCAAAAAAGATAGTTAATTTAACGGCATTGTTCACTGTCCCAAAAGTAGTTTCTCTGCTGGCAGGCACAACTAGGTATTGATTATTGGCGACGTTTCCTAAAAATTCAATACTCCATTTTTCATTTAAAGTAAAGGTTAAAAAAGTTTGTACATCATAAAATCTTGGGCGATATTCACCTTTCGTATCCATGCTCTTTAATAAGTAAGTATTGGATTTGTAACGCGAACCAATGCTCCAGGCTACGACTCTGTTTTTTGAAACACCTTGTAAATGAAGGCTGCCGCCTAACAAACTACCGGTCACCGTACCACCAAACTTCAAAGGTTTTTTATAGGTTATATCTAATACCGACGACATTTTATCACCATATTTTGCTTCAAAGCCACCCGCCGAAAAGTTAATATTGCTTACCATGTCGGGATTTGCAAAACTCAAACCTTCTTGTTGTCCGCTTCTTGCCAAAAAGGGACGATACACTTCAATATCATTCACATAAACAAGGTTCTCATCAAAATTTCCACCTCGAACCGAGTAGCCGCTACTTAACTCATTATTGCTGCTCACTCCAATTTGTGTTTTGATGATATCTTCGATGTTGCCACTTGGACTAGGAATGTAAAAAATGTTTTTAGGATCGATTCGGGTAATTTCGGTGCTTCTGTTTTCTGAAACAATATCTACTTGTCCAATATTATTTTTAGAAGTAAGACGAGGATTATAGATCTCTTTTTCACCAGCTTTTAAAGTAAATTTTTTATTAATTTGGTGATAACTAATGTTATACATAGAAAGGGTAATTTCTTTATCAGCAGGAATAGCAATTGAAAATTTACCGTTTATATCCGAAACTGTATTAATTGAACCATTTTCCAGTACCGCAATTTGAACTTCGGGAATCCCAACACCATCTTCATCTTTTATGGTACCCGAAATAGTAGCGATTTGTCCGAAACAAACTGCTCCAATCAAGAAAAGAATAATAGTATAATACTGTTTTTGTAGCACAGGTTAAATAACGAGCTTAAGCTACAAATATTGCAAAAAGAAATGGAATTGGTTCCTAAAACTAGGCTTTTTTCAATAAAAATCCCCCTGTTATTTCTAACAGAGGATTTTTTGAGTTGTCACACTGAGCGTAGGCGAAGTGTGCGAAAAAAAAGCTACGACTTCTTAACCACTACACTCACTACCGCACTCATTAAACCTACTGGGTCGTTGCCAATGACGTAACGAGCTTTGTAGTCCCATTCGGCAAGAACTGTGTTGGCTGGTAAACTTACCACATCAATGTAATCGAGTTTTAATAAGCGGCCAATTAACACAAAGCCCGCCCCATCTTTTCTGTCCACATAAAGGTCAATCGCATCTGCATACCCTTTACTGCATTTAATGTGTGGTCTGTCGGCATCCAAACTCACTCTCAAGTCAGGTTGCATGGTAGCAATATCAATGGTTTGTGTTGGAGCAATAATACCTAAGTCGTTACCCATGGCTTCGGTATAGTTGGCACTGGCTTTGATGCGTTTTACCAATTTACTTACTCTATCAAACACACCTTCTGGAACTGTTGCTGGTCCTGTGCCTAAGGTTGGTGGGCTTGGGATAGCCCCTAAGTGTTGTTGCCCCACGGCACGTTTTAATAAATTTTTGTAAGAGGTAATGTTGTTTACCGTTTGCTTGTAGGCTTCCAGCATGTTAATGATGTAAGTATACATAGCAGTATCTTTTTGTATGGCAGTTACTTCGGCTGCTGTAATGCCAACTAAAGTGGCATAGGTATTAATTTTGGTTGAAAAGTTGTTCAACCATACACTCCTATCAGAATCTGAATTAGGAATGTAACTTATTGTTGAGTTCATAATATAATTATTCTTTTTTTGTACTGCCTTTTCTAATCGTAATTAGGTTTTGTAAAGACAGTGGTTTTTGATTTTTTTTAATTTTAAAACGTTTGCTTTCGTGAACCGTTTTTATAATAACCCGCTTGCTAAATTTTGCTCTGCTACTTTCTGCAAGATTTTCTTTTCTGCTTTGGTGGATTCATCTTTACTCCTTTTTTTATTTGCGTAACGCTGAGCACGGCAAAAGTTCAGTGAACTTTTGAGCGAGGTTGTGTGCTAGCGAACTAATTTTTAATATTCTGTTTCTCGCTCTTGCCATAGGCATTTCAAGCCATGTGCCAAAACATCATTTTAACAATGACTAAAAAATGTGAAAACCTTAGTTGTTTAACACTTAGTTGTTTAACACTTAGCTGTAACCGGCGCATAAGTGGTTGTTTTTATTTTGTAAGTGGTCATAATTAAAATGATAATTTTTATGAAGGAGCATCAATAAATCTCAAGTTTTAACAATTGCGCTACTTTGGAGCAAGATTATTTTTCTTCATATATAATTTGCTACACCATTTTTTAGTACAAAATATTCTTAAAATTGGTCATAATTATCTTGGAGCAGCTCTGTAAGTTCAAAAAATTGTTCTGCTCCACGGCGGAGCAGCTCTGCTCCACAGAAAAATAGTACACATCGGTGATAAAATTGGTCTGCTCCATGACGGAGCAGCTCTGCTCCGTGATAAAATAGTACTCATCAGTGATAAAATTGTTCTGCTCCATGGCGGAGCAGCTCCCGAAAATGAGAGAGCAGCTCTGCTCCATGGTAAAATAGTACTCATCAGTGATAAAATTGTTCTGCTCCATGGCGGAGCAGCTCTAAAAAATGGAAGAACGGTTTTGCTCCGTGGTAAAATAGTACTCATCGGTGATAAAAATGTACTGCTCCATGACGGAACAGCTCCTGAAAATGACGGAGCAACAATGCTCTAAGGTAAAATAGTACTCATTACTTACGAAATGGTTCAGTTATATTAAGGAGCAAAACTGCTCAATACATAAAGATTTATGCTCCAAAGAAAATGAGTACAATATGAAAGTGGAGCAATTTTAGGAATAGAATGTTTGGTTGCTTTGTCAAATTAATTTATAAAAGGTGACGTTTTTCAAAAACCAATTTTAATTTTAAATAGCCACTTTTTAAGTATTTTTTTTTGCGAAAACTAAGTAGTACTACTTACTTATATTTTATTAAGTGTTTAGAAATAAGTTAATTGTAGTAAAATTGAGTTGTTTTACATCCAAGCAAAACTAAGTAGTACTACTTAGGCGAAAAACAGGTATTTATACCTATTGACATTGCAAAATCTTAATTGTAGTTTGCGCATCCAATTTATATTATAAATGAAACAATATGGGAAATATAATTTTAACATTTAAACAATAGTTTAGCAAAATGAATATTACAGATAATTGAAAATTACCTACACTTATACAAAAATCACCTACACTTAAATATTTAGTAATATAACAACCAATGAAAATTATTAACCTTACAACAAAATTTAATTTATGAAACTACTAAAATCACTACTCTTAACATGTTTATTTGTTTTATCTTTTTTGATTAGTAAAACATCTTTAGCACAATTAATATCTATACCCACAACTTATACAAATGTATCTAGTGGTTATCAAAATCTAACAAACGTAAGCTTAGGCGATACAGTTAATTGGTTTAAATGGTCAACAGATAGCACCCAAGTTTCTATAGATATAAAAATGCTTACAAATGATGGAAAAAAATCTATTAAAGGTGCTAAACTATATATTGGAAGAGCAGGGAGCTTGATGCAAATGTTAGATGACTCGTATTTAAATCTAAATGATAGTACTATTAATATTTACGAAAGATTTCTTGCCGTCAACAGTAATTTATATTTAAATATTACTACGCATGAAACTTGTACAGGTTGTTTAAATACGCCGCCGACTGCAAGAATCATTTTTGCGCCAATGACAATAAATTGTAGCCCATATACGCAACCAAATTGTGAATTAGTAAAAGATGGTGGTATGGAAGGTTTTTCTAGCTGCGCCAATGTTAAGGTTATAGGCCATTATGGCATTTTACCTACATGTTTTTGGGAGCTACCAAATGCCCAAACATATCCTGGGACATCTGATTATTTTAATACTTGCGGTCTATTAAATATTCCAGGAACGACTGGGGCTGAAAACTCAACTAATGCAAATCAAAATTTTGCAAGTATGTGTACAGCAGGTCTTTCACCACATACTGGTAATGGATATTTAGGAGCATTTTTATATAATTCTTCAGTGAGCCCATCTAATAATGAATATAGGGAATATATTGTAAATAAGTTAAATAGCCCTATGGTTGCAGGTAAAACTTATTCTATAAGTATGTATGTGAGATTGGCTAATGCCTCGCAATTTGCTATTTCTAATATTTCTATGTTATTAACGAACACAATACCTTTGCAAAACTTTATTAATAGTGGTACAAATATTATTCCTACAAATATTCCATTTAGTTCTGGTGAATTCATACAAACATTCAATGGTAATATAGCTGTAACAGATAAGACAAACTGGACTTTGCTAACTAAAGTGTACACGCCTACAACTACTTGTAATTATATTACGATAGGTAATTTCATGCCGTCAAGCGCCACTAATTTAACAAATCTTCATCAAGCAGGTTGGTCCTATACAGGCACATCTGGTAATCATCTTGGTGCAAATTGCAATGATCATGAAGATATGGCTTATTACTATTTTGATGATGTTAGCATTAAGCCATTTGAGCTAAATGCAGGTCCAGATGTTAGTATTTGTTCAGGACAATCAACAACATTAACTTCTACTGTTATTTGTTTGCCATCAGGTGCTAATATAACTTATACTTGGTCTCCTAGTTCTACCCTTACGACTCCTAACTCATATAGTACATCAGCATCACCAACAGTTACTACAAATTATACATTAACGGCAACTATTACATTTACAAATGGTACTGCGCCAATCACATTAAAGGATTATGTAACGGTTACCGTTACAAATGCAGGAAGCTTTACGTTAACAGCTAATGCTAATCCTAATCCCATATGCTTATCGCCTGGCGCTACATCAACTCTTACGACGAATGGAGGAGCTAATCTTAGTTATACATGGACTAATGGTGTAAATACGTATACAGTTCCTTCGCCTGTTATTACACCTACTAATACTACTACTTATACAGTAACAACAACTAATTGTGGGCAAACATTTACGGCAGCAGTTACAATTACAGTAAATGTTGCACCACCTATAACAGCAACGCCAAATCCTGTTTGTGAGGGGTCGGCGGTTACAATTAACTCTTCATCATTAACAACAATTAGTTATTTTAACTTTAATGAACCAGGCAGCACCTCAAATTTTATAAATCCTCACACTTATAATTCAGCAGGAACTTATAGTATTAATGTGAGTGCTTATTACACAGCTGGAAATTGTGTAACTAATACCGTAATACCTGTTTTAGTTACTAGTCCTCAAACTTTAGGATTAACCTATTCCGTTGCCCCATGCAGTAATACATATACTTTTAATGCAAATTTGGGTTGTGTAAGTAATGCATATGATTATATTTTTATGATTGATAATAGTGGAGGCAACGTATATACTACACCTACATCAACAGCTAATGTTTTTCCATATAATTTCACAACAGCAGGTATTTATACTATTTCTGTAATATCATCTTTTGATAATTATGCTTCAATTGTTTCTGTAACAATTAATGTCCAACCTGTATCTACCCCAACGATAAATATTTCAGCATCTCCATCAAACACAGTTTGTTTAGGTAATAGCGTAACTTTAACAGTTTCTGGTGCATCTACTTATACCTGGTCAACAGGAGCTACTACAAGCACAATATCTGTTACGCCTACAGTAAACACAATATATACGGTTACGGGTACCAATGCATCTGGGTGTTCAAGTACCAAAACTATTTCAATAAATGTTGTTCCAAACCTCACATTAACAGCCACTGTAAATCCTACAGTTATATGTGTAGGTGGTAGTTCAACCCTCTCGGCAAGTGGAGCAACAAGTTACACATGGATGCCGGGATCTTTATCTGGAGCCTCAGTAGTTGTTACACCTACAATAACTACAACTTATACTTTAACAGGCAGCAATGGTGCTTGTACAAATACCAAAACATTAACAATAGTTGTAAACCCAAAACCAGCTGTTGCTATTACGGTATCTTCATCAACAGTTTGTGCAGGTAATACGGTAACACTAACTGCTACTGCTGGTTTAAGTTCCTATACATGGACTCCTTGTTCAACAGCTTGCAATACCAATACATTAGCCTTTGTTACTGTAACAGGAGCAAATAATTACACAGTAAATGTAACCGGAACAAATGGTTGTACTAATACAGCAGTTAAATCAGTAACAGCAGTTGCAAACCCTACATTATCCGTTAACTCTGCCAGTCTTTGTAGTGGCAATTCAGCTACATTAACTGCAAATGGTGCCTCTACTTATTCTTGGAATCCTGGTGTTTTAACAGGTTCGGTGGTTGTAGTAAGTCCAACTGTAACTACAAGTTATACTGTTGTAGGCACTAATATAAATGGATGCACCAATACTGCAATTAGTACAGTTACTGTTTCGTCCAATCCTCCAGCTCCTTTTAGTATTAATGCACCGTCACCTGTTATTGCAAACGGAACAGGAACAAATTCAATCAATTTAAGTACTACTATTACAAACACTACTGGTTTAACTTTTAGTTGGTATCCTGGTGGAGCGACAACACCTACTACAAATTTTAATATATCGCAACCCGAAATTATCAGTCTTACAATAAATAATACAATTTGTGGAGGTAGTATCACTCAAAGTATTTGTGTAAATTATGTTTCAGCATCTTGTGCTGGTACTTTTCCTACTTTAAATAATGCAACGCTTACAGGTACTGCTACTTTAGGGGCAACAACAGCTACTTATAACGTAACAGGTACTTTAACAATTAATTGGAGTTCTTCAACAAATGCTTTAGAAAACAAAACCTTTATTATGGCAAGTGGATCGAAAGTTGAAATTACTCCTACTACTGCTGTTACACTTAATAATATCAAATTTTTTAGTTGTAATGATATGTGGAGAGGTATTGAGATTAAAACTCATGCTACAAATGCCGCTAGAGTTATTATTAGTGGTGATAATAATAGTATTGAAGATGCTTATATGGGTATTTATTGTATTAATCCAAGTGGAGTTAATTTAAACCCAACTATATCATGTGATCTTGGAGTTTTGTTTAATAAAAATTATTACGATGTTTATATTGAAAACACTAAGAATGTTGGGATTGCTTATCCTTTTTATTTTAGAAATAGTAAGATGCAAAGCGAAGCCACTAATAATTCCCCAGGACGCAATTTAAAATGTAGTAGCTATTCGACTCCTATTGTTAAAGCTAGAGGCTATGCTGGGCTATATGCGATTAATGCAGGTATTATTAATTTTGATATTAATGCAAATCCAATAGATTACAATCAAGTGAAAAACAAAGATTATGGGTTGTATTTTAATAACACCAATGCAAATGTTAACAACGTTAATTTTAATAATGCGGTTGGCGTAGCTTATAGTTACTCATTAAATTTTGTAACTAAACCAGCTGGTGTGGGTATTTATTCCGAAAACTCAGGCTACTTAAATGTGAAACCAGCAACTACACCAACAGTAGGTACAACAACTACATTTACAAATTTAGGATATGGTATTATTACCAATAATACTTATACGGTTGATGTTCAAAATACAAATCATACGGCTGCTGCACAGTCGTATACTCAAGATCCTGTATGGGGTTCTGGTAATAATGCTTATGTTTGGGGAGGATCTGTACATACTGCTGGTTATGGTTTAAATGGTGTTTTTGCAACTAACGCTCGCGATGTATTACGTATAAATAATAATACAATTAGTAGTAATTACTATCCTGTTACAGCCAACTACACGCTATCACCAAGCAGCACTAATACCATGAGTGTGGCTCAAAACACAATCACCAAAGGAGCAAATGCAGATACTAGAGAAGGTGTGACATTTAACTCAGCATTATCATTCACACCAGTACCTAACAATATGCGTATTGCAGCCAATACTTTTAGTAATGTGAATGTAGGTGTAAAAGTAACCAGCGCCACTATAGGTTTAAGAGTAAGTACTAATACAATAACACTGAATACCGCCATTGCCGATGCCAGAGGAGTTTATGTTTTAGGCAGTAATACCGTAACCGTTGATAATAATGATATTAAAGGTAATTTAACCAGCACTAATGTGGCAACATGGAATCCTAGAAATGTTGGAATATTATGCGAAAACAGCTCGGGTTGCAAAATTAAGTGTAACACGGTAACTACTACAGGTCATGGTATTGAATTTAGAGGAGTTAATACCAGCAGTGGAGATGGATTTTTTAATAACACCTTAAAATACCCAATACGCCGCGGATTTGTATTAATGAATGGAGGTATAATTGGTACGCAAGGTAGCAGCGCGGGAGCCAGTGCCAACCAATGGATTACTGGCACAAGCGCATGGCCTTCTCCTGCCACTGCCGACCCTAATAAAACTTCCGTTGGTGGCACTTTAACGGGTGGTAGTGTTAGTGATGCATTCAATAGTCAATTATGGGTTCATAACAATGCAAATGAATTGCCAGACGATAACTACATTACGAGTCCATCATTAGCAGGTAATAGATATTTATTAGGAACGAGTATGTTTACCACCACGGCGGGAAATTATGCTACTTGCCCCACTACTTTAACCACTTTAAAAGTAGCACAATCAGGTAATAATAGCACTGTTGAGCGTGATGCGGATTTTGTAAATTACATTAACACGGTATTGCCGAGTTCAAATACCAATATGAGTCCACAAGATAAATACATGCTTAAGCAGTTTATGTTTGATGACTTAACTCAAAATCCAAGTACTAATAGTATATTAATAAACTTTGTTAACCAGCAACAAAATTTATCGGTGGATGTGTATCACGATATTGATAGCTTATTAGCAAATGGCAATGTGAGTGCGGCTAGTACTAAAAATGCACAGGCATCTCAAAGTAATGATATCACACAAACACAAAATGCCTATAATGCTTTATATATTTCTGGTATTAATAATCAAAGTGATTTAGATAATTTATCTTCTATTGCTGATTTGTGTCCTCAACTATATGGTAACGCTGTATATCAGGCTCGCGCATTATTACAAAGCATAACTTATGTTAGTAAAGCGTATAGTGATAGTTGTGATAATTCAAAAGTGCGTAAAGAAATTTGGCTGGATGATGAGCCAACCAGTGTAAGCTTAGTTGATGGTGTACAAGCTAAATTATTTCCAAACCCTAATAATGGGTCATTTATACTGGCATATAATCTAAAAACTATAGCTGAAGCAAAAGTAAATATTTACGACATTAGTGGTAAATTAGTATACGTTAATAAAATTGATAATTTAGAGAATAAGATAAATATTAATACCTTGAATTTAAATAATGGTATCTATTTTATTCAGTTATCTGACAATACAAAATTGTTATGGACTGATAAATTAGTAATTCAAAAATAATCATTTGAAAGCGGCAACTTTGTTGCCGCTTTTTTTTGTAACTTTATACTATGGTACGTTTTGTTTTGTTTTGTTTTGTTTTGTTTTGTTTTGTTTTAAAAACAGAATCACAAAATCTCGTCCCTAATCCTAGCTTTGAAACGTATAACAGTTGTACAAATATTTTAATTAATAGCGCTGATGGTTGGTGTACAGTAGCTAATCAAGTGGCTAATTGTGCTCACTTGCATCCTTGTCATTCTGATACATACACTCAAGCCCCTCTTCAATATTTAGATAATTGTTTTAAAAGCTATCAAATGCCTCATAGCGGTATTGCTTATGCAGAATTTGGTATGAGTATAAGTGCAAGCCAACAAGAAGGTGCTAGACCAATGATTAAACTAATTGACACTTTGGAAACAGGAAAAATTTATTGTGTAACGTATTATATCAGCATGTGGAATAATGCCAAATATAGTTTTGATAAGCTTGGAGCATTATTAACACCTACTCCTTTTCCTTGTTCAACTCCAGGCGGCACAGTATTTCCATCTATTGCTGGGCAGTATACACCACAAGTAGTAACAACACCTGGTATTGTATTTGAGGACACTTTAGGTTGGGAAGAAGTGAGTGGTACATTTACGGCTGTTGGGGATGAGGCCTATTTAACCTTGGGAGATTTCTTTTTACATAGTCAACATTTAATTAAAAACAGTTATCCTACAAATTGCAATGGCTTAGCGGAGTATTATATAGATGATGTGAGTGTGGAAGTTGTAGAAATAGTCAAAGCAAGAAATGATACTTTGATAAATCAAGGAGATAGTGTAATAGTTGGCAACAATGCCAGCGAGGCAGCTTTGTTTAGCTGGCAACCAACAGTAGGTTTAAGTTGTATTAATTGCCAAAACCCCAAAGCAAGCCCAAGTGTAACAACAACTTATACAGTTACAAAAACACAGTGCAAAGCAGTAACCAGTGATGTGATAACGGTAACGGTGAGTCCAGTGGGGGTAGATGAATTAGCGAATGCTAATGGTATTAAAATTAGTCCTAATCCTGCAACAGATGTTTTAAATATTGACATCTCAACTTCTCTTGATATAACAAAAGAATTAAGTGTAAAAATAACTGATATATTAGGTAAAGAATTAGTATTAACAGATTATCAAAATCAAATTAATATTTCACCACTCGATACAGGAATTTATTTTGTTTCTATCCTGCAAGGAAATAAAACCTTAGTAACGAAGAAAGTTATTAAGCAATAGAACAGTTTTAAAATACTTTTGCAGCCAAAAGTATTCAAAAGCTTTTTATTTTGTGATAGGCAATTCGTGCCGACCGCTGCTAAAATGAATCCTCTTGCGCATGCTATCGCTTCATTCATTTTACAGCTATTGCTGCACAAAATGAAACCTACATACGGAGTTTTATTTTTCTAATGTAGATATAGATGAATCGAAAAACACCTGAGAGTAAAGCGGGCAGGCATGTCAAAACGCGGCGGGGATGAGATGTGAATTTATGTTTATTAGATGAGTCCAAAAAACCTTTAGTGTTTTTGGGTAACGAATCTTATAAATATAAAGAGAGCGGGGCTATCGTTTTGACTAGTCTTTTTTGGTGACTTTTTTTGGCACTGAAAAAAAGTTATTTACTGTTGCTATACAGATAAATTATTAGGACGTTCTGGCTATGATGATGAAACAGAGAACAGTGTGAGTGTTGCAGATGGCGTTCAAGCTAAACTATATCCAAACCCAAGTAATGGAAATTTTATGTTGGCTTATGATTTAAAAAAGTATAATGCTGTCGAAGTGCATGTTTATGATGTTACTGGTAAATCAGTATTTAAAACTCATGTAGATAATTTAGAAAACATGAAGCAAATAAACACCAGTAATTTGCAAAGTGGCATTTACTTTATACAATTGGTACATGATAAAAATTTATTATGGATAGATAAATTAATTATTAGTAAATAATTTTTAAAGGCAGAACTATTGTTCTGCCTTTTTTGTATCTTTAAAGTATGAAACGTTTTGTTTTTTTTTGCTTTGTTTTTATTTAAAAACAAAATCGCAAAATTTAGTTCCAAACCCGAGTTTTGAGTATCATAATGATTGTAATTATTTTTTACTTTCTAATGCATACCCATGGTGCACTATATCAAGTAATGGTGGTCAATCAACTTATTATAATCCATGTTTTTCAAGTTCTTCTTATCAAACTCCTTTCCAATATTTAGATAATTGTTTTAAAAGCTATCAGGTTCCTCATTCTGGGGTATCCTACATTGATATTGCGAGTTATGTAATGGGAACTAATCAAGAAAGTTCTGTTCCGCAAATAAAGTTAACAGATACCTTAAAAGCTGGAAAAATATACTGTGTAACTTATTATGTAAGTGTTTGGAATAATGCCAAATATACTATAGATAAATTAGGAGCATTATTAACCCCAACGCCATTTCCTTGTTTTGTGGCAGGAGGACCGACCGTTGCTATTGCAGGTAATTACACACCACAAGTTGTAACAACACCTGGCGTGGCTATTGGAGACACTTTAAATTGGACAGAGGTGAGTGGTACATTTACCGCAGTAGGTAATGAGGCACATTTAGCTATTGGAGATTTTTTTACACACGCACAGCATTATATACAAAATACATATCCAAGCAATTGTAATGGCTTAGCCTATTATTACCTAGATGATGTAAGTGTAGAAGTTGTAGAAATAGCCAAAGCAAAAAATGATACTTTAATTATGCAGGGAGATAGCACCATTATTGGTAATAACCCCAGTGAGGCAGCCTTATTTAGTTGGCAACCAACAACAGGACTAAGTTGTACTAATTGCCCAAACCCTAAAGCAAGCCCAACTATTACAACCACTTATACGGTTACTAAAACGCAATGTAAAGTAACAACTAATGCAGTAATAATAGTAAGTGTTAGTCCGGTGGGGGTAAGAGAGATGAGTTATTGGAATGAAGTTGTTGGAGTGAGTCCAAATCCTGTAAATGATATTTTAAATATTGACATCTCGACTTCGCTCGATGTGACAAAAAATTTAACCATAAAAATTACAGATGTATTGGGTAAAGACTTAGTATTAATGGAGTATCAAAAGCAAATCAATATATCTTCACTTGAAACAGGAATTTACTTTGTTTCTATCCTGCAAGGAAATAAAACTTTAGTAACGAAGAAAATTATTAAGCAATAGAACAGTTTTAAAATACTTTTGCAGCCAAAAGTATTCAAAAGCTTTTTATTTTGTGATAGGCAATTCGTTCCGACCGCTGCTAAAATGAATCCCCTTGCGCATGCTATCGCTTCATTCATTTTACAGCTATTGCTGCACAAAATCAAACCTACATACGGAGTTTTATTTTTCTAATGTAGATATAGATGAATCGAAAAATATTTGAGGGTAAAGCGTGCAGGCATGTCAAAACGCGACGGCGAGTTGCGGTGAATTTTAATTTTTTAGATGAGTTTGAAAGAGCTTTAGTTCTCTTTCAATAACGAATCTTAAAAATTAAAAGAGAGCGTGGCTATCTCCCGATAGCTATCGGGATTTTTTTACCAACCCTCATGCTGGCTCAATTGTGTACTACACAATTGCCCTGTATCAAGACAAAAAGTTATTTACTGTTGTTACAACAACCTTACTTAATCTTCAGCTTCCCTTTTCGCCAAGCATCAATAAACTGAGCCCAAGCTACTGGATTTAATAAGCTTACGCTAGGATATTGTCCTGCTTGATATAAACGGGTGTATTGTTGTTGCATACGTACTCGGTAGTTAGCCGCAGCATCCATACTTCCGCCTTTAATAGAGGCACGAACATCTTCGTTGTCCATGTTTTTATAAGCACGTTCAATATCGGTATCACTTAAATCTAAATTTAAGATGGCGCGTTTAAACTGCTCTTTACTTGGCCATGGAAAAACGTTTACCTGCGCTAACTGAATAGTATCCTTAGTTAAAATTTGAATGATAGAATAATGTTTGCCTGTTAAGGTATCTGATAAATTATAAGCTTTACTTTTATGGTTGATAGAGAAAAATTGCATTTCGTCTCCAGGACGAGCCACGATAGTAAAAAAGCCATAATAATCACTCACTGTTCCTGATCGTGTGCCTTTTAACATAATGGATACAAAAGGTAAGGGCTGTAAACTATCATCTAGCACTACCCCTGATATTTGAAGGTATTTTTCGGGTACTACTGTGTTTGTAGATGGAGTTTGTGCGGATATGGTTACCGTAATAAATAATAGGAATAGGATGAATAAATGCTTCATGAATTTTGGTGTTTTTTACTAAAGGTAAAAATACAATTTTATTAAGCTAAAGACGATGAAATAAACATAAATTAACAAGAAAAATGGATGATTTGCGTCATGAAGTTGTTTGTCAGTTCGAGTAATTTTTGCCTGTCTCTTGCAAAAATTGTATCGAGAACTTTTTTTACACTTCTCGATACAAAATGCGAAGAGCATGCATTTTTACTCGAAGTGACTCGGAGTAAAAATCATTTCTTTTGAAGCCATTTATCTACCTGAAAAACTAAAAGAGACGAGCCAATGCCAATGATCATGCCGCCTAATACATCACTCGGGAAATGAACCCCTAAACGCATGCGCGAGTAACCAACAGCACAGGCATAAGCATACGATGGAACTGCCACGTACCATTTTTTAGTAGACAGTGTTACAGCAGTTGCGGCAGCAAATGCGGAAGATGTGTGTCCCGAGGGAAAAGAATAAGGACCAGAGTCTGTTCGTTTCACGATATCATTTGGATATTGTTCATAGGGTCGTTTACGATTAATGGTGTATTTTAAACCAGTAGTTAATAGCACATTTAATCCAATTGCCACTCCAGTTTTTACTCCATTTCGCATCATGATTTTATCATCTTGCACATAACCAGTTAATAGCAAAGAGGCTGGCGCCACCACCAATGCAGGGTAAACCGAATTGGAAGTGATTTTCATGGTTTTGTCCCATTGTGGATGCTCATCTTTATTAATAGCTCTAAGCATCGAGAAGTCTAAGGATTGTGCTTCGCATGCAATGCTTCCAAAAACTAAAAGTATAAAAAAGAGTTTTTTCACATGTATTAGTTTATGATATAATAAATGGTTGCTGGTAGTAATATTAAAAATAAAACATACGTAAATATAATACCTATTTTCTCTAAAACTTTAACATCTTTAATAAAAGGAGTTTTTAAAACAGCCACTACGTGTTGTATAATACCGCCTTCTAAAACACTATATTGATGAACTCCAGCTTGTATGCCCGCATATCGTTTGTTAAAAGACAATAAAATACAGTCTCTAATAGTCCAGTAATCTTTGTTTGGCAAATCGGCATAATCGGTGGTGTAGTTAATGTTTTCTTGCTCGAGGTATTCTCTAATTTTTTGATTTTTGATTTCCATAATTAAATCAAAAACCATGGATACTGGGATAATTAAAAACAATAAACTTTTAGTAATAATAGCTAAAACGGCTAATGCCATAATAGAAATAATAGTAAATACAACTCTAATAGTGTGATTATGATTTATGAAAAGCGTTTCTAATAATCTACCACCATCTAATGGCACAAAGGGTAATAAATTAAATAAGTTTAGTAAAAAGAAAATATTTCCTAACATTTCAATACGTTCGTTAGGGTAATAATAGGAACTTAGTAGTAAACAAAAGCCAATAATAATACCCGGCACTGGCCCTGCTAAAATAACAATACTCATCTGGCGCTGAGAAATCAACGATTTTTTACCAGTAACATAAGCGCCTAATAGCGGCAATACAAATAACTTCACATTACTATAGTTAAATGCTTTCATGGCAAAGAAATGTCCGAATTCGTGAATCAGTAATACTACTAAAACAGCAGCTATGTATGAAAAGTCGCCATTAAAAATAAAATAAAACAAAAACGCATAAATAGCTAAGCTAATAATGGATTTACGTACCCAGTTTTTTTTGTCTTGAACTAAAACAGGTTTGGGTAATCCAAGAGGTTGTTGTTCATGATTCGGTTCGTTTAACGGTTCGTTTTCGTTAATATGTTCAGGTTCTATAGGTTCCACTATGTAATAATCAAATTTTGTATGTAATAAATAAAAAAACCAGCAATGTATCCAACAAATGCCAACCACGAAATGTTTTTAAAATACCAACTAAAACTAATATGTTCTATACCCATTACGGCAACACCAGCAGCACTACCAATAATTAAAACGCTTCCACCGGTGCCAGTTGCATAAGCAATCATTTGCCAAAAATGGTCGTCGGTAGGAAAATCGTACATGCCCATAGTGGCCGCTAATAAAGGTACGTTATCAACAATAGCAGATAATAGCCCTATGATAACAGAAATGATTTTTAAGTCGCCAATATTATTATTTAATAAGGTAGCTGTGTTTTGTAATACATGAATTTCTTGTAAGCAGGCAACGGCTAATAATATTCCTAAAAAAAATAATACGCTTGGCACATCTGTTTTGGTAATGGCATTTACCACTGAGAATTTTCCTTTTTCAAATTCATCTTTGCGCTTGTGTAACAACTCTGTTACTACCCACATCACACCTAAGCCAAACAAAATGCCCATATAAGGAGGTAAATGTGTAATGGTTTTAAAAATAGGTACAAATAATAAGCAGGCTAATCCCAAAGCAAAAATGAGTGTTTTTTCTTTTGAGGAAATAGCACTCTCTTTTTTCTCTATTTTAAAAGGAACAACATGCCCTTTAATTTTCATCATGCTTAATGATAAAGGAACAATCATACACACTAAACTTGGTAAAAATAAATGAGTAATAATAGTACTAGGAGTTAATTTATTAGCCACCCATAACATGGTTGTGGTAACATCACCAATAGGACTAAAACAACCACCAGCATTGGCAGAGATAATTACTAAGCCTAAAAAGTAATACCTATCTGTTTTTTCAGGAATTAATTTTTTAACTACGGTTGCCATTACGATAGCAGTAGTTAAGTTGTCTAATACTGCTGATAGTATAAAGGCAATAAGAGATACAATAATTAATAAGTAACGTTTATTAGTGGTAGTTATTTTTTCGGTAATGATATCAAAACCATCGTGAGAGTCAATGAGTTCCACAATAGTCATAGCTCCCAATAAAAAGAAAAGGATTTCTGAAATCTCCGCTAAATGATGGCTCAAACCTGTAACAAAATCAGTATCGGTTGATGAAATAGCATAAACGGTCCAACATAAAACACCCACCAAAAGAGCAGTACCAGCTTTATTCACATTAAAACTGTGCTCCATGGCTATTATTAAATAGCCTACCAAAAAGAGTATAATGATAAGTGTGGTCATTTTCAAAGAGGTAAAGATAAGGTATTATATGTTTTTAAAACATAGTTTTGTTTATTTCGGACTAAAGTCCATTTTGGTGGAGTTTTTATATAAACCCAGACTTAAGTCTGGGTTTATAAGTATAAGATTTTAAAGGCGCTTTAGACCTGAAAGGGTTTTATTAAATGTTCCATCTTGTTTTTAAATAAAATTATATATATTTGGATAGTTAAGACAATTTACATCATTAAAAAATAGATACATATATGTCAGTTTGGAGAGTAAAACCAGTGTCGGCCTTTGAGGCGGATATGAAGAAAAACGATTTAAAACGAGTTCTAACAAAATGGGGATTAACTTCTTTAGGGATAGGTGCCATCATTGGAGGTGGTATTTTTACTTTAACAGGTATTGCGGCTCATGATTATGCAGGTCCGGCTTTAGCCTTAGCTTTTGTGATTGCTGGTATAGGTTGTTTATTTGCGTCGTTGTGTTATGCTGAGTTTGCTTCAGTTTTACCAGTGGAAGGGTCGGCTTATGCTTATGCTTATGGAACAGTTGGCGAATTATTTGCTTGGTTTATTGGTTGGAACTTAATATTAGAATACATGATGGGAGCAACTACGGTTGCAGTGGCATGGAGCGGATATTTTGTGAAACTATTACACTTATTTGGAATAGAGTTTCCTATTTGGTTATGTAATGATTTAGCTACAGCTACCGAAAAGTGTGAGGCACTAGGCTTAGCAGCTCCAAGTTTTGCATTTAACTTACCTGCTTTTTTAATTACATGGGTAGTAACAGCGGTTTTGGTAAAAGGGATTAAAGAAGCAGCTAAAACAAATAACATTATTGTTGTTGTGAAAATTGCAGTTGTATTATTTGTAATTATCGTAGGTGCTTTTTATATCAATACTGATAATTGGTCTCCATTTATTCCAACAGAGGTTCCTGCTTTAGATGAGTTAGGAAATGCAACTGGTAAAATGAATTTTGGTTTTGGAGGTGTATTAACAGCTGCAACAATTGTGTTTTTTGCCTACATTGGTTTTGATGCAGTGTCTACACAAGCAGGCGAGGCTATTAATCCTAAAAAAGATGTGCCTTTTGCCATTGTAGCTTCTTTAATTATCTGTACGGTATTGTATATTTTAGTATCCTTAGTTTTAACTGGAATGGTAAAATATACAGAGCTAGATAAAGCAGCTCCAGTAGCATCAGCTTTCTCTGGAATTGGAATTAATTGGGCTGTATTTATTATTACCATTGCAGCTACGGCTGGTTTAACATCAGTAATGTTGGTAATGATGCTAGGTCAAACACGTATTTTCTTAGGAATGGCAAAAGATGGTTTAATGCCTGCATTCTTTAAAGTATTACATCCAACTTTTAAAACCCCATACAAGAGTACTATTTTAGTTGGAGGTTTAATTTCATTAGTAGCGGCCTTTACACCAATTGATAAAGTAAGTGAAATGTGTAGTATGGGAACCTTATTAGCCTTTGCGATGGTTTGTGTGGCGGTAATGATTTTACGTTACAAAAAACCAGAGTTAGAGCGTCCATATAAAACACCTGCTGTTTATGTTGTTGGAACTTTAGGTGTAGCATTTAATATTTTCTTAATGACTCAGGTAAGAGCTGCCACTTGGAACTTCTTCTTAATTTGGGGAGCTTTAGGAGTGATTGTTTATTTTATTTACGGTAAACGTAACAGTAATTTAGAGAAACCAGAAGCGGGACCAGAACATACAATTGACGGATAATTAATGAAATATTCATGTTAACTCAGCGTAAACAATAATATATTCATATGAAAAAATCCCTGAACTTATTTGACACCACGCTTTTAGTAGCTGGATCTATGATAGGTTCAGGGATTTTTATTGTGAGTGCAGATATAGCTAGAGTAGTTGGTTCTGCAGGCTGGTTGTTAGTGGTGTGGATTTTATCAGGAGTGATTACCTTGTTTGCAGCCTTAAGTTATGGAGAGTTAGCGGGTATGATGCCACAAGCTGGCGGACAGTTTGTTTATATTAAAAAAGCCTTTGGTGATTTAGTAGCCTTTGTGTATGGCTGGACTGTGTTCCTAGTTATTCAGACAGGAGTGATTGCAGCTGTGGCGGTTGCCTTTGCCAAATTTACCGGAGTGTTTATTCCTTTTTTTGAAGAAGGTAATGTGTTATTCCAAATCATAGGGCTTAAAATTACTAGCGCTCAATTACTTGCCATTTTTATTATTGCTTTGTTGACGTTTATTAATACGAGAGGTATTGAAAACGGAAAAGCGATTCAAAGGATATTTACTTCTGCCAAGTTAATTGCTTTGTTTGCTTTAATTATTGTTGGCATCTATTATGGTTTTCATAGCGATGTGTTTTCAAATAATATGGCTCATGCTTGGGAAGCAAAAGGTGTTGATAGTTCAGGTGGATTTACAACTTTATCGGGCATGTCATTAGCAACAGCTTTAGGTTTAGCGATGATTGGTTCGTTATTTAGTAGTGATGCATGGAACAATGTCACCTTTATTGCAGGTGAAGTGGAAAATCCAAAACGTAATATTCCTTTAGGTTTATTTTTTGGAGTATGTATTGTGACTTTGATTTATGTGTTAGCTAATGTTGCCTATTTATGCTTATTGCCTTTAGAAGGAATTGAAAATGCTCAAACAGTTGCTGAACAAGGAATTATGTTTGCTCAAAAAGATAGAGTGGGAACAGCTGCTTTATTTGTGGTGTTTGGAGATATTGCTAAATATTTAATGGCCGCTTTAATTATGGTATCTACTTTTGGTTGTAATAACGGGTTGATATTAGCGGGCTCTCGTTTATTTCAATCAATGGCAAAAGATGGCTTGTTTTTTAAGAGTACAGCAAAATTGAACAAGTTTAATGTTCCTGCCAGAGCCATGACTTTTCAAGGTATTTGGGCTTCATTATTATGTTTAAGTGGTTCTTATGGAGATTTGTTAGATTACTGTACATTTTCTTCTTTAATATTTTACATCATCACTATTGCCGGTTTATTTGTGTTACGTAAAAAAATGCCAGATGCCGAACGTCCTTATAAAGCATTTGGTTATCCATTAGTTCCAGCTTTATATATTATCCTCACCACACTTATTTGTGTTGACTTATTGGTTTATAAAACCTTTAACTGTGGGATGGGTTTGTTAATCATCGCATTAGGTGTTCCAGTTTATTTTATGTTTAAACGAACAAAACATGGTGTTTCAGAAAATTAAATCTTTTTTATTTAATTTTTTTCATTTCAACAAACAAGAACGTAATGGCGTTTTTGTTCTCAGTATTATTATCGTTGTATTATTTGGTATTAGATTGTGCATGCCGCTTTTGTATAACGATTCAAATGCCGTTCAATTAATAACCATCACTCCTTCAAATTTATCACAAGAAAAAAATAAGGAGACAGAATTGGTTTCGGAAGCTGTTATGAAAGGTTCTTCTGAAATTAAGACTGCAAACGAACGATTTGTATTCAATCCTAACACAATTACAGAAGAGGATGCACAAAAGCTAGGATTATCAAAAAAGTTAAGTGCTACCTTAATTAATTTTAGAAATAAAGGTGGGAAGTTTTTTAAACCTGAAGATTTGAAGAAACTTTATGGCTTACCTCCTAAACTATATAAAGAATTAGAGTCTTATATTTTAATCCCAAATATAAAAAGAGATTCTGTTTTTATGCCTAACAAAACAGAGAGAAAAAGCTTTGCGAAAACCTTAGTTGAAATTAATTCAGCTGATAGTTTATCGATTGTTTATTTAAAAGGCATTGGTCCTGGTTTTACTAAACGAATTATAAAATACAGAACAATGTTAGGAGGCTTTCATTCCGTTAATCAGTTAAAAGAAGTGTATGGAATGACGGATAGTACTTTTACCTTACTTTCTTCTCAAATTAAAGTAGACGAACAAACGATTTCTAAAATTCCTATTAACGCCATTGATTTTAATTCTCTGCGTAAACATCCTTATTTCAACTTTCAGTCAGCTCAAGCTATTATTAATTTCAGATTAAAACATGGTAAATTAACCGAAACAGATATTAAGGATTTAGGAATATTTACGGAAGAAAAATTGAGCTTAATATTGCCATACTTGACATATTAATGGTTTTTGTCTATTTTTAGTAGATGAATGCTTTTAGAATAATAGTTTTGTTTGTATGTCTTTTTAAGATAAGCTTCTCGCAAAGCATATTTGCGCCAGTAGGGAGTTATTTTTCATTTAACTTTTACAGTCACGATGGCGGTACTACAGGGATAAAAACATTGTACTATACTAATGATACTATTATAAATTCATATTCCTGTAAAAAAATATGTAGTGCAATTAATTATCATTGCGTTTGTCCGACACCACCAACATACATGTCGTATTGTAACGAATACATTTTTGAAAGAAATGATTCTTTGTTTCAATATTTTCCGTATCAAGATACTTTACAATGCTTGTATTCATTTAATAGTAATATAGGGGATAGCATTGTTTTTAATTCCAATCCCTCTAATTCAAGTTTTAGATATAAAATTGTTTTGGATAGTATTGGAACTAAATTTATCTGTGGTCAAAACAGACAAACAATGTATTATACTAAATATCAAGATATTTGTCCTTTAGTTTCTGCTGTAGTAACAGTAGTAAAAGGAATAGGACCAATTGATGATTATTTGTTCTCTCAAACTAATGGTTGTGAATTAGGAATTGGTAATTATAGTTTTAATTGTTTCAATATGATCAATTGTAGCTATCCATCTTCTATTTGTGTTAACGAACCGCTTGGTTTTTCCGAAAATCAATCACATACCATTAGGTTATTTATTACTAATAACTCTGATGGAATTCAGGTTCATTTTCCAGATATTTTAAATGCGAAAGTTGCTGTAAAAAATATTCTAGGAGCCACTGTATTTGAAACTACTGCTATCAATCAATCCTTTTTGGATATTTCCTCCTCTCAATTATCTGCTGGATTGTATCTCATTTCAGTTATTTCAAATAATAGAGGCGGATCTGCGACAAAAAAGGCGATAATGGAATAGAAAAAAACAGTAATATCTGTTGTTTTTCCATTTTGTCTATTCCTCCTAAAAATGTACTTTTACGTGGATGCATAAAATACTCGAATATTTTTGGAAGTATAATTTACCTCGCTGGTCAATTTTAGTGATTGACTTGTTGATTTGTGCATTTTCGTTAACACTCGCTTTTTTCTTACGCTTTAATTTTAAATCAATTCCCCCAGAAGATTTAAAAAATTTGCCTTACGATTATGTTTTGGTATTATCGGTTCGATTAATTGCTTTTGTTATTTCAAAAACATACAAAGGTGTTGTAAGATATACGGGAGCTAAAGATGCAACAAGAATCTTTGCGATTATTTTATTGAGCAGTTTTGTATTATATGTTATTAATATTTTTACCCGTCAAATATTATTAGGATACTATATCATTCCTCATTCTGTGATTATTATTGATGCCTTAGTCACTATTTTTATCATGATCAGTTCTCGTTTGGCCATCAAAGCGATTTATTTTGAGAACAAAAATCCTGAGAAACAAAAAACGCAAGTTATTATTTATGGAGCAGGAGAGAGTGGTATTATCACTAAACGTACTTTGGATAGAGATGCAGCCGTGCGTTATAAAGTGGTGGGATTTGTAGATGATGATGAAAAGAAAAAAGGAAGAAGTTTAGAAGGTGCTTTTATTTATCCAACTTCTAAATTAGCAGAACTTATAAAAGAGAACGATGTAGAGTCTGTTATTATTAGTATTCAAAATTTATCTCCTGAAACAAAAAATAAAATTATTGATGAGTGCTTGCAATTAGGAGTGAGGGTGTTAAACGTTCCTCCAGTAGCAAAATGGATTAATGGAGAATTAAGTTTTAATCAAATTAAAGGAATCAATATCGAAGAGTTATTGGAACGTGACCCTATTAAATTAGATAATGGATTAATTAATAAACAGTTAAATAATAAAACCATTTTGATTACTGGAGCGGCTGGTTCAATTGGTTCGGAGTTAGCTAGGCAGTGTGCTAAATTTAACCCAGCTTTATTGGTTTTATTAGATCAAGCAGAAAGCCCTTTGCATGAATTAGAATTAGAGTTTAATGAAAAGTCTAATTTAAAAAAGCACGAAGTTGTTATTGGAGATGTTCGTAACAAAGAACGAATGCATAATGTGTTTAATACCTTTAAACCACAAATTGTATTTCATGCCGCTGCCTACAAGCATGTGCCTATGATGGAAAATAATCCATCTGAATCTATTTTAACTAACATACTTGGAACTAAAACAGTAGCTGATTTAGCAGTAGAGTTTAAGGTAGAAAAATTTGTGATGATTTCAACAGACAAAGCAGTGAATCCAACAAATGTGATGGGGGCTTCTAAACGTATTGCCGAAATTTATACACAGAGTTTAGGGAAAATTTCAAACACAAAATTTATTACCACACGTTTTGGAAATGTATTAGGGTCTAATGGCTCTGTAATCCCACGTTTTAAAAAACAAATCGAAGAGGGTGGACCAATTACAATTACGCATCCTGATATTACTCGTTTCTTCATGACAATTCCTGAAGCTTGTCAATTAGTATTAGAAGCTGGTTGTATGGGTAAAGGAGGCGAGATATTTGTATTTGATATGGGACAATCCGTTAAGATTGTGGATTTGGCTCGTAAGATGATTAAGTTGTCTGGATTAAAAGAAGATAGAGATATTAAAATTATATACACAGGTTTACGACCTGGAGAAAAATTATATGAGGAGTTATTAGCGAGTTCAGAAAATACATTACCTACCCATCATCAACAAATATTAGTTGGTAAGGTTCGTGAATACGAATTTGCTGAGGTTACTAAATTTATTAATGAATTAATTTCATTATTCAATACACAAGACAATACACGTATTGTTGCCAAAATGAAAGATATTGTTCCTGAATTTGTGAGCAATAATTCTGTATTTCAAACATTAGATAAATCATCATAACATGAATCGTTTTTTTATTCTTTTGTCATTAGTTGTTTTTTCAAAGTCAATTAATGCGCAAACAAAACCTGTAGCAACTCCAACAGATTTAAAACAACCGAAGTTAGTAGTTGGAATTGTAGTTGACCAAATGCGCCAAGATTATATTTATCGTTATTGGAACAAGTTTGGCAATGGTGGATTTAAAAAACTCATCAACGAAGGTTATTTTTATCGTAATGCTCAATATAATTATGTGCCAACTTATACTGGCCCTGGACATGCTTCTATTTATACTGGTACAAGCCCTGCAACTCATGGTATTATAGCTAATGATTGGTTTGTAAAAGAAGAAAATAAAATCACTTATTGTACAGATGATAATAAGGTGAAATCAGTTGGCACAGATAGTAAAGCAGGATTAATGTCGCCAAAGAATTTATTAGTGACTACGATTGGCGATGAATTAAAACTAAATACAAACCAGCAAGCCAAAGTATTTGCCATGTCATTAAAAGATAGAAGTTCTATCTTACCAGCTGGTCATAGCGCCAACGGAGCTTTTTGGTTTGATGGAAGTAATGGTAAATTTATTTCGAGTTCTCATTATATGAATGAATTGCCAGCTTGGGTGAATGATTTTAATAATTTACAACTAGCCAAAAAATATTTAAGTCAAGGTTGGAATACTTTGTATCCACTTGCTGGTTATACTGAAAGCATAGCTGATAAAAATAATTACGAAGCGGCACCAAATAAAAAGGACACGGCTATTTTTCCATACCAATACAATGCACAATTAGAGAAAAATAATTACGAAATTATTAAAGCAACTCCATACGGTAATACAATTACTAAAGATTTAGCATTAGCTTGCTTAAAAGCAGAACAATTAGGAAAAGGTAAACAAACCGATATGTTATGTATTAGTTTTTCTTCTACGGATTATGTTGGTCATTCATACGGTCCGCGCAGTGTTGAGGTTGAGGATGTTTATATTCGTTTAGATAAAGATTTAGAAGAATTAATTAACGCACTTAATACATCTTTAGGTAAAGACAACTATGTGATTTTTTTAACAGCCGATCATGGCGCTTGTGATGTGCCGGCGCATTTAATGGATTTGAAAATACCTGGAGGATATGTCAATGAAGATGAGTTAACGAAGATTGTAAAAACCTTTTGTCAAAATCAGTATGGAGATAGTTTAGTGGCTTCATTATCAAATCAACAAATCTTTTTAAATGAAAGTAAAATGGCGTCTATGAAATTAAACAAGTTTGCGGTGGAGCATACATTGGCTAATTTTATGTTGTCTGTTAAAGGTGTGGCCGAGGCTTACCCATCAGAGGTTTTAAAGTATGAAAACTATACCGATGATTCGTTTAAATATTTAATTCAAAAAGGATATAATCATGTCAGAAGTGGTAATGTAGCTTTTTCATATAATCCAGCTTGGATGGAATATCATAATAAAGGAACGACTCATGGAGCATCTTATAGTTACGATACACACGTGCCATTATTGTTTTATGGAGCTAATATTCCCAAAGGATTTTCAGTAAAAAAAGTAAATGTGGTGGATATTGCTCCAACTATTGCAACCATGTTACATTTATCTTTTCCAAATGGAACAACTGGGAAACCTTTAACAGAGGTAATTACGAAATAAAAATATTATGCTACTACGACTTAATTACGATAATCCGCATCCAAAAGACATTCAACTAATTGTTGATTGTTTGAAAAACGATGGTGTTATTATTTATCCAACCGATACGGTTTATTCAATTGGCTGTGATATTACTCGACCAAAGGCTATCGAAAAAGTATGTCGTTTAAAAAATATCAAACCCGAAAAAGCTAATTTTTCATTTGTGTGTAGCGATTTAAGCCATTTATCAAATTATGCACGCCCTATTTCAAATTCATTATTTCGAATGATGAAAAAGGCTTTGCCTGGCCCCTATACTTTTATTTTAGAGGCTAATAATAATGTGCCTAAGCTTTTAAAACAAAACAAAAAAACAGTTGGTATTCGTGTGCCTGATAATACTATATGTAAAACAATTATTACTGAATTAGGTAATCCAATTATAACAACCAGTTTACATAATCCTTACGATGAAATTTTAGACTATTTTACCGATCCAGAAGCTATTTATCGTGAATACGAAAAAAAAGTGGATATAGTGATTGATGGTGGTTTTGGTAATCTGTATGCCTCAACCGTTATAGATTGTTCTCAAGACGAAATTATTATTTTACGAGAAGGCTTGGGTAGTTTAGATATTCTGGATTAAGTCGTTTTGTTATAAAATTGTTGATTATTGCTAGGTATTTTGTACTATTTTAGATTCTCACTCTTATATGTTTTTTATGCGATTAAAAATTTACTCATTAATAGTTTTGTTCTGTTTTCTAACCGTGAATTTGTTTTCACAAATGACTAATACTAAAAAATGGAGAAAGTCAGAGAATGATTCTATGCAAAGTGCATTATTAATGATGGACGATGGGAATTTATTACAGGCTTTACCATTTTATGAAAACTTATATAATCAACATCCCAAAGAAGAATATTTAAAATACTGTTACGGGAAATGTGCGTTGACAAGAAGTGATAAGCATGAAGTTGCGCTTAAAATGTTGTCTGAAGTTTATGAAAAGAACAAAAAAGTTGACAATATAGAATATGATTTAGCTAGAGCAAATCATTATAATTATAAGTTTGATGAGGCCATTGCTTTAATTGAGAAATGTTTGGTGAATAAAAGAGTTTCTCCAGAAACAAAGAAAAAAGCAGCTCAATTAAAACAGTATTGTATTAATGGTAAAGATTTGTATGCAAAGCCAACTGGTGCAAAAATTGAAAATGTAGGAAATATTATTAACTCTCCTTACGAAGATTATGTTCCTGTTATTTCAGCAGATGAATCAATTATGTTATTTACTTATAGAGGAATTGAAAGTACAGGAGGCTTACAAAATGATTTTTTACAACCAGATAGATTTGGAAAATATTATGAAGATGTTTTTCAGGCTGTAAGAATTGATGGAGAGTGGAAAAGGCCAATGCCAGTAAAAAATGTCAATACAAATTCGCACGATGGAGCCATTGCAATTAGTCCAGATGGTTTTTATTTGTTTGTATACAGAGATAACGGAGATGATCATGGAGATATTTATATGAGCAATTCATTAACAGGAGAGTGGACTGAACCTAAAAAATTAAATGGTCAAGTAAATTCATATTCATGGGAAGGAAGTTGTTCTTTAACTGCTGATGGTAAATATTTATATTTTAGTAGTGAGAGAGGCGGTGGCTATGGCGGAAAAGATATTTACAGAGCCACGTTATTGCCAGATAGTACCTGGGGTAATGTGATAAATTTAGGAGATAGTATCAATACGGCTTTAGATGACGATGCTCCCTTTATACATCCTGATGGAGTTACTTTGTTTTATAGTTCTCAGGGCAAAAATAGCATGGGAGGATATGATATTTTTCAATCTCGTTTAAATTGGAAAGATTCTACATTCAGTAATCCGATTAATTTAGGTTATCCAATTAATACAACGGATGATGATATTTATTATGTATTATCAGCTAATGGAGACAGAGGTTATTATGCATCTGGAAAAGCAGGGGGACAAGGTTTGAAAGATATTTACACAGTTTATCCAGGTTATGTTGGAAAAAAACCTTCTTCGTTTATGGTGAAAGGAAAAATTACAGAAAAAGGCTCTCCAGTTGGAGCATTAGTTTCTGTTGAAATTGTAGACCAAAATAATAAAAACTTCGGAGAATTTTCAAGTAACACATCTACAGGTAATTATTTAGTATCATTACCAGCTGGCGGTCAATTTAAAATAATCTATAAATACAAAACGTATGCGTATAAAACACTAGATATTAATACATTAAATTTAGAAGGATATGATGAGAAATTATTTGATATCAATTTTGATGAACAAGAGCCAGTAGCAGTTGTTGAACCTAAAAAAGATACTGTGATTGCCGTAGTAGAACCAATAAAAGTTGTAGAACCTGCAAAGGTGGTAGAGCCTGTAACTAAAAAAGTTGTATTGAAACCTAATGCTACACTTCAAGAAAAAATTAAATATTACAGTGAATTGTATGGGGATATTTCTGCTGAAGGATTACAATTTAGAGTTCAAATCGCCGCTTACAAATATCCTAAAAATTATACGTACAAGCATTTAAAAGGATTAGGAGATGTTGAGAATTTATTACTAGACGATGGAATTACACGTATTACTATTGGAGGTAATTTTAATACTTTAGGAAAAGCTTTTGAGCATAATGTTAAGGTTATTAAAGCAGGACAGACGGATGCTTTTGTAACCGTATTATATCAAGGTAAAAGAATTTATTTAGAAGACTTAGAAAAGATGGGAATCTTTGTGAAGAAATAAAGCTCACAAAAAAGGATTTACTATTAGTAAATCCTTTTTTGTTTTTAATGATGTTTTGAAATTATAAATCTAAAATTTGTTTTCCGTGTTCTTTTGTTTTAACGTCTGTAATCACATGAGATACAATTCCTTTTTCATTAATAATAAAAGTGGTTCTAATAATACCATCATAAATTCTGCCCATAAATTGCTTTGTTCCCCAAACATCATAAGCTTTAATAATTGCCATATCAGTGTCTGCTAGTAAAGAAAAAGGTAACTCGTATTTAGTAGCAAATTTCTTATGCATTTTTTCATCATCAGCACTGACTCCTAATACCACAAAATTCTTTTTGCTTAAGTATTGGTGTTCATCTCTTAAACTACAAGCTTCCATGGTACACCCAGGAGTATTGTCTTTTGGATAAAAATAAAGTACTATATTTTTACCTTTTAAATCTTTTAAAGCAATGGTTTTTCCATTTTGATCTTTAGCCGAAAAAGTAGGTGCTTTATCGCCAACTTTTAAAGAGGTTGAATGGGCTACAAATTTAGTTTCTTTTGTGGTCGCTTTTGCGGGAGCTGATTTTGTAGGTTTAGCTGGCGCTACTTTTTTTATAGCCACTTTTTTAGCTGCAGCCTTTTTTACGACAGCTTTTTTAGGAATTGTAGGCTTCTCGGACTTTACAGTTTTTTTTGTTGGAGTTGTTTTTGCCATAATATCTTTTGTTATTTCTAATTTAATTGAGTTTGGTTTCTTATGAGATAACGAATGAGGATAGTTTTTGTTTATAGTTTTTGTTTTAAAATAGTGGCACCATTCGGTCAATTTACACTCTCCGCATTTTGGTGTTCTCGCCAAACACGTATATCGCCCGTGTAAAATGAGCCAATGATGTGCTGTTGCTACATATTGTTCTGGAATGTGTTTAATTAGTTGTTGTTCACTTTGTAGTGGCGTTTTAGCTTTTGTAAGCCCTAATCTATTAGAAACTCTAAAAACATGCGTGTCAACTGCCATGGCGGGTTTATCGTAAATAACAGAGGCTACTACATTAGCAGTTTTACGACCAACGCCAGGTAATTTTACTAATTGGTCAATATCGCTTGGGATAACACCGTTAAAGTCTTTTAGTAACATATTTGCCATATTTACTAAATGCTTGGCTTTATTGTTTGGATAGCTTACACTTCTAATGTAATTAAAAATAGTGTCAGAACTGGCAGAGGCTAATGCTTCAGCGGTAGGATAATCTCTAAATAATTTTGGTGTCACTTGATTAATACGTTTATCAGTGCATTGAGCTGATAATATTACCGCTACAATTAACTCAAAGGGATTTGAATATTGTAGTTCTGTTTCTGCAATAGGAACGTTAGTTTTAAAGTAATTAATAACGCCTTCGTATCGTTCTTTTAAAGTCATGCTTTTTTATAAAGATGGGATTAATACCTTAAAAAAGAGCCATCTGTTATCCAACAAATGGCTCTTTTTTAAGGTTAAGAACTATTATTTTTTGAATCCAAATACTTTTTTCAAAATATCAGTTACACGAGCCATAGGATCTTTTCTGATTTTTGTTTCTTCTTCAGAAATCAAGGTCATTAAACCATTGATTGCTTTTGTGCAAACGTAATCATCTAAATTAGGGTTTTGTTTTTTTACTCCAGGTAGTTTATTATAGGCTGTAGCTAAAGGCTTCCAATAACTTGCTACTTTAGCTTTTGTAACAGCTTCTTTAATAGTTGGCATAAATTTTTCTTTTAATGGCGCATACGTTTTTTCTCTTAAATAATGAGTAGCAGCGGTGTCATTGCCGTTTAAAATAGCAAAACCATCACTCACACTCATATTTGTAATGGCGTCAACAAATACTGGCGCTGCTTTTTTAGCTGCTTCTTCAGCAGCTCTGTTTAATGAAGTTTCAAACTCGGTAACCTTTTTTTGCATACCCATTTTTATCAATTTCTCCTTCATGTCTTTAGCTTCAGTAGGCCAAGGAATAAATACTTTTGGATTTTTTAGATATCCATCAGCTTTGGCAACCATTCCAGATGAATTGTTAGTTCCAACAGTTAATGCTTCTTTTAAGCCTTTAATCACTTCGTCGTTTGTTAAGCTAGGAGCAGCAGTTCCTGTACCTGTTTTTGTTCCTAAAACTGTTTCGGCAGTATTAATTACTCCTGCAGCTGTTGTATTAGTTTTAGCAGCATCAATAATGGTAGTTGAATTGGTCACAGCTGCATCTTTGGCTGTATTTAATATGTTTCCCCAGGTTTGTGCTTTGGATATTAAACTACTTGATATAATAGTTGTTAATAATAGAGTCTTTATTTTCATAATTTTAAATTTACGCTTAGTTTTACAAATATATTGCCAAATATACTATGAACGCAGAACTTTTAACAATAGGTAACGAAATATTAATCGGACAAATTACTAACACTAATTCCGTTTGGATGGCTCAACAACTCAACATGATGGGAGTGAGTATTGTTCATATGAGTTCAGTAGCCGATGAAAGAGATGTTATTTTAAAGGCTTTTGACGATGCTAGTAGGCGCGCAGACATTGTTTTAATTACAGGAGGCTTAGGGCCAACGAAAGATGATATAACTAAAAAAACATTTTGCGACTATTTTGACACAGAATTAGTAATAGATGAAAATGTGTTAAATGATGTTACAGGATTTTTTGCAAAAAGAAATAGGGAGCTTACGGAGTTAAATAGAAAGCAAGCGGAAGTTCCCAAAGGCTGTTCGGTTATTAGAAATAAAAATGGCACAGCTCCTGGAATGTGGATGGAAAAAAATAATACCATTTTTGTATCGATGCCTGGTGTGCCTTTTGAAATGCAAGCTATGGTGACCGAAGATGTGATTCCTGAAATAAAAAAGAGATTTAAATTGCCATTTATTTTTCATAAAACCATTTTAACTCAAGGTATAGGTGAAAGTTTTTTAGCAGAGTTAATTAGTGATTGGGAAGATGGATTAGCAGAAAAAGAAATTGGCCTGGCTTATTTACCTTCGCCTGGGATGGTAAGATTACGTTTAAGTAGTAAAGGCTTTGATGAGTTAGAATTGAAAAATAGAATAGAGCAGGAGGTAGAGAAATTGAAACCATTAATAGATAAATATATTTATGGTTATGAAGAGTACGGTAAAGAACAACCAAAATTAGAAGAAATACTAGGGCAATTGTTGTTAGAAAAAGGTTTAAAATTAGGATTAGCTGAGAGTTGCACTGGTGGTTTCATTTCTCATTTAATAACAAGTGTGGCTGGAAGCTCTAATTATTATAATGGTTGTATTGTGCCTTACCATAATGAGTTTAAACATAATCTTTTAAAAGTTGACCATTCTATTTTTGAAAAACATGGGGCAGTAAGTAAAGAGTGTGTTGAAGCTATGGTGAAAGAAACCTTACAGGTATTTAATGCAAATGTAGCTATTGCTGTATCGGGAATAGCTGGCCCTGGTGGTGGAACACCGGATAAACCAGTTGGAACAGTTTGGATTGCTGTAGCCCATGAAGATAAAATATTGGCTAAACATTTTATTTTTGGAGATAATAGATTACGTAATATTCAAATGACAGCTAATGCGGCGATGAATATGTTACGAAAATTGATTTTAAATATTGAAGACTAAAATACAGTTGTTTGATTTAAGTTATTTGTTGTTGGAAATGTCCAATAACAAATCTCCAACAACTAAAAACTAATTTATGAAACTAGCATATAGAGAATTTGGTTCGGGACAACCCCTGATTATTTTACACGGCTTATTTGGTCAAAGTGATAACTGGAATACATTAGCAAAACGCTTTGGAGAGAATGGATTTAGAGTTTTTACGGTAGATCAACGTAATCATGGGTTATCTCATCATGATGATGTCTGGGATTATCAAGTGATGGCTATGGATTTAAAAGAATTTATAGAAACACATCAACTAGAAAACGTCATTCTTTTAGGGCATAGTATGGGCGGTAAAACAGTATTATTCTTTGAACAAATGTATCCGCAATTTGCACAAAAAATAATTGTAGCTGATATTGCTCCAAGAGCTTATGAGCCGCATCACGATTCTGTTTTAAAAGCACTAAATGCCGTTGATTTTACAGAGATAAATACGCGCAAAGAAGCTGAAAATATTTTAAGTCAATATATATCAGATTTTGGAACTAAACAGTTTTTATTGAAAAATATTTATTGGAAAGAAGATGAAACAAAACAAATGGCTTGGCGCTTTAATTTAAAAGTAATTACAGCCGAATATAATAACATTGGTGTGAGAGTTCCTGATTTTAAAAGCGATACAAACACTTTGTTTATCAGAGGGGAGAAATCAAATTATATATCAGATGAAGATGAAAAAGATATTGCATCTTGTTTCTCAAATTATCAATTAAAAACGATAGCCAATAGTGGTCATTGGGTACATGCTGAACAACCTGAGGCTTTTTATAATTGTGTGATGGAATTTATTGCTTAAACATTTCGTCAATGATGGCAATCGTGTTTTTCAACCTTTGCTCATCAATTCCTTTGATGATCTTATAATCAACATTTAGCTTCTGCAACTCGTGTTTATTTTGCTTAAATAAATGTTCTCGTAATTCTTCGTTTCTTCTTTGAGGGTCAGCAACCCAAGGCACATCATTATTAGTAATTAATGACAAATCGTAATCATTGTCTTTAATAGACTTAGTAATAAAACTAGGTACTTTGTTAAACTTGTGTGTACTCCAAATTTTAATGGTGATTAAAGACGTATCACAAAATAAAAATTTGTTTGCTTTTGGTAAATATTCACGCTCTAATTCTAATTGTTTTTTTGCAATTATCTCTAAATCAGAAGTATTGTAATTATCGATGTCATTTTCGTTAAAGTAAGTTCTTGCGAACTCTGGGACAAATACGGTATTGTAATGCTTTGCTAACTGTTCGCATAGCACTGTTTTACCTGTACTTTCAGGACCAATGATTACTATTCTTTTTATGTTGTTTTTAACTGTTTTTTCCATGAGTAATATCCGTAATAAGCCATTAAACTAAAGAATCCATAGAGCAGGGCATAAGTATGTAAATCTTTAATGAGATATAAAAAAATATAGGCAGCATCAATAACTACCCACAATATCCAATTTTCAATCCACTTTTTTGCCATCATAAATGTACAAGTAAAACTACACGAAGTCAATATAGAGTCAAATAAAATTTGGTCTGACTTAAAATACCCTAAAAGGTAGTAGTAAATAATGCTTTGGATGATGATGGATAAAGCTATTGGCATATACCATTTCAAAGGCATTTTACTTACAATAAAATCTGTATTTTTCTTCTTACCCCAATATATCCAGCCATAAATACCGCTCGCTAAATAGAAAATCTGTAAGCCGAAATCACCAAATAATCGTTGGTTATAAAAGGTAAAACCAGAAATAATTACTGAAATTAGTGCCATTGGCCAACACCAAATGCTTTCAAAGATTGTTAAGAGAACCCCTAAAATACCGGTTAATAATGCTATCCAATCCCAAAATGTCATTATTCTAGAGGAATATTTTTTTCTTTGCAATAGCGTATAAAAGCAATATACTTTTCAAATGGAGAAGTACTTTTCCATAAATGACCATATAATGCAATGCCATGAAAACCTAATTTGTGAGCTAACTCAACACTTTTCTCATTAACTCCTCCTCTGGCATATATTTTTTTTCCTGATTTTAATATGGCAGAAGTTACAGTCTCTGGATAAAAACCACTATATAATTCACCTGAAACATTATGAAACATAGTCCCCAAGAAACAATAATCGGTTTTCACTTTTTGTTCTCCATATAATTCAGCAATTCTTTTGTAAGAAATTGATTTTATTAGATATGGTTTTCTTAAATAAATCATTCGTGTGTTCCACCATAATTTAAATTTTTGGCCAAGATGTGTAGATGTAAAATGAAAGCCTTTTAAATCATATTTAAGTGCTAATTTGTGATGAGAATGAATGATGATTCTGTTGTGAAAATGAGCTGGAATTTCTTTGATATACTCATCCAATTCTTTAGTAGAAAATCTGTTTTTACGAACGTGTAATGTTTCTAATCCAGCTTCAAACATTTGTATAATGTTTGCAATTTCAGTATCGCTTTTTTGCGATTGAGTAATCACAACTAACTTCATATTAGAATAAATTATTGATGTCAATTAATAAATCAGGACTTGTTTCAAGAGCATTTCCAACTACCATGTAATCGGGCTTACAACTCATGATGCTTTTGGCTTTAATTATAGAGTTAATACCACCTCCAACAATTAAAGGTATGCTAATCTGTTTTTTTACTTCTTTGATTACAGAAGCGTTTAATGTTTTTTTAGCACCACTTCCTGCTTCTAAATAAATCAGTTGTTTGCCCAATAATTCGCCAGCAATAGCAGTTTCAATAATTTCTTTTTTACTGTTTAGGGGCTTTGTTTTAGTAATCTTTTGTGTAGTGGAAGTATTATCTCCATTTACTAAAATATACCCAGTAGGGATAGGATTTAATTTCGAAGCTTTTATTTTAGAAGCAGCCTTAACATGTTTCCCAACAAGATATTCCGCATTTCTTCCTGATAAAAGAGAGAGTATCAAAATTCCATCTGCTAATTTAGAAATTTGTGTTTCATCACCTGGAAAAATAATCACAGGGATTTTTGTAATTGATTTGATGGATTTAATCGTTTTCTCAAAATTGTTCTTTTTTAAAGAGCTACCACCAACAAAAATATATTTCACCTTACATGCATTAGCTACTTTAATTAACTCCGGATTATATTTATCTGGGTCAATTAAAATGATGAGTTGAGTATGTGTTGTTTTTTTTAGCAATGTATTATTTTGTTTTGTCTAACCACATAGATACATAGTTTTTAATGTTTATTTTAAAGCAGTATAATCATAGTAGCTTTGTTTTAAAGATAGAAATTCTATGTAAAAACTTGTTTTTCTATTGAGTTACTGCAATTATTTTATCCTTGTTTTGCTCTATTTCTATGTGGTTTAAAAATGTTTTTTTAGTAATGTGTTATTTTGTTTGAAGCGTATACTAAAACATAATCTTCAATAATCTGGTAATTAAGTTCAAATGTTTCTTTAAAATTAGGTAAATTAATCTCTCCTATAATTGTCCCTAAATTATGTTTTGTAAATGGTTTTACAAATAAATGTGCAATAAAGTCTACTTCTTTTAATCCGTATATTTTATAAAGGGTTTCTTTTGCGGCCCAATAAATCAATAACTTTTCAACATCATCATTAGCCTCTAAAAGCTCCTCATTTGTTAAAAATTTATGTTTAATCTTCAACACTTTGTCTCTAATAAGCTCAATATCAATGCCTGTTGATTCTTTTTCGTTAACAATAATAGCCAATTTATCATGTGAGTGAGAGATGGAAATATGCCTTGAATCGCAAGATAAATAAGGCTTCCCTTTGTCGTCATAAGCTATTATGCAATTATCTCCTAATAGATGTTTCGCTAGATATTCTTTTCCTTCGGTTTCAATTTCGCGTTTTGCACTTAGATTTTTATGCATGGCAAAGGCTTTCAAATCTAATAATCCGAAAAATAACCCTTCTTTTATGTTAAAAACCTCTACCAAATCTTAATTAATAAACCTTTTAATAGTTTGAGTGTTACAAACTTATATCTTATCTTTGCATAATTACGAAAAATAAACAAATAAAATAACAAATAAACATGTCAGCAGTAGCAACAGGAAAGTACTTAGCGTACAAAGTAAAAGACATCTCATTAGCAGAATGGGGTCGTAAAGAAATTAAATTAGCAGAAGAAGAAATGCCAGGATTAATGGCGCTTCGTGCTGAATATGGTGCTTCTCAGCCATTAAAAGGAGCTCGTATTGCAGGTTGTTTACATATGACGATTCAAACTGCTGTATTAATTGAAACATTAACAGCTTTAGGTGCAGAGGTTACTTGGAGTTCTTGTAATATTTTCTCAACTCAAGATCATGCAGCAGCAGCTATTGCAGCAGCTGGTATTCAAGTGTATGCTTGGAAAGGTATGACTGCTGAAGAGTTTGACTGGTGTATTGAGCAAACTTTATGGTTTGGCGAAGACCGCAAACCTTTAAATATGATTTTAGATGATGGTGGTGATTTAACAAACTTAGTGTTTGATGTTTACCCTGAATTAGCTGCTGGAATCAAAGGATTATCAGAAGAAACAACAACTGGTGTTCACCGTTTGTATGAGCGTATGAAAAATGGTACTTTATTGTTACCAGCTATCAACGTAAACGATTCAGTTACTAAATCTAAATTTGATAACAAATACGGTTGTCGTGAATCATTAGTTGATGCGATTCGTCGTGCAACTGACGTGATGATGGCGGGTAAAATTGCTGTTGTTGCTGGTTACGGTGACGTTGGTAAAGGTTCTGCACAATCATTATCATCTCAAGGTGTTCGTGTAATTGTGACTGAAATTGACCCAATTTGTGCTTTACAAGCTGCAATGGATGGTTACCAAGTAATGAAAATGGATAATGCAGCTAAAATTGCAGATATATTAGTTACTACTACAGGTAATAAAGATATTATTGTTGGTCGTCATTTTGAATCAATGAAACATGGTGCTATCGTTTGTAACATCGGTCACTTTGATACTGAAATCGATATGGCTTGGTTAAACAAAAATTACGGTAATACTAAAGATACTATCAAACCACAAGTTGATCAATATACTATCAACGGTAAAAACATTATTGTTTTAGCTGAAGGTCGTTTAGTAAACTTAGGTTGTGCTACAGGTCACCCAAGTTTTGTAATGAGTAATTCATTTACAAACCAAACATTAGCTCAATTAGAATTATGGACAAACACTGCTGCTTATGAGAAAAAAGTATACGTGTTACCAAAAATTTTAGATGAGAAAGTAGCTCGTTTACACTTAGGTAAAATTGGTGTTGAATTAGATACATTAAATAAAGATCAAGCTGATTATATTGGTGTGAAAGTAGAAGGTCCTTTTAAAGGAGACGCTTACAGATACTAATATTTAATCTAATCATAAAAAAAGTCCCATTTGCTTTGCATTGGGACTTTTTTATTTTTTGTTATATTGTATTTTTGAAAACAAAGTCTTTTCATTAACTTTAAACTAAAATTGAGGTATCATGGCAACAACTGATCATATAAGAAATGGTATTATTGAAAATCTAATGATGATTTCTAATAAAGACTATTTAATGGCTCTTTTGCAATTAGTAAAAAATAGTTCTTTAGATAATGAGACTATAAAATTGACAAAAGAACAAGTAGTTATGTTGAATTTAAGTGAAAAAGACATAAAAGACGGTAAATTAATTTCGCAATCCCAATTAGATAAATCGGATTTAAAATGGCTAAAAGAACTGTAGTTTGGACCGAAACAGCAGCACGTCAGCGTAGAGAAATATTAAAATATTGGGTTAACAGAAACGGAACAACTACTTACGCAGAAAAATTGATTGAATTAATTTCTGAACAAATCAAAGTAATTTCAGTTAATCCTAAGCTGTTTAAGAAAACAGACTTCCCAAACACTCATGTATCAGTATTAGGACATTTTAGTATTTTTTATAAATACACAAAAAGTTCAATTATAATAACAGCATTTTGGGACAACAGACAAGACCCTAAAAAATTATTAGAAATTATAAAAAAATAAATTACAGATACTAGTATTTATCTATTCATAAAAAAAGTCCCATTTGCTTAGCAGATGGGACTTTTTTATTTTTGAAATGATTACATTTAAGTAAATTTCAAAACCAAAAATGAAAGGATTAAGTACTGAGGAAGCTCTAAAAAAAATAAAAACACAAGGATACAATGAATTAAATACCTCACACTCAAAAAATATTTTACAAATAGCTCTTGAAGTATTTAAAGAGCCCATGTTTATTTTATTGATTAGTTGTGGCGCGTTATACTTGGTTTTAGGGGATAATACCGAAGGAATCATCATGCTTTGTTGGGTATTTGTTATCATATTTATCACATTCTATCAGCATCAAAAAACAGAAAAAGCATTAGAAGCTCTTAAAAAATTGTCTTCACCAAGAGCTCTTGTGATAAGAGATGGAAAAGAAATTAAAATTGCCGGAAGAGAAGTTGTAACAGACGATATTGTTTTATTGAATGAAGGAGATAGAATTCCTGCCGATGGCGTTTTATTAGAATCAACCAATCTTTCAATAGATGAATCTATGTTAACAGGAGAATCTGTTCCTGTTTTAAAAACAAATAAAACCGATACTAGTGCTAGCAGTTTAGTTTTTAGTGGAACATTAATTGTTCAGGGAAGTGGAATAATGCAAGTAACGTCTACTGGCGCAAATACAGAGTTCGGTAAAATTGGAAAATCTTTACAACTCATCGAACAAGATCAAACGAAGTTGCAAAAAGAGATGAAAATTCTCATTCGGAATCTTTTTATCATAGGTGTTGTTTTGAGCATTGTTGTTGTTATCGCTTATTATTTTACGAGAGGTAATTTTATTCAAGCAATATTAAATGGATTATCGGCCACTATGGCCATATTGCCTGAGGAATTTCCAGTTGTGTTAACCGTGTTTTTAGCAATAGGCTCATGGCGATTATCACAGCAAAATGTATTAACGCGTAAACCATCAGCTATTGAAACCTTAGGGTCGGCAACAGTGCTTTGTAGTGATAAAACAGGAACTATTACTCAAAATAAAATGGAAATTGTTTCCTTGTATGCCAAAGATACATTATATAATAAATCAACGTTCCAACAGAATTCTAATAGCGTTCAAGATATATTACAAATTGCTTTTTTTGCTTCTCAAAAAAACACGATTGATCCTATGGAAAAAGCAATAGGCTTTTCATACGAAACATATGTCACTAAAGAAGAGCTTTCATATGATTTAGTGAAAGAATATCCTTTGAGTAAACATTTATTTGCAATGACAAGGGTTTTAAAATCAACTGACTCCAATTATTTAGTGTGTTGCAAAGGTGCTCCTGAAGCGATTTTAACTCTGTGTAAATTAAGTGATAGCGAGCAACATAAGTTATTGGCTCATGTTCAAAAAATGGCAGAGCTTGGACAAAGAGTATTAGGTGTAGCCAAAGCTACATGGAGTAATAGTAGTTTGCCTGAAACACAACAAGCATTTGATTACGAATTCATTGGTTTTGTAGGTTTTGAAGATCCAATAAGATCAGAAGTTCCACAAGCCATTAAGGAGTGTTACGCTGCGGGGATAAAAGTAATTATGATTACGGGCGATTATCCATCAACAGCAAAAAGTATTGCGCAGCAAGCAGGGATGAACGTGAGTGATTTAATACTCACAGGTTCTGATTTGAAAAATATGAGCGATGCAGAGTTGAAAGAAAAAATTGAATCAGTTAATATATTTGCTCGTATTGTTCCCGAACAAAAATTACAAATCATCAAAGCATTTAAGGCTAATGGCGAAGTGGTTGCCATGACAGGTGATGGCGTGAACGATGCACCAGCATTAAAAGCAGCAGACATTGGTATTGCGATGGGAGGAAAGGGAACGGATGTTGCCAGAGAATCGGCTTCATTAGTATTATTGGATGATAATTTTAGTTCTATTGTGTCGGCTATTCGTTCGGGAAGAAAAATATTTGATAACCTACAAAAAGCAATGGCCTATATTATTGCCATTCATATTCCAATTATAGGTTTAACTTTATTGCCCGCATTTTTTCCTGAATTACCCATTTTATTAATGCCTTTACATATTGTATTTATGGAACTAATAATTGACCCAGTATGTTCCATAGCTTTTGAATCAGAAAAAGAAGAATTAGGAATTATGAATCGTCCTCCTAGAGACCCTAATATGTTATTTTTCGGAATGAAAAAAATATTACAAAGTGCATCAATGGGATTATTACTACTGGCAATGGTAATTGCTGTTTATTTTATATCTATCAAAGAAGGGCACACAGATGGCGAAATTAGAGCCATTGCTTTTTCTTCATTAATTATTGGCAATATATTTTTAATTATGACCACGCTTTCAAAAACCCGAAATGCCATTTCGGTTTTATTTGAAAAAAACAGGGCCTTATTAATAATCATTATTGCAGCCACAGGATTGATGTTATTGATTATAATGGTGCCATACTTACAGGTAATTTTTAGTTTTGAAGCACCAGGCTTTAAACATTTCATCATCTCCATTATTGGAGCATCAATAGTGCTACTGACTTTGGAGATTATAAAATACTTACGGTTAAAGTTGAGTGTTAAAGAAGTATAGAACGTTATAATTTGAAATATTAATACATGGAAATTAATATTTTATTATATTTATGTTGTTGTGG
>DIHL01000064.1 GCA_002420145.1 Bacteroidetes bacterium UBA5697
GTATAACTTTATGTGGTCTTATTATTCTAATGCTTTTATTAGCATTTAAAATATATATTGATAGAAAAAATAAATTACAATCCTAAAGTTCAAAATATTTTAGTTTCAATTCTATTCCTGCTAATTTCCGCAAGTAATCTTGTGTACCAGCAACAGAATAAAACGAATTGTTGATTCCGATTCGTTTTATTTCTGGATAAGATATGGGTAAGGTTTTTTCTTTTAGGTCGTTTATGTGTTCTAAAATGGATGATCCAAATCCTCCATTTAATTGATGTTCTTCAATTGTAATGATTCGTTTATATTTTCTGATAATGTCAACAAATTGCTCATTATTAAGCGGTTTTATAAAAGGAAAACTATATAATGAAGCGCTTAACTTATTATTTAATATATAGTTTGCTGAGTAATCAAGCATAGCGCCGCAAGAAAAAATTGCTACATCATTACCCGATATTACATTGAGGATGTCGCCACTTTCGATTTTATTGACTTCCTTATTATATTTCTTATATACTTCTGGTTCACCAGCCTTTCCAATTCTAATATAACATGGCCCCTTATAATTCGATGTAAATCGCGTAATAGCACGCATTTCTTCAGGATCGCCGGGGGAACAAACTGTTATGTTAGGAATAGTCCGTAACATGCCGATCTCTTCTGTGGCGTGGTGTGATGCGCCTAAAGAAGCATATGCATATCCACCACCAACGGCAATTATTTTTACATTTAAGTTGTGGTAGCAGATATCATATCTTATTTGTTCCATACATCTTAGTGTAGGAAAATTTCCAATCGAGTATATGTATACATTGTAACCTTCCATTGCTAAACCGCTGGCAATTCCTGCCATATTTTGTTCGGCAATACCAACATTTAAAAATCTGTCAGGAAACTGTTCTGCAAATGGTTCAACAACACTGAATCCTAAGTCTGCAACAATTAAAAAAATAGATTTATTTTCTTTTGCTTCTTCAATTAGCTCTTTGATAAATGCTGTCCTCATAATTAGAAATTAAGTTCTCCAAGTGCTTGATTATATTCTTCTTGACTTGGTGATTTATAGTGCCACAGTAATTTATTTTCCATAAAACTAACACCTTTTCCTTTAATAGTATTACAAATAATAACCTTTGGTTTTTGATTTTGATTATCACATGCTTTAAACGTGTTTAACAATTCTTTGTGATTATGTCCATCAATTTCATAGGTTTCCCAGTTAAATGCTTCAAATTTTTTTGATAGAGGCTCAAGATTAATGATATCTTTTACAAAACCAAAACTTTGTATCTTGTTATAATCTATTATCAATATTAAATTTTTTAATTTTAATTGCGGGGCTAACAATATACTTTCCCAATTTGAACCTTCGTTTAATTCTCCATCACTTAATAAACAGTAAGTTTTCCATGTTTTTTGTTTCTTTTGGGACGCAATTGCCAAGCCGCAAGCAACCGGTAAAGCATGACCTAAACTTCCCACCGAAATTTCAACACCTGAAATATAATGACTAGTATGAGATAAAAATTTACTGCCATCGGCGGCATAAGTATCTAACTCTTTCAAATCAAAAAAGCCTTTTAAGCCAAGAGTTGCATACAATGAGGTACAAGCATGACCTTTTGATAATAAAAAGCGATCTCTAGTTTCATTATGGGGTTGCAAAGGATCTATTTTTAATATGTCATTGTATAGCACTGACAAAATATCAGCCATCGAGAAAGCACCACCAATATGAGAAGCTTTTGCCTTGAAAACCATGTTAAGAGTAACTTTTCTTATTTCTCTGGCAAAATCTGATGAAGTTTGCATGTGTATTTATTTTATAAATTATTCAATTTGTGTTTTAAGTTTTCTGAATGAAGAAAAAAAAACATTTTTTTGCTTTAAGAAATTTTGCTATGTAATCAGATACTTTCATTGAATGCTATTTTTTTGTTTCACTATTAAATTTAAATGTTTTATCAATGGCGTCTTTTAAGTTTGTAAATACTTTTAGTCCTAACCCGTTTTTTGCCCTTTCAATGGATGGAACATACATTGCTGGTGGCGCAGAAGTTTTTGCTTGTACTATTTCTACACCTAAATTATTGGTTGAATATTGGCTTATCATATTAGCTAATGATTCTAAATTAATAGCCTCGTCAGAACCAACATTATAAGGATAGCAGGATTTTCCTTCTGTTAAAATTTTTAATAACCAAATCATTAAATCAGCAGTATATAAATACGCTCTTTGCGGAGTTCCATCTCCTTGTATTTTAATTTGTCTGTTATGAATGATGTCATTGATGAAATTGCCAATGGCAAAATGCCCATCTAAAGGTAAATAAGGGCCGACAAATGCATAACATCTCGCTATTTTTACATCAACTTGATGTTTTTTGTGGTAGATGTTACAAAGCATTTCAGCAACTCTTTTTCCTTCACCGTACGACGCATCTTTTTCGTAAACATTTGTCGCGCCTGCATAATCTTCAGAAATATGAGTAACATGATGTGGTTGTTTGCCATAAACAGCACCGGAACTAATGTATAGTAAAGAGTTGGTGTTTTTTTGTTTTGCTAATTCTAGTATGTGTTTAGTTCCATCAACAATGCTTTCGTAAATGCTTATAGGTTCATTTGCAATGAGATGAGTATTGACGTCAGTAGCTGCATGAATAATAAAATCAATAGTTTGAACAGGAAACTCAAAATTTTTCACATCTCCTTTTACCCAGGTAATATGCTCGTTATTAAATTCAGGATTTTGATTGATGAATTTCTGAGGATCTCGGCTTAGGGCTATAATATTAATGTTTAGGTCTTTTTCGTTGTTAGCACAAATAAAATTTTGTAGCATACATTTTCCAAAAAAACCTGATGCACCCGTAATGAAAATGGTTTTGTGTTGTAATTTATCCCAACTATTTTTAGTATGAGAGTACACAAAACGAAAGTCTTCTATAATTACAGTATTCATCTAATAAATAGCTATTTAGCAGTCTCTAAAAAATTAAGTATGAACCAAATTTACACAATTTATTTGTCATTTTAACGAAATAAAAAATTAATATTTAACTTACTATAATTTGTGAGAAAAAACGTTATTTTTGGGTAATATTATAATTAAAAATCTGTGAAAAAACACATTTCAGTATTAACTCCTTGTTTCAATGAACAGGGCAACGTAGGCCCATTAAGTAAGGCTGTTGCTAAAGTTTTTGAGAAACTTCCTCAATACACATACGAACATATTTTTATAGACAACGATTCTTCGGATGATACTGTGAAAATATTGAAAGAAATAGCTCAAAATGATAGTAATGTGAAGGTGATTTTAAATGCGCGAAATTTCGGACATATTCGTTCCCCGTTTTATGGGATGTTGCAATGCAAAGGTGATGCTGTAATTTCTTTAGTTTCTGATTTTCAGGATCCTCCTGAATTGATTGAAGATTTTTTAAAGAAATGGGAAGAGGGATATAAAATTGTTATTGGAGTAAAAAATAAGAGTAAAGAAAATCCATTGATGTTTGCTGTAAGAAAGTTTTTTTACAATTTGCTTAGTAAAGCGTCAGAGGGTAGTGGAGAGTCTCCAGTTAAAAATTTTACCGGTTTTGGTTTATACGATCAACAGTTTATTTCAGTTCTTAGAACTTTGGATGATCCATATCCTTATTTCAGAGGATTGATTACTGAATTAGGGTTTAATAGATACGAAATACCTTATACTCAGCCACAAAGAGCGTCTGGCAAAACAAAGAACAATTTTTTTACCTTGTACGACATGGCTATGCTTGGTTTTACAAACCATTCAAAACTACCATTGCGTTTATCTGCCTTTATTGGATTCTTCTCGGCTGTGATTAGTTTTTTAGTGGCGTTAGGTTATTTTGTATATAAACTTATTTTTTGGGATAACTTTCAGGTTGGAATGGCGCCGCTAGTAATTGGCGTGTTTTTCTTTTCTTCTGTACAGTTATTTTTTATCGGAATTATTGGAGAATATATTGGAGCTATTCATACACAAATACGAAAGCGTCCATTAGTTATTGAAAAAGAAAGAATTAATTTTTAATTAAAAAAATAGATAGTCTATTTATGAAAGTAGTTATTTTAGCAGGAGGTCTTGGTACTCGTTTATCAGAAGAAACAGATGTAAGACCAAAACCAATGGTTGAAATTGGTGGTAGACCAATTATTTGGCACATCATGAAAATTTATAGTCACTATGGCTTTAATGAATTTGTGGTATGTTGTGGTTATAAAGGTTATGTGATTAAAGAATATTTCGCAAATTATTTCTTGCACCAAACAGATGTAACGTTTGATTTAGCAAATAATAAAATGGAAGTTCACAATTCTGGTTCTGAGAACTGGAAAGTAACTTTAGTTGATACTGGAATTAATACTAATACTGCTGGTCGTATAAAACGTATTCAAAAATATGTTGGTAACGAACCATTTATGCTAACATACGGTGATGGTGTGGCTAATATTAATATTCCTGAATTAATTCAATTTCATAAAAAGTCAGGTAAACTAGCGACTTTATCTTCTATTCAATTACCAGGAAGATTTGGTAATGTTGAGACAGATGCTAATGGAACAGTAACAACCTTTCAAGAAAAACCTTTAGGGGATGGCGTTTGGATTAATGGAGGATTCTTTGTTTTAGAACCAGGTATTTTCAAGTATTTAGATGGTAACATGGACGATGTTCAATGGGAGAAAAAACCATTGATTGAAATTGCAGATGCAGGACAATTAAGTGCATATCAACACAATGGTTTCTGGAAATGTATGGATGCGATTAGAGATAAAATTGAATTAGAAGCACATTGGCAAAGCGGCGCAGCTGATTGGAAAATTTGGAAATAAATATACCATGAAGAATTTAGATTTATTTTCAGGAATATATAAAGGCAAAAAAATACTCGTTACAGGAGATACTGGTTTTAAAGGCTCTTGGATGTGTATTTGGTTAAAGGAATTAGGAGCAGATGTTTATGGATATGCTTTAGCACCGTTAACTGAAAAAGATAATTATGTAACCACTAAGCTTTCAAATAAAATTCACCATATGGATGGTGATGTAAGAAACTTAGATCAATTACAAAATTATTTTAATCAAGTTAAACCAGATATTGCTTTTCATTTAGCGGCTCAACCTTTAGTTATTGAATCTTACAACAACCCTCATTATAATTTCGAAACAAATTTAATGGGAACAGTTAACTTTTTTGAAGCAGTTAGAAACTGCCCTTCAGTAAAAGTGGCTATTAATGTTACCACTGATAAGTGTTATCAAAATAACGAATGGATGTGGGGCTATCGCGAAAATGACGCGATGGGAGGAGATGATCCATATAGTGCATCAAAAGGTTGCTCGGAGTTAATTACCAATTCTTATATTAAATCATTTTTTACTAAAGACGGTACAGCTCATGTGGCTTCGGGTAGAGCAGGAAATGTAATTGGCGGTGGTGATTGGGCTGATAATAGAATTATACCAGACATGATTAGAGCTTATCAATCTAATCAAACTTCAGAAATTCGAAATCCTAATTCAGTTCGTCCATGGCAATTTGTGTTAGAACCAGTTTTTGGTTATATGAAATTAGCAGAGAAACTTTGGGCAAATGGTAAATCGTTTGCTGGAGGATGGAATTTTGGTCCAGCAGCTTTTGAAAATTATAGCGTAGGTGATGTTGTAACTGAAGTGAAAAAAATAATCCCAACAATTAAAATCGATGCTCCTAAAGCAACAGAAAAATTGCATGAAGCAGGCTTGTTGAAATTAGATATTACTAAGGCCGTGAACTTTTTAGGGTGGAAACCAAAATTAAATTTCGAGGAAACTATTCAATTTACAATTCAAGGATATCAAGAAGAGTTAAATTCTCAAAACAATATCTACGATTGTCGTGTTAATCAAATAGAAGCTTATTGTCTTAAAAAATAATTAAACCATAAAAGACATAAAAGTTCATAAAAAAATGCGGTTAACTAAAGCACAAATAAAAGACCTTACTTACCAAATCAATGGCGCTGCCATTGAAGTTCATAAGTCGCTTGGTCCAGGTTTATTAGAAAGTGTTTATCATAAATGCCTTGTTCATGAATTGAATATCCGTGAGATTTCTTTTACATCTGAATTATTAGTCCCTGTTAATTATAAAGGGTTGCAATTAGAAACAGAATTGCGTTGTGATTTATTTATTGAAAGTACTATAGTAGTAGAATTAAAAGCTATTGAAAAGATATTGCCAATTCATGAAGCGCAGTTGCTTACCTATATGAATTTATTGGAGGCTCCTTTTGGAATATTATTTAATTTTAATACAACAAATATTTACCATGATGGCCAAAAAACATATGTTAATGAACTTTACCGAATTTTAAATGAATAACTAGCTCGTACTTATATGTTCTTTTATGACTTTTATGGTTCAAAAAATAAACAAATCCTTGAATAAAACCTTATATGTCCTTTTATGGTTCAAAAAATAAAATAAACTATGTCAAAATTATTAGATATTAAACATCAAATACACGCTTTAATAAAAGAGTATCATGATGAGGCTTTTAAAGCAAAACCATTTGTTGAGGGAGAATCAGCTGTACCAGTTAGTGGTAAAGTATTTGATCATAAAGAATTAACTTATATTACTGATTCAGCTTTAGACGCTTGGTTTACAACTGGTAAATTTAATGCTGAGTTCGAAAAAAAATTAGCAAAGTATATCAACGTCAAGTCTGTGTTAACTGTTAACTCAGGTTCGTCAGCTAATTTGGTCGCTTTCTCAGCTCTAACCGCTAAAGAGTTAGGTGAAGAGCGAATTAAGCCAGGTGATGAAGTGATTACCGTGGCTGCATCTTTTCCAACAACTGTAAATCCAATTTTGCAATATGGTGCTATTCCTGTGTTTTTAGATGTAACAATTCCTCATTACGAAATTGATGTAGAACTTTTAGAAAAAGCATTATCTCATAAAACTAAAGCTGTGGTTATTGCCCACACAATGGGTAATGTATTTAATTTAGATGTTATTACAGCTTTTTGCGAGAAACATGATTTATGGTTGATGGAAGATTGTTGCGATGCTTTAGGAGCAACCTATAATGGGCAACATGTTGGTACATTTGGAGATATTGCAACTTTAAGTTTTTATCCAGCGCATCATATAACAATGGGTGAGGGCGGAGCAGTTTATACCTCTAATTCTAAATTAAAGAAGATTGCAGAATCGTTTAGAGATTGGGGACGTGATTGTTGGTGTGAGCCAGGAAAGGATAATACTTGCGGCTTACGTTTTTGTCAACAATTGGGTGATTTACCAATGGGTTATGATCATAAATACATTTATTCTCGTCAAGGCTTTAATTTAAAAATAACCGACATGCAAGCCGCTTTAGGTTTAGCACAGTTAGAAAAATTAGATGAGTTTATTAAAATTAGAAGGCATAATTTTGATTTACTAACTAAAACTTTGCAGAAGCATTCTAATAAATTAATCTTACCAGAAGCAACTCCAAAGGCAAATCCTTCATGGTTTGGTTTTTTAATTACTGTAAAAAAAGAGGCAGGTATTACTCGCAATGATTTTGTGCAAAAATTAAATGATAAAAAAGTAGCGACTCGTTTATTATTTGCAGGCGATTTACGTAAACAACCATACTTTAAAGATTACGATTATCGTATTGTGGGAGACTTACCAAATACTGATATTATAGTAAGTGATACATTTTGGATTGGCGTAACACCTATGATTAATAACGAAATGATTACCTATATGGGCAAATGCTTTGATGAGATATTAGGATAAGATTATAATACATGAAAACAAAAAAGGATAGCGATTGCTATCCTTTTTTTATTGAAAAATATTTATAAAAAACTCTCTACAGCCATTTCATAGCCTTTTAATCCAAAACCACTAATACTGCCCTTGCAATGTTTTCCTAAATAAGAAACGTGCCTGTAATCTTCTCTACTAAAAACATTACTAATATGTACTTCAATTACTGGTGTTTTAATGCCAGCAATTGCATCAGCAATGGCAATAGAAGTATGGGTATAGGCACCGGCATTGATAATAATGCCATCGTAGCTAAAACCAATATCGTGTAGTTTGTTGATTAATTCTCCTTCTACGTTACTTTGGTAGTAGCTTAATTCAATGTTGGGTAATTTTGCTTGCAGTGTTTTAAAATAGTCTTCAAAAGATTGAGTACCATAAATTTCCACTTCTCTTTTTCCTAAAAGATTCAAATTTGGACCATTGATTATTGCTATCTTTAACACGTCGTTTATTTTTTATTAATTCAAAAATACTCATTACTCTGCAACTTTGGAAATCAAATATTGACGATTTTAAGTATTACCTTCAGGTAGAAAAATCGCTTTCAGAAAACTCAGTAGTTTCCTACGAAAGTGATATTCAAAAATTGATGGTATTTATAGAGATGTATCATTCTTCTAAAAAGCCTTCGGATGTAACTTTACAAATATTACAAGAGTTTTTAAAATATATTGCTGATTTTCATTTTACAGAAACGACACAGTCTCGCATTATTTCTGGAATTAAACATTTTTTTAAATTCTTAGTTTTAGAAAATTATATAAAAACGAGTCCAGCAGAATTATTAGAAACGCCCAGAATTAAACGTAAACTCCCAGTTTTTTTAAGTGTAGAAGAAATCGATTTAATGTTGTCGTTTATTGATAGAAGCACTCCTGAAGGCGAACGAAATTTAGCCATGCTCGAAACGATGTATAGTTGTGGTTTGCGCGTATCAGAATTGATTTCTTTAAAATTAAGTGATTTACATATAAATGATGGATTTATTAGCGTCATTGGAAAAGGGGATAAGCAGCGATTAATTCCTATCGGGAAATCTGCACTCCGATTAATAGATAATTATCTAACGCATCATCGTAGTCATATCAAAATTAAAAAGAATAATGAGGATATGATTTTTTTAAGTAAACGTGGAACTTCTATTACTCGTCAAATGGTGTTTTATGTGATTAAAGATTTAGCAGAACAAGCAGGAATTAAAAAACCATTGAGTCCTCATACGTTTCGGCATTCGTTTGCAACTCATTTAGTAGAAGGTGGGGCTGATTTGCGTGCTGTTCAAGAAATGTTAGGCCACGAAAGCATTACTACTACTGAAATTTACACTCATCTTGATCAGCATTTTCTTCGCGAAAACATTTTGAGTTATCATCCCAGAAATAATTTAAAATAGTTTTTGGTCTTCAATAAAAGGAGAAAATATTTTAGGAACCTTCACGTTTAACCCTGTTCGCTTATTAAATTCTGAAACAAAATAAATCACTAATTCGGGCATTAATTCGTGAGTAGGTGTGTGCATGAAAAAATAGATTTCCTCTAAGCCGCTGTCAATCCAATGTTTCAAACGAGTAATCCATTCATCCATTCTTTTATAATCTGATGGATGTAAATCGTTTGCTACAAAACGAATAAAGGCGGTCTTAGTTGTTAACCTTTGATGTAACACGTCTCTTCTTCCTGCAGTATCAGTTAATAACAGTGTGAGATTGTTTTTATAAAAGTAGTTGCAAATATGTTTTAATATGTCTTCGTTTTTAAACCACGATTCATGTCTTAATTCAATGGCACATTTACTTAAAGCAACTTCATCGCAAAAATCTAATAAATCATTGATTTTAGTGCTATCATAATGAGGAGGCAATTGTAAAAAAGTCACCCCTAATTTTTGTTTAAAATGCTGGTTAGTTGCCATAATTTCTCTCATGTAATCTGCATTTTGTTTAATCAAAGGAGTGTGGCTAACAATTTGATTTACTTTCGGGCAAAATTTAAAGTCACTAGAAGTGATGTCAATCCAATGTTCAATGGTGTCTCTATCTAAGGATTTGTAATGAGAGATGTTTAACTCAATACTATTAAATTGTTGACTATAATATTTTGCTACATCTTTTGGCTTTGTTTTTTTAGGATAAATTTTGCCTATAAACCCTGCTTCCGACCAAATAGGACAGCCCACATAAACAGAACACTTATTGGCTTTTACCCCACCTAAAACTTTTACAGTACCAGCATGATCTGAAGGTAATGTAAAATCAATGTTTTCAATATTTGAAAGTCTCCCAAATTCCATTATTAAATCAATTCTGTTTGTTCGTCATTATATAAATCTTTAACCGAGCCAAATCCAATCACATCTTGCATTACATTTCCTTCTCTTAATTCAACAGCCCGCATGAGTTTTTGTTTTCCAAATTTATCTTTTAAATCATATACCACCTTTCTAAGGTGATCTTTTTTAGTATTGTCTTCAAATAAATTGTATTGCACCATCGTATCATCCAAAAAATGAGAGACGGATAATGAAATACTAATAATTCCTCTATGAATAATTTTTTCGGGAGCATTATGTGTTTCAAACTCTTCAATGCGATTCATAATAGCTTTATAAATCTCAGCTCCATCTTGTAATGGTGAGCTCACATTTAAAAAATCAGCCCATTGCTCACCATTGGCATATCTTACATTAAAAGCCAGTGTATTGGCAAATATTTTACGTTTTACCATGCGGCGTTCAAGCGTTAAGCATAAAGCAATTAATATTTCATTAATGCCTTCATATGAAGCGCGTTGTTCTTTGTTTAAGTGACGCATGGCCTGCATACTTTTGTAGTCATGTTCGTTATCCAAATCAATTTCCACAAAGTTTAAGCGGCAATGCCAATAAAAACCAACCACACTTTTTAAAATGGCTTTTAAATTTTCGGGAGATGCGCGACGCATTTCTAGAGGGGTTTTAATACCACCTTTATTTAATCTAATTTCCATTTTATCCGCAATGCCAGGGAAATCCTGAAGTTTTAATCTTCCGAAAACAATATCAATATTTTCAGGATTGATAATCACTAATCCATTTGGTTTTTGAATGTCAGAAGCCACTTTAGCTAAAAATGAATTTGGCGCAATACCAATGGAACATTTAAGCCAATCTCCTACTTTTTCTTGAATATCTTTTTTGATGCTTTTTGCTACTTGTATTACGTCTTTATGAATCAATTCGTAATTGGTTAAATCAACCACGGCTTCATCAATACTTTTGGGATACACATTATCGCAATACGATCTGAGAACATCCATGATTTTTACGTGGTAGCGTCTGTATCTCTCAGGATTTGTTTCTATAGGAATCAAATCTTTGCATAATAATACCGCCTCATTTAGGCGCATACCAGTTTTAACTCCAAATTTTTTAGCTTCAATAGAAGGGGCAATCACACAACCAAATTTGCCCGTATAAACACAAACTGCAATTGGTCTATCACGTAAGTAGTAATTGTCTTGTTGCTCACAACTAGCAAAAAAGCTATTCATATCAATAAACAAAACGCGAGCTTTTGTACGTGGTAATAATTTATTTTTGTCCTTGTCCATTTACAAGAACAATTTTACTACGTTTTATGATAGGTTTTTGCTACAATTTGTAGCAAATTAAAAATGGTTGATAAATTACATTAATTCTTCAAAAGAATGAATAATGTCTTTTCTCTGATGGGATAGCATTTTAATCAAATCTGGTTGAGATGATTTTAGTTTTAAAATTCTGAAAATTCCCCACGTTTTTTTACGGAATGGAGAAATGTATAAACAGAATAAACTACTTAGTGCAGACGTGAACAAGGCTAATACAGCCCACCATGGGTTAGGAGCAAAAGCTTTAACCAAAAAGAATTGTAGTGAATAGTAAAATAAAAATAAAAAGGCTCCAATGCCCATATTAAATGAGGCTTTAAATTCAATAATTTTTACTTTTTTAGTAGTGATGATATGCGTGAGTTTATAAGGTACATAGCTTCCAATAAGCCCTCTGATATAAATTGGTAAAGTGATGATGATAAATAATAATCTTAAAATACCTATGCTATAATTAATTAATTTTTGTTTTGAAGGGTTCAATAACCAATCTTTAAGATGATGTTTTTTTAACTCTTTACAATAGTGCGTAGTTTTAAGGTGTAATTCTTTAACAGCCTCTGGATTGGTTTCTTCAGCTTTATTAATCACATCTACCACTTTAGTAGAAAATAAAAAATCGTGCTCTAAATTTGCGATACTATAGTGGTGTTGCTTGTAGTATTTATCCCTATACACTTCTTCAATATGAGCAATAACTTCTTCGTTATGCTTATGATTGATATGTACAATTAACTCTTTCATGCGAGGGGCTAAATCTGCTAAAAATTGATTCATCGTTTTAGCAGGAGCCTCTTTATAAGAAGCCATATAATCTATCATTTTGAGGGGCTTTCCTACATTACAAAATAATGTCCCTCTAAATTGGGATGGATCTGTGTAATTAATACCAACTGGAACAACGATTAAGTCATCTAATTGCTTTGACTCCATAGCTCCAAAAATCATACGAGGAACACCTTTTTTTAAAGGGCGTAAACGGCGCTCTTGTATGCACAAACCTTCAGCAAAAATGATAATCTTTTTATTGTTTTTTAAAAGGGTTTTTACTCGTTCGTAGGTTTGATCATTTTTCTTTAAACCCTCTTTCCCACCATCCTGAATTCTAAAAATTGGGATAATCCCTAAACTTTCTAATAAAGCCGTAACAATTCCTTTTTTAAAAGCATCTCCACGAGCTAAATAACGTAATCTTGGAGGGTAAACAAGAGTTGTTAATGCAATAGGGTCAATAAAGGCATTAGGATGATTTACTGCAACAATGACAGGACCCTTTACTTTTAAATAGTGTGAGTTTTTTACTTTACTGCGTTTAAAATAAACGGCAATAACAAAACCCATATAATATTTAAGAATGTGCCAAAGCATAGTTTTACAAAGTAAGAAAACAAACTTACTAAAAAGAAAGCATAAAAAAATCATTTGACTTTTTTGAATCCTTTTATTAATGGTGTAAAGAG
>DIHL01000024.1 GCA_002420145.1 Bacteroidetes bacterium UBA5697
GAATTAGACTTTCATCATGATTCTTTAGATGGTATCCTGAAAATATTTCAGAATACGGAGCATCGTATTAATGTTTTTACAACTTCTAAAAATGTCAAATTATTAAAAGATATTTCTTACTCTAAAAATATTTCATTTAATGAATATAATGGGGGAGGAAAATACTACTTTTTAAGAAAACATAAAGAGCTTTTAAATTCATCGAATCTGATTTTTATAAATACTATTGCTAATGATTTTGGCGCTTATTTAGCTATTGATAAGAATAATGTAATTGTTTTAAGAATACACAATGTAAACAAGCAATTTCAACCTTTAAGAAGTATTTTTATGCCTAAAACTTGGTTTTTTGCATGGAAATCATTTTCATATGTATTAAGACAAATCATAGGAAAAGGCTTTTTATGGTTTAGACCAATTTTAAATAAACGTATTAGTTATTTTACATTTCCAGATAGTAGTATTACTAATTTCGTTAAGCAAAACCATTTTATTGATGATTCGAAAATTATCGATCCTATTCCATTAAAAATTTTTATTGAGAATGATACAGCTTTTGCTGATTATAAGGATGTTTTAAATATAACCATCATAGGTGCAATTGACCATAGAAGAAGACAGTATGAGGAAACTATCAAGGCTCTTACATCATTATTTAAGTCAGGAAATCCGCCTGCAATTCATTTAACTATTTTAGGAAAATGTACAAGCGTTTATGGAAGCGAAGTTGTAGGGAAATTAAAAAGTATTTCACATCCAAAATTCAGATTAACAACATTTGATAAACAGGTCCCTGAAACTGAATTTATTGAGTGTATTAAAAAAACGCACTTGATTATTAGCCCAATTACAGAAAATGCAACTACGGATATTTTTAAAGAAGTTTATGGGAAAACCAAGACAACAGGTAGTATTTTGGATTTTTTAAAATTCGGGAAAGTTACATTGGTTCCAAATCATTATACTCCACCATCAGAATTACTGGATTATGTGATTAAATACAATAATTCTAAGCATTTAGAGACTGTTATTATGGATTTAATAAAGGATAATAAGATAAATAGCCTCAATCAAAAATCTTTACAATATGTTAGGGAAAACTACTCTCAAGAGTCAGTTTTAAAGAAAACATTGTCTATTTTTACGTCTATAATTAAACATGAGCAAAACCCTAAATAATTTAAAGCAAAAAGTATATTATTCTGCTACTATTTTATTCCCTTCTTTTTATAAAAAAAGATTTTTTTCTAACCTACACAAAGCTTTTTCTGATTCTGAAAACTGTGGGTTACTTCCCGAAAAAGAATTATTGGTGCTTTTTTATTTATTAAAAGATAATCATGTGGCGGTTGATGTTGGTGCAAATAATGGTGCTTACTGTTATTTTTTTAAAGAAATAAAGAAAGCCGAAACTGTTTTTGCCTTTGAACCATTACCTAATTTGTTTAAGAAATTAACTATTTGGTTTAAAAATATTGAGCTGTTTAATTTAGCACTCAGTAATAAAAAAGAAGTAGCCAAAATTCATATTCCAATAATAGATGACAAATTGTATGAGTCACGAGCCAAATTGGATGATTTAAAGGAGGTGAATGAAACTGGCTTTAAAGAAATTGAAATTAATATTGACACCTTAGACCATATTTTGGATTCTAAAAAGATAAATCAATTGGATATCATTAAAATTGATATTGAAGGGCATGAATTAAAAGCTATTGAAGGAGCTGTTAAATTTATCAATACATTTAAACCTTATTTGTTAGTTGAAATCGAAAGTAGACATCATAATCATTCCATACCAGAACCGGTTGAATACATTTGTAGTTTAAATTATAAAGCGTTCTTTTTTAATTTTAAATCTAAAAGCTTGGAGCCGTTTTCTAACTATAATGTTGTAGAAATGCAGAATGTTAAAAATCAAAATACATTTAATTACATCAATAACTTTTTGTTTGTTCCTGCAGAGAAGTTAGGTGAAGTGGAAAAGGTGAATCAACAAATTTTAAACTATTTTAATAAAAACTAAAAATATTTCTACAAGATGCGAGTTAATTTGTACTAGCTCAAGTAGGAATAAAAAATAACTATCAACACATATATATGAAAAATGCCTTCATTAATTTTCTTAAAACTTGTTTTGATTCAAAATCGGGACAACGTTTTTTAGAAAAAGTACATTTATTAATTCTTTATCTTCAAAATTATGGTTTATCTGGCGAATGCGATTCGAGTGGAGAAGTCAATGCTTTGAAAAAGGCATCAGAGCAACTAAATAAAAAATCTACTATTTTAGTTTTTGATATTGGTGCTAATATTGGAAAGTATGCCACTAATTTTACAAAATTATTAACTACAAAATATACGATTCATTGTTTTGAGCCTTCTCCAAACACTTTCAAAATATTAAAAGAAAACACAAAACATGATTCAAATATCATTCCTCATTGTTTAGGAATGGGGAACGAAGAAACTGAAAGCGTGTTGTTCTCAAATGATTTAACAAATACTCATTCATCTTTATTGCAAAGAGATATGTCGCACTGGGATGAAAGTTATAATCTAAAAAATAAGGAAACAGTTTCTATAACGACATTAGATAATTTTTGCACTAAGAATAGCATTGACTTTATTGATTTTATGAAAATTGATATTGAAGGATATGAATGGAACTTCTTTAAAGGAGCAAAAAATACATTGGATGCTAAAAAAATTGGAATGATTCAGTTTGAGTTAGGAGTAGGAGCAGTTGATGGAAAGTATTTCTTTAAAGATGTTTTTTATTTATTAAATAAAAACTATCGCATTTATAGAATCACAAAAAATAATTTATACGAAATTGTAAAGTATAAAGAACAATATGAAATTTTCTTAACTACTAATTATTTAGCGATTTTAAGATAAACGTGGGAGTAATAAAAAGACAAGGGATTAAAAATATTTTTATTACTTATATAGGAGTAGTAATTGGTGCTGTTAGCGCTATTTTTCTTCAACCAGCTTTTTTAACTTCAACTGAATTAGGATTTACAAGGAATTTATACAACTTTTCTTTTTTACTAAGCATTGCATTGCCTTTGGGATTACCCAATATTATATTGAGATTTTTTCCTCAGTATAAAGAAGGAAATGATTTGAAAAAATATTTTTTTGGTTTCATATTATTTTACTTTTTAATAGCCAGCGTAGTTTCATTAAGTGTTTTCCTAATATTCAAATCAAGTATTGTAGAATTATATAAAACAGATTCTGAATTATTTATCTCGTATTTTTTCTGTGTAATTCCGTATTCGCTGATTATTGCTTTAAATTCTTCTATTACATGCTACAGTCAAGCTGTTTTCAAATCAACAGTTCCTTCGTTTTTAAATGATGTATTCTCAAGGGTACTAGTAGTTTTAATAACTGTATTGTATTATTATAAAATAATTTCATTCGACCAATATGTAATGTTTTTTGTCTTGATTTATTTTTTAGTAACCACCATATTGGTAATGTATTTAAAACAGTTTGATTTAATTTCGTTTAAAATTAAAAGAAGTGTATTTAGTCAAATTGAATTAAAAAAAGTAGCGTCCTACGGACTTATTTTATGTGTTATATCTTTTACGTCTTACGGATTGAAAAGTATTGACGCTATTTTTTTAGGTATTTCCTCATTAAGTAATGTTGCTGTATATTCAACTGCTGTGTTTTTGGCAATGTTTATTGAAGTACCACTGGGATCAATTGAACGAATTAGTCATTCTAAAATTGCAGATAATTTCTCGAAAGGTAATTATACTGAAATGGAGAAAATATATTCAGAATCAGTAAAATACCTTTTAATATTTGGAGGTTTTATATTTTTGGGAATTAATGCTTGTTCAAAATACATTTTCGAATTTTTACCAGAAGAGTATTCTCAGTCTATTCACCTTGTTATGATATTAAGTCTGGGTTGTTTAGTGAATGTTTCTACAGGAGTTAACAACGCTATTTTGTTTTATACAAATCATTTTAAAATGGGCGGTATTTTATTAGTATTAGCTTTTACACTTACTGTGGTTTTAGACATGTTATTTATTCCTTCCTTCGGAATGACAGCTGCCGCAATTAATACAGCAACGGTGTCTGTTATTTATAATGTCGCTAAATTTTTACTGATTTATAAAGAATTTGGTTTTCAACCATATAATATTAAATCATTGAAAATCGTTGTAATTATTCTTTTGGGTTTTGTTATAGCTTTATTTTTACCTAGTCTAAGTCATATCACAGTTGTTAATATTTTTATAAATGGTTCAATCATCTCTTTAGTATATATCTATCTGATTTACCGAATAAATGTTATTCCTGAAATTTTTGAATCGATTAAAACGAAGTTTGTAAAATAGTAAATGAAAAAAGTCCTTATCATAACTTATTATTGGCCGCCAACAGGTGGAGCAGGCGTGCAGCGTTGGTTAAAATTCAGTAAGTATTTTAGAAAGTTTGGTTGGGAACCGATTATTTATACTCCTTCTAATCCTGATTTTCCAATTAATGATGAAACTCTATTAAAAGATATTCCTGCTGATTTAACTGTTCTTAAAACTCAAATTACAGAACCTTATGATATTTATCGTAAGATTATGGGCAAGAAAAAAACTGAAACGGTGAATCAAGGTTTTCTATCCGAAGGAAAGGAAAACACGCTGTTGCAATCTGCTATGATTTGGGTGCGCGGTAATTTCTTTATTCCTGATGCTCGTAAGTTTTGGATTAAACCTTCAATCTCTTATTTGTCTGATTATATCAAGCAACATAAAATCGACGCCGTCATTAGTACTGGTCCACCTCATAGCATGCATTTAATCGCAATGGGTTTAAAACAAAACTTTAACATCCCTTGGATTGCTGATTTTAGAGACCCTTGGACGCAAATTGATTTTTATAGCCAACTTAAATTATCTACTTGGGCAGATAATAAACATAAGAAACTAGAACGTCAGGTGTTAACTCAAGCTAATAAAGTAGTGACTGTTAGTCCAACTTGCGGAACGGATTTAGAAAAATTAGGGAATCGTAAAGTAGATGTGATTACTAATGGATTTGATACGGATGATTTTAACTTTAACTCTGATTTAAAATTGTTAAGTGGCTTTTTGTTTCATCATATAGGAGCGCTTAACAAAGATCGCAATCCATACACGCTATGGAAAGTGTTAGGAGATTTATGTAAGGAGCATGCTGATTTGAAAAAAGACTTAGTGATTAAGTTTACTGGGAAAACAGATGCTATTGCATTTGAAAGTTTAAAGCAACATGGCATTATTGATAATGCTCAAAAAACAGATTATTTACCACATAGTGAAGTTGTAAAATTAATGGCACAATCGCCAGTTTTATTATTGCCATTAAATAATACACCAAATAATGCAGGTGTATTGTCTGGTAAGTTGTTTGAATACTTAGCAGCTAAACGCCCTATTTTTGGAATTGGCTTGCCAGACGCAGATGCAGCTGCAATTTTAAAAAGTACACAAGCAGGTACCATGGTGCATTTTGATGATTATGAAGGAACTAAAAAAGCTGTACTGGACCTTTATCAAAAATATAAAACCAATCAGCTTTTCATTAATTCATCTTCAATAGATAAATATTCCAGAGAAAATTGCGCGAAGGATTATGCTGCTCTTTTGAATGAGATTGCTAAATAAAAAAGAGGTAGTGACAACTACCTCTTTTTTATTTCTTAATTTTACAATATTAATTAGTATTTAAAACCTCGTGCGAATTTTTAATTCGCTCAGATCTCCAAATCTGGTATTAAATTTTCTAATTAATGAAGGGATTGTGTTGTAGATGTAAGCTTACGATACAGCCTTTTTTAACAACCAAAAAATAATATTAATTCACTTTTAATTTAAATCCAACTTGTATGTCAGTTTCTCCTGGAGCATAAGAACCATCTTTTACACCTGGCTGATGTTTAAGTTCAATCGTTAAAGGTGCTTTGTTTATTGTCGTAGCAGGTGCAGTCCATAAGGTTGATAATCCAATTCCTCTATTATTGGCATCCAAATCAAGGTATTTAATATTGGTCATACTTCCACTTAAATAGGTATTGTATGGAGTGCCAGTTGGTGCTATACTATTGAAAAAGAACATATGATCTGTTCCTTCGCTCAAAACGGCTTTTGATATCGTATCAATTGGACTTTTTGTTTCGTCTAATAATAAGATGGTTGCTTTATATACATGGTTGGATATAATATTGATAACTGAGTCGGCTCCACTATTTCCAAAAGTGGCAGGATTTCCCCCAGCCCCGTCTAAATCACTAAATACATAAGTTGTATTAGCAAGAGTAGATGTGTCAAGTAATGTCACTTTCATCGTTGTGATTAATTCTGTTTCATTGGTTGGAGGTGTAGGATTATCAGGAGTAGGTTCATTTGTTTTGTTTTTTTTACATGCAGTAAAACTTATTCCGATGATTGCAGCTAAGGCAATAGTTTTTAATCCAGTTTTGCTAAGAGCTAATCCTTTGCCCAATAAAATTTGTTGTTTCATTGTTTTCATTTTTTCTTTTTTGGTTGTTATTTATTTTTTGTCATAAACTGTCAATGGAACTTTTATTCTTAGTGTGAAATTTTGCCCTTGACTATTGGCAAAGTATCTAAATCTATCTAAGTAGTCTCTGTATTCTACATTTAATAAATTATTAGCAGTTAAGCTTATTTGTATTTTTTGTTTTCCGAAAGCAAAAGCTCCACCAATTTCTGCAGACAGTAATCCATATTCTTTTGGTGGAGGAGCAAAATCAGTATTTTGTGGCACACGCCATTGTTTGGTGACAAATTGATATCCAGCTTGTAGATAAATATCGTTTATGTTTTTAGATATTTTGGTGTAGCCTTTAATATCTAATGAGTATCTATCTGATGGCATGTAAACTAAGTAATCATTGATGCTAAAATTCCAAGCTCTTAATAACATAGCTTTTGATGTGATTTCTAAATGATTAAATAATTGGGTTTGAAATTTAGCGTCCATACCACTTATTCTTGTATTGGCTTGTTTGTAGTTGAAAACTGGATAGGCTCCTTTGATAGTTAATTCAGGTTGAGAGGCTGGATCCATGTAAATGAAATTGCTGAATTGATTGTGATATCCAGTAATTTCTATCATTGTTTTTTTATATTGATATAGTCCAGTAAGAGTTAGGTTATAAACTTGTTCTGTTTTTAAATTGGCGTCGCCACGTTCGATAGAACCAACGCCATGGTGAACTCCATTACTATACAATTCGTTTGGAGCTGGAGCTCGCCAAGCAGAGCCAATATTAATAAAGAAATTTAAGTTGTTTTTTGGCTTAATAATACTGCCAATATTCCAAGAAATATTATTAAAGTTTAAATCAGGTTTTACAAGAGTATTTCCAATGTAATAAAAGGATTGCAAATGTTTTTGATCATATCTAATGCCTGCTTCAAATTCTATATGTTGTTTAACGTATCGTTCGCTGGCAAAAATTCCCCAAGTGTTATTGATGAAGTTTGGCACAAAAAATCTTCCTAAGTAAACATTCTTCTGATTCATGTAACTTCCTCCAAATTGTCCTCTGAACGATTTTATATTTAAGTGTTCAATTACTAAATCTACTGTTTGTGATGTAATACGATAGTCTAATTCTGGTTTATCAAGCGCCGCTAAGGCATTATTTAATGGTTTATGTTTGTCATATTCTTTTCTGATATTGTATTGATAAGCATATTGTAAATTAGCTATCCATCTTGGGGCAAGATGTAAGTGAAATTTTGCTTTCGCTAATTCGTGAGATATATCTTGATAGGGTCTATCTATATCGTAAGTAAAAGTAGCTAAACTGTCTTGTGGTTTATTAGCGTTAAAAGCATTTTTTAAATCAGTTAAATTGCCAATATGTGCACCGCTAAATATTCCTATTTTAGTATTAAATTGAGAGTAGTATCCTTCAATTCCCCAATTTTTACGATGGTATCCAAGTGCATATGAAAAATTAAGTTCTTCAACTCCTGTGTTTTTTAAATAGTAAGTTGGTGTTTTGGTTGTTCCTCCTTTTTTATAAGTTCCTTGAATTCTCCAATTAAAGCCTTTTATTTTGTCAAAATATCCTTGCAATATTCCCGAGGTAACTCCAGTTTGTCCGTTACTCATACCAACTAAATTAACTTCTCCAGTAACGGCAGCTGTATCTGGCAAATCATTTGGTTCAACTAAAATAACACCAGCCATAGCATCGCTGCCATAACGTACAGCGTTTGCTCCTTTAATAACTGATAATTTTTGAGCAATAAATGGATCTATTTCTGGAGCGTGCTCATTTCCCCATTGTTGCCCTTCTTGTCTGATACCGTTATTTAAAATCAACACTCTATAACCTTGCATGCCATGAATCATAGGTTTAGAAATAGTACTTCCTGTATTTAATGTTGTAACACCACTAATTAATTTCAAAGATTCTCCTAGTGACTGACCACGAGTGCCATCCAATTCCTTAGACTTTATTTCGTTAACAGTTTGAGTTTTTATCATATCAGGTTGTTTATCCATGATATCAATTTGGCTTAATTCAACGGCGCTATGAGGTAATTTTATATTAAATTTTGTGTCTTTTATGATATGAACAGAAATAACAGTATCTCTACATCCAACATGTTGGATAATGAATTGATATTGGCCTTCACAAAGGTTGGTAAATTTAAAACTGCCGTGTTCGTTTGTAATTTGTGTTTGATTAGAGGCTTTTAAAATCACAAAGGTTCCTTCTAATTCTTTACCATCATCCAAATCAATAATACGTCCACTAAATGAAAAATGGCAATTTGGTTGTGCCCAAATATTTAAACTTAGAGATACTAGTAAAACTAAAAATATATGTACGCGATAACGCTGTTTCATAATTGAAATAAAATGTGTGCGTTTAGTAATGAGAAATTTATTTTACCGGATCGTAACCACTTCCTCCCCAAGGATGACAACGAAAGATTCGTTTTAGTGCCATCCAACTGCCTTTAAAAGCTCCGTATTTGTTAACTGCATCTAAACCATATTGCGAACAAGATGGTGTAAAGCGACAAGATGGCTTTAGTAAGGGAGAAATTGCGTATTGATAAAAGCGAATAATCGCTAAGGGAATAAACTTCAATTTTATGTTTAATGGATTAATAACTAATTTACTTATTCAAATAAATTAAGCTACTGGGGGACCTCTTAAAGGAGAGGATAAATATTGAAGACGTTCTATAAATTCTTGCTTATAAAAAAAAGCAGATTCTTTAGTTTGTTTAAGAGGTAAAAAATTTAAAATGAATTTGAACACTGAATAATAAACAGGTGTATCAAATTTTTCGAAATTACAATCCTGATTGTCGCCTAGTTCATCAACTGTTGTTTCAGATGTTGGCTGAACAAATCCATGATTATGACCCAACAAGTTGTGAATGTACACTTTAGGAACAGCTGCAAATAAAACAACTGCTAATAAAGTTAAGGAGAAAAATATTTTAAATTTTGTTTTCAACGTATCAAATATACATACTTATAACTACAAAACACATGAGTGATAAAAAAGTTTAGGCAGTTTTTAACAAAAATTTAACCTTCAAAACATAAAATTTAGTTGTGTTCTCATTTTAAATTGTGGCTCTGTCAGGAATCGAACCTGAATCGTAGGCTTCGGAAACCCAAATACTATCCATTGTACTACAAAGCCATATTATTTAACAAATATAATTATTAAATTTATGCACCTATGGTTTCAAATAAATTTAAAATAGGAACAAGTATATTTTATGGTATTTAGTTCCACAATTTTTTTATTTGCTTTTTTACCTATTTGCCTTCTTTTATACTATTTAGTTAATCAGAAGTATAAAAACATAGTGTTGTTATGCTTTAGTATTGTGTTTTATGCATGGGGCGAAACAACATATATTTGGTTAATAGGGGCATCAATTGTCTTCAATTATTTATTTGGAATCCTATTATCTAAAATTGAAAGATTTAAATTAAGCACATTGCTTCTTGGTGTTTTTATTAATGTAGCAGCATTATTTTTTTATAAATACTCTGGTTTTTTTGCTCAATTATTTCATTTTCAAAATGATTATTTAAAACAATTGGCACTTCCTCTCGGTATTTCTTTTTACACATTTCACTCTATTTCATATTTGGTTGATATCTACAGAAAAAAAGCCACTCCTCAATTTAACTTCATTAAAATGGGTTTATATATCGTTAATTTTCCACAGTTGGTTGCCGGACCAATTATTAGATATCATGATGTAGAACACCAATTAACATTTAGAAATCATTTTTTGAATAGATTTAATAATGGCGTTAAATTATTTATTTACGGATTGGCTAAAAAAATGATTATTGCTAATACAGTTGGAATTGTAGCGGATGTTGTTTTTGATAAATCTTATGGGAGTTTTAGTAATTTATATGCATGGATAGGTGTTTTTTCATACACGCTTCAAATTTATTTTGATTTTTCCGGGTATTCAGATATGGCTATTGGGATTGGTAAAATGTTTGGCTTTGAGTTTAAACAAAATTTTAAATTACCTTATTCGTCAACAAGTATTAGAGAGTTTTGGCAAAAATGGCACATTTCTTTATCTAACTGGTTTAGAGATTATGTCTACATTCCTTTAGGAGGAAATAGATATGGAGGAGTAAGAACTGGTATTAATTTAATGATTGTTTTTGTGTTATGCGGATTTTGGCACGGCGCCAATTTTACTTTTTTATTTTGGGGTTTATTTCACGGCTTTTTTTTAGTATTAGAAAGAGTTTCGAACTACCGTTTTTTTGATAGCATTCCAAAAATAATTAAACTTATTTATGTTTGGCTCACTGTAATGATAGGTTGGGTGTTTTTTAGAAGTAATAGTATGGAAGATGCTATAAGTATGATTCAAAAAATGTTTTATATAACTTCAAACACTCGTACAATGCCAGATGTCGCTTCATTTATCACGCCATATTTTATTTTCATAAGCATTATTGGTTTTTTAATTTCTATTGGACTTTTAAAAAATGGAGTCCTATATTGTTTAAAAAAGCGAATGCTAAATATCACAATGTTTAGGAAGTTAGAATCTTTTATGTTGTTGCTTTTATTATTTTGGAGTGTATTAGAGGTTACTAACAGTAGTTACAATCCATTTATCTACTTTAGATTTTAAGAAATAAAAAATGCGAAAAGTGAATAAAATAATGAATTTTAAAAATGGAGTTACCTTCATTTTTCTATTCTTTTTGGCATTAAATTTTTTGGCTTTTATCGTTTTAAAACAAGAATCTACAGATGGTTATTCTAATAAAATTAAAACGCCATTTCCTAAGTATGATAGCACTGGAGTAGAGGGATTTATGATTGGTTTTGAAAAACATTTTAATGACTATCTGCCCTTTAAATATAAGTATATATCAATTTCTAATTTTAGTAAAGTAAAATTAAAAGCTTTAAATGCTAGCAATAATGTTATTGTTGGGAATAATGATTGGCTATTTTACAATGCTTGTATTTTTGATAGTCTTGGATTAAATGAATACAGTGGGTGTAAAAAATGGAATAAAAACCAAGTCGATAAGGTTGCAAAAAATATTACGGCTATCAAAAATTGGTGCCATAAAAACAATATTAAATTCGAATTAATTATTTGTCCTAATAAGCAATCTATTTATAGTGAATATCTTCCCAGTTGTTATGCTAAACAAAGTGACAATAGATGCGATCAATTAATGAATGCTGTTCCTTCTTTAATTAATCTAAAGTCTATTTTTTTGAATCATAAAAATCAATCTAAACAAAACTTGTATTATAAAACGGATACACATTGGAATTTATTTGGAGCTTATCTTGCTTCCAAGGAATTATATAACAAATGGAAGCCTTTTTATCCTGAATTAAATGATATATCTAAAGTATTATTTAAAGATTCAATCATTCCCAATGGATTAGATTTGGCAAATATGTTAGTACTAAATGATTTTTATAAGGATAGCTATACAGATGTTAAGTTTGAAACTCAAAATAATGGAAAGAAAATCCCAAAATTATTAATCGTTCACGATTCTTTTTTAGGGTCAATGAAACCCTTTTTAAATCAACTGTTTTCAAGTATCACAACCCGTCATTTGTATTCAGACGGAATACCAACACCCGAATATTTGTTAAATTATAAACCTGATGTTTTTGTTATCGAATATGTAGAACGATACAAAGAATGCTTGCTTTGGGATATTCATCCGGATTTTTTCAAATAAATACCTATTTCCTAGGGTTTTTATTTAACTTTTATGTAAATTTATTTGCATTTTTACACAATAAACTAGCTTAGAATACGCTTCTATATCACTATGCAATTAAAAATAAAATTATTAGTAATAAGTGTTTGGTTATTATTGAGCGAAATTAGTTTTTCTCAAGTAAAAGTGGGTCAATGGGTCGATCATTTATCATACAATAATGCCAATGGGGTAGCAAAAGTGGGGGACCTAGTTTATGTTTCAAACGGCTCAGGATTAGCTACTTATAATGTTTCTGATAACGAAGTAAAAAAATTAACAAAAATAGAAGGTTTATCAGATGTTGGGGTTTTTCTATTAAGAAGAAATCCTAGTAATGATAATTTGTTAGTTATTTACAATAACACAAATATTGATGTTATAAAACCAGATGGCTCCATTATTAATGTTTCTGATATTAAAAGAAAAATTATTACTGGTAATAAAACAATTAATGATGTTTACTTTTCAGGAAGTTTAGCTTATTTATCATGCGGTTTTGGAATTGTTGTTTTTGATACAGATAAATTAGAAATTAAGGATACTTATTATCTTGGTAATGGAGTTACAAATATTGAAGTTTATCAAGTTGCTAAAAACGACTCTGCTTTTTTTGCAGCAACTCCACAAGGTATTTTTTACGGAAATAAAAATAAAAACTTAAGCAATTTTCAAAATTGGTTGCCATTAAATACAGGCCTTCCTTCAGGACCCTATAATTCCATTGTAAATTTTAATGGCGTAATTATTACAAACTATTCAGAAAAATTAAAATCTAATAATTCACTTCGAGATACCCTTTATAATTATACTTCTTCTGGTTGGGTAAAATACAGTATAAATTTTAATTATACTGGAGCCGAAAACAAGAAGATATTAGATTTCACCTATAAAAACAGGTTATTAATTATTGACCAATATGGATTAGGTATTTTTACCACGCAAGGCAATAGAATTAGTTATTTGTCAAATTACGGCTTTGATAATGCCGCTATAAATGACGGATTTTATGAAAATGATAATTTGTTGTGGATTGCAGATAGGAACTATGGTTTAATAAAATCAGGCGCTGCTAATTGGTCAACTAATGAACCAATATCTATTAATGGACCTAAAAATAGTTATTCTAATGATTTAGATATTATAGATGGTACATTAATGGTAGCTCCTGTAAATTTGGGACCAACGTTTGCGAGCCAGTATAGATATATAAAACCTAATATCTATAAAGATAATGACTGGACAAATTTCCCTTCCACTTTGTCGGATACTATTAGAGACATTAACTGCGTGGCAATTGATCCTAATGATAAAAACCATTACGTATTTGGCTGTATGGATCACGGTCTTGTTGAAATGAAAAATAATCAATATAAAAATTATGGATCAGCTACTCCATCATTATTAAGCTCTAATGCTGGTTACGGAATTTTTGTATCGGCAGTGAGTTTTGATAACAACTCTAATATTTGGATGGGTTTGCAATTAGGAAAAAAAGCGGTTAATGTATTAAAAAAAGGAAGCTCAAATTGGGTGTCTTTAAATTTTGAACAGTTTATCATACAACAAGCCATTTCTAAAATCATCGTAGATAAAAATAATCAGGCTTGGATTGTAGTTCCACGTAATAATGGATTAATTGTATACAAAGATGGTAATGGATTAAGTCAACCTAGTTCTGCTAATACCAAATATCTTTCTACAGCAGTGGGTAACGGACATTTACCTTCTCTTGATATTCATTCGGTATGCGAAGATAAAGATGGACATATTTGGGTAGGAACAGCTAAAGGAGTATCTGTGTTTTATAATCCTGAAAATATTTTCACATCATCAAATTGGGATAGTCAGCAAATATTGATAGATCAAGACGGACAAACAAAAATATTACTCGAGAATGATGTTATAAAAGCTATTGCAACAGATGGAGTAAACAGAAAATGGATAGGTACAGAAAGTTCAGGAGTATATTGCTTATCATCTGATGGACAAAAAGAAATTTATCATTTCACTAAAGATAACAGCCCGTTATATTCTAATTTAATTAGAGATATTGTAACGGATGAAACTTCAGGAGATGTTTTTATAGCAACAGATGAAGGTGTGCAATCATACAGAACATCTATTATTAAAGGTTTTGAAGAGTATACAGATGTTCATGCCTATCCAAACCCCGTTCGACCTGGCTATTCAGGTTCGGTGAGTATTATAGGACTGATTGATGAATCTGAGGTTAAAATTACAGATGTGAGTGGAAATTTAGTATGGTCTACTAAATCGCAAGGTGGACAGGTAGAGTGGGATATGAAATCATTTAGCGGCACAAAAGCAGCTAGTGGTGTTTATATTATTTATTGTTCTACTGCTAGTGGAGATAAATCGGCCACCACAAAATTATTGATTGTTAATTAATGCTTCATACCACACAAGGCATTGTTTTGCATAACATTAAATATGCCGACAAGAAAATTATTTCGAAAATTTATACCAAAGATTTTGGACTAATATCGGCTAATGTTAATGTTGGTAATGGCCCCAAAGCAAAAATTAAATCAGGAGTTATTCAGCCATTAACACAAATTGAATTTGTACTTTCCTTAAAAGAGAATAAAGATATTCAGCAATTAAGTGAAGTGAAGTGTTTGTTTGTGTACACAGATTTACAATCCAATTTTAGTAAGTTGTGTATTGCACAATTTTTAAATGAAGTGTTGTATAAATGTTTAAAAGAACAAACGCCTAATGATGATTTATTCGATTTAATATGTCACACATATCAGTGGCTAGATCAAGCGGATGAAGGATATTTAGATACTCATATTTATTTTTTATTTGAATTAACAAAGCACTTAGGTTTTTATCCTTCCAATAATAGAGATAGACACTTAGCTTATTTTGATACGATGGAAGGAAAGTTTCAATCGTCCATCAAAAGTTTTCCATTAGGTTTTGATTTTTGGCAATCAGAATTGTTTTCTGATTTGTTTGCTTATTCATTATCCAATCAAAAAAAGATTAATAGGAGTGAGCGTTTAGCGCTTTTAGATTGTTTATTACATTACTACAAAATGCAAATACCAGGATTAATGGATATGAAATCGTATCAGGTGATGCAGGAAATGGTAAATGATATGTAAAATTACTCTTTATCCTCTTGGGTAAAATCCTTAGCGCGTTTAATTTTTCTTTCTTTGATATTAAATAACTCAATCATCATAGCAAACGCCAAAGCAATATAAGCGTAGTTCTTATTCAGTTCGATATGTTGCTCATGAGCTAAGGTTGTATTATAACTATCAATTAAGGCTTCTGCTACTAAAATTCCACCAATGACTAATAAAAAAGATAAGGCAATCATTTTGATGCCTGGGTTTTTATTAATAAAGTCAGCAACCAATCCCGAAAATAAAATCATTAAAATCATTGAAATCACTACTGCCGAAACCATAATTAAAACAACTCCCGAAAGCCCCACAGCTGCTAAAATACTATCAAACGAGAATACAAAGTCAATGATGATGATTTGCATAATAATCGCATTAAAAGTTGATTTACCCTTTTTGCCATGACCAATTTCATCTTCATCACTATGAATATGTTCCTGAATTTCTTGCCAAGTTTTTACTAATAAAAATATTCCTCCTCCCATTAAAATTAAGGCTTTTCCAGAGATGCCATATCCTGCTATATGAAAGAATGGTTCTTTTAAACCAGCAATATAACCAACAAAAAATAATAAAACGGTTCTAACCGCCAATGCTAACAATAAACCAATGGTTCTGGCTTTTGATTGTTGTTCACGAGGAAGCTTATCTACGGCAATTGATATAAAGATGATATTATCAATACCAAGTATGATTTCAAGAATGGTTAAAGTTAATAGCGTTACAAGTCCATTTATAGAAAGTAAACTGGATAAATCGGAAGCAAAACTGTGCATATTTTTATATCAAAACACAAATATACTTGCTTTTTAAATCTTTACCTAAAAAATATTACAATTGATTATCAGTAAGTTATGATTTATTTTAGTACTATGTGTTGCATGGTACTAAATAAATTACATATCTTTGTGTCACCAACTAATAAACTTGGCATAGTACTAAAAATCGTTCTTTTTCTAAATTCATTTTAAACTGCAGATTAAAAATGAGGATAGGGCTCCATTTTAAAATTCAAACTCGCGATTTGAAATTAAAATAGATGATAAGCACGGATTAGTTAAAAATACAAACAATTTAAAAAATTAAGTAATGAAAACAATATTTAAAAAAACAATAATTCTAGTTACTGCAGGGTTGTTTTTAAGCATGAACGTAAACGCTAAAGATAATGAAAATCCAAAATCAGTATTGATTGCTGATGCTAGTAGAACAATAAAAGAACATATTAAGTTTCCTAATTTATTAATGCATTTTAATGAAGAAGAGAAAGTAAATGTTGTATTTACCGTAAATGAAACAGGTGATGTTAATTTAGTGATAGCAAATACAACTAACGAAACTTTAAAAAAATCCATTGAAACTCAGTTTATGAAATTAAAAATGGATAAACTAAAGGCAAACAATGCATACAGTATAGTATTAAATTTTAAAAAAATATAATTATGGTAAATTCAGAGAACACAAAAGCACAGATGCGTAAAGGTGTTCTGGAACTCTGCATACTTTCTATACTTTCTCAAGGCGACGCTTATCCAACCGAAATCATTGAGAAATTAAAAGAAACAAAGTTAGTAGTAGTAGAAGGAACTCTTTATCCACTTTTAACCAGATTGAAAAACACAGGATTGCTTACTTACAGATGGGAAGAAAGCACCTCGGGGCCACCACGTAAATACTACATGCTTACCGAAATAGGCACCACGTATTTAAAAGAATTACATCTCTCTTGGTATGAACTCGTAGATGCAGTAAATAAAACCATTAATAAACAAGACTAAAAAATTAAATCAAATGAATAAGACAGTAACCATAAATATAAGCGGCATTATTTTTCATATAGAAGAAGATGCTTACGAAAAGTTAAGTAAATATTTAACCACTATTAGAGGCTATTTTAATAAAGCTGAAGGAGGTAGTGAAATCATGAGTGATATTGAAGCACGTATTGCAGAAATGTTACAAAGTAAAACTAGTGCCATTAAGCAAGTAGTGTTAATGAGTGATGTGGATTATGTGATGGATAGTATGGGTAAACCAGAAGAGTTTGCTAGTGATTCATCAGAAGGTTCATCTTCAGAAAACGATACAAATGAACATTCGAATACTTATAACGAGCCAATTAAAAAACGTTTATACCGCGATGGAGACAGCAAAGTATTAGGAGGTGTTTGTTCGGGTATTGGTAATTATTTTGATATCGATGCTGTCTGGTTAAGAATTGCTTTATTATTAATGTTCTTTTTTGCCGGTACTGGATTCTTATTATATCTTATCCTATGGATAGCTATTCCTGAAGCTAAAACAACAGCTGAAAAATTAGCCATGAAAGGGGAGAGAGCGGATATTAATAACATCTCAAAAGCCGTAAAAGAAGAAGCCGAGCAATTAAAAAAACGTATGGAAAAATACGGAGATGATTTTAAGAATATGGCTTCTAATCATAGAGAAGCTCCTAGGAATGCAGTTGAGAAGATAGTTGATTTTACTGGAGATGTATTAATAAACATAGGAAGAGTCTTATTAAAAATTATTGGAGTATTGATGGTGATTTTTGGTGTTATTTTCTTCTTTGGTTTATTTAGTTCTGTTTTTGGATTATCTTTTTTAACTCATAATGTAGAAGGTAAAGAGTGGATTGATTTATTATTACTAGATGGAAAAGATTTTTATTTAGGATTAATAGGTATTGCCATTTTTATTGGAACACCAATTATCATGATGATTTATGGAGGAGTAAAAATTTTATTTAAAATTAAATATTCTAATCGTTGGGTTAATTTAAGTGCAGGGATAATATGGTTAATAGGATTCTTTTTAGTATTAATGGTTGGTATTAAAACAGGAAGTGATTTTAATAAAACAGCTAAAGTAAGAGAAAATATTTCGGTAATTCCTTACAATACATTGGTGTTAAAAATGCACGAAATGCCTGTTAATTTTCATGAAATTAGTGAAAGCGATGAAGATAAAGAAGGCGAAAAAGGTTATAAATCATACCGAAGAAATAATGATTATATGATTGGAACTAATAATGGCGCTAAGTATTTGTTAGGTCACGCGCAATTAAACATTATTAAATCTCAAACGGATCAAATTTCTTTAGTGGTTGTAAAAGAAGCAAAAGGAAGCGATAAAAGAGCAGCTACCGAACGTGCTAAAAATATTTCATACAATGTAAGTCAAATGGATAGTGTAATTGAATTTGATAATTTATTTAAAGTAAATAATGCGGATAAATTTAGAGTACAAGATATTACAGTGATATTAAAATTACCTGTAGGAAAAATTGTTTACCTAGATAAGTCTTTAGAGAATTTAATTTATGATATCGAAAATGTGTCCAATACATATGATGGAGATATGATTAATCGCAGATGGATAATGACAGAGAACGGATTAAAATGTTTGGATTGTGATGGATTAATCTCTGTGGATGACCATAATAATGGTGTTGATGAAGAAATTGATATCCAAAAAGAAGTGAATATCAATGTGAACGGAGTTGATATTAATGCAAAAAATGCCAAAATTAAAGTAGATAGTAATGGCGTGAAAATTCACTCAAAAGAATCAAAAGTAGTGATTGATGGAGACGGAATTCATGTTGATTCTAAGAGTAAATAAAAAAGAGGTTTAATTAAACAACATTGATTAATCCATTTTAATGTCCTAGGCAATTAGCTTAGGACATTTTTTGTTTAGAAAGGTATTAATTAGAGTGTTTATTTATATGAATCATGACTTTGAAATCTGTATTTAATTTGTATTTTTGTTTAACTATTATAGGCTATTATAGTCGATAATAAAAACCATAAAACAAATTATATGAAAAAAATCTTTACTCTATTTTTATCTATCCCATTATTTTCTCTAGCTCAAACACAAATCACAAATGCTGGTTTTGAAAACTGGGGAGGGAATGCTAGCCCTGGTGTTGCCGCTGAACCAACAGGTTGGTATTCTAATAAATCAGGTTCAAATGTTGCTAAACTGGGGCCAACAATTTGTTTTCAAGACAATGCAATAAAACATTCTGGAAATGCTTCGGTAAGAGTAGAAACTTTAAATTATTTAGGTACTGCTGTTAATGGGGCTGTAACTACAGGAGTTATTAATGCTCCAAATACTACTAAATCTAATGGATATATAGGAACAGTCAATTATTCATCTTCTTCTGATATTCGTCGTACTCCATTTACAGGGCGCCCAGATAGTATTGTGGGATGGTATCAATATACATCTGGAGGAACAGGAGAGCAAGGTAAAATAACTGCTATATTACATAACAATAATTATTTTGATCCAGAAACTCCAACAACTTACCATGCGGATCCAACAGCTGATAAAGTTGCTAGAGCTTTATTTTTATCAACACCATCTACAAATGTAAGTACATGGACACGCTTTTCGGTACCTTTTGTATACACCAGTTCTGGAACGCCTTCTTATATTATGATTAATATAACTTGTTCCGCAAATCAAGCAACAACTATTACGGGAAGTAAAATGTGGGTTGATGATATTTCATTTATATACAATCCTGTAACTTCTGTAAAAGAAAGTGATTCTGAGAAAGAGGTTAAAGTATATTATTTCGAAAAAAATATTTATGTTGATTTCTTAAATAAATCTTCAGAAAACTCAACTATAGAAATTTATAATGCTACTGGACAATTAGTAGCTACTCAAGCAATAGATAATTCAATAGTTAATACAATTGATGTTTCTAAATTAGGTTCTGGAATATACATGTATAAAGTGAGTGGTAAATCTCAGGGTAAATTCGGGAAATTATTTATTGATTAATTTTTTTAAATACTTTTTTAAGTGGTTGTCTCAAAAGTTAAATTTTGTTGTCATTCTGAACTTGTTTCAGAATTTGTTCTAAACAAAATCAATCGTTTTAGAGATGCTGAAATAAATTCAGCATGACGATTTCAAACTTTTGAGACAGCCTCTTTCTTTTTAAAATTATGCTTAAAGCTATCTTGTTTTTTTGTATTTCGTTTATGATTCTTCCTGCTGTGATGATTTCTCAAACAGGAACAGGGGTATTAAAAGGAAATATTTCTGATAAAGAATCAAAAGAGCCTATTATAGGTGCTACTATTCAACTTTTGAGTGATTTATCAAAAGGAACAGCTACTGATATTGAT
>DIHL01000060.1 GCA_002420145.1 Bacteroidetes bacterium UBA5697
GACTGCAAGTCTAAAGGTTATAAGTAATATTTTGACAACAACGATGCTATAAAAATGACCAAATTCATAGTAATATTTGTAATTTCAGTTTTAATCTTTTCTTGCAATACTAGTTTAGACAATAATGAAATGTCTATAGACAAAATCAATGTACCGACATTGACTGATAGTATAAAACTTTTTTATGTTGGTGACAGCGCATTGACACTTAGTTTTAGAGAGGAGGAAAATGTTAGTTTAGAGGAATATGAAAATGCAAAAACTATTAATGGTGAAAAAATAACCACCAAAGCTATTGGAGACACAATCCAAATAAATTTATACAAAGATCTAGGAGGAGTTTATTATAAAGGTGCTTGTCAAATTAATGGAGACAGTGTTGTGTTAAATTACTGGCCTATTACGGAAACTGAAGTTTCGGCGGCGTTATTTTACAAATTCATATACAAAATCAAAGACTTAGATTATAAATACATAATTTCAAGAAGACGGACAAACCCATATCTATACAGAGAAAATACTACTGATAACCCTAACTAAAACTTATGCGGGTGATGCTTGCTGCATTTGCAAAAATCCATTAAACAATTATCTTTGTTTAAGCGTTACGGTAGTCACGCAATGGCGTGATTCAATTCAAACCGTTGCTTAGCGCGAAAACTTTGGCGGCAATTTATGACAAATATGAAACATCTATTTTATATAATTTTACTTTTTGGTTTTTTGTCTACTTACGGACAAACTTTTGGAGAAATAAATACTTCTGGATTGGATAAACAAAAGAAAATTGAAAGAGGTTTAGATAAGCAAATTAGAAAGGGAATAAAAAAGAAAAATATTTCTAATTCATTTAAAAACAAAAATGGCGACACATTAACTTACATAGTTCAACATAAAATTGACCCTTTTACTTTAAAATTGGTTTTCAATATTCATGACACTATTTTCAATGAAACATATTGCGGCTTTCAAGAATACATTTTTGACTGCTCCCCTTGTGGCCAAAAACACTTAAAGGAAATGAAGCAATACACTGGCTTCATTCAAACCTCTGACAGCACATTTCTTTCATCTCCATATTTACAAACTGAAATGACTGTAATATATAGAAATGGAAATAAAGACTGTTTGACAATAAAGTTTAAACACGTTGACATACCATACAAAGAGTATAAAGAACTGTACAATAAGCTGAAGAAAAAAACGACCACATAATACACCTTAAGCAAACAATTTGGCGCGGGCGAGGAAATACTATACACAAGGCATCCCAAAATTAAATGAAAAACCAAGTACTCAATAAACACCAAAAAGCACTACTATTAAATGCAGAAGAATTTCCTACTGAAATAATGCAATTGGTGCATCGCAAAAAATGGTTACTGATTTGGGTTTCGAAAGAATTTAATGGCTTAGATGTATCGTTTAGCAAAGGCCTGAAAATACTTTTTCAGTTAGCCAAAACGGAGGGTAGTTTAGGCTGGTTTGTAACGCTTTGTTCGGGTGCCAATTATTTTTCGAAAAACTTAAAACCTAAAATTGCTCAGGAAATTTTTAACACCAAAAATGTATGTTTGGGTGGTAGTGGCATGGTAACAGGAACTGCCAAAGCCATCAGCAAAAACGAATTTCTTTTAAATGGCACTTGGAAATATGCCACTGGTGCGCCACACTTAACTCATTTTACGCTCAATGCTAACATAGAAGATGATGTTGTGTCTTTCGTCATCCCTAAAGAAAAAGTAACTATTATCCCAGATTGGACATCCATGGGTATGAGAGCCACTAATACATTTTCGTTTAAATTGAAAGATGTAGTTGTTTCAAAAAAATACAGTTTTAAATACAATCAATTTTATACTCAGGATAATAGTTCTGGTATTCCCTTTACTGTGTTTGCCGATTTAACCTTACTGGTAAATTATATTGGCATGGCCCAACACTTTGCCGAAAGCATAGGTAATAAAAACTTGCAGCAGTTTACAGAAGATATTTTTAAAAAAACAATGTCTATTGCCAAGGAAATTGAACGAACTATTGCCCACAACAAAACTTTAAGTGCCGAAAGGATGTTGCAAATTCATACCTTTGGTGAAGAAGCCGTTTCTGATTTTTGTAGTAAAATTATTAACTTGTATCCAACAGCTGGAATTGAGGCTAGTAGAACAACTTCATCCATTAACCAAATCTTTAGAGATTTTTTCACGGCAACACAACACGCTAATTTTAGAAAAAAGAAATAGATTATATTCCATAACATGAAAAAGCATTACATTTTAATATTACTGTTTGTTGTTGGCTTAGTTGTTTCTGCCATTCATCCACATGATTATTTTACTTGGTTTTTGGAAGTTTTTCCAGCAATCATTGGAATAATAGTTTTAAGTTTTACGTTTAAAACATTTCAATTTACCTTTTTAACTTATAGTTTTATTTTAGTGCATTGCTATATTTTGTTTATTGGCGGACATTATACTTATGCCGAAGTTCCTTTGTTTGATTGGATAAAAGATACCTTTCATCAAAGTCGAAATAATTATGATAAGGTGGGGCATTTTGCCCAAGGTTTTATTCCTGCAATTATTATTAGAGAACTATTCATTAGAAAAGAAATAGTAAAACCTAAAGCTTGGTTGGCGTTTTTAACGGTTTGTGTTTGCCTTGCTATTAGTGCCTTTTATGAATTTTTAGAATGGGGCGTTGCTATTTCATCAGGGCAATCGGCCGATGCTTTTTTAGGAACTCAGGGTTATGTGTGGGATACCCAATCGGATATGCTATATGCAACTATCGGCGCTTCATGTATGTTAGTGTTTTTATCCAACACACAAAATAAAGCTATTGAGAAGTTAAAAATGAAATTGAATTAATCTGTTTTTGATTTTTTACTTAAGGGATACAAAGTAATGAT
>DIHL01000079.1 GCA_002420145.1 Bacteroidetes bacterium UBA5697
TATCAGAAGAATGGCAAAAACACACTGGCTTACCCTTTGTGTTTGCTTGTTGGGTAAGTAATGTGTCTTTAGAAGAAAGTTTTATTACAGAATTCAATAAAACTTTAGGCTATGGCGTTAATCATATTGAAGAATCGGTGATAGAAAAACCAAATGAAGCTTTAGGTGATAAATCTTTAGATTACTTGAAAAATAAAATTTCTTATAATTTAGATACGGATAAAAGAAAGGCTTTGGAGCTTTTTTTGGAGTTGATGAAGCGTTAATTAATTTCACTAACATCCTTGAGATATTTCGATAATTATAATTTTCTCTATTTTGTTCCCGTTTTTTTCTCCTCGTATCCTCAAAAAAATAGTGCTTATTGAAACATCACTAGCGCCTTCAGATATACTATTATTATTTTTAATTAATTGATAATAGTCATCTCCACAATGTTCTTTAACTTTTTCCTTAAAGCTATTTAATGGAATATTTGGAAACATTCTTTTTTCAGAATCTGTATAAAAAGGAAAATAATAAGTATTCTCTCCTAGATTTAATAAAGGTTTCCAATCAGATAAAAAATGCTCCCAATTTATTAAATCACAATGTGGTCCTTCATTTGAAACTGATAGAGTTGTTTCATAACATTGCTCAATAGAAATTTTTTTTAAAGTATTTTGCAACAAAAATATTTGCTGGCCCTCTATTCGATATCCCATTTCGGACCATAAACCACAAGTATCAGAAACTATAGTACTATCTAATTTATCATAACAAATTAAATTACATATTTTCAATGAAAAATCTTTAAAATGCAGGGTAATAGAAGTATCGCAGGGTAATAATTCAATTTTATTTAATTCATTAAAATCTTCGCTACTTTGGGTAAATATTGAGGCACTATCATTTTGCAAACCAACATTATTGATTTTATCATCTTGCTGATTACATCCAAAACATAAAAAAATAGCTAAGATTGGAGTTAGAAAAATTAAATTTCGAAACATGCTCTAATTTGATTGAGGTAAAATTAATGTATTTTTTAATAATAAACATTTTAAATTTTGTAAGAAACGATTCATAATTCCCACAAAAAAAATCCCTATCTTTAAGGGTTATTTATCCAATATGAAGAAATTATCCCTACTCCTACTTTTGAGCATCATTTCTATTTCAGAAATATCAGCGCAAAACGAATATATCGATTACCGTTCTACTACCAATCCTTTGTATTGGCAAAACCGTAAACCTTTTGCCGACTACTGGCAACAAGATGTACATTATACTATCAAAGCTACTTTGAATGATACAACCGACATCATCACTGGACATGAAGAATTAACCTATTGGAACAATTCTCCTAAGGATTTATACTTTGTGTATTTCCATTTATACAATAACGCACAAACAAAAGATTCTTATCTAGCTGATTTATACAAGAATAACAATTACCATTTAAAGTTTAATAAATACCGAAACGAAGGAAAAGGTACTGAAGTGGTTAGTATTAAAAATGGTAACACTGAATTAAAGACAGAATTAGATAATACGGTGATGAAAGTGTATTTGGATCGTCCTTTAAAATCGGGAGAATCCATCACTTTTGATTTAGATTTTAAAACCTATTACGCCAAAGAGGTTATTCGTAACCGAATGAAACTGTTCAATGCCTTTGGAAATAAACATTATGATGTTACACATTGGTATCCTCGTATTTCTGTTTACGATCGAAAAATGGGTTGGGACACAGATCAGCACATGGACCATGAATTTTATGGAGACTTTGGTTCGTTTTATGTGGAATTTACGATTCCAAATAATTATGTATTAGATGCTACAGGTGTTTTACAAAATGAAAAAGAAGTTTTACCTGATACATTACGTCAAAAATTAGACATTGCAAACTTCGCCAAAAAACCATGGAACTCACCACCAAGCACCATCATTAAAAGAGATGGCTCTAATAAAACGTGGAAGTTCTCCGCATTAAACGTTCATGATTTTGCATTAACTGCCGATCCAACTTACCGTATTGGAGAATATATGTGGCAAGGAATTAAATGCGTAGCTTTAGTTCAAGAACCTCATGCTGCAGGTTGGCAAACGTGCCCTCAATTTATTGCAAAAGTATTAGATGTAAATACTTACAACATTGGACCTTATCATTACCCAAAAATGATTTGTGCTGATGCACAAGATGGTGTAGAATATCCCATGTTAACGTTAGATGGAGGTTACGACCCTAACTACCGAGATTTATTAATTCATGAAATAACACATAATTGGTTTTTTGGAATGGTTGGTAATAACGAAACGTATCGTGCCTTTTTAGATGAAGGATTTACACAGTTTTATACAGCCGATACGTATCAATTTATTGATGGTCCAAATAAAATTGAACAACAACCAAAAAGTAAATACGTTCGTCGTTTTACTGAACAAAACAGAATTTTAGATGACCAAATTTACAATGGCTATATGAACGCGGTTACGGTTCGTGGCGAAGAAGTAACTTTGAATACGCATAGCGATGATTATAATGGAGGCATTCGTCATGGAGGCGGTTATGGTGCTGTGTACACAAAAACAGCAGCTATGTTGAAAAACTTAGAGTATGTATTAGGTCGTTACTTATTTGATAAGTGTATGCAAAATTATTTCAATCAATGGAAATTTGCACATCCATATCCTGAAGATTTTAGAAACTCTGTTATTCAATATAGCGGAGTTGATTTAAATTGGTTTTTTGACCAATGGTTAGAGACCACTAAAAAAATTGATTACAAAATTGGACGTGTAAAACGCGGCAAACAAAAAGGCGAATACCTAATCAAATTTAAACGAAAAGGCGATATGCAAATGCCAATTGATTTTGCTGTGATTGACAAAAATGATTCGGCATACATGTATCACATTCCGAATACTTGGTTCGAAAAACCTGTAAAATCAAATGTATTACCGCGCTGGATTGGTTGGGGTAAAGTAAAACCAACCTATGTTGCTAAAGTTCAGTTAAATGCTAAACTTAAAAATGTCATCATCGATCCTTCTCGTCGTTTAGCCGATGTTGATATGATGAACAACGTTAAACACCATAGAGTGAATGTGACTTTTGATTCTAAAATTTATAATCCTTTAGATTGGAAGCATTACGAAATTAAAGCTCGTCCAAGTTTATGGTATAATGGTTATGATGGAGTAAAAATTGGCGCGCATTTAAACGGAGGCTATATGAATACGAAACATGTATTTGATGTAACTGCTTGGTTTAGCACAGGAATGGGACAAGCCTATTTAGATAGTACAACAAGAATAAATAGTTATAATACATTTTCGTTCTTATTAAACTATCGAACTTCAACAGCTAAGTTTATTAAAAAATCTAACATCTATTTGACATTAAAATCATTAGATGGATTAGAAAGCGGATTAATTGGTTTTGAAAAGAAAAGTAACAACGAAAAAAACAGAATTTATATTCAGTACAAAGCCATGGTGCGCGATATGCCAAATGACTTGGTGTATTTAATTAACCAAAAAGAATGGCAAATTCAAAAAATGAATAGTTATTTAAATGTTGGAATTGATCATAATTACAACTACAATCGCGGTTCTGGTTTTATGAATTTAAATATGAGAGCAAGTGCTTTAACTCGTGATTACGATTATTCAAACTTACAATATACTGCCGTTAACAAAAATGACTTAGGTAAAATTAACATTAATACTCGTGTGTTTGCTCAATTAGGATTTGGAACCATGTTGGCTGACGAATCTATGTTATTTGTTTCGGGTTCAAATCCAGAAGATTTAATGGATAATAAATACACGCGTTCTAATGGATTTATTCCTCCAAGCTGGGGTGAGTATGGAGCTATGACGAATCATTTTACTGCTGGTGGCGGATTAAATTTAAGAGGTTATTCAGGATATGTATTAGCAAGAAAAGATGAAAATGGTTTCATCGTTAATAATTACAAAGGAACTACAGGCGCATCTGCAAGTACCGAAATTGAATTTGGTGAATTATTTAAATTCATGAATTTCAAAAAACTAAACAACAGTGTTAAATTAATGCCCTACTTATTTGCTGATGCTGGTGTAATTAACACTAATGCTCCAAACAAAGCAACTGTTATGTCTGATGTAATGGTAGATGCCGGAGTTGGTTTTGCATTAAGTATTCAAAAATGGGGACCGTTATATGGAGTTAAACCATTAACCATCAGATTTGATATGCCATTATTTATTAATCGCTTACCATTTGCAGAAAAAGACTATTTTCAAACACGTTGGATGATTGGAATTAATAGAGCATTTTAATTTATGAATTCTTATAGGCCGCAATTAGTTAATCTTTTAAAACAAATATCTTTTGTTTTTCTATTGTACAGCCTATGTAGAATTTTATTTTATTATTTTAATCGTTCTTATTTCCAAGACATTTCTTATTCTGAATTAAGTTCAGCATTTTTTTTTGGATTGCGATTTGACGCCTTTAGTATTGCTGCTACAAATGCTCTTTTTATAATAATGTGTGCTTTGCCATTTAAATTTTACTATTCAAAATGGTATCAAAAAGTAAGCTCCTTTATTTTTATAATCACCAACAGCATTGCCTTATCCTTAAATTTTATTGACTTTGCTTATTTTCCATTTACACAAAAACGCACGACTTATGATTTAGGAAATTTTATTTTCGGTGGACAAACAGAGTTTACCAAACTCATTCCGCATTTTTTATCAGAGTATTGGCTTGTTGTTTTATTGTATATCATCATCGTGTTTGTTTTAGTAAAAATTCATTTTAAAATCAAAAAAAATGAAAAGAATGAAACGATTCCTTTTACTATAAAAACATCTATTTTATATAGTGGGATATTTATTTTAGTTTCCGGTACAACATTATTAGCCATCAGGGGTGGTGTGCAACGATCTCCTATATCTATGGTAGATGCTGCAAATTACAGCGACCCTAAATTTATTCCTATTGTTATTAATACGCCTTTTTCAGTTATCAAATCAGCTGAGCTACAAGAAATGAAACCTTATATTGTTTTTTCTGAAGAACAAGCCAGACACTATTACAATCCTATTCATCCAGCAGATACAGGGGATTTTCAAAACTACAATGTGTGTGTAATAATTTTAGAAAGCTTCTCCAAAGAATTTACGGGTCTCGGAAAACGAATAAGCTATACACCATTTTTAGATAGTTTAATGACACAATCTGTTGTTTACAATAATGGCATTGCTAATGGGAAAACGTCTATTAATGGTATTCCCGCTATTATTGCCTCTATGCCATGCTTTTTAGAAGATCAATATTTAAATTCGGTTTATAGTAGTAATAAATTAAACACCTTACCTAATTTATTAAAAGATAAAGGATACACATCTGTATTTTATCATGGAGGTACTAATGGCACTATGAACTTTAATTCGTTTGCACAATTAGCAGGTTATGATAAATACTTTGGCCGAACAGAATATAACAACGAAGAGGATTATGATGGACAATGGGGTATTTGGGATGAACCATTTTTAAAGAAAACAGCTGCAGATATTTCAAACTTAAAGCAACCATTTTTCACTTCTATATTCACATTAAGTTCTCACAATCCTTATAAAATACCAAAACAATACAAAGGAAAATTTCCAAAAGGAAATTATGAAATTACCGAATCCATTGGATATGCAGATTATGCCTTGAAACAATTTTTTATAGAAGCTCGTAAGCAAAAATGGTTCGATAATACCTTATTTGTAATTACACCAGATCATACAGCAATCTCTGACGATTCATTTTATTCAAATATACTTGGTCAATATTCTATCCCTATCCTATTTTATAAAAGCGGAATAACTCCTAAAGTTGAAGAACATACGGTTCAACAAATAGATATTTTACCAACTGTTTTAGATTATTTAAACTATGACAAACCTTATTATTCTTTTGGGAAAAGTATGTTAAAAGAAAGTTATCAACCTGCTATATACTACAACAGTCCTTATTTTTGTTGTGTTAAGGATAGTTTTATCTATATCATGAAAGATTCTATTTTTGGAGAAAAACACAATTTTAAAAGAGATAGTTTTTTAAAATTTGATATTTATAAAACAGGCCAAGATCAAGATTTATTAAATTTATGTAACGCTTATCGACAAATATATTCGAATGACGTTGCTAAAAATAAAACATATTTGGATAACAAAAAATAAAATGGAACACTACGATTTAATTGTTATTGGCGGAGGACCAAGCGGATATGCAGGAGCAATGCGTGCCTTAGACTTTAAGAAAAAAGTACTATTGATAGAAAAAAAACGTATTGGTGGAGCTGGAGTATATGATGGTGTTTTAACTTCTAAAACCTTATGGGAATACTCACAAAAAGTATCATCCATTAGAGAAATGATTCCGAACTACGAAGTAAATTATGCAGATATCGTCACAACATTGAAAGAAGCTGTATTTGAACGTAAAACTCAAATGACGGTACATTTAAATTTATTACAAAAGCAACAGGGAAATTTATTTTATTATGAAAAAGGCTCAGCTTCATTTATCAATAAAAACACAGTTGAAATAAAAAAAGAAGATGGAAGCATTAAACAAGTAAGTGCAGATAATATTTTAATTGCAACCGGTAGCCGACCTCGTTACTTGCCTCATATCCCTATTGATGAGCAAATCATCATGACAAGCGATGGAGTAAAAAATCTTACAGAATTGCCAAAAAGTTTAGTGGTATTAGGCGCTGGTGTTATTGGTTGTGAATTTGCAACTATTTTCTCTAACATGGGGCAAACTAAAGTTTACTTAATTGATAAAGCAGATCGCATTTTACCATTTGAAGATGATGATGTAGCTGCTTTAATTAGCGAAAGTTTAGAAAAACATGGAGCAACCATACATCATGGTTCATCCTTAAAACGAATGGAAATTAAAAATGGCAAAGTTGAATATGAATTGGAATACAAAGATGGTTCAACAGAAATCATTAACGTTGATAAAGCTTTAGTATCTGTTGGAAGAGTTGCAAATGTTGAAGAGTTGGGTTTAGAAAATGCAGGTGTAAAATTAAATGATAGAGGTAGTGTTTGGGATGACGATACACAAACTAACATTTCTAATATTTACGTTGCAGGAGATGTAACTACAGAAATGGCTTTAGTAAATGTTGGAGAAAGAGAAGCAAGACACGCTGTGGTGAGGATGTTTGGACCAACCATTAAGCCATTATCATACCAAAATATTTCTACCATCATGTTCTTAAACCCTGAGGTAGCCAGTGTTGGAATGAGCGAACAAGATTGTAATAAAAAAGGATTAGCGCATAAAGTAGTCAAGTTAGATTACAGCACTAATGCTCGTGCGATTGCCATGCGAAAGACAAAAGGCTTCTTTAAAATCATTGTAACTAATGATAATGGCATGAGAATACTTGGTATGCGTGCCGTTGGAGAGCACGCTAGTTCTGCAATTCAGGCTGTAGCTTATTTAATTCATACGAATCAAGGAATTAGAGAATTAGCAGACATGATGCATCCTCATCCTAGTATTATTGAAGGTGTTCAAGAATGTTTACGAATGCTGTTAGGTAAATCTATTTACAAACCATACATTTTTAAAGACAAACTGAAATGTTATGTGTGCGAAAATAATATATGTACGCCTGTTGAATCGTTAGTTTAATTTATGTAAAATTGAAAAAATTAGTTGCCATATTATTACTAGTTAGTAGCTGTTGCTTCTCTCAAAGCACAACTAATAGTGAAAAAACTTGGTTGATTGATTTTTACTTTAAATCAGATAAAATAATTAACGAACAATTATCTTCCATTTTTGATTTAACTATTACTGGTAAATACAATGATGCAAAAACAATCATCTATCAATTAAAATCTACTCAAGCCAAATCATCACTTCCCTACTCCGCTTTATTGAGTTATGAAGCTAACATTTGCTACAACGAAAGTAAATATGAATTAGCTTATTCACTAGCAGATTCAACCGTTAATATTTTATCACAACTCGATAAAAACAACCGATACATTGTAAAAGCATTAAATATTAAAGCAAAGGCATTAAGTGCCTTAAATGAATTTGATTCTTCTGAATCAATTTTAAACGATAACATTAAACTCGCTCAATCAATTGATGATAAGAATGGATTAGCAGGTTGTTATTATTTAAAAGGCTCCAACGCAAGCGATAGAGGGTTCTACGAAAAAAGCAAAGAATTACTATTAAAAAGTATAGCCATACGAACGAATATCCATGATGATATGGGATTATCAGCTTCTTATTCATTTCTAGGATTAACCTATGCTCACCTAGGTGATTATATGTTAGGTATTGAATACATTCAAAAAAGCATTACCATTCGCGAAAAAAATAAAGACAAAAGAGGATTAGCCAATTCTTATTTATGCTTATATAAAATATATATTGATATTGGCGAAGCTGATAAAGCCATGCAATCTGAATTGAAAAGCTTAGAAATTTGTAGAGAAATTAATGATTTACAATGTGTATCAGGAAGATTAACCAACTTAGGTCAAATCTATCAAAACAAAGGAGATTTTGAAAAAGCTTTGAATTATCACTTCATGGCATTACATATTAGCAAACAATTAAATATTAGAAATAGAATAGCTGATGTGCATGAAAATATTGCAAAAAATTACAACTTCACTCATAAGTATGAAGATGCTATTAAACATATTGATAGTTGCAAAACAATCCGAAGAATCATTGGAGACGAAGAAGGTCTTGTATCTGCCACATTAGTATCATCTCAAATATTTTTCAATCAAAAAAATATTAAAGCTGCCATTGATAATGGAAATAGTGCATTGCATGCGAGTTTAAAATTAAAACTACCCTATTTAATTAAAGATGCTCACCAAGTTTTAAGCAATGCATATAATTTACAGCATAATACAGATAAAGCACTGCTTCATTACAAAGCATTTATTGTATTAAGAGACAGTTTATACAATATTGATAAAACAAAAGAAATCGTTAGAAAGGAATTGGAGTTTAATTTTAATAAAAAAGAAGAGTTACAAAAATTAGAAGTCGCCAAAAAATTAGCGGAAACTGATGCTGAAAGCCGAAAACAAAGAACCATTATTATTTTTACCATTATTGGAATTGTTATCCTTTCTTCCTTATTAGGATTTGCCATTTGGCAATACCGTTTAAAAATTAAATCCGAAAAACAATTGCAATACTTAAATTCTGATTTAAATTTAAAAAACTACCAACTATCAGAAAAAACAGAAATTATAGAATTACAACATAATACCATTCATTTAAAAAACAAAGAAATAACAGATAGTATTAGATATGCTCAAAAAATACAAACTGCTATGATGCCTTTAAAACATGAGTTTGTAGATTACTTTAAAGAGGCTTTTGTGATTTTTGAACCAAAAGACATTATCAGTGGCGACTTTTTTTGGATAACAACAAGAAACGAAAAAATCATTTTTGCTACCGGAGATTGTACTGGTCATGGTGTACCTGGTGGATTTATGAGTATGTTAGGCGTTTCTTTATTAAACGAAATCATTAATGAACATGATTTAACAGAACCAGCTTTAATATTGAGTCGTTTACGAAAAAAAGTAATTACCGCTCTCAGGCAAAAAGGCTTATCGGGAGAACAACAAGATGGAATGGACATGACTATTTGTGTAATTGACAAAAAAGAAATGACACTACACTATGCCGCAGCCAATCATACATTTTATATTATAAAAAAACAAGAAGCTGGTTTTGAATTACAAGAATTTAAAGGCGATAAACAACCCGTTGGGATATTTGGAAAAGACTTAAAACCTTTCAAGCAGCATTTAATATCATTAAATACGGATGATGTTATTTACACATTTACAGATGGTTATGCTGATCAGTTTGGTGGACCTAAAGGAAAGAAATTTAAATACACTCAACTTAAAACACTCCTTCTCTCAATACAACATTTAAGCCTACAAGAGCAAGAAGAAATCATCAAACAAAAATTTATTAATTGGAAAGGCAATTTAGAACAAGTAGATGATGTTTGTTTGATTGGTGTCAAGGTTTAATTTTTCACAACCACATAGAAACATAGTTTATAGGTACTATATAGAAAAAGGCTCATTCTGGAAACATAGCTGGAAGCGTCACTTCCTCTATCTGACCTTAAATACTACTTATTCATATTTATTCTTTTTTCTATAAACCGATGTGGTTAAATAATAATCAAAAATCATTACCTTTACGCCATGGAAAGTGTAAGACAAAGTAAAGTAGCTAAATTATTACAAAAAGAATTGGCTGAAATTTTTAGGGCAAATTCGAAAACAATGTTTAATAATGGCTTTATTACAGTTACTATTGTTCGTGTAAGTTCTGATTTAAGTTCAGCAAAAATATATTTAAGCATTATGGCTACTCAAGATGTAGATGCCTTATTTAAATCAATAAACGATCAAAAACAACATATTCGCAAAATATTAGGCTTTAGTATAGGCAAACAAGTTCGCGTAGTTCCTGAATTAAATTTCTTTATTGATGATTCGTATGATTATGCTGAAAAAATTAATGCTCTTTTTGACAAACCTATGTAATTTATAAAACACAAAAAAGCCCAGTATGATTACATACTGGGCTTTTTTATCTCAAAACAATTCTCTTATTCTTTGATAAACTTGCGAGTCATTAAATTAGACCCATCACTAACTTGAATAAAGTAAACTCCTTTTGCTAAATCACCAACCTGAATTTTAGTTTGTGTTGAGTAATTAGCATCAGCTGTCATAACTACTTTACCTAAAGCATCTATAATTTGGATTTTTCCAATATGTGATGCTGAAGAAATCATTAACTCTGACGATACAGGATTTGGAGATACAAACATATTAGACGATTGACTGTATGATTGAATACCCGTAGCTGCATCTATAGTTAAATACCAAGTTAAAGTTTGAGTTGTTGGTGAAAAACTTGTATTAACAGAGAATGATGCCGCTACAGAATATGTTCCTGCTGTTGCCGTTGTACCTGTTATTTGCATACATGCACTTGAACCTCCAGGAAAATTACCGTTAGTTGGATTAGTTGTGTATGCAAACCCTGATGGTAAGCCCGTAACTGAAAGAATAGTTGCATCAGTAATTGTAGCAAAGCCTCCAACAGATGTTCCAAGTGTAAACTGAATATCAGAAGAATAAGCTACATTAGCCATTCCGTTTGGTAAATTAGTATTTTCCGCAGGAACGGTACAATAACCTTGAGCACTAGGTGTACAAGCTGCACCTATAACACACTGCGCATTTAATTGAGATAAACTGCCTAATAATAGAGCAGCAAAGAGTAAAGTTTTTTTCATATAAAATAATTTAAAGGTTTATCAAATTTAATAAAATCAATGATATTTAGTTCATTAATTGAGTGAAACAGCCATATCACTTATTCAATTTAAATCCTTTAAGATTAATATTTCATTAGAACCTAAAAGTTTCTAATTTTACCTTATTAGTTTTACATCAATTGAACCTATCTTTTTTCATAGCAAAACGTTATTTAATTTCTAAGAAATCAACTAACGCCATCAATGTTATCTCATGGATTAGCATTGTAGCAATAGCTATAACAACAGCCGCTTTAGTTATTATACTCTCTGCTATGAATGGATTAACCTCTGTAGTGGCTGATTTGTATCATGCTATTGAGCCTGATTTAAAAATCACTGCCATAAATTCAAAGTATATTTCTGATAAACAATCATTATCTAAAAAAATTAAATCTATACAAGGTATCAAACATATCTCCTACTCTATTGAAGAAAATGCGCTTATTAAATTAGATGATAAACAAGCTGTAGTAACTATAAAGGGAGTTGATGCTGAGTTTAAAAATTTAACTCAATTTGATACGGTTGTTTATGAAGGTAATTATCAGTTTGAGTATAACAATCAGTATTTTGGTGTGTTTGGAAGAGGAGTTGCTAGTAAACTAGGAATTAATGTGAATGATTTTGTTTCTCCAATATCTATATTTGCACCCACAAGAGGAAAAGTGGAAAGCATTAATCCTGAAAATGCTTTTAATAAATTATCCATTAGTCCGGCTGGAATTTTTTCTTTAAACGACGACTTTGATTTTAAATTTGTATTGATTGATTTAAAAGCGGCTCAATACTTATTTGATTGTCCTGAATCTTTTTCTACGATTGAAATAGGCCTTGAAAACAAGGATGATTTAGAATCTGTTCAGGAACAATTATCTGAAAAACTTGGCCCAAATTATCAAGTTAAAAATAGATTTCAATTAAATGATGTATTATTTAAAACTTTAAAAACCGAAAAATTATGGACTTTTTTAATTTTAGCTTTTATACTTGTTATTGCTACATTCAACATTATAGGTGCATTAACGATGCTAATTATTGAAAAGAAAAAAGATATTAAAACACTTTATAATTTAGGAGCCGATCAACAATTTATTCGCACTATTTTTATGCAAGAAGGATTTTTAATTACTTCTGTTGGTGCACTCAGTGGATTAATTATTGGTATTGTAATTTGTATCCTACAACAAAAATTTCATTTGGTTACATTTGATGATCAATCGGTTATTCCATTTTATCCAATTGAAATGCAATGGAAAGATTTTGTTTGGATCTTAACCCTTGTAATGGGGATTGGATTTTTAGCAGCTATTTATCCCGTTAGAGTATTTACAAAAAATAATCTAGTGCATTTAAACGATTAGTATTCGTCATTGCGAGAATTTTACCCGAAGCAATCTGACACTAATAAGGTTGAGATTGCTTCACTACGTTCGCAATGACTTACTAAACGCCTTTTACTTCATCACCTTCTTTAGCAGTAACTAATCTCACTCCATCTTCATGAAGAGTAACTTTTCGTTGGCGATACAAAACTCCAATCGATTTTTTAAATGTTGATTTACTCATATCAAATCTTCTTTCAATTAAATCAGGAGAGCTTTTATCTGTTAATTCTAAATAACCTTCATGAGTATTAAGATATTCCAATATTTTTTCAGTTGAAGAAAGAACATGTTTAAAACCTAAGTTTTGTAAACTTAAATCTATTAAGTTTCCTTCTCTAATTAATTTAATATATCCTTTGGTTAAATCACCAACTGCTAAATCTGTAAACACATCATTATGATAAATTAAACCTTTATGCATTTCATTAATTACACAAGTAAACCCAAGATCAGTTTCATTGTAAACCAATAAATCTACTTCTTCGCCCTGTTCTACTTGAAGAACTTCATTACTAATAAACTTATTAATCTTACTAGAAGCGACAATACGTTCGGTTAATTCATCTATATAAATATAAACGACATAACTTTGTCCTTCTATCATTTTTTGTTTTTGTTCTTTAAAAGGAACAAATAAATCTTTTTCTAAACCCCAATCTAAAAACGCACCTACTTTGCTAACTTCCGAAACATTTAAATAAGCAAAATGATTTACTTCTACGTAAGGTTTTAATCGTGTGGCAATTAATCTATCCTCTGAATCTCTATAAACAAAAACATCAATTTGTTGACCAATTTCAAATTCGGGTTCAATATATTTATTTGGCAACAAAACAACTTCATTTTCATCATCTCCCAAAAACATTCCAGGAGGAGTTTGACGTAAAATAGTTAATGTGTTTGTTTTTCCTAAGCGTATCATGGGTCTAAAATTTTGCCAAAGATACAAATAAAGACTAAACAACCCTTTTTTTCAATATATGAGTTTATTCCCTAGACGAATTGATAGCTTTACTAGTTTTAGGGCAAAAATATTTGTTTTACCAAGTGCGTTTTTTTATATTTAAAGATTATTAACAGTTTTTATAAACGTTTATGAAAAGAATATTTTTACTTATTTTATTAACTGGCTTGTTTACTAATTTTTTTGGGCAAATCACCACATCTGTTAACCCAACCATTGCACAAATGCAAGCCTTACTGCAAGGTAATGGAGTTACCGTAACAGGCTTAAGTATAACATGTCCTGCGGGAGCCTATGCAACTTTTGCAAATGGAGCATCTGCTTTGGGTGGTACATTAAACTCTGGGATACTTTTAACAACTGGTACCGCTAGTAATGTGGCTGGTCCGCCTACTGGTTTTGCTAGTACAGATAATTCGAGTTCTGGAGGTGCAGGTTCTGCCTTAGGAAATACACTATCTGGAGGAACAACCTACGATGGTTGTTATATGACATTTCAATTAACACCAACTTGTGCAACATTAAGTATTAGTTATGTATTTGCATCAGAAGAATATCCTGAATTTGCAACTGGATCTATTAACGACGTTTTTGGGTTTGTATTAAGTGGTCCAAATCCTTTAGGTGGAAATTACAATCAAACTAATACAGCTCTACTTCCTGTTACAACTACAACAACAAATGTCGTTTCCATTCAAAACGTAAATAATGGTTCTGCTAATGCAGGCCCTTGTACAAACTGCGCCTACTATATCGATAGTCCTCCTGGATTAATTTATGATGGAGCAACACCTGTTATGACCGCCTCCGCCAGTGTTGTCCCCTGTCAAACCTACACTATGACCATTGGTGTTTGGGATGATTCGGATGGAGTTTATGATTCTGGTGTATTTTTAGATGTAAATGGATTATCTTGTGCTAATCAACCAACTTTAGCTCCTACAATTAATCCTACTAGTATTTGTGGACCACAAACTGTAACTCTTACTGCAAATCCTTCTTCTACAGTTGCGTCAAGCTCTTATACCTGGTCAGCTCCTGCATCTGGAGGTTTAGTATCTACCTCTGGAGCAACAGTAACAGCTAATCCAACATCAGCAACTACTTATACTGTTAAATATTCTGACATCAATACTTGCCCAGGTTTTCCTGTAACTCAAACAGTTGCTATATCATTTTCAGCAACCACTTCTTTTTCTGTCACACAAAGTCCTGCTTCTATTTGTGCAGGACAAAGCACAACTTTAACAGCCAATGGTGGTGCAGGAACTTATTCTTGGACGCCAGCCACAGGCTTAAGTAGCACAACAGGCTCGGTAGTTGTTTGTACACCAACCGCTAGTTCTACCTATACCGTTACGAAGACCTCAGGTGGTTGTGTCAGTTCAACCGTCGTAACTGTTAATCCTGCTTCAGCACCTACTGTTGCAATTACTCCATCCTTAACATCCATTTGTTCTGGTCAAAGTGCAGCATTATCTGCCAGTGGGCCTGGTCCTTTTAACTGGATTGCAAGTAGCGGGGCATTTCCTCCTGCTACGGGTAACGTAACTGTTACTCCTACAGTTACAACAACCTATACTGTTATTTCAGGAACTGGTACTTGTACAAACTCTGCAGTAGCAACAGTTTCTATTACTTCGCCTGCAACAGTAGCTATTACACCATCTGTATCATCTATTTGTTCGGGACAAAGTGTTGCCTTATCAGCTAGTGGACCTGGTCCATTTAACTGGATTGCCAGTAGTGGAGCTTTTCCTCCCGCAACAGGAAATGTGACAGTTACACCAAGTACAACAACTAACTATACAGTTATCTCAGGAACAGGAACCTGTACTTCTTCAGCTGTAGCAACTGTTTCGGTGGCAGCCACATTATCAATAAGCATCACGCCTTCACTTTCTACAATATGCGCAGGACAAAGTGTGACTTTAACTTCAACAGGTGCTGGTCCGTTTACTTGGACAGCAAGTAGCGGAGCTAATCCTCCTGCTGCTGGAACTGTTACTGTTACGCCTAGTTCTACAACATCATATACCGTATTATCTGGCACTGGAACTTGTACAGCTACTGCTGTTGCAACTGTTTCTATTGCTCCAGTAGCACCAATATCTATTACTCCTTCTGTTTCTACTATTTGTGCAGGACAAACAGTTACATTAACGGCTTCAGGCGCAGGTCCATTTGCATGGACAGCAAGTAGCGGAACTAATCCTCCTGCAGCAGGTACAGTCACTGTTTCGCCAACTACCACAACAACCTATACTGTTTTATCTGGTACAGGAACTTGTACAACAACAGCAGTTGCTACAGTTTCATTAACAGTTCCTGGAGCAACCTCTATTACTCCTTCAAATACAACTATCTGCAGTGGACAATCAACTAATTTAGTTGTTAATGGAAGTACTGGTCCTTTTGTTTGGACGGCAAGTAGTGGAACAAACCCACCTGCAACAGGCACGGTAGTGGTTTCGCCAACAACAACAACTACTTATACCGTTTTATCTGGTTCAGGAACTTGTACATCTTCCGCTATTGCTAGCGTTAGTGTTTCACCAGGCTTAACAATTACTTCTACTCCAGCAAGTACATCTATCTGTAATGGTTCATCTACTACTTTAACTGCGGGTGGCGCATCAACTTATACTTGGCTTCCAAGTGGCAATACATCTGCAAGTTTGTTAGTTAACCCAACAACAACATCCACTTACACATTAATTGGATCTAATGGTGTTTGTGCAAACTCAACTACAGCAACTGTAACTGTCACAACTATTAGTACTAGTGTTACAGCTAGTTCTTCATTTTATTGTTTAGGTGTATCTCCAGTTACAATAACAGGCGCTGGTGCAACTACTTATTCGTGGAACACAGGAGCTACAACTTCTTCTATTTCTGTTACACCATCCGTTACTTCAACTTATACAGTGGTTGGTACTACAAATGGATGTTCATCTACTCAAACTATTTCTGTCACAGTTCCTCCAACTACAAATATTTCTGCAACAACTAGCAACTCTATCATTTGTGCTAGTGGAACTGGAGCAACATTAACAGCATCTGGCGCTTCAACTTATACTTGGGCTCCAAGCAGTACCGTATCATCTACCTTAGGGGTTAATCCTACAACTACAACAACCTATTCAGTTATTGGACAAACAGCAGCAGGTTGTATTACTAATCCAGCAGTAGTAACAGTTAGTGTATTACCTACCATCAACCCTACATTAACGGCTAGTACAGCTTCGGTGTGTTTAAATAATACAGTATCAATTTCTTCAGCTCCTGCAACTTCAGGATTAACCTATACTTGGCTACCTACTACAGCTATTCAAGGAGCAAGTAACACATCAAGTATTGTTGTTTTACCTGCTAATACGGCTGCTGTTATATACACTGTATTTGTTTCTAATGGTGTGTGTGTTGGCACTAACACTATTCAAATAAAAGCTAATATTGCTCCTGTAGGTAATTTTATCACATTAAATAATGATACAGTTTGTGTGGGTGGTTGTGTTACTTTTAGTTCAACTACTACAGGAACATCTCCTATTTCTTACCAATGGTATTACGAAAGCGGTGTTGGTACTTCTTCGGTTGGTGTTGCTCCTGAAGCTTGCTACCCATCTGCTGGAAGTTTCTCGGTAATGATGATTGCTTCAAACGTTTGTGGTACAGATACTGTAGTTAAAAATGATTTTGTGAATGTATTTGATTTACCAATATTAACAGTATCAAATGACACCACTATTAATATTGGTGAAAGCGCCACCGTTTCTGCATCTGGTGGATTAACTTACAACTGGTCACCTAATGTTAATGGTACCACTATTACATGTCCAACCTGTTCTACAACAGTTGTTCAACCAACAGTAACCACTAATTATATTGTTGTTGCCTCTAACTCTCCATATTGCAGAGTTCAAGATACTGTAACCGTGATTGTGGATGTGAACTGTGGAGATTTCTTTATACCAAACGTATTCTCTCCTAATGATGATGGATTAAACGATGTCATTAATGTTCATGGAAGATGTATTGTTACTTTCAACCTTCAAATATTTAATAGATGGGGTGAAAAAGTTTTTGAAACATCATCTATGTCTGACAGTTGGGATGGAACCTTTAGGGGGCAAAAATTAGATACTGGAGTATTTGTTTACAAAGCTGATGGCGTTTCAATAGATGGGCAATCATTTAATTTAAAGGGTAATATTACTTTAATACGATAACAACTAATTATTCAATAACATGAAAACGACATTGAACATGAAAAAAATAATTTTAGCAAGTATGTTAGTTGTTCCTTTTTTAGGTAAAGCTCAAGATATACACTTCTCTCAATTTAATGAAACACCCGTTTTATTAAATCCTGCTATGAGTTGCACTGCTTTTGACACACGTATTATTGCGAACTATAAAAATCAATGGGCAAGTGTTACTAGTCCATTTCAAACTTATGGTATTAGTATTGAAAGAGCTTTTAAACATTTAAAACTAAAAAAAGCATATACTGGGATGTCGTTAAGTATATATAACGATAAAGCAGGCGATGCTGGTTTAGGTTCTTTATTAGTAAACTTAGGTTTTAATGCAGTGGTTAAAACAGGACAATACACGCGTTTTTCGGCAGGTATTGGTGGTGGAATAAACTACAGAACCATTAACCCATCCAAATTAAAATGGGAAAGTCAGTATAATGGTTCAGTACACGATCCAGCTACTGCTTCAGGCGAAGCTGTACCTCGCAGTACGATGATGCAAGCTGATTTTGTTGGAGGATTAGCTTATCATTATGCAAAAAGCGAAAGATACATTAGTGCTCAAGACGGAACAAAATTTGACCTTGGATTTTCTGTTTTTCATTACAATATGCCTAAATATTCTTTTGTAAATAGTGGAGATAAGCAATACATGAAATATGCCATACATGCTAATTTTGATATTGGCATTAAAAACACAGGTATTGCCATTGTACCAAGCGCCCTATATATGAAACAAGGGCCATCTCAAGAAATTAGTATTGGCTCATTATTCAAATACATCATCCAAGATCAATCGGTTTACACTGGAATTAAAAAACCATGTGCTATTGCTTTAGGTGCTTTTTACCGAGTAGGTGATGCTATTATTCCAACGTTACAATTTCAATATGATATGTATGCCTTTGTTGTGAGTTACGACATCAATACATCTCAATTAACTGGAGCTTCAAAAGCAAAAGGTGGTTTAGAATTTAGCTTGCGTTTTAATACTAGTCCAGGTTATGGTAAAGCTTTAGGCAAGAGCATTAACAGACCTACTTATAAATAACGATTTATTTTTTATTAATTTACAAAAAACGCCTTTGGATTTCAAAGGCGTTTTTTGTTTACAGTATATATTTATTTTACACTCAAAGATAAAAACACAATTAAAACTCCCTAATAATTTGTCTGTATAGCAACAGTAAATAACTTTTTTTCAGTGCCAAAAAAAGTTAGCAAAAAAGACTAGTCAAAACGATAGCCACGCTCTCTTTATGTTTATAAGATTCGTTACCAAAAAACACTAAAGGTTTTTTGGACTCATCTAATAAACAAAAATTCACAGCAACTCGCCGCCGCATTTTGACATTCCTACCCGCTTTTCAAACGAAGAATTAATTAAATACGGAAATTAAAAAAGAACAATTCTTTATTGCTTAACTACTTTCTTTGTAATCAACAACTGATTGTTTTTATAGAGAGATAAAAAGTAAATACCGTTTTCTAAAGTTGAAATATTAATTTCTTCTGCATAATTTTCCCATAAAACTTCTTTCCCCAACACATCTGTTATTTTTATAGTACAGTCATGCTGAACTTGTTTCAGCATCTCATTAGATTTAAAATTTATATTTAAAACATCATTTACAGGATTTGGACTCACTCCAACAACTTCATTCCAATAACTTAAATCTCTTATTCCCACAGGACTAACCGTTACCGTAATCACATCACTAGTAACTGCCTTACACTGCGTTTTAGTAACCGTATAAGTGGTTGTTACACTTGGGCTTGCTTTAGGATTTGGGCAATTGGTACAACTTAAACCTGCTGTAGGCTGCCAATTATATAAAAGAGCTTCGCCTTTGTTTTTGCCAATAATAACACTATCTCCTTGATATATCAAAGTATCATTTCTTGCTTTAGCAATTTGTACTTCTTCTACGCTTACATCGTCTAAGTAATAATCTGCTAATTGCCTCACGCCACCTGGATAACTTAAACTATAGGTATGTTGTGTATTTGGAAAAAAATTGCCAAGAGTTAAATAAGCCTCATTGCCAATAGCTGTAAAAGAGCCACTCACTTCTTGCCAACCCAGCGTATCATCTATAAAACCCCTGGAGTACTAATTACTTGGGGCGCATAACCTGTATATAAATCTTGGCTGGTTACGGTGCAATTAAAAGGAGTTGCTGTTAGTAATGCCCCAAATTTATCGGCACTGTATTTACAATCGTTCCATAAACTTACAAAATAGGTGACGCAATAAATCTTTCCAGCCTCTAGTGTATCTATTAATTTTACATGGGGGTATCTTGATACTGCTGTAATTGTTGGGAAAATATAGCCAAGATTTACATAAGCATTCCCTGAATGGGGCATTTGATAGCTCGGGTAACTAGGGGAAAAAGATTGTGTAGGGACTGTAAAAATAGAGCTTGTTCCACATGTATTATAGTAACCACAGGAATTTATGCCGCACCAAAAATTTGCATTTTCTATGCCTGAATAAGAACAGTCAAAGTGGTTTTCAAAACTACCATTAGGAACTAAATTTTGACTATAACCACTTATATATATATATATATATATATATATATATATATATATATATGCAATTGTTAAGAGATATTTTAGCCTTTGTTTCATTTTGGTAATTCCCTTGCAACAATGTTGCAAGGGAATTCATAATTTTAATTTGTAATAATTACTTTATTAACTGATATAATTTTTTTACCATTCATTACTTTTACAAAGTAAATACCTGTTTTGGTATCCGTTAAATGTAAATTCATATTATCCATTGTTACATCTATTGTTGATTGGTAAATTAATTTACCTGTTATGTCTTCCACTATCACATCTGCTTCTGTTACATCCTTGGTTAAATAGTAGCTTAAAGTAAAGTTACCATTATTTGGGTTAGGAAATAGTTTGAAACGTTTTGTAATAGAATGTTCAGCAATACCCACAGGACTCACCGTTACAGTTATTACATCACTGGTTACAGAGCTGCATTGTGTTTTAGTTACCGTGTAAGTAGTTGTTACACTTGGGCTTGCTTTGGGGTTAGGGCAATTAGTGCAACTTAAACCTGCTGTAGGCTGCCAATTATATAAAAGAGCTTCGCCTTTGTTTTTGCCAATAATAACACTATCTCCTTGATATATCAAGGTATCATTTCTTGCTTTAGCTATTTGCACTTCTTCTACGCTCACATCATCAATGTAATAATCTAATACATTACGAACTCCGCTAGGATAACTCAACGTAATAGTATGTTGCGCATTAGTAAAAAAATTACCTAGTGTTAAATATGCTTCTGTACCATCTGCTATAAAGCTACCGCTTACTTCTTGCCAACCTAATGTATCATCATACATAACCCCAGCAGGGCTTACTACTTGCGGTGTATATCCTGTGGTTAACGTTTGGTTAGAAGCTGTGCAGTTAAATGGAGTGGCAGTAAATAAAGCGCCTAATTTATCCATGCTATATTTACAATCGTTCCATAAACTCACATAATAAGTTACGCAGTATATTTTGCCTGCTTCAAGTGTATCAATCAATTTAACATGAGGGTAACTTGGTTGAGCAGACGTTATAGCAAGAGCCATTGCGCCGCTTGCATAAGCATTGCCAGAATGTGGCATTTGATAACTTGGAAACCCTGGTGTAAATGATTGTGTCGGTACTGTATAATAAGTATTAGAATTACAACTATGTTCATAAGAGACACCATTAATACCACACCAAGACTGTGCGTTTTCTATTAGCCCATATGTACAATCAAAATGAATTTCAAAGCTCCCATTAGGCACCAAGTTTTGACTAAACGATATCTTAGCAATTAAAATTAATATGATTAAAATAAATCTCATTACTATAAAGTTAACTAAAAAGCCTTGTTTTATTATAATTAATAATTATAAGATTTTACCAATTCATTAAAATAACATACACTCTTCTCTAATCGGCTACCGTACCAAGAAAACAATTCGCCATCTACTAAAATTACTTTACTATTTGGCAATTCGTTCTGTAGCTCTTTGATGTGTTCTTCTTTAAAAGGATAAGGCTCTGATGATAAAAAAATCACACCTGGATTCAATGATTTGATCTCGTCTAAACTTAATTCGGGATAACGAGAATTTGCTTGCAACACATTTTGTACGCCTATTTTTTGTAACATATCTCCAATAAACGTAGCTCCGCCAGCTGCCATGTAGGGTTTATTCCAAATAAGATATAATCCTGTTTTGGATACTTTTTGTAAACAAAAAAAAGATTGTTGAATTTGATTTTTTATACGATTAGCATTACTGGATTGATTAACAAGCTCGCCAACTAATTCAATCATTTTTAATGCGTCTTCTAAATTATAAATATCGCTCATCCAAACTGGAAACTCTTTTTGCAATTCCAAAATTTGAGACTGCTCATTTTCTTCTTTATTCCCAATAATTAAATCAGGTTTTAAAGCTCTTATTTTTTCAATATGTAAAGTCTTTGTTCCTCCTACTCTTTCGATGCTATCAAACATCTCTTTTGGATGAATGCAAAATTTAGTAATACCCACTAACTCCTCTCTCAATCCTAAATCCCATAATAATTCGGATTGAGAAGGCACAATAGATATAATTCGTTTTGGATACGAATGAAGAACTATGGAATTATTTAATTGGTCGGTGAAAAGCATGTGCTAATTTCAGAATAATACTGCATATTTGCCAATACTAAATGAACCCATCCTTAAAAGCACATATTTCTTTATTTACTGCTCAGGTTATTTATGCGCTCAATTACTCTATTGCTAAAGATTTAATGCCAACTTATATTAAACCCTTAGGTTTAGTGATGCTTCGCATTACTGGAGCCTTATTGTTATTTTGGACTCTATCTCTTTTTTCGAGGTATGAAAAAGTGGAGAAAGATGATTTAAAAAAGATGATGCTATTAGCTTTATTTGGCGTAGCCGTTAATCAGGCATTTTTTATTTATGGTTTAAGTTTAACCAAGCCTATCAATTCCGCTATCATTATGGTTAGTAATCCCATAGCAGTGATGCTGTTTACCATTTTTATTTTTAAAGAAAAAATAACGGCTTTAAAATTAACAGGCTTAGGCTTTGGAGTGGTAGGAGCTTTAACATTATTACTTTTTAAAGCGCATGGGTCTTTTGCTATTGGTAGCGAAACCATTGTTGGGGATTTAATGACTTTAGTAAACTCTTTATCATGGGCTGTTTTTGTGGTAATGGCTAAACCATATATGCAAAAATACCAAACGGTAACAGTCATGAAATGGATTTTCTTATTTGGGTTTATCTATATTTTACCATTTGGAATGTCAGATTTACTTGAGGTTGAGTGGAATAATTTATCTTCTCAAACTTTATTTGCCATGGCTTTTGTAGTAGTGGCTACCACTTTTTTAGCTTATTTATTAAACACCTACGCTTTAAAAGCCCTAAGTTCTTCGGTAGTGAGTATGTATATTTATCTACAACCTTTTTTAGCAACTCTTATTGCTATTATTTTAGGCAAAGATGAGCTAACTGTTATTAAAGTGATTTCAGCTTCCCTAATCATCTCAGGCGTTTATTTAGCGAGCAGAAAAAAGAAAGAACTTGTCTAAAAAATTATTAAATCTGAATTATAAATGATACATTAGACATCGTCTAACAGACTAGGTTATTTAATAAACACATTATATTATGGTACATATTTTATCCGAACAAAATTCTATTTTTAATCAATTCGTTGCCGAATTAAGAGATATCACCATTCAAAAAGACAGCATGCGTTTTCGTAGAAATTTAGAGCGTATGGGTGAAATTATGAGTTATGAAATTTCTAAAACATTAGATTATCAAAAAAAGGAAACAACAACTCCTTTAGGTATTGCCGAAACTAGTCACTTAGTTTCTCAACCTGTCATTGCAACTATTTTGCGTGCTGGTTTACCAATGCACATAGGTGTATTAAATTATTTCGACAAAGCTCAAAATGCTTTTATTTCTGCTTACAGAAGACATCACAAAGACAATACCTTTGACATTCATGTAGAATATGTATCAAGTCCTAGTTTAGATGACAAAGTCTTGATTTTATGTGACCCTATGATTGCAACAGGAGCCTCCATTGTATTAGCTTACAAAGCTATTTTATCAAAAGGAACGCCAAAACACGTTCATATTATTTCTGCTATTAGTAGTAAAGAAGGGGTTGATTTTGTGAGAGCAAATATTCCTACTAAAAACTTTACCATTTGGTGTGGGGCTATTGATGAGGAATTAACCGCTCACTCTTACATTGTACCAGGATTAGGAGATGCAGGTGATTTAGCATTTGGTGAGAAAATTTAATTAACACCAGTTCTACAAAACCATGGACAGTACTGAAATTTGGAAGTTTATAACAGGAGCACTCGCCTGTACAATTTCATTATCCAAAATTGGGATACCAACAATTATCGCTTTATATAAATCAAATTATATCATGGCATTAGCAAGTAGTTGCACTGGTGCTATTTTTGGAACAGTGGTTTTTACTTATCTATTTGCTGGAATTTTAAAATGGTGGGATAATGTAAAAGAAGGTATGTTTAGTTCTAAACATCCTAAAAAAATATTTACAAAATTCAACAGAAGAGTTATAAGAATTAAACACCGTTTTGGATTAATAGGTATTGCCGTTTTAACACCTATTTTTCTATCAATTCCTATTGGAGCGTTTTTAGCAGAACGTTTTTATAAAGACAAAAAGAAAGTAATTTTATACTTAGGTGTATCATCTGTAGCATGGTGCTTTATTTTGTATTTCACTTTTTTATTCTTCTACGACACGTTTAAATCGTGGTTTTCTTAAATTAGTTTTAGGGTACACTTATCCCCCTCTGGAGGGGGCAGGGGGAGGAAATTCCTTATCGGCAATAATTAAATCTTCACAAATTTCATTTGCGTTTGCTTACCATTACTAGTTATTCGCAATGTATAAATTCCTTGTGTTAACTCATAAAGAGATATAGAAGTTGTAGCCGATTTATTTTCAGATTTCAAAATAACTTCACCCATCACATTTATAACTTCCACAAAATAATTGATTGACGAAAGATTTACATATAAAACATCCGCTGAAGGATTAGGATATATTGTAACGCCTTCTAAATTTAATTCTTTAACACCAACTGTTTGTTGATGAATAACACCAACGGCATCTAAATCAAAGCCTCCGCTTCCAAATGCTGTTGGCCATGGGTCGTTAACGATATGATTATAAGCATCACGCGTGCAATATTGATTTTGAATGCATCCAACTACATCAATAACTTTTACATGGGTGATCCATTGTTTATCTAATAAAATATGGTCGGGAATGTCGGCTAAATCAAAAGGAGTTCCATACTCAGCTTTATATTTTCCTGCCAAGTTGTTTATCTTAGTTGCATCCGTTAATCCAAAACTCCATGTTTGTGTTGTTGTATCAGTATTACTAACTGCTGGAAATCTAAAATAGTTTATGCCATCACTACTCACTTCTACAAAAGCTAGTTCTAAAAATTGACCGTCAAAACTATTTTCAAATACTGCAAAATCGGGTCCTACTCCATCACTAATTGGCATATTAAATTGTAAAATAGCTTCGCCTCCATCTCCTAAACTCACTACTCCGTTTGTTCCTGCCATTCCAACAGCTAATGAACTATCTCCCACATCAGCATAATCAGAAGATGGCATTGAAATATCTTGTAATCCTCTTATAACTTTGCATTGATTAGCCCAAGCCACAAACACTGAACTATCTTTAAAAATAGCCGTTGTACCTAGTTGTCCTGCGGGTGGAGCAAATTGAGCATTCAAATTAAGGCTTGAACAACACAAACCAAAAAACACCAAAGCAATAAATAATTGTTTCATTAAAAACAGATACAATGCCTTTATGAATCCTTTTCCCGGAATTCTAAACATCGATTATTGGGAGGTCTTCTGACTTGTTCTAGTTACACGCCTTCCCGTAATCAAACAGTGGCAATAAAGTATAACTTTTAAGAACTTACAGCTGCGGGTACAGTATTGGATTTTCACCAAATTCCCTTTTCCAACGTTTCAAAGATAAAGATTAATAATTAACAATAAAACATTTATAAATACAGTTTTACATTCAAAATAAGCACTACATTTAATACAACTATTTAAACCAATTTATATGAAAAAAAATCTACTTTCAATTTTGTCAGCAATAACAATTATGTCATCAGTTGCAGTTGCTCAGCCAACGTTAAATTCTACAAACTACAATCCTGTATCTGGAGATATTTTAACATTACAACAATACAGTTATATTAATCCAGGTACCGCAGGCGCAAACCAAACATGGAATTTTACATCAATCACACAAAGTACAAATGCTGCTATTGCCTATACTTATGCAGCTGTAGCATCAACCAATACAGCCACTTTTCCTAATGCTAATCAACAATACAGTTCATCTACTACAATAGGATTTAATAAAATCACAACTACAGCCGAACAAAATTACGGTATTAAACAAGGTACTGTAAATATTGTGTATTCAAATCCTGAAGATCAAATGCAATATCCTTTCACAATGGGCACTTCTTATTCTGATCCTTTTGTAGCAACTTTTACAAGTGGTGGTTATAACTATTTAAGATATGGAACTACTACTCAAACTGGAGATGCATACGGAACAATTCAATTGCCTGGCGGAACCTTTTCAAACGTATTAAGAGCTCATTATGTTCAAAATTACAAAGATTCCACAAATATTCCAGGGTTTGGTCCTTACGTAATGACATATAATAACGATCAGTATATGTTTTATTTACCAAATAACCACATGCCAATTTTCAGTACATTTTCAATATCAATTACTTCAATTTCAGGCACACAATCATCAACTGCTTCTAATAAGCTGGTTACCATTGTAACTGGAATTAATGAGCAATTAAAGTATATCCAATCTATGAATTTTTACCCAAACCCTTCAACTAGTGGTATCATTAATTTAGATTTAAATTTAAATGAGTCTATTAAGTATGAAATTGCAATGTATGATAATTTAGGTCGTGAAGTTTTAAGAACTAACGCTCAAGAAGGTATATCTGGATATAACTTTAGAACGATTGATGTATCAAAAATAGCTGGAGGTTTATATACTATGGAAGTCATTTCAAACAATATTAAACTTTCTAATTACAAAGTAGTTATTGAGTAGTATTTTAAGACATTTTTTCAAAAAGGTCGTTTCTATCGAAACGACCTTTTTTTCTGCCACAAAGTCCTAAAATATCCATGGCATAATAATCGTATATTGTATGGCACTTAAACACCATTTTGTATGAACTTTTTTAGCGATTCTGATAAAATGCCCTTTGAACCTATGCTTGACGAGGATAGCGATTTCATCCCTTTATTGTCGGCAGAGGATGAGGACAATATGCATGCAGAAAAAATACCCGATATACTGTCAATTTTACCGTTACGTAATACCGTTTTATTTCCTGGTGTCGTTATTCCAATTACAGTTGGTAGAGATAAATCGATTAACCTCATAAAAGATGCCTACAAAGGCGATAAAACCATTGGGGTTGTAACTCAAAAAAATGATGGCATTGAAGATCCTCAACCAGAAGATTTACATGCTGTTGGAACCGTAGCACAAATTATTAAGATGTTACGTATGCCTGATGGTAATACAACGGTTATTATTCAAGGTAAAAAACGTTTCCGTATTAAAGAATTTACTCAAAGCGAACCTTATTATAAAGCTACTACACAGCGCTTTGAAGAAACTCGTCCAGATAAAGATGATAAAGAATTTCAAGCGATTGTATCGAGTTTAAAAGACACCGCTTTACAAATCATTCAAAAGTCTCAACACATTCCTACAGAAGCTGGTTTTGCATTAAATAATATTGAAAGTCAAAACTTTATGGTGAATTTTATTTCATCAAACATGAATGCTAGTGCTTCTGAAAAACAACGCATGTTGGAAGTTCCTAGCTTAAAAGATAGAGCCACTATGGTTTTAACTCATTTAAGTAAAGACTTGCAAATGTTGGAGTTAAAAAATCAAATTCAAAATAAAGTAAAAGTTGATATTGATAAACAACAACGCGATTACTTTTTACACCAACAAATAAAAACCATTCAAGAAGAGTTAGGTGAAAAAAGTCACGAACAAGATATTGAAGAGTTAAGAGAAAGAGCGAAAACTAAAAAATGGAATAAAGAAATTGCGGATACCTTTGAAAAACAAATAGGCAAATTATCTCGCATGAACCCTAACTCGCCAGAGTTTGGAATTCAAACCAATTATTTAGAATTATTATTAGACCTCCCTTGGGGCGAATACACTCAAGATAACTTTGATTTAAAACATGCCGAAGCTACTTTAAACGAAGATCATTTTGGTTTAGAAAAAGTAAAAGAACGTATTTTAGAACACTTAGCTGTATTAAAATTAAAAGGCGATTTAAAAGCACCTATTCTTTGTTTATATGGTCCTCCAGGTGTTGGCAAAACATCTTTAGGAAAGAGCGTTGCTAAAGCTTTAGGGCGCAAATACGTGCGCATGAGTTTAGGCGGATTAAAAGATGAAAGCGAAATCCGTGGACACCGTAAAACATACATTGGCGCGATGCCAGGACGTATTTTACAAAACCTAAAAAAAGTACAATCGTCTAATCCAGTTTTTATTTTAGATGAGATAGATAAAGTAGGGAACGATTTTCATGGCGACCCATCCTCTGCTCTATTAGAAGTATTAGACCCAGAACAAAACTCTACTTTTTATGATAATTTCTTAGAAGCAGATTACGATTTAAGTAAAGTCATGTTTATTGCAACCTGCAATAATTTGTCGACTATACAGCCTGCTCTGCGCGACCGTATGGAAATTATTGATGTGAGTGGTTATACCGTTGAAGAAAAAATTGAAATTGCCAAACAACATTTGTTACCTAAACAAGTGGAAGAAAACGGTCTTAAAAAATCTCAATTAAAATTAACAGACAAACAGCTAGAATTTATCATCGAAAATTATACAGCCGAAAGTGGTGTGCGAAATTTAGAAAAACGTATTTCTAAAATTGCACGTTATGTTGCTGTACATGTTGTAAAAGATGAAACTTTACCAAAAATAAACGAAGAATCAATTGCTAAAATACTTGGCCCTTCTCACGAAAAGGCAAAATATCAAGGTAATGATGTGCCAGGTGTTGTAACAGGTTTAGCGTGGACACAAGTTGGTGGCGATATCTTATTTATCGAAACCTCATTATCAAAAGGTAAAGGAGCTAAACTAGCTTTGACAGGTAACTTAGGAGATGTGATGAAAGAAAGTGCGACCTTAGCATTAGAATTCATTAAAGCACATAATGAAGAATTAAATATTGATTCTGAATTATTTGAAAATTACAATATCCATATTCACGTGCCAGAGGGTGCAACCCCAAAAGATGGACCAAGTGCTGGAATAGCGATGCTCACGTCTTTAACATCTGCTTTAACTAAACGCAAGGTAAAAAAACATTTAGCGATGACTGGCGAAATTACATTAAGAGGGAAAGTATTACCTGTTGGTGGTATTAAAGAAAAAATACTGGCAGCTAAACGTGCTGGTATTAAAGAAATCATCTTATGTGCAGATAATAAAAAGGACGTTGATGATATTAAATCTGATTACTTAAAAGGATTAACATTTAAATATGTTACTCAAATGACTGAAGTATTACAATTAGCTTTACTAAAGTAAATAAAAAAACCTCCAATTAAATTGGAGGTTTTTTTATGCAAAAATCAAATTATATTAAACAAACAAACCATAGCATTAAATATATATTTCGACTTTTTTCTCTTCTAACATTTTCTTTAAATTAATTAAAGCGTAACGCATTCTACCTAAAGATGTATTGATTGATACATTCGTGATTTCAGAAATTTCTTTAAAACTCATATCGTAATAGGTTCTCATAATAACCACTTCCTTTTGATCTTGTGGTAAATCATTTACAATAGAACGAATGGTTTGCTTAAACATTCTAGTTTCTTCGTTGTCTTTTGATGTGGTCGATTCTTCAGGTATAATATCAAAAATACTAGTTTCTTCACCTTCATCATTAGTTACAGAAGAGATAGAAGGCATTTTTTTAACCTTTCTAAAATGATCGATGATTAAATTTTTAGCAATACGTAAAATCCAAGGCAAAAATTTACCTTCTTCATTATACTGTTGCTTTTTTAATGTTTGAATAACTTTAAAGAATGTTTCTTGAAACACATCTTCAGTTAACGCTTTATTACGCGTAATTAAATAGATGTACGAAAAAATTCGACGTTTATGACGCTTAACAAGAACTGAAAGAGATTCTTCATTACCATTCATATAGAGCTTAACAAGCTCATTATCAGAAAGAAGTTGCATAGACATAGGACTACAATTAAATTATTGGTTCAATAAAAATTTAAGTAGAAGTCTATGCGATGGTAATTACGTTTTTGGGTTAATAATACTCGAATTTAAGATTTTTTCACAAAATCAAAAGTTAATTTGAGCGAAACTAGGCTTTCAGTTATTAAAAGAACGACCCTAGTACGTGAAGTAATTTGTCTACTTGACTATGCCACAATAATCTAGCTGATACTTCATCAGCCTTATCCGAGGCAAAGTCTGTGATAATCAATGAAATATCATTAGTTAATTCATCTTTTTGTATTCTAAATTCAAAATAACTTCCGTCATTTTTATCTAACCATTGGTATCTAATTAATTGAGGAGGAACTTCTTTCACCAACTTAGCTTGTTGAATTTGTCCATCCCAATCAAAAGTAAAAACTCCATCTCTAATGTTTACGTCATCACAAAACCATTCAGATAATCCACTCTCTGTACTCACAAATTCAAATACCATATCCTCTGAAGCTCTAATCACAAATTCCATTTCAAACTTACCAGCTGGCTCTTTAACATGTTTTGTTGGAGCGGTATAATCTGGAGTTCTAAATGTAGTTGGAGCAACTATTTGTTTCTTAACTGGAGCTGGTTTTTCTTTTTTTACTTTAACAGGTTTTTCAGGTTTAACAACAGGTACTTTTACTATAACTGGTTTTTCAACTTTAGCTGGTTTTACTGGAGCAACCTTTTTTACAGGCTTAGCTACCTTTTTAGGGGCAACCTTTTTTGCAACTACTTTCTTAGTAACCGCTTTCTTAACTGGTTTTGCAGCCTTTTTAGGAGCTACTTTTTTAGCTATTTTTTTAACTACAAGCTTTTTTGCAACTGCTTTTTTAACTGGTTTCTTAGCAACAACCTTTTTAATAGGCTTTTTTGCAACCACTTTCTTAGCGGCTACTTTTTTAGTAACACTAGGGCGTGATGCCGACTTTTTAACTGGCTTTGATTTAACTGCTGTTTTCACAACTTTTTTCTTAGCAACAGGCTTTTTAGCAGCTACTTTTTTTGGAGCAACTTTTTTAGTCACGCTAGGGCGTGATGCTTTTTTATTTTTTGACGAAGCCTTAGTTTTTGTCGACATAACCTATTTATTTTTCCGGAAATTTATAAAATAAAAAGGTTAACTAAAAACTTATTATCAACTTTTTTTAAATATTTTCTAAATCCACTCTCTTTTTTAGGGTAAATCAAGTAAAAAATTACCTTTGCGCCATGCAAAATGTAATCACTCTTTTACCAGAAAGTGTAGCTAACCAAATAGCTGCTGGCGAGGTCGTTCAACGTCCAGCCTCTATTGTAAAAGAATTGCTTGAAAATGCCATTGATGCCAAAGCCACATTTATTAAACTAATTGTTAAGGATGCCGGTAAAACTCTTGTTCAGGTGATTGATAATGGTATGGGAATGAACCCCGTTGATGCCCGAATGGCTTTTGAACGCCATGCCACTTCTAAAATTAAAAAAGCAGAAGATTTATTTCAATTACATACCAAAGGATTTAGAGGAGAAGCCCTTGCTAGTATTGCAGCTGTGGCTCAAGTGGAATTAAAAACCAAACGCGAAGAAGACATTGTAGGGCAATTAATTGAAATAGAAGGTAATAAATTTATGCGTCAAGAAGAGTGTCAGGCCCCAACGGGTTCTTCTTTTAGTGTAAAAAATCTATTTTTTAATATTCCTGCACGTCGTAATTTTTTGAAAGATGATAGCGTTGAATTAAAACATATCATAGATGAGTTTGAACGTGTATGTTTGCCTCATGCTAATATTCATTTTCAATTATACAGTAACGGTAACGAAATTTATAATTTGCCTCCTGCAACCTTAATTGAACGTATCTCAGGATTATTTAGTAAAAACTTACAAGGTAAATTAGTTCAAATTAACGAAGATACAGATGTTGTAAAAATATCTGGATACGTGGGAAAACCTGAAAACGCAAAAAAACGCCGAGGCGATCAATATTTTTTTGTAAACGATCGTTTTATTAAAAGTCCTTATTTGCATCATGCTATTGCAGAAGCTTACCGAGAATTAATAGCCAACGATGTACATCCTGCCTACTATTTATTTTTAGAAGTTAATCCTGAGTTTATTGATATAAATATTCATCCTACCAAAACAGAAATTAAATTTCAGGACGAAAAAATTATTTATGCTTTATTACATAGTGCCGTTAAGCGTGCTTTAGGAAAAGCAAACCTTGCTCCTAGTCTTGATTTTAATAGCGAAATGAGTTTTGATATTGATTACACTAAATCAGTTTCGGCACCTACAGTTACAGTAAATCCTGATTATAACCCATTTTCAACAAGTACTTCTAAATCTTCGTCTGGTGGAGGCTCATCTTATAAACAACCGTTTGAAAATGATTTACAAAAACACAACAAACAGAACTGGGAAAGTTTATACCAAAATTACTCTAACTTAGATTATAAAGGCGAAAACGAAAATCTACAATTAGAAAAACAAGCCGAACAAACGCAAATAGACCACGATATTTTTTCTACCAAAGGTTTTCAATTATATAATAAGTATATTATTTCTGCGCACGAAAATGGTTTGTTAGTGATAGATCAACAACGAGCACATGAGCGTATTTTATACGAACACTATATTGCTACAAAAGATAAAAATGTAGCCTCATCTTCACAACAAGTTTTATTTCCTATTACAATTGAGTTAACACCTAACGATTATGTGTTATTAGAAAGCTTAATGCCTCATTTTAAATTACTGGGTTTTGAAATTGAACCCTTTGGAAAAAACACGGTAGTAGTTCAGGGTACGCCAGCAGAATTAGGAGAATTTAACACTCAAGAGATGGTAGAAGGTATCTTAGAAACCTATAAATTAAATACCTTTGATGTGAAAATTGACCCATTTGAAAACATGTGTAAGAGTATGGCAAAAAGTGCGGGTATTAAATATGGTAAAACATTAGATGAACAAGAAATAGCATTAATGCTTGAACATTTATTTAATTGCGAAAACCCAATGTATAGCCCAAATGGAAAACCTGTGATTATGGAAATGAGTAAATTGGAATTAGATTCTTTTTTTAAGAAATAGTTAATGACATTATGAGTTTTCAAGAATTTAAACCAAGACAATTTCAGCAAATACCAATGGTGGTTAAAAATATTTTAATCATCAATGTAGTTTTGTTTGCCTCTAAATTTTTCTTGGCTGGAAAAATTGATTTGGATCGTTATCTAGATTTATTTCCGATAGGTACAGAATACTTTAAACCACACCAATTTATTACCTACATGTTTATGCATGCCGACTTCTCACATATTTTTTTAAATATGTTAGCAGTTTACATGTTTGGTTCAATCTTAGAAAACATTTGGGGTTCGAAACGTTTTTTAAATTTTTACCTTTTATGTGGATTGGGTGCGGCGGCTTTACAATTAGCGATTAGCGCCTTTCATAACGAGTATACTATTTTACTAGGTGCTTCTGGCTCTGTGTTTGGCTTATTGGTTGCTTTTGCCATGATGTTCCCAAACACTGAATTACAATTATATTTTGTTATTCCTGTAAAAGCTAAGTTTTTAGTCATTGGATATGCTTTGTTTGAATTATATAATGGTTTTTTTGCCCATGATAATGTAGCACATTTTGCTCATCTTGGAGGTTTAGCTGTTGGCATTATCATTATGTTAATTTGGAAGCGCAATAAAAATTTCTTTTTTTAATATTTCTATGTCTTTTATCCAAAATATCAAACACGAACTACAAAGACATAGCAAGCTTACTGTTTTATTAATCGTAAATATTTCTATTTTCTTTATCATTAATATCAGTACTGGTATTTTTCAGTCTGACTTTATTACTTTAAACATGGCATTGCCATTAAATTTAAATGAGTTTGTATTTAAATTCTGGACCTTATTTACTTATATGTTTTCTCATAAGGATTTAGGTCATGTTTTTTATAACATGTTACTTCTTTATTTTTCAGCACAAACTTTTTTAAGCTTTTTGTCCGAAAAGAAAATGGTATATGTATATATAATGAGTGGATTAATGGGTGGAATTATTTTATTAATTCTATCTGCTATTTTCCCAAGTACATTTGAGTATTCTATTCTGTTTGGGGCATCTGCTGCTGTTTTAGGAATAGTTACCAGCTTAGCTTTGTACATCCCTAATCTTCCTATTAGTTTATTTGGCATTATCGAAATGAAGTATAAATATTACGCTTTGTTAATTTTTGCTGTTTCAACTATTATTGATTTTAACATCAATACTGGAGGGAAAATCTCACATTTTGGAGGAGCATTTTTTGGTTTATTTTTTGGATATATGCTTAAAAACGGAAAGGATATATCTGAGTTCACATTCTTTAATAGAACAAAAACGTCAACACTTAAAGTAGTTCACTCCAACAAAAATGCAAAAGCCCATGAACAGAGTCAAAGTAACCAACAAACCATTGATACTCTTTTAGATAAAATTTCTAAAAATGGATACGAAAGCCTTAGTAAATCAGAAAAAGAACTCTTGTTTAAACTTTCTCAGAAAAAATAGGTACGATTATTGAAAATATTTTTATAAATTGTAACCAATTATGGTTAAGTATTTTCTAGCAATAAGTTGTTTTTCGTTTTCATTAGCGGTTGCTCAACCAGGCAAAGCTAAGTACGATATTGCAGATGCAGACGAGCATTACAATCATCATAATTTTTTAATGGCCCTTCCTATCTATAAAGAACTATTAAAAGGAGATAAAAACAACGCAATTATTCAATACAAAATTGCCGAATGTTATTTAAACACTCACATCAATAAAGCTGAGGCGATTAAATATTTAGAGTTTTGTGTTAAGGAGCCAAAAGTAGAGTCCAATGTTTGGTTAAAATTAGGCGAAGCTTATAGACTAGCCAATAAAATAGACGATGCCATTAAGGCTTTCGAAAAATATAAAGAGCTTGAACCTAAAAAGAAAAAAATAGCTGATAGAGAAATTGAAATTTGTAATAACGCAAAAGCATTAATGCTTAATCCTGTTAATGTTTCTTTCACTAATTTGGGAAAAGAAATTAACTCAGAATTTGCTGATTATTATCCTTGGATTACTCAAGATGAAAGTTTTTTAGCATTTACCACTCGTCGTAAAGGTCAAACAGCAGGACGAGTTGAAGTAGACGGATATTATGCCTCTGATATTTATACTTCAAAAGTAGAAGCAGGAAAATGGATTAAAGCAGAAAACCCTGGCCCTAAAATTAACTCTTCATTAGATGAACAAGTGGTTGGTGTAAAAGCAGATGGCTCTGAAATGCTTGTTTACATTGATCATATTGATAAGTATGGAGATATTTATCATTCTATAAAAAAGAATGGAGCATGGGTTAAATACCTTCCATTTCCTGAACATATTAATAAAAAATTAGAACACTCTGCCTCTATTAGTGCCGATGGTAATACTTTATTTTTTGTAAGAGGAGAAGATAAGGATGCTCAAACAGATATTTATATCTGTAGAAAACTACCAAACGGAAACTGGAGCGAACCTTTTAAAATGGGTCCTGAAGTTAATACAGAATACCATGAAGACTTTCCTTATTTGTCAACTGATGGGGTTACTCTTTATTTTTCATCAGAAGGTCATAATACCATGGGAGGTTTTGATTTATTTAAAAGCGTTTGGAATCCAGAAGAAAATACTTGGACTAAAGCAGAAAATTTAGGTTACCCAGTTAACACAACTGATGAAGATAGAAGTATTAGTTTAACTCCTGATAATAGAGTTGGCTATATAAGCGCATTAAGACCAGGAGGACAAGGAGATTTAGATATTTACAGAGTAAAATTTAATGATGTTGATCAGAAATTAACCTTGTATTTAGGTAACATTGCTTTAGGCGATTCTTTAAATCAACCTAAGGAATACATTGCCAATATATTAGCAGTAAATACCGTGAGTAACGAAGAGTTTAGTTTTGCACCTAATCCAACTAATGGAAAATTCGTCATGGCATTACCTGCTGGAACATATGATATTACTATTATATCTGATGGCTATGCGGAGTTTAAAGATAAACTAACCGTATCTGATTTAGGGTTACCCATTGCCGAAGAAAAGAAAAACTATAAACTCGCTAAGCGCTAATGCATAAGTTTATTTATATCCTAATCATTTTCTTTTTTGCAAAAACACCTTATGTTATTGCTCAATCTTACCAAATAGGAATTTTGAAATATAGCGGAGGTGGCGATTGGTATGCCAACCTAGAAACATCTGTTCCTAATTTAATTAAATACTGTAACACTAACATTAAAACAAACATCAATCCTGAACAAGCTGTTGTTGAAGTAGGAAGTGCAGAAATTTTTAACTATCCTTTTATTCATATGACAGGGCATGGGAATGTAGTATTTTCAAATCAAGAAGCCGAAAATTTAAGAAAGTATTTAGCAGGTGGTGGTTTTCTTCACGTTTCTGATAATTATGGGATGGATAAATTTATTAGAACCGAATTAAAAAAAGTGTTTCCTGAATTAGAGTTAGTAGAACTTCCCTACTCTCATCCTATTTATCATCAAGCCTATAATTTTGATAAAGGATTACCTAAAATTCATGAACATGATAATAAAGCTCCTCAAGGTTTTGGTTTGATTTACAAAGGTCGTTTAGTATGCTTTTATGATTTCGAATGCGACTTAGGAGATGGTTGGGAAAGTTACGATATACATAAAGATAGCCAAGAAGCTAGAGAAAAAGCCTTAAAAATGGGAGCTAATATCATTAGTTACGTGTTTTTAAACTCCCAGAAATAATATTTTTTGTCAAACTGAGAGCCTGCCTTGTCGGTAGACAGGTAGTCGAAGTGGATTTGAGAACTTGAAATATTTAAATAATAGCTTCTCTACTTCGCTCGAAGTGACATTTGGTTTGTCTGTTCGAGTAGCGAACGGAGTGTAGCGTATCGAGAACGCTTCTCGATACATTCCTCCTTCCGTCGGAATTACTCGAAGTGACATCGTCTTTTGAACTTCGACATTTTAACCCTTCGCCTGACATTACATTTGATAAAAATTTATTTAATTAATATAAGATCAACAAAAAAGCCATACGTTAAATAACGGATGGCTTTCTATTTTATTTAAGTAAAGCACTATAAATGCATACTGTCTTTTTTAGCTAAAAGTATCTCTTCTGTTTCTACATGATCATCATCTTTCACGCAGCAATCAACAGGGCAAACAGCTGCACACTGGGGCTCGTCATGAAAACCAGCACATTCTGTACATTTATCTGTTGCGATGTAATACACATCCATACTATAAGGCGTTTGAGGAGCATTAGCATCTGCTGTTATTCCGGTGTTTTTGCCTGTAAACTCACCCTTTACTTTTGTTCCATCTGCATAGCGCCATTCAGCACCGCCTTCATATATCGCATTATTTGGACACTCTGGTTCACAAGCTCCACAATTAATGCATTCATCTGTAATTTTAATAGCCATTTTTTCGTTAGTTTTGTGTTCTTAAATTTAAGACTGCAAATATAAGATTAATTTTTATGACCTTAAAACAACGAGAACAAGCTTTTGTTCAATTAGGACTGTTTATAAATCGACATTTTTCAAATCAATGGCTTCCTAAAGAGGAGCGATTTCATAACGATTTACTAAAATTAACCTCTATAGCGTTTTCTTATAACGGCTGGTTTACTCCCGAAAATGTTGCTCAAGCTCTGAAAGGCTTGGCGTTTATGTTAGAAGAAAAAAGTATAGCAGATTTTTCTAAAAATATTACTGAACCAAAAGATCCTAAAATCGTTGCTGTTATTATGGCTGGTAATATTCCCGCTGTTGGTTTTCATGACATGTTATGTGTTTTATTAGGAGGACATAATATATTAATCAAAGTATCTAGCGATGACCCTGCTTTTATTCCATTTTTAGCAGGTATGTTAATTTATTTCGAAAAAGACTTTGCTCCTAGAATTAATTTCTCTGAAGGCAAAATGATAAATTTTGATGCCGTTATAGCAACAGGAAGTGATAATACAGCAAAACATTTTGAATTCTACTTTGGAAAATACCCTAATATCATACGTAGGAACAGAAGTTCTATTGCTGTACTAAACGGTAAAGAAACTAAAGAAGAATTAACTCGTTTAGGAAAAGATATTTTTGATTATTATGGCTTAGGTTGCCGAAATGTGAGCAAAATATATGTACCAGAAGGTTATAAATTTGACGGACTATTTGAAGCCGTTTACGATTTTAAATATGTATTAGATAACAAAAAGTATAATAATAACTACGAGTATAACAGAGCTATCTATTTATTAGACTTGATTCCGTTTTTAGACAATAACTTTTTAATGATTAAAGAGAGTTCTGATTTACATGCCCCTACTTCGGTACTTTTTTACGAAAATTACACTAATCAAGAGTCACTTGTTGAAAAGATAAATCCTTTACTGCCAAATTTGCAATGTATTGTGAGTAATTTTGAAATAAAGGGATTAAAAACGATTGCTTTAGGCTGCACTCAAGAACCAAGTATTTTTGATTTTGCAGATAATGTAAATACGTTAGATTTCTTAAACACAATTTAAAATTGTAAATTTATTTAGTGAATCAAGTTAAACACATATTTATTGTTATTGGTCTTTTGGTTTGTATCAATCAAACAAAAGCACAAACAATTCCAACGTTTGATACAAATGATTCTATTTCCAATATTCTTTTGCCAAATGTTTTTACACCTAATTTCGATAGCATCAACGATGTGTTTAAACCCATTTTAGATGAAATAGTAGAAATGGATTTTAGTATTTTTAATCGTTACGGAAATTTAGTATTTGAAACATCTCGTGTTAATGGCTTTTGGGATGGAAGGACCACAAGCGGTGAACCTTGTAAAGATGGAGTTTACTTTTGCGTTTTAAATGCCACAGGTATTGACGGTAAAAAATACAAAGAGAAAACTTTTGTTCAAATATTCACAAATGGATTCTACAACAAGTAAGAATATTTTATCCGTTAATAAAATAGCGTTTAATTATCCTAATTCTACCCAATTTAAAGCTATCAGTAATGTTTCTTTAACCGCTGAACCTGGAAATATTTTAGCCATTATTGGAAAAAGCGGAAGTGGAAAAACCACTTTACTAAAATGTATTTATGGTTTAGAAGATTTACATGAAGGGCAAATTACGATTGGTAATAAATTAGTTTTAGGTCCTGCTTACAACTTAATTCCTGGCCATGCAGATATGCGTTTTGTGAGCCAGGATTTTTATGTTTTAGATAACCATACGGTTGAAGAAAACATCAAAGATAAGTTGATGGGTTATACCGATGAGTATAAACAAAAACGTGCCAATCAATTATTGCGCTTGTTAGATTTAACGCCTTATAAAAGTTTAAAGGCAGTTACCTTGTCTTCTGGACAAAAACAAAGAGTAGCAATTGCACGTTCATTAGCCGAGTTTCCTAAAGTATTATTATTGGATGAGCCTTTTAGTAATTTAGATTTACCATTACGAGATAAAATTTTCACCTACATACGCCAACAAATTAAAAAAGAAAATGCGGCGGTTATTTTAGTGACTCATCAACCCGAAGAAGCTTTGCGATATGCGGATGAAACAGCCGTAATGGAAAATGGTAAGTTAATACAGCATGACGAAACGTTTAAAGTTTACTATCAGCCAAAAACAAAAAACGTAGCTGCTTTAATGGGTCGTTATTTTATTTTAGATCAAGAAGATTTGATTTCCACTAAAGTGAAGTTATCTAAAAACCAAACTTATATTCGTCCAAATCAATTACAAGTAGTTGATAGCAAAGCGCAAGCTCATATACAAGTAACGGTGACTAATGTGTTTTTTAATGGTTATGGTTACGAATATTTTGCCGAAACCAAACAAGGTAACTCTGTTTACTTTTATGCCAAAGACAATACTATTCAGATAGATGATGCGGTATATTTGAAAGTAAAATGGTATTAAACTATATTAACTTTTAGGTCTGGAATAAATGAATTACATTTAAGGTAATTAATTGCCATGTCATATTCTAAAAAAATACATATCCACTCCAATTTAGACAAGGCTGCTGAAGCTCAAGCGGAGTATATAATTAACCAAGATCCAGTGGATAGAATTAGGGAAACAGTTCAATTAATTTTAAGAATTTATTCTACGAAAGAGAAAAAACCAAGAATTAATAAGATTTATTTTGATAAGGAATGAATATTTTCACTGATAGCCACCAAGAATTATTAAAATCATTGATTAAACATCAAGTTAATTTTTTATTAATTGGTGGTTATGCTGTCATTTATTATGGATACAAAAGAACCACAGGTGACATGGACTTATGGTTTGAACCATCTAACGAAAATAAATTAAAGTTGATTCCTGTATTAGAAGAATTTGAATTTGATAAAGATGGAATTAAACACATTTCTCAATTAGATTTCACAAAACATCTCGCTTTTCATTTTTGGGAAGAACCTGAACGAGTTGATTGCTTAACAAGGATTAGTAATGTTGATTTTAATGATGCCTTTAAGCAAAAAACTATCGCTGATATTGAAGGAATCTCTGTTCCTATTATTCAATATAAACATCTCATCATGTCAAAAATGACAACAAATAGATTAAAAGACAAGGCTGATATTGAAGAACTACAGAAAATTGAAGATGCAAAAAAGAATACTAAATAAATTATTGGTGGTAACGTGAACATAAGCAAAATGAAAACAGTCGTTATAAAAGAAGGATTTAAAGCGCAAGCGTTCAATAGTATTACTGTATTTATACTGACTATTGTTTTCGTTTGGTTAATATTTAGTATTTGTATTAATTATTATCATAATTATTTATATGGTGCTATTGGAGGACTTGTCACTTTTATAATTTACAGGTTCGCAATGCTAAAAAAAATTTACATTAACGGCACTAAAATAATTCAAATAAAATTTTTCATGATTATAAAAAAAGAAATTATAATCTCTGAAATTAAGTCTATGTCAATAATAGATGAAAGGGGGTCAAGGCATTCATTTAATTATACTATTTTGATTTATGGTAAAGACATTTTTATGATTCATTTATCTAGTCTTAAAAATCTTAGAAATTTTATAGGTGCATTAGAACCATTTAATGTCAAGATGGAAATAAACCCAGATATTGAAAAAACACTTAATCAAAATTAATCTTCAAAGTAAAACTAATAAATTTACCGTTCTTCTACTGTTACCAATAACACATTAAAAAATCAAAATATTAAGATTTAATCACCCTATCCTTAATCTTTACTGCTGGATTACCTTGGTAAATACTCCAAGGTTCTAAACGCGCTGTGGCAACGCTGTTAACGGTTAATACCGCATGGCTTCCTACTTTTACTCCTGGGCAAACTACACATTGTGCGCCAATCCAAGCACCTTCTTCAATTGTAATGTTACCTACTATTAAATCAAAGGCTACTTTTTTGTAATGATGATTACCACATAACAACATGGCTCCTTGAGACACACAAGAATTATCGTGTAATACCACTAAACCTAAATTATCAATCCATACACGCTCACCAATCCATACATGGTTACCGATACGTAAACGCCAAGGATATTTAATATTGACGAATGGTTTAATCACCACTCCTTTACCAACTTTAGCACCAAATAAACGTAACAAGAAACGCTTAAATGACATAATTGGAAATGCTGAATTAAAAAATACGGCATTTAATATATACCAAGATATACGTTTAACCGAACTACCGCCTTTTTTGTACCAGTCGTTATTAAACTTTGATAAATCTGTTTTTAATCTAACTTCCATTAATGTAGTGTATCGCAATGACAATTTGGGTAACTACCTAATAATTTAATATCGTCAACAAATGAAACAGTGTCTTTGTCTTCAATCATAAATTCATAACGGGCATCTTTAGCATCCTTTGCTTGTAAATAATAAGTGCCGTAAGGTTTTTTATGAACGTCGCTTAAATCATAATTAACCTGATAGTTACGCATGTTCACCTGAAAACCTTTATCAATCATCACTAAACATTTTAATTTACAAGCTGCTTTATTTCCTAATTCTAAATGTTGATGTTGTAATTCCAACATTTTTAATTCATTTGGACTTGTACAGCCAGTTTTATTGATAATAAACAATAAAATAATACAACCAGGAATAAACCCGATTAAAAAAAGACGAAGACGTTGTTTGAAGTTCATTATAAAAAATGTAAAAAATAAAAAATGACAGTATTACATTGCCGCCATTAACAAATTAATATCCTTGTGAGGTAAGTTAAATGCCTCTCCTAAATACTGGTTAGTTAATATTCCATTATAGATATAAACACCATGTCTCACTCCTGCATCTTTTCTAACTAATCCATCAAAACCACCTTCATCTCCCATGTTCATTAAAATTTGTTGGAAGATATTACTAAAGGCATATGAAGCTGTACGAGCTACACGAGATGGAATATTAGGCACACAGTAATGAATGACACCATGTTTGCGAAATACAGGTTTAGTATGGTTAGTCACCGATGATGTTTCAAACACTCCTCCTTGATCAATACTTACATCAATAATTACAGAACCTGTTTTCATTTCAGAAACCATATTTTCGGAAACGATACAAGGTGTTCTTCCTTTTGATGCACGTAATGCGCCAATCGCTACATCAGCTGTTTTTAAATGTTTTTCTAATACTTTAGGAACAATAACAGACGTGAAAATACGAGTACCTAATTGACTTTGTAAACGACGTAAACGAGAGGTTGAATTATCAAATACTTTTACGGTTGCACCCAATCCTAAAGCCGCTCTAGCAGCAAATTCTCCAACGGTTCCTGCTCCAATAATTACAACTTCGGTAGGAGAAATACCACTAATACCACCTAAGATTGACCCTACTCCATTATTAGCATTACTCAATAATTCGGCAGCTACCAATATTGAAGTACCTCCTGCAATTTCTCCCATCGCACGGATAACAGGAAAAATACCTGCATCATCTGTTATTAAATCAAAAGCGACACAATTTAATTTTTTAGCAACTAATTTTTTTAAAAAATCCTCTGGCTGAACCGTTAATTGAAGGGCCGAAAACAAAGTTTGTTTTGCTTTCATACTTTCAATTTCTTCTAAAGTAGGAGGCGCAATTTTTAAAATAATATCTGCTTTATAAACTTGATCAGCAGAATAAACTATCTCTGCTCCTGCTTCACTATAATCCGTATCTTCAAAATGAGCTGCAGAACCAGCTCCAGCCTCCACAACAATTTTGTGACCATTGTTTACTAATAAAGCAACAGCATCAGGAACCAAAGGAACACGATTTTCTTGAAAGGCCATTTCTTTAGGAATTCCAATATATAATTTACCTTTTTTACGAGCTACTTCAAGCATTTCTTCTTGAGGAGCGTAGCCACCTTTGGTTAATGAAAATAAAACATCTTTGGTCATTACCATATTTAAAATTTTTATGTATTAAAAATTACTACCGTGATATCTTGGAGCATTACAATCATCTAATGCTTTTCTTGGTCTGTAAATAACTCCAACTCTTAATTCCCACATGCGTTGATTAAACGCTACCGATTGAACTACCATTTTTATAGCATCTGGGTTATAATGAAGTTCTGTAAACAAATGCCATTTGCTATATGAAGCAAATTCAAAACCAACACCCACATCAGGCGTGATATTAATTTTTGGAACCGCGCCTGCAACGGCTCCATACGCTCCAATAGATCTTGATAAATTATATTCTAATCTTGCTCCTAACATTAAGTAAGGAATTCCTCTATAACCTTCGTTACCAAATATTTTAACGAAATTATTCCACTGAATATTTTGAAAGGTATTTGGTGTAGCAGGTCCTCTATCTCCTGTCATTGGCGCTCCCATTGGACGCTCAATACCACCTTTTGTACAATACTCTAGTTCTGTTTGCCAACGGATGTGCTCGTATTTTAAAAATTCCCCCAATAATCCTACACTGAAAGAAATGAACTCAGCCGAACGATGAGACGGAGCTGGGTAAACATGTGTAAAGAAATCAGGGTCTTTAGGATTTAAGTTAGTATACTTATGACTAGTTGTGGTTGCACCAACAAATAATCCTACTCCTCTAAAAAACTGCGCATTCATTTGAACTGTCAAATGAAATAAAGCAAAACAGATGATGATTTTTTTTATCATAGCTTAAGCACTTATGGTTTCCATTGCTGGGTTTACTTTTTTAACTAAACCTTGTAATACTTTACCTGGTCCTACTTCTGTAAAATGAGTTGCTCCATCTGCAATCATTTGAGTAACTGTTTGAGTCCATTTTACTGGAGCTGTTAATTGTATATTTAAATTCTTTTTAATCTCCTCAGGATTTGAAACAGCCGAAGCTGTTACATTTTGGTAAACAGGACAAATTGGTTGATGAAACGTTGTGGCGTTGATTGCTGCTTCTAACTCTACACGAGCTGGTTCCATTAACGGCGAATGAAATGCACCACCTACAGGTAATACCAAAGCACGTTTTGCACCAGCGGCCTTCATTTTTTCGCAAGCAATATTAATTCCTTCTATAGAACCTGAAATCACTAACTGACCAGGGCAATTATAATTAGCTGCTACCACAACATGGCCGCTAGCTGTAATTTCTTTACAAATAGTTTCAATCACATCATCTGCTAAATTTAATACAGCAGCCATCGTTGATGGATTAATTTCGCAAGCTTTTTGCATTGCCATCGCACGCTTAGAAACTAATGTTAAAGCACTCTCAAAACTTAATGTTTTATTGGCTACTAAAGCCGAGAACTCTCCTAAAGAATGCCCCGCAACCATATCTGGCACAAATGATTCTCCCATCGTTGCAGCCAAAATAACCGAATGCAAGAAGATGGCTGGTTGCGTTACTTTAGTTTGCTTTAATTCTTCGTCAGAACCTGTAAACATTGTATCAGTGATATTAAATCCTAAAATATCGTTGGCCTGATGAAACATTTTTTTTGCTAAATCTGAGTTATCATATAACTCTTTTCCCATTCCAGAAAATTGAGAACCTTGGCCTGGAAATACAAATGCTTTTTTCATACTGTAAAACGTGCGTTTTTGTTAGTTTAGTTTAAAGTTTAAATATACAAAAAAACAGTGTAAAAAAAGAGGCCTTTTTGCAATTAGTAACTAACGATAAGGTGTTAATTGAAATCTAAATATTACAAATACTAGCATACGCGCAGTATTCGCATTTATCATCGTCCTCCGTTTGAGTAAATGGCTCCGAACTAATGATTATTTCTGAGATTTTTTGTTTCAAATGATCTTCAAATTCTTGTAACAAATCCGATGTGAAATTTAAAACTCCACCACCTTTTACATCTTCTGTAATAAATCTAGGCTGTTCTTCAAATTTTTTAAATGGTATGATACAAGGTTGCAATTCTTCGGGTTTAGCAAGATTGTTTTTTACAACCAACCAAGCATACATAAACAACTGCAACATTTTATTATACTGGCTATCGGTAAACAAATCTTCGAAATTGGTAAACTTAAATTTATCAGAATCTTTGATAGATGATTTATAATCAATAATTCTGATCTTGTTTCCTAGTTTATCAATTCTATCAGCCGAACCTTTTAGATAAATAACGGTATCAATTCCTTTCACAGGAATGGTTACAGAAGCTGATAAACTTCGTTCAAGGTCAATTAAACTTAATAATTCATTGGTTTTATGTGATTGCTGAATTAATCGTAAATCATTTTTGAGTAATTTACTCACGTATTCATACAATACTTTACGCTGCAAGAAGTTTTTCCCAAACTGACTTTCTCGTTGACTAAAATAATTTTGAAAAATTAGATTTACACATTCTTCTTTTTTTGCCAAACACTCATTAATATTCTCTTCTTTTAAAACTCTTCCAATAAAAGGTTTATAAAGCATTTCGAGTGATTCGTGTAATATAGAACCTTGTGTATTTGCTTCTGCACTTTCCTCCACATCATCCGTTTCTTTAATGCCAGCTCCATATCTAAAAAAGAAACGTAAACCACAGTCTTTATAAGTAATTAAAGCAGATGGGCTCAATCCTCCATATTGATTATCTGATGTTATTTTATAGATTATTGGCGCTAAATTTAAATCCGTTTTAGAGATTGAAATATGATTTTTTAAACTAGCGGGCAATGTATCTCCACTTAACATTTGCTCTGTAATGACATGCGCACTGTTATATTTTCGTAATTCAAATTGCAGTTGAGTTATAAAACGACTTTTTTCTCCAGAACCCAACACACTATGTTCGGTATTATACGTTATTAAAACATTGGATGCTCTTTGTAAAATACGATAAAAATGGTAAGCATAAATGGCATCTTTATCACCATATAAAGGCATACCATGATAACGCTTTAAATCATTAGGAATAAACGAATTAGCAGATTTACCTGAAGGTAAAACTCCTTCGTTTACTCCCAATAAAATGAGGTTTTCAAAATCCAAAGTACGGGTTTCTAACACCCCCATAATTTGTAAACCTTGCAATGGTTCGCCAATAAAAGGAACAGAGGCTGAACCAATAATTTGCTTATACAAACTCTTCAGAGTTAATAAAGAATCTAAATAATGATGTGTTTCAACTAAAGACTGTAAGCGATTAAAATATTTTGTAAACACATGTAAATATTCCTTTTCTGTAGAAGATAATTGCAACTCTTCATTTTCAGACACATTAAACACATTTATAATATGCGACATAGAGGCTATGCCTTGTGCTGAGTTAGCCCAAGTATTAAATAAATTATCAATGTATTGATAATTATCTTCAAACAATTCGGCTAACACTTTAGTATTTAACCACACATAATTTTTATCAATAACCTTTTGAATAATTGACTGTAAAGGAACACTAGGATTAAATGACTTATAATATTTTTTGAATAAAGAATTTTGTAAGATCTTAAATACATCCGCAAAATAATAACTCGATGAAGCACTTGCTTTTTGAGTGGATTGATGAAGACTAATTAAATTATCAATTAAATCGTAAATTGGAGATAAACGCAATGGATACTCCATAGTAATATTAACATGCTGTACTTCCTTCGGTAATTGATTTAAAATGGGAAACAATAAACTTTCATCAGCTAATACAACAGCGGTTTTATGTAATGATTTTCCTTGTTTTATCCATTCATGTAATTGATGAGACACTACCTGTGCTTGTCCCATTTGTTTTGGAACAGCCACAATATCAATATGTTTTGGTATTTCATTAAAATAATCTCCAATATGATTTTTAGAATCTAACCACGTATTACTAAAGTTTTTACGAAGAAATAATCCCGCTTCGTAACTTTCGTTTTGCACATAATATTTATCCGCATCATAAATAATCGTTGCTTTTTTCTCTTTTACTAAATCCGAAAAAATAAGCGTTTCTGCTTTATTTAAGGCATTAAAGCCACAAATTAAAATTTTAGAAAACTGCTGGATATATTCCGACTCTTTATATCCTTCAACAGCTTTACGATACATCAAACCTTGATAGGCTTGTTTTTTCTGCAACAACACTTTGGCGAATTCATGATAAATTCTTCCCATTTGATGCATAAAATTGACATAATCTTGCTGTGTAGGGGTTAAACTATCAGCACTTAAACTCCAATTTTCAATTTCTTTAATCTCTTTTAAATTCTGGTATAAAGAGTTGGTATCCACTAAATACCTGTCTGCTTCATTAAAATCCTGAAGCATCAATGTTCCCCATTTCGCAAAAGCTTCAAAGGGTTCGGCTTTTTCTTTTAAAATAGTGCTGTAAACTGTATATAAATCACAAATTAAATCAATGCTATCCGCTTGTTGTAAGCCCGATAATTCTGCTACTAATTCTTCGGCACTAATAATAGTAGGCAACCAAATTGTTTTTTGAAAAGCTTTGGCTAAATGTTGTTTTAAATATAAAGCACCACGTTTATTGGGCAATACAATACACAAATGCTCGGTATCATTAGCATGATGCTCATGAATATATTGAGCTATGTATTGTAAAAATGGGGTCATTTCAATTTTATATCACACAATTAAGATTAGAAAAGTAATAAAAAAGAGGGTTTAAAACTCTAAAGTTGATAAATTTATGTAGGCATTTTTTACCAATACCCCTACTTTTTTTCCGTTTGTGTAGTTGAGTGAAATGGGTGCTTTTTTTAGTTAAATTTACTTCGATTTATAAAATATTATGAGGCTTATTATACATACACTCCTTTTCTTGGGAATTTCTCAATTTGCATCGGCTCAATCCAGTGTTTGGGATTTGCAACAATGCGTTGATTATGCTCAAAAAAACAACATCAATTTAAAGCAATCCGAAATTTCTACTCGTATTAGTAAAAATAATGCTAACCAAAGTAAAGCTGCTATTTTACCTACCATTAATGCAGGCGCTCAGCATACTTATAACTTTGGTAGAACCATTGATAGATATACCAACACCTTTGCTAATACTCAAGTATTATCACAAAACTTTTATGTATCATCTAATGTTGTAATTTGGTCGGGATTAGCACAGTACAATAATATCAAAGCCAATCAGTATTTATATTTATCAAATACCGAAAGCTATTTACAACAGCGTAATGATTTAGCCTTAAATGTTGCTACAGCTTATATTAACGTAATTTTTAGTGATGAGATTTTTCAAATTGCAAAAGCTCAGTTTAAAATTACTCAAGAACAATTAGAGCGAACTCAAAAATTAGCTGATGCTGGTACTTTAGCAAAAAGCGCCGTATTTGATTTAAAAGCACAATTAGCAAATGAAGAAGTAAATGTTACTAGCTCTGATAATAACTATCAAATTGCCATGTTAACATTAAAGCAATTATTAAACTTAGATACATTAAACAACTTTAGCATTTCTCGTCCTAATGTTGATGTACTCAATAATGAATTAGCTAGTTTATCAGTTCAAAATATTTACGAAACGGCTTTAAAAAATCAACACTCAATTAAAAGTGCCAACTATAGTTTATTAGCTGCCGAAAGAAATTTAGCAGTTGCTAAAGGAAGAGTGAGTCCTACGCTTTCTGCTACTGGTAGTTTAGGTACCGGTACTTCTGAATTAGATAAAAATATTGATGCCGTGAATTTTGTTGGATGGGATACAACAGCTGTTACTACCGGTGGCGATTTTGTAATCAGTCCGAGAACAGAAGTAGTGACTTCAAAAAAATCTTTCTCTGATCAGTTTTCGGATAACGTCAACAAGAGTATTGGTTTCACTTTATCTATCCCCATTTTTAATGGCTTACAAAACTACACTGGTGTGAAAAATGCTCAATTAAACGCTTTAAATGCTAAATACTCTCAAGATTTAACCGAACAAAATTTATATAAAACCATTGCACAAGCTTATGCTAATGCAAGAGCTGCTTTAAATAAATACAACGCCACTAAACTTTCGGTTGATGCTTCTGAACAATCTTTTTATTATGCACAACAAAAATATAACGTTGGTGCTATTAGCACATTTGATTATAATAACGCAAAAACACGTTTGCAAAGTGCTCAAAGTAATTTAGTGCAAGCTAAATACGATTATGTATTCAAATTAAAAGTATTAGATTTTTACCAAGGAAAAGAATTAAAGTTTTAAAACTTAACCGCAAAGAGCGCAAAGAGAATCGCGCAAAGGACTCAAAGAAATGTTAAGTAAAAATAATTAAAAAAACTCTGCAGACTCTGCGGTTAAAAAATAAAAAAATTATGAAAAAATTATATTGGATTATCGGAATTTGTATCGCATTGCTATTTGTAGTGATTATGTTCAAATTCTTTAAAGGAGAAGAACCTACTGAAGTAACTAGCGAAAAAGCAGCTAAGCGTAATATCATCGAATCCGTTTCGGCAAATGGTAAAATACAACCAGAAACAGAATTAAAAATCACTTCTGATGTATCAGGAGAGATTGTTGAAATGCTAGTGAAAGAAGGTGACCAAGTAAAAAAAGGTCAGTTACTTTGTCGTATTAAACCTGATATTTACGAAAGTGCTTTAGAGCGTGTTAATGCAACAGTAAATAGTTCAAAAGCAAACGTAAAAACGGCTGCTGCTCAATTAGCTCAAGCACAAGCTAACTTAGCAAATGCTGAAGCATCTTATGCTCGAAACAAAAAATTATTTGATCAAAATGTTATTTCTCAACAAGAAATGGACGCTGCAAAAGCAGGCTACGAAGCTGCGAAAGCTAATGTAGATGGACTAGTAGAAAGCATTAAAGCCTCTGATTATAACGTAAAAAGTGTAGAAGCCTCTTTAAAAGAAGCAAACACTAATTTAGATAAAACATTTATTTACGCGCCAGTTGATGGAACGGTTTCTAAATTAAATGTAGAAAAAGGAGAACGTGTGGTTGGTGTACAAGGTTTACAAGGAACGGAGATTTTACGTTTAGCTAACTTAAACGAAATGGAAGCGAGTGTAGAAGTAAACGAAAATGATATCATTCGTATTCACAAAAATGATACGGCTGTTATTGAAGTGGATGCTTACATTGGAAAAAAATTCAAGGGCATTGTTACAGAAGTAGCTAACTCCGCTAACACCACTGGAATTTCAATTGATCAAGTAACAAACTTTGTAGTTAAAATTAGAATCTTAAGAGAATCGTATATGGATTTAGTAAATGACATTAACCCTGCTCCATTTCGTCCAGGTATGAGTGCCAGTGTTGAAATACAAACAATGAGAGCGGCTAATATTATTACAATTCCAATTCAAGGTGTTACCACTCGTAGTTCTGATACGACTCAAACAAAACAAAATTTTGAAGGAGAAGAAGATCAAGAAGTGGTTGTGAAAGATGAAAAAGAAGAAAAATTAAACAACAAAAAAGTTGAAGAAATTACAGAATGTGTGTTTGTAAACAATAATGGCGTTGCTAAAATGGTTTACGTAACGACTGGTATTCAGGATAACGACTATATTGAAATTAAAAGCGGTGTAAATGTTGGTGATGAAATTATTTCGGGACCATACGGAGCTGTTTCTAAAATTTTAAAGAATGGCAAAAAAATTAAAGTAGTAGATAAAGACGAATTATTTTCTGATAAAACTAAATAGTGGCTTACCTTCTACATATTGAAAGCACTTCTACCGTTTGTTCTATAGCTGTTTCAAAAGGTGCAGACTTAGTAGCGATTAAAGAATTAAACAATGGATACACGCATGCCGAAAACTTGCATGTGTTTATTGATGAACTCCTAAAAGAAAATACCTTAAAGCCTAATGATTTAAGTGCTGTTTCTATAAGCTCTGGTCCTGGTTCTTACACTGGTTTACGAATTGGATTTTCAGCCGCTAAAGGTTTGGCTTATGCTTTACAAATTCCTTTAATCAGTATCGACACTTTAAAGGCACTAAGCGTGGCTGCCATAAAAAAAACAACTACAAACGCCTTGTTTTGTCCATTAATGGATGCACGACGTATGGAAGTATATTGTGCTTCTTATGACAATCAATTAAATGAAGTTTTACCAATACAAGCATTGGTATTAACAGAAGACAGTATTAAAGCATTTGATTTAAATAAGCCTATTTATTTTTTTGGAGATGGTATGCCAAAGGCTAAAGAATTACTTCAAACAATTCCTCAATCTTTTTTTATGGATGATATTATCGCTAGTGCTTCCAATATGATTGAACTAGCATTTGCTAAATATCAAGTAAAAGATTTTGTAGATGTAGCTTATTCTGAGCCTAACTACTTAAAAGAATTTTTCTTTACCACTGCTAAAAAATAATCATGACACAAAAAATCGCATTCGTTATTAATCCTAATGCTGGTGTCAAAAAGAAAATTGATATCATTGAGTTTATCAAAACTCATTTTCCTCGTCATATCTCTTACGATTTAATTGTTTGGAAAAACAAAGATGATTTTGAATCGGTTAAACAACAAATTCTTTCAGGAAATTACAATACAGTTGTTGCCTGTGGCGGAGATGGCACCGTAAATCAAGTTGCTTCGGTTGTAATGAATACTAATATGGCTTTAGGAATTTTCCCTTTAGGTTCAGGGAATGGTTTAGCAAGAAGCAACCGTATTCCTTTAGATTTAAAACAAGCTTTACAAATTATTGAACGTGGCACTGTTAAGCAAATGGATGGCGCTATGATTAATCAATATCCTTTTTTTTGCACAGCAGGCGTAGGATTTGATGCACATATTGCTAATGAATTTGCTGCAAGTACCAAACGTGGTTTTGTTACCTACTTTAAAACTACCGTAAAAGAATTTTTTGGATACACACCCAATCAATATAAAATTACGATTGACGGTAAAATAATAGAAACTAAAGCTTTTTTAATAACCGTGGCTAATGCAGGACAATGGGGCAATGATGTTTATATTGCACCTGAAGCCGAATTAAGTGATGGCATTTTAAATGTTAGCATTTTAAAACCCTTCTCTCATTTTGCAATACCAATGATTGGCATAAAATTATTTTCAAAAAAAATTCACACCTCCATAAATTTACAATCCGAAAAAGGAAAGCAAATTGATATTGAATTTAATGGTGAATTGCCCGTTCATTTTGACGGAGAACCCATCAGAGTATCAGATAAAATCTCCATTAAAATTATGCCTTTGGCTTTAAAGATCGTTTCTTAGTAAGCTGCCCGACTTTTGTCAGCTGTTAAATCCTATGAAACAAAAAAAGCAGATGACATATTTAAAATTTACCTAATCAAAGTAATATACCCGTTTTTTTTATGCTCATCACCATTGCCATCAGTGTATTGCAATACATAAAAGTAAACACCGCTTGGCGTTTCTTCTCCTGATGTGGTTCTGCCATCCCATAACACAGTTGTGTGAGTTAAGTTGTTAGTTTTTTGATAGATGAGATTTCCCCATCTATTAAAAATAGCTATATCTTTTAAAACATTGCCTTTGCCTAAACTAAAACGCCATACGTCATTTATACTGTCATTGTTTGGTGTAAATACATTGGGGATAATTGGCTCAACTACTATAATAGGCTCGCAGTTGGCGCTGTATGTTACAACGATTGTTTGTGTGGTTGTTGTACAATTTATGCTTTGCAAAACATAAGTGGTTGTTTGGTTTGGTTTTACTTTTATAAAACTGGTTGTATCTATAGCTGTGCCATTGGCAAACCACTGGTAACGTGTTTGTATGCGCGCTGTATCTCCTAACACTAAAGTATCTGTATTAGGGCAAATGGTTATGGCGTTTGATTGTAATTGTGGTGTTGGGAGTTCGTATATAGATACATCATCGATGTAAACATAAACACCTGCATGTGGATTAGAGATTCCACATGGAGTAGAAAAGCTTGTGTTTATAAATTGTTTTTTCACGTGTGCTCCATCTCTTATATTACCTATTGTTAAAAATTCTTCGCCGCCTTGTGCTACAAACTTACCGCTTATTTTAGTCCAATTTGATGTATCAGAAAGAAATTGAGTTGTGTCCAATTGTAATTGATAATTAATAGTATTATCAAATATAAATGGATTTAATGTCGCAGTTGTTTGACTAAGCATCATTCCTAATTGATTTATACTAATTGCATTAATATTAGAAAAACTATAGAAAAATTCTCCGTAATAACAGGTATTAGCTTTTAATTTTTGTTTCAATTTTATCACAGCTAATTCCGAACTAATATTTGTGCTATCTGGTAAGTTGTTTAACCCATATAATAGAATGCCAACATATCCATCGCCAGAACGTGGATATTGATACCCATAACAATTATGTGGTATAGAAGCTTGATTTGGGTAAGGATTACCTGAAAAAAAATTAGCACATGGATTGTAATAATCAGGAGTCATGTTTTTATAGGTACACCAATTTTTTAGATAGTGAGTTGTTAATAAAGGATTATCAACCAACATCTGAGTCCAACAGTTACCTCCTACAGTATCTTCAAAACTTGCATTGGGAACAAGATTGACTTGTGTTTTACCTGAAAGATAAATAAATAAATAAATAAATAAATATGTAATGCGTTTTAGCATAGAATAAAAAAAGGGAAAGCTAATTAGCTTTCCCTTATAAATTTAGTGAGTAATTATTAATTTACTACAAGATTTTCTTAAATATATCATATTGTTTTATAAGTGTCGTGATTTTAAGGATAACTGATTACTTTATCAAAGTAAAATATACATTTAACTATTTTATTTCCTATCCTTTTTTGTTTTATCAAACACCGTTTGTAAAATTTGTTTTTCTTCAGCGCTCATGCTTATGCTTCGGCGGGCATACACTCTTTTAGCGGTTTCTATCATTTTATCAAATTGGTAGTCTTCCATACCTTCTGCTCCACCCCAACTAAAACTTGGGATATGCGTTGGCGGAAAGCCTCCTCCAAAAATATTAGCACCTACACCAACTACAGTACCTGTATTAAACATGGTATTAATACCACATTTGCTATGGTCGCCCATGGTTAAACCACAAAATTGCAAACCTGTATCTACCATTTTTTGCTGGGCGTAGTTATACAGTTTTACATTGCCGTAGTTATTTTTTAAGTTAGAGTTATTGGTATCTGCTCCTAAATTACACCACTCACCTATCACACTATTTCCTAAAAAACCATCGTGTGCTTTATTACTAAATCCAAATACTACTGAGTTATTAATCTCTCCTCCTACTTTACTGTGCGGCCCAATAGTGGTTGGTCCGTAAACCTTAGTACTTAATTTTAAAGCAGAGTGTTCGCATAAAGCAAATGGTCCGCGTACTACAGAGCCTTCCATAATTTCGGCATCTTTACCAATGTATATCGGGCCTGCTTTTGTATTTAAAATGGCAGCTTCCACTACTGCACCTTCTTCCAAAAAAATATCCTTGACATCTCCAATAACGATATTAGATGATGATAACGGTTGAGATGTTCTATCTCTTGTAATTAATTCAAAATCTTGTTTAATCGCTTCTCCATTTTTTGAAAAGATATCCCAAGTGTTTTCTACAGAAAGATAATTATTATTTATTTCTTCAGAACTCAATAAAGCTTCTTCAATATTTAATGCAGATGCCGTATTACTTCTATAAGCAATTAATGTATTTCCTTTTTTAATTCCTTTATTAAATTCTAAATTATTTATTTGTGCCAATAACTCTGGTGTTGGACAAATTTTTCCATTTATAAACACCGCATTATTTGTATAAACACCCTTGTATTTCGAACTTAAATATTCTTGTGTTTGAAAAGTTAACTTGCCATTTAAATAAGTTTCCCACTTTTCGGTAATGGTTAAAATACCAATTCTTATTTCAGAAACTGGTTTTGTAAACGTCAATGGGAGCAAATTTTGCCAAGTGGCATCATCAAATAAAATATAGTTCATAATTAGCGAGGTCTTCGTGGTGTATTAATTGGTTGTGTTTTTGTAGAATCTGTTTCTGTTTTCTTGTTTTGATTATTTGGATTTACAGGATTCACTCTTGGGTTTGTTTTCACTGGTACTGTTTTTTCTGATGGACAGGCTCCCATAACATCTCCATGCGCTTGATGTGCAGGCCATGCTGACAAAGGTATAGAAATAGTTTGAGGATTTTGATTATTCCCTGGAGGGATATGACAAATCGTAATTTTACCTTTTGTTGTATCTCCTGCATTTGTATTTACAGTTGGCGTAGCAGCTGTTGTTGGTGTTGTAACAGTAGTTGGCGTAGGAGTTACTGAACATGTTCCTATCACATCACCATGCGCTTGATGAGCTGGCCATGCTGCTAAAGGAATAGTAATAGTTTGAGGATTACCAGTATTTCCAGGAGGAATATGACAAATAGTAATTGTTTTGTTTGTATTTCCTGAAACAGTTGGTGTTGTAGCTGTAGTTGGCGTAGGAGTTACAGAGCATGTTCCTATCACATCGCCATGTGCTTGATGAGCTGGCCATGCTGCTAAAGGAATAGTAATGGTTTGAGGATTACCAGTATTTCCAGGAGGAATATGACAAATAGTAATTGTTTTATTTGTATTTTCTGAAACAGTTGGTGTTGTAGCCGTAGTTGGTGTAGGAACACTTACAGTGTTAGTTGCTACTTCATACATAACATTTTCTGTTTTTGTAGCAGTACCATCTACATTGGTTGCCGTTACCGAAAGGATATTTTGCCCTTGATTTAAATTGCCTACAAAAGTACCAATATTAGAAGCAAAATTATACGACGTAACTGGGCTACCGTTTAGCGTAACAACAATTTGATTTTGAGTCACAAAAAATGCTTTAAATTGAAAATTATAAGTAGAGACATTGACAGTTGGTGTTCCAACTGGGCTCAATATACTTACCACTGGAGGTCTTGCTATCGTTTTTTGTCTATAGTTTACAACAGCTGTTTTGTTATCAGAACCATCATTATTAGTAGCTGTAATTTCTAAACTATTACTGCCATTATTTAATGTTGCTGTATAAGAAAAGTCAAATCCATTAAATGTGTAATTAGTTACAACTGCCCCGTTATACTTTACTACAAGGTTATTTGAGTTTAGCATATTAGCAATGGTTGCAGTATAAATATAATTTGTGCTTTGCGATGTTCCAGATAAATTAGCAGGAGTAACAAATGTAATTACTGGAGGTAATTTAATATTATCATGTGGTGTGTAATTTACATGAACTGTTTTCGAATCAACACCAAATGTATTTGTTCCTTTCACAGAAACTGTATTATTACCAGTTACTAAATTAGTTTGGAAAAACACTTCTTTAGTATTTACATCGTAAGTAAAATTAGATTGAGCCACTCCATTAAATAACAATTCAATATCTGCTTTTGAATTCACATTTATTACCGATAATTTAAAGTTGTATAATAAATTATCAGTGGCATTCATTTGCATAGCAGGGTTTACCAAACTAACTACTGGAGGAGCACCAGCAGCTTTTAGTCTGAAATTTACAATAGCAGTTTTAGAATCTGTTCCATCGTTATTAGTAGCCGTCACTTCAAACGAATTATTTCCTTGAACCAAAGTAGCAGGATAGTTTACATTAAATCCATCATAAGTATAATTTGTAATTGCCGTTCCATTATATTTTACAACTAAGCCTGATGTATTTAATACATTAGTAACTGTAGCTTTAAATGTGTAATTTGGATTTGATGCTGAAGCAGGAGAAACCAATGGATTAACCATTGTTACCACTGGAGGTCGTTTAGCTTGAATTTGTGGTGTATAATTTACATTTACTGTTTTAGAATCAACACCGTATGGATTTGTTCCCTTAACCACAACCGTATTATTACCTATCACCAAATTAGTTTGAAAAAATACTTCTTTCGTATTAACATCATATGTAAAATTAGATTGAGAAACACCGTTAAACAATAATTCTACATCAGATTTTGCAGTTACATTTAATACAGATAACTTAAAATTATATAATAAGTTATTGGTAGCATTCATTTGTAAAGCAGGGTTAATTAAATTAACTACAGGAGGTTTACCCATTGCCACTTTTTGTTCAAACGTAACGATAGCATTTTTAAAATCAGAACCATCGTTATTTGTTGCTGTAATTTCTAAAATATTATTTCCATTCACTAAAATTGCTGGATACATAATATTTGGCGCATTAAATACATAATTAGTAATCACGTTTCCATTATACTTTACAACTAATTGAGATTTAGAAGTGATATTCGTAACAGTAGCTTTATATAAATAATTTGCGGCTGCCGAATTTACTGGAGAAACTAAAGGATTAGTAATTGTAATTAATGGAGGTAATTTAGCCGTTGTAAATGGCATGTAATTTACGTTCACTGTTTTTGAATCAATACCGTAAGCGTTTGTTCCTTTCACAACTACACTATTGTTTCCAACTACTAAATTAGTTTGAAAGAAAACTTCTTTTGTATTGACATCGTAAGTAAAATTAGATGTAGCTACTCCATTAAAAGTTAATGTGATATCATTTTTAGAAGCAACGTTTAAAACTGCTAATTTAAAATTATACGATAAATTACTTGAAGTATTAGAAGCTGTTGCAGGATTTAATAAATTAACTACTGGAGGAGCGCCTGGCACTTTATTTTCGTTTAAAACAACACTCGTTACTTTTGTATCTTCTCCATTTGGATTATTAGCGGTAATGCTAATAGAATTAGATCCTACATTTAAATTCGCTGTAAATGTAACTTGTTTAGTTGTTGCATTATATGTAAACGGAGTTGACATACCATTATAATAAACTGAAATTCCATTTTGTCCAGATACATTTAATACTTGAGCTACCACCACATAAGTAGGCGTATTAGAAATATAACCTGGTTGCGCTGGATTAATATAAGTTACTACTGGTGGAGGCCCCACTTGTTTTGGTGCAGAGTAATTGATGCTACAATTTTTCACATCACTACCATAACTATTAAATGCCGATACTTCAATTGTATTAACCCCTTCAGATAAATTTAAAGATAAGTCTAATTGTCCAGTAGTTGTATTAAAGCTAAAATTAGTAACAGAGATATTGTTTACTTTAACAGTAACATTATTTTTTAAAGAAACATTCGCAACAACTGCTCTGAAATTATAAGCTTTAGTTGTAGAACTAATAGGGCAAGTTACTGGATTAACAATAGTAATAACAGGAGCTGCACCACCCGGCTTAGGTAGATTATAAATAACTGAACTTGATTTATTATCAGAACCTACAGCGTTGGTTGCAATAATTTGAATTGGGTTATTACCAGTATTTAAATTAGCATTAAACTCTAAGATATGATTTTGAGCATTAAATGTAAAACTAGAATAATTGGCACCATTTAATTTAAACTGAATTTGATTCGCACTTGTAACATTTAAAATTTGTGCCGAAATCTTATATTGATGATTAGTTACAATATGTCCGTTTACTGGCGGTGTGATATAAGTAATAATTGGTTTTGGTTCTAAAGAAGGAGGATTACCAACTACTGTATTTGTTGGCACAACTGTATTAGTAGGAACTAATGAATTTGTAGGAACAGTTGTATTAGTTCCAACAACTGTATTTGTGTATGCCGTTTGATTATTATTAGTTGTTGAAGGATTTTTCTTTTTACCTCTTAAGGTAAATAATAAATTTAATCCAGCATAATGATAGTAATCATTACTGCCTGCAATCATATCTTTATTAGTACCTAATCTACCATCTAATAAATCGGCGTTTGTTCCTTGAGGAAAGGTTACTTTATATTCAAACAACATCGAAAAGCCTGGCGCAAATTGGTAACCTAAACCAATACCAGCCGAAGGAGAAAAAGTAATTAAATTACCGGCTTTACTTCCGTATGCATCCGACTCATATTTATTATCAATCATACTATTGTATGAACTTAAAGCCTTCGTTTGATTTCCAGTAGAATCTACTAAACTAAAATCATACATCTTGCCTTTTGAATCTAATAAATCAGATTTAGTTTTAAAACTTGTAATACCTACTCCACCCCATAAATTTAATAATACATGAGAACGTTCTCTTAATCTATTAAAGGTTAGTTGAAGTTCTAATGAACCTTCACCTAAAGTCATTTTATAGTTATCATATACATAGCTTCTTCCTGAACTAACACTATCTACATAATTTACTTTTGGATTATATTTTCCATTATAGGCATCATTAGTTTTGATGTCGTAATTTCTATTAAAATCCATACCATAGGTATTTGCACCTAAGTATCTTCCTCTAATAGCAAATGAAAAAATATTTGTGCTATTTTCATGAAAGCCTTTTTCAAGAGTAAGACCTCCGCCCATCCCATAACAACTTCTATAATCTGCTGTTTGCCAAGCCGCACCTAAATTTAAACCAAGTCTCCATGAATTATAATATCTATTGTAATCCTTTTGCGAAAACGCCTGAAGCGATATTAATGTGATAATTAAAATGTAGATTTTTTTCATAGTTTATTATTTGTATTGTAAATGATAAAACATAGACGAGGCGCCTATGTTTTAAAAATATATAATTATTGTGCCAAAAATTTATAGTTTTCCAACTTCTACTATCTTAAACTCTGTTCTTCGGTTCTTAGCGTGCTCTTCCTCAGAACAGTCGGTATCATTTTTACAGTTATTTAACAATTTACTCTCTCCATAACCAACAGCTGTTAACCTCGATTTACTAATTCCTTTTGAAATAATATAATCAACAGCAGCCTTAGCTCTTTTTTGAGATAAAGTCATATTAAATACATCAGAACTTCTAGAGTCAGTATGAGAACTCAATTCGATATTTAAATTTTTATTGGAATTTAAAACCGTAATTACTTTATCTAAAATATTTTTACCAGCTGCATCAATTCTATAATCGCCATATGCATAATATAAACTTTCGATAATAGTAATAGCTTGCTGTTTTTCTTTATTCTTCATTTCTAAAACCTCTAACCAAGGATCATCAACCGAATAATCTCCTAAGGCTGTTCTATCAACTTCTAATAAATCAAACTGAAATTTACCGCCAGTATTTCGTTTAATTTCTTTATAAATACGACCTCTTGAATCAGCTACAAATATTTTAGTCACATTTGAAAATTTAGGATCCGAATCATCAATAGCAAATAAATAATTTTTATCGGCTCCTAGATTTTTAAAAGAGAATTTTCCTTTACTATCTGTGATAATATTTTCAATCACTTCTGTTTGATTAAAGATGGTTACTTTTGCATTGCTAATTGCTTTTTTATCTTGGTCATATAAAAAACCAGTTAACGCCATAATTAAGTCGGCATCGTTCACTGATAAATCAGAAATAGCTGTTTTATCAACTCCTAACAATGAAAAATTAAATTTGCCTTTAGAATCAGAGCGGGCAATTTTAACTTCTTTACCACTCTTACTAGTTAAAATAATTTTAGTATCAATAGGCATATCATCATCAACCACCGTTAACGAATAATTTTGATCTAAAGGTAAGTTTCTGAATGCAAAAGCACCAAACTCATTGGTTGTAGTTTCTTCAACAATATCTCCAAATTCATTTTTAATAATTACTTTTTTGTTAGCAATTGGCTTACTAGGACTTTCACCATACAATAAATTACCAGCTAAACTTAAATCATCATCATTATATAAATCAGGCATTCCATTTGGGTCTACTGGTAAATTTTTAAATACAAATTTTTGCCCAGGACCATTGCTATGAGTAATACGAGTGATTTTAGCATTTTTATCAGCTAAGTAATAACGAGATTTGTTTTTCAAATTCACCTCATTACTTTCTATTTCTGCCATATACACTTTATCGGCATCTAAATCTCTAAATACAAAATAACCTTTATCATCTGTTTTAGTAGAATCTATAACTTTTCCATTAACATCCAATAAGTATACTTTTACATTCTTTGCGGGATCATTAGCATTCTCTGTTAATAAAACAGTTCCATCTAACATCATACTTTTGTTAGTGAATTTAAACCAATAAATATCATCTTCTCCTTTTCCTCCTTCTCTATTTGAAGAAAAATATCCTACTGTGTCATTTAAAAAAGCAATTCCAAAATCATCCGATTTACTATTTAATAACAAGCCTTCGTTTCTATTCAATAACCATTTTCCATCTTTTTGTTTAGCTGAAAAAATATCCAAATCACCAAAACCTGGTAACCCATTTGACGAGAAATATAAAGTTCCATCTTTTTTTACGGAAGGAAACACTTCGTCTCCTGATGTATTAATATCAAAGCCTAAATTTACAGGCTTATCCCATCCATCTCCATTTTTCTTACACATCCAAATATCTTGTCCGCCTAATGTGCCAGGCATATCTGATGCAAAATACAAAATAGTACCATCGGCGCTTAATGCTGGATGAGCACAAGAATACTCATCGCTATTATACACAAATGGTTTAGGCTTAGAAAATGAGCTGCCTTTTACTTCGCTAAAATAAATTTTAGCTCTATTAATAAAATTTTTATTCTTTTTATTTACAATGTAATTTACTCGCGTATAAGCTGCAAATTTACCGTCATTAGTAAATGAAATAGGACCATCATGAAAACTTGTATTTACTTTTTTAGAAAGCAATTTTTCTTTTTTTACTTCGTTATTTTTAATTTCTGAAGAAAAGATATTTAGATATGGTTGATTATTGGTTGCCGAAGTTTCAAAATCAACGATATCATTTACTTTTTCTGCAATAAATATTAATTTATTATTGACAACAACTGGACAAAACTCAGAGCGCTTTGTATTAATAGATTCAATGTTTTTTATTTCATACTCTTTTGGTTTCGATTCCCAATATTTTATTTCTTGACAAGACTTAATTGCATTTTTTGCAATTTTACTATTCTCATTATTTTCTAAAAACACATAATATTGATTAAGTGCTTCGGGATATTTATTATTAGATTTTAAAACATTTCCATAATTATAATTCACTTCCGCAGGAACTTTCCCTAAACTTAAAGCCTGAGAATAGTAATTTTCTGCTTGCGAATAATTATTTAAAATACGATAACAATCTGCTAATTTAATCATGGCTGTTTGTCTATCAGCCGATTTTCCTTTAGCTACTTTTTCGTATGCAGGTATTGCTTTTGCATAATTATATTTCGAAAAATGTTTTTCTGCTTTTTTCATTTGCGCCAAACCAACAAAAGAAACAAAAATAAAGAGAGAAGTAATATGTATATATATATATTTCATAGATTCAATAGAACAATTTTATAAATAACGAGGAGATAACATTTTCGATTTAAATGTATTCAAATCAAAACCAAGCATAATTTCATGCCCATTACCTAATCTTTTTTGAACATTACCCAAAGTAGAATCATACGAATATCCGATTTTTATATTTTCAGTCACAATAACTTGGACCAATGCTCCTACCGATCCACTAGATCTAACAAAAGCACCTAACCAAACACGTTTTTTTAATAAAAAATTTAAATTCACATCAATATTACCGGCACCACTAGCTAATCTTACAATAACCGTTGGATTAATTACTAAATTTTCTCCTGCAGCAAAACCTTTGCTAACAATACCAAATACATGAGAATTTAATCTATAAGTTAAATCATATTCTACCTGACTACCAGAAGCATTGATGTAAGAAATATTATCATTATAAATATATGCGGAATTTAAATGAGTGGCACTGATACCTGCATAAAATGAATTTGACTTCAAAAATAATCCAGCGTCAAAATCAGGCTTTAATTTATTTCCAGATAAATTAGCATACGCACTTGTTTCACCTGGATCTTTATAATTCATTTTATTAAAATCATACACAAAATTTACAACTCCAGCTCTTAAACCAAACGATAATTTTAATTTACTTGTTACGGGTAAAATATAAGACACATTTGCATAAGCCGCCGTTACTCTTTTGGGACCAATCGCATCATTATAGGCACTTAATCCTAAACCAATTCTTTTTTTCTTTAATGGTCCATGAAAACTAAACGATTGTGTTGATGGAGCTCCTTCAAAACCGCCCCATTGTTTTCTGATATCAATTACAGCGCTTAACGCATCTTTGGTTCCTGCATAGGCAGGATTAATTACCATTTGATTAAATTGATATTGACTATATTGAGGATCTTGCTGAGCCAGTATTGACAATGTAAATGTGCAAGTAAGTATTAATAATATTTTTCTCATAGTATTTTAATTTGTAATTTCTATCCAACCTTTTTTAATTAATTTTTCTGAACCATCAACAATTACGAAGAAGTATGTTCCAGAGGTAATAACTTGTCCATTTGCTTTTCCGTCCCAAACATTAGTTGTATTATCATAATTTGACGTACTGAATATTTCATTACCCCATCTATTATAGATGAAAACTTTATTATTAGTGTATTTATCAATATTATCAATAATCCAAAAATCATTTATACCATCTCCATTTGGTGTAAATCCATTATAAATAATCACATTACAATTTTCATCGATACCAACTGTAAATGTTATTACTGATGAACAACCATTCATATCTACTGCACCATAAGTATAAGTTGTAGATGTAAGAGGAGTAACCACATTGACATTAGGAACTACATTACTGCTCCAAGTTGGAACACTACCTCCCACTACTGATAAGATTGCTGAGTCTCCAACACAAATGACACTTGGTGTAGTAATTGGAGTAACGGCTGATCCAGATTGTATATCAATAAACACTGTACTAAAAAAAGCACAGCCATTTGCTCCTTGCCCATAAGCTGTATAAGTTACAGGCGTTGTTATTTGAACAGTTTGACCAGCGCCTATTAATGTGCCAGGATTCCAAGCGTATGCTGTAGCTGTTCCTGTAGCTGATAAATTAACCATTTGACCAGAACATACTAATGTGTTACTAGCTGATGCAGAAACTGAAGGTAATGGTAAAACAGTTAAAGCTATAATTACTGTATCTGTACATGTTCCACCATTACTTCCCACAACGCTGTATGTTGTATTGAAAAATGGCTGAACATTAATTGAATTTGTAGTAGCTCCTGTTGACCAAACATAATTAGACGCTCCTGAAGCAGAAATTGTCATTGTGTAACCCATACAAACATTTGTAGAAGGTGTATTAACACTAATAGTTGGAGTATTTGAAACATTTACAGAAGCAGATGCTGAATTTGAACAACCATTCATATCTGTTCCTGTAACAGAATAAATTGTATTAGCTGATGGAAAATCAGTTATTGAATTAGAAACAGAGCCTGAGCCCGACCAGGTATATGTATTGGCTCCTGTTGCATTTAACACAACCGATTGACCAGCACATATGGTAGAACTAGATGGAGAAATAGAAATTGATGGTAAATCATATGTGGTTATACTTACCGTATTTGTATTTGTACATCCTGAAGATGCAGTACCTGTTATTGTGTAAACAGTCACGCCAACTGTATTCATAGGAACGTTTACTAAACTACCTGTTAACGCCGACGGAGTTAATGTAAATGTATTTGCTCCTAAATTTGAAAACACAACCACTCCTCCTAAACATACGGTATTCGTATTTACGTTTGTTGATATATTAGGCAATGCATTTGCATATATTCTAACTGTATCTGAGTTCATGCAACCAACTGCATCCATTGCAAAAACTGTATATAAAGTGGTAGCAGTAGGAGACACGACTTCAGAAGATGTTGTGGATCCTGAACTCCAAGAATAAGTTGTAGCACCTGTTGCTGTTAAAGTTGCTGAGTTACCAACACAAACTGAATTTGAAGAAGTAGAAATTGTTAAAGTTGGTAATGTGTTTACGGTTAAATTAACCGTTTCTGTATTTACGCAACCTACAGCATCTGTTCCTATTACTGTATAAATAGTAGTTGCGCTTGGACTTTCAAATATTGTAGCTAAAGTAGAACCAGTACTCCAAGAATAAGTATTAGCGCCAGATGCTGTTAATGTTGAAGTTGCTCCAACACAAATAGAAGATGGAGATGCTGTTAAACTTAAAGTAGGTAAAGGATTTACTGCTAAACTAATTGTTTGTGTATTAATACAACCCGTAGCATCTGTTCCTGTTACGGTATATCCTGCGGATACACTTGGTGCCACTTCTATAATAGCTGTAGTTTCTGTAGTATTCCAAACATAAGAATTGGCACCCGTTGCTGTTAATGTTGCTGTCGAACCAACACAAATAGCGGTTGGTGATGCTACAATAGAAACCGTTGGATTAGAATTTACAGTTATGCTTATAGTTTTAGTATTTGTACATCCAGATGCATTAGTTCCAATTAGAGTATAATTTGTTGTTGCTGAAGGCGAAACCACTGCAACAGAACCTGAAAGAGCTCCTGGATTCCAAGTATATGTTAGTGCACCAGAACCTGTTAATGTAGTGGTAGCTCCTGAACAAATTATAGAGGATGAAGCAACAGCTGTGACTGTTGGATTTGCATTTACAACAATACCAATCGTTTTTGAATCAACACAACCCAAGGATGTAGTTCCTGTAGCGGTATATATTGTTGTTGATATTGGATTAACGGTTACTGTATTTCCAGTTAATGAACCTGGATTCCAAGTATAAGTTGATGCACCTGTTGCCGTTAAAGATGCAGTTGCTCCAACACATATTGAAGAAGATGAAGAAGAAACGGTGATAGTTACTGGAGCTGGCTGAGTAACATTTATGGTAGTAGTTTTCACACAACCATTTGCATCAGTAACTGTATAAGTATAAGTTCCTGCTACAACAGTAAAGGTTCCTGTTCCCGAATACGTTGGAGTTCCTCCACTAGCATTAACAGTAACTATTCCTGAACCTCCATTACAATTTATACTTGAACTAAGAACTGCATTTGCTGATAATGCAGATGCCGGCTGTGTTATCGTTGCTGACGTTGTAACCGTACATGTATTTACATCCGTTACTGTACAAGTATAAACCCCAGCAACTAAACTTGTTCTATCTTCTGATGTAATTCCTCCGCCCCAATTAAATGTATAAGGAGTTGTACCACCTGAAGCTGTTAAATTTATAGATCCATTAGAACCACCAAAACATAAAACATTCGTTACTGTTGTGCCAGCAGATAATGCAGTAGCTGGTTGTGCAACGGTTGATGTTTTCGTTGTTAAACATCCATTTGTATCTGTTATGGTACAAGTATAAACACCTGCCACTAAACCCGTTCTATCTTCTGTGGTAACTCCCCCTCCCCAGTTAAATGTATAAGGAGATACGCCTCCGGATGGAGTTAAATTAATTGCCCCAGTAGCGCCTCCATTACACAAAACATTATTTACAACCGTAGTAGCCGTAAGAGGTGAAGGTTGAGTAATTAATACTGTACTTGTTGCAAAACAACTGTTCGCATCTGTAACAGTTACAGTATATGATCCAGCTGTTAAATTAATAATATCTTCTGTAACCGCACCATTAGACCATGAATAATTATAAGGAGCTGGAGTCATATATGTTCTAAACCCTCTATCAGTTCCAAAATTATCGGTTCCACCAGCATACACATTTCCACCACAAGCTTGATTCCAATCTGCATTACTCATTCTAAAAGTATATTGCTGACCAGATATTAAAAATGGAGTTCCTGTAATTAAGATGTTTTGCCATTGAGCGCCTCCAATAGCAGAAAAATTATATGAACCTGAAGCTAATAAAGTTCCCCCTGTTCCCGATCCACTATACACATACCAATTACCAACAGTCGGTGAGTTCATTAAAAGACTAACGTCTATTGAATGAAATAATCCAGAAACACTAGGTGTAAAAGATTGCCAAAAATCATTAAAATTAGTTCCACAACCAGCACTCGTTTGTTGCTGATTAATTGTAGGCGCTCCTGTAAATGGAGCACCTCCAGACACTGTAATATTTACTGCCCCAGTATTATTTCCATTACATGCAACATTGGTTTGTGTTGACGCAACAGTAGGTGGAGTACAAACATAACTTAACACTACTTTTCCATTGCCTCCAAATCCACCAGCATACCCAACAGCTGTAGAGCCTCTTCTTGCACCTGCTGATCCACTTCCTCCTGCTAAACCATTTACACCTCCTGCACCAGTGGTAACAGTACTTGCAGAAGCTCCAGCCACTCCGCCAATTGGAGCCGCTCCTCCATTACTTGTTGATGCATTATTACCAACAGTTGAATTACCAGCACTACTTCCTCCACCGCCGCCAGATAAGTTTAAAATACCAGCAGCTCCCATTCCTCCTCCAAATTTCACTGAACCTATACTAGTTGCAGCTCCTCCACCGTTACCTCCTGCTCCTAAAGATGTTGAAGAAAGTGAACCACCTCCTCCAAATCCACCTTCGGCAAACACAATATTGGTATTAAAACTTGAGGCACCTCCATTAGCACCAGCAGTACCTGACGAAGATCCGCCTGCTCCTCCTGTTCCTACAAAAACTGAATAAGTGTTACCAGGAGTTACGCTAATAACGGACCTGGCATATGCGCCGCCGCCGCCGCCGCCACTCGCAGCATTTAAAACATTGGCAACTCCGCCGCTTCCACCACCTGCTCCCCAACACTCAACTGTCACTGAAGTTATACCAGCAGGACATGTCCAGTTTTGAGAGCCTGTAACTGAAAATGTTTGTACTGTTTGAGAATAAGCACTCTGAAAGATTGACATCAATCCCATCATACTCACAAAAAACAATACAACTTTCTTAAATTCGTTTTTTATCATTTTGAGTTTTTTATTTACCAGTTAACTCTACCCAACCTTTTTTAATGGCTTTTCCATTATCAATATCAATCACATAAAAATAAGTGCCACTAGTAAGTGAAGTTCCATTACTATTATTCCCATCCCAATAATTAGAAGTATTATTATAATTATTAGTTGTCCAAACTTTATTACCCCATCTATTAAAAATAGAAACAGAATTAACTGGGAAATTTTCAATATTTTCAATTATCCAACTATCATTTAAACCATCTCCGTTTGGAGTAAAGCCATTATAAATACTAATTTGACATGGTTCAGTACTTGCAGTAACAACGTAATTAAAACTTACAGAATCAACTGCTATACTATTAGAGTTTATTGCTAAAACAGTTACACTGTATGCACCTGGTATCAGACTATCAATACTTGTACAGTTTTGAGTGGGGCAAATACTAGCAGGGCTCCAAACATATAATAATTGTATAGCACTACTTGGAGATGTATTCAAAACCAATGAAATAAATCCGTCTTTTTTATTTAAACAACTTTCGTTTTGAAAGAGCGGAGTAATACTCAAATCTAATACTCCTAAAATATCTGGTTGTAAGAACCCTTGGGTAATTATATGATTAGAATTATTAATAGTGGAAGTTATTGGTTCGCCAATGTTATAATAAACTTCTACTCCAGAAGCACCAACTGTTCCTCCGCCACCAGAAGTATTTATAACTGAAGGAGAAATGGTTTGAGCATTAACTCCAACTGTATAAAATAATAATATAATTAATAATTTTCTCATTTTTATTCTATAACAAGGTATTTAAAAGAATATGAGGCTGCGATAACGCTTGTAGCAAATGTTATTGTGAAGCTTGAAGTTGTAGTTCCTGTAACAAAAGCATTAGCATTAAAAGCATTAGCGTTATTGCTATATAACATGACGTTTGGCGCAACAGAGTATGGTTTATTGAAAAATACGGTAACCATATTTTGATTCGCCACAGTTGAAGCAGATAATGTCAATAGAACTGTTCCTACAATATCGTTACCAGTAACTGTCGCCGCATTAAGCGGTAGTGTATATGTTGGTACAGCTCCTGTTGTTTTTAAATGTCCCGATTCTAACCACATGGCAACATTAGATCCACCCGCAACCGTTGCGCCAGATACTGCATGAATGACAGCTCCTCCACCATCTGTTTTAGTAAAAATAACATCTGCATTATTAGCAGTATTCTTAATTTCAAACCTACCAGCAACACCTGTTTGTGTTGCATTTTTTTCAGCATAAACACTTGGACCTACGCTATTATTATTCCCATATACCCCTGCAGACAAACTATGTGTATTAAGAGTTAAACCATAAATACCATGCGATGCCGTTGATGTTGTTGTGGCATTATTAACCGCATAAATACTAGCAACATCATCTGACGCAGTGCCAATAACCGTGAATTTATAACCAGGAGCACCAGCTCCTAATCCTAAATGTCCAGAGTTAAAATCAAAATACATTCGAGTTTGTGTTGTTCCATTACCTTCATTTCTCAAATACATATTTGATGTTCCATCTACATCCCAATACCATTCTAAAGTAGGCTGATTTAAATTTCCCATTTTAATTTGTGTACCAGCAGCATTTTGAACATGAAACATTGATTCAGGAAAAGTTAATCCAACACCCACTTTACCTGTATTATCAATTACAAATCTATCAGCTGCATTTGTATAATCTCTAATTACAAACTTATTTGCACCTGAACCATTTCCTGCATTAGCACCTGTAATTGTCCAATCTTGATTTTGTCCATCTAAATAAATACTAGGTCCATTTGTTACACTACTACTATTACTAACTCTTAATCCATTTGTTAAAGAACCATCAGTTGCTACTTCTAATAAAGATTGAGGAACAATAGTTCCTATACCAACTTTATCGCTACTATTAAATAAATATGTGTTTCCTAAGGTTGATGTCCAAGCTGCTGCTGGAGCAGTAATTGTTTGCCAACTTGCATTACCCAAAGCATCTGACGTTAATACATTACCAGCTGCTGCTCCAAAAGGAATAATCATACTTGTTATTACTTCCAATTTATTAGCAGCATTAATTTTAAATACTTCTCTATTACTATTTGTGCCTGTTGGAACTGCCGCAAAAATTAATTCAGTTCCTTTATTGGATCCCGTTACATTTTCAGCAGCTTTAGCATATATTTTTGCACCATCACCAAATGTGGTCCCATCATAACCCGAGAAATTAACCTTACCAAGTTCATCACCATTAACTACCGCTAACCTTGCAGCTAATCCAGCTTGGTTATTTCTTGCTAAATTAATTTGAGCCGATTGCGCAAATCCTTCTGAAATTATTCCACCGCCAGCGGTAGTAGAATTTTCCATCACATGTAAACTACCTAAAACTGTATTTAAATTATTGATATTCACTTTTCTTTCACCTGTAACTAAAAGAACAGGCTTATAGGTTGTACCATCAAAATAATTTATGCTGTAGGCTCCATTGGCATCAACTGCATTTGTTTGAGCAGCGGTTTCAAAAAATTTATTGGCAACTGTATTATTCGAAAATTTAATTCTGTTTAAACCGCCAGTTGTCTCTCTTAAATGCATGGTAGGATTTGATTGACTGGCTGTATGAGTAATCACAAATTTACCTGTACCTGTAGTAAAAGTTCCTGCTCCAACTTCAGCTGTATTTGTTACATACAATCCATTAGAAGATGTACCTCCAGAAATAAATATTCCATTTGTACTTCCAGAAACGTAACCATAATCAACCGGAGTTGTAGTAGCAGATCCAATAAATCTAAAATTAGCAGAGTTTGCACCAACATGACCCAAAGTCATTGAAGTACCTGTAATGCCACCGCCAAAGAAATTAGCAATAGGTTTGTTAGCCGTATTAGCAGATAAAAAAGTTAAGGTATTTGTACCAACTGTAACAGTCGTACTTCCGGTTTGTATAGATCCTGAACCTCCATAAATACCATTCAGTCCAGCTAAGCTTACAGAATTTGTTGCTGCTCCTGATGTTAATGTTGTTCCTGTTAAAGATAAGGTTGGTGTAATATCTAATGTATTTGTTCCAAAACCTAAAACTCCGTTTGATGCCGTGTAAGTTGGAGCAGGAACATTTACTGTAAAATTATTTACACTTGTAGTAACTGTTGCAATGCCAGTTCCTAAACCATTTACTGTTGATGCAGGAATAGTTACTGTATTAGCACCAGATATGGAAAGCGTGTTACCAGAAATAGATAATGATTGATTTGGAGAAGCTAAAGTATAGTTAGGTGCTGTTCCTGAAATGGTAATTCCAGTTCCAGCTGTATATGTATTTAACGCAACAGTATTTCCTCCTGCTGATAATATATTATTATTTGCACCACCTAAAGTAAGATTAGTTGCTGCAATAGGTGCAGTACTTGTACTCACTCCATTTGTAATTTGAACGACATTACCACCCGGCAAACTAATTGAGTATGCAGGTGCACTTACAGTGTAACTTGGAGAAGAACCAACAACTGTAACATTTGCTCCCTGAGTTAACGAAGTAGATGAAACTGACGGTAAATTTTGAAACGTACCATTTCCTGATGCATCGCTTGTTAAAACTTGACCAAGTGTGCCACCACTTACTGTTAATGTATTTGTAAAAACATGAGGAGTTGATACGCTTGCATCAAAGCGTCCAGCTCCAACTATGTGAAAATTAGCTTGAGGAGAAGTTGTTCCAATTCCAAAATTTGTTCCATCAAAATATAAATTAGTTCTTGGTAGTGTATCCCATATGGTTCCTGTATGATATAGAAACTGACCATTTAAACCTGTTGGTAAATTTGAACCACTTGGAACATTCACTGTAAAGTTTGGATAAGATCCAGTTACTGTAGCATTTCCAGTTCCTATTATAGAAACTGTTTGATCAGGAGCAACAGTTGGTGTGTTAATAGTTAAGTTTGGATAAGTGCCAGTTACTGTTGTTGCCCCAGTTCCAATAATTGTTGGAGTTGTAGCAGAAGCTGTATTACTAATCACTCCTCCTGTAATATCAATACCTGTTCCTGCAGAATATGAAATAGCTGCTGGGACATTTATGGTGTAACTACCAGCAGAAGAAGTAACTGTATTTGGAGCATTAATAGTAATTGTTGGTGTGGCTGATGCATTTCCAGCAGTTTGAGCATATAACGCGTAAGGTACGCTCATAAACTGTTGAGTCCCTACAGAAGTGTAAGATGTTCCTCCTACTGGATCCATAGATACTTCTAAAAAATATGGTCCGTTAGCCCAGTTAATAGCAGTAAAACCTGAAGCATTAACAGAGCCAATTCCTAATGTAAATAAGCCATATACATTAGTAGTTTTATTATGTGCTTCTGAAAAAACGATTGTTCCTCCTGCGCTTCCTTGATGTAAATCTAGTTTAATACCTATGTTTTGATTTGACAATAATGTACCACTAGAATTTCTGGCGACACCTTGATAATTAATTTCTTGTGGAACTTGTCCATGCATTGAAATAAAAACAATACTTGCTAATAGAGTAAAAAAAAGTTTTTTCATATTTATTATTTATTATTTATCTCCTTATTAATTAAGGAATTAGATGATTTACTTTTGAGTATTTCTTTAACTAAAATCGTAAACGATTAATTCTTTTAAAAATAATAGAGAGTGTTAAATTTATTAAAAAAAATCAGAAAAGCGAACACAATTTACAGACCAAACGAATTATTTAATTGTTAAAAAACTCGGATTTGTCGATAAAAACTGTTATTTGTTAAGAAAAATGATTTAACTCAGGATTTGCTTAAGTGAAGTTATCTGTTCAGGGGTTCCTAAAACAAATAATTTAGAAGCAGGAATTATTCGAGTATCAGCACTTGGATTAATAATATACTCTCCCATTGCTGTTTTATATCCTATAATATTTGCCCCCGAACGATTTCTAATTTCTAAGTCTTTTAACGTTTTATTTTTTAATTCATCAGGAATTTTATCAAAAGAAATTTCCTCCAAACTAATATTATCTCCACCTTCAGCAGTAATATGATCTATAAACTCCATGACATCTGGTTTCATTACCAGTGATGCCATGTGTGCGCCACCCACTCTATCGGGCATGATGACATTATTAGCGCCTGCAATTTTTAATTTAGTATCCGAATTATCTTCGCTGGCACGAGAAATAATAGTAATATTTTTATTTAAGTTACGAGCTGTTAACACAATAAATAAATTATCGGCATCTACTGGTAAAGTTGTGATAATCGCTTTTGCTCGCATAATACCTGCTTTTAATAACACTTCATCTTGAGTGCCATCACCTGTAATAACTAACTCACTAAATTTATGATTTATGGCAGCTGTTAGTGTTGAACTATTTTCAATAACTACAAATCGTTTATGATGTTTTTTTAATACTTGGGCTGCTTGGCGTCCGTTACGGCCATATCCACAAATAATCACATGGTCAGATATTTTATCTATCGTTGCGTTCAATTTTCTATTTTTAAAAAACTCATTAAACTCACCATCAATCACAAACTTAGTAATAGATGAAACAGCATAAGCAAATGTACCAAAACTTGTGATAATAAGAAATGCTGTAAAAACTTTTCCTTCAACAGATAAAGGATGAACTTCTTGATAACCAACTGTAGCAACAGTAATTATCGTCATATAAAAAGCATCAAACCAACTATAATTTTCAATAACGACATATCCAATCGTTCCAACTACCCACAATGAAAATAATATCAATAATGGCGCATAAAAACGATAATAGGATTTAACAACATTATACATCACAATGCCAAGTTAATAAAAATAAATGAAATCGAAATAAAAGAGAGTGTATTAATGTTTGATAATTATCATAAATCCCAAACACTTCTGCGGCGGCGATAATTACTAGGCTTAAAACTTTCTTTATGTTCTAAAATAAAAGCCATAATAAAGTAAATAATGATAGGTGAACCAAATGTAAAAAAAGACAAATAAATAAAGTACATCCGAATATGAGTTGTTCTGATACCAAGTTTTTTACCCCACCATTCGCAAACCCCAAATGCTTTTTGTTCGAACCAATATCTAATTTTATCTATCATAGTTACAAAGGTATAAAATTGTTTCACCAATTTTTTATTTCGACGAACTTTTGAGCAAAAACTCTGCCACGTTGCAGTGAAGACATGCTTTCTTCGAGCAAAGGTTATCCAATAAATAAATCTGTGCTTGACTTTCTAATGCATTTTCAGTTTCAACACCTAGTTTTGTGAACTCCTTTGTTTTTGTATTTACTTCTGCTGGAAGTTGTGATAACAAATCTAATGCATATTCCACAAAATCAGTATTTGTATTATGCTTTGACATAAAAAACAAATAAGGCACAATGGTATTAATCACTATATTTTGGAAAGCCGTCTCTCCGATTTTTTTAGAACTCTCTTCAGATTCCACATCAAATTTATAATGCGTATTCCAATAAAGATTTGGTTCTACATTAAAAAAAGATTGTAATGATTTTAAATCAGGTTTTTGTTCAATTAAATGATATAAGGATTGCTGCTTATTTAATAAACCAGCTAATTGTGCCGTTCTTATCGTTGGAAAATTGACAGGACGAGTTTTTGAGAATTTCCAAAGCTCTTTTTTAATTGGTACTAACTGATGTTTATGTTTTAAAAATTCAAATTCGTTTTGCAATTGTTTAGGGTATTTATCTTCAAACAACTCATCTAACAATCCTGCAACTCCAAATAATAATGCTTCTATTTTAATTGAATTATCTGCATATTTTTTGAGAGTTGAGTACGATAATGTTTTAGCAAGTAATTCAAATGCTTCGTTATTGATTTTGAAACCGAAGTTTCTACACAACAAGAGGTATAATGCATCTTCATGATTGTTCTTACAATACTCAAATAGATGCTCTATGTATTCAGTCTTTTGTTCGATACGTGAAACAGCTAATCTATCTAACCATGTTTTCCAATTAATATCAGGAACTGTAGAAATAGATTTCCCACAAGGAATTGTTTGTTTAGATAGTTGAAGTTGATTATATTGTTCCATCAACGAAGACTTAATGTAGTTTTTTAATTCTAAAACAGAGACATTGAATTTTTCATTTTGTGGTAACTCCTTATCGTGTTCATATACCACATGCAACACTAAATTATCGTAAGCTTTATCTTGCTGATGATTGTGTTTTAGCCAATCAGATGTTTTGATATGAATTTCAACATTACCAGCTAGTATTATGTCGTTAATTTTAATTTTAGAATTAAAAAAATCAGGACCGGAGTCCTGATTATGTTCGCCAATAGAAATGATTTCAATAACTTCTCCTTTAGAGCCTTTAAACTGCGTTTGCCCTAATAACTTATATTTCCATATGGTATGTAAAAGAGCTTCATTCATTATATCTAATTATTATTTCCCTTCCAAATCTGCTGTTGTTGCATAAACCGCTGGCAATGGGACATTTAATAATCTTAAATAAACAGTTAATTGCCCTCTGTGATGATATAAATGATTCATACACCAGGTTCTTACAACTTCTGATTTACATTTCGTAAAAAATATAGTTTCACCAGCGCGCATTGTCCAAGGTTTAGAAAATTCATCTTCTGAAACTTCATTCAAAATTTTCTCCGCTTGCAAAATATGTTTATCATGTAAAGCAACTATGTCTTCTGTTGAATTAAATACTTTAGGTACATGATCTCCTTTTGCAAAATCCAACTCATCATCCATTAAACATTCTTTCCACCATCCTGAAATTTCAGCAACGTGTGTTGCTAAACGTAACAAGGTCATTGATTTTTCATGAGGTTTAAAATCCTTTTTATCAAAAGGAAATAATGCCAATAAATTTCTAGTAGCTTCTGCTTCTTGCTTTACTTCAGCTAATAATAATTGACTAAGTTTCATTATTATTTAGCTTCAGGAGTTTGAGTTGCTTTCATTGCCAAAATATACTTTGTTAAGGCATCTTTTTGAGCAGCTGTTAATTTTGCTTTAGGCGACATATCATCAATTTCATGTAACCAACTAGCTTCTGAACGTTTGAAAATATTTTTTTGTCCGTGACAATTTGTGCATGCGCCTGTGTAAATAGAATATCCTTCATTTAATTGTTCAGTCGTTGCATCTGGATATTTAGCTTTGATTGCTGTTAATTGTGCCTCTCCCGGAATAATACTTGGAGCAGGAGTAGAAGATTTTTTAGACGAGCCACAAGCTGTCATAATGATTGCTGATAAAGCAACTATGGTAATTTTTGAAATTGTCATACGTTTGATTTTTTATGTTTAAAATTAATAAAATATTTAAATTGAAAAGAATTAATTATCCTTTTCGATATCCGAAGCTGAGAATTTTTTCAACCCATTTATTTTAGCTAATTGTTCTGCAACTTTAGATTCATCGCCAGCAATTACTAACTTATATATATTAGGTGTAAAGTATTTTTTTATAACTTTTTGAATATCTTCAAGAGTTAATGCATTTAAATCATTAATCAGATTTTTTCTTTTTTCGAAATTATAAATTAATGGATTATATAAAGATGCCAATTCATCTGGACTTTCCATTCTTTTAATACCAACTACTCTTTTGTAAACAGCTTCTTTAAAAGTATTAGCATCTATTGGATTAGTATTGAAATTAGTTAATGTTTTATCAAACAATTCAATGGAATTAAACAATTCGCTACTTCTTACGGAACAAGTTATTGTAAAAATATTAGCATATTTACTAGCTTCTTGAACGCTTCCTATACTGTAGGTTTTACCACCTTTTTCTCTAATTTCTTTAAACAATACTTCATTAAATATACTATTGGCAATAGTAAAAGCTAATTGATCTTTATCTGTAACAGCGGGTGAAATTTTATTCCATTGCAATGCACATTGCGTTGCTCCTACTCTATTTATAAATCCAATTTCTCGTTTTTTAATTAAAGGGAATTCTAAACTAACTCCATTTGCTCCTCCAAACTCTGATTTCCAAGCCCCATAATATTTTTCGATTATTGGCTTAATCGATGCTAAATCAAAACTTCCACAAATAATTAAATTAGCGTTTTTAGGCGTGAAGTTAAAATCATAATACTCTTTTATGATAGCAGGCGTTATCTTTTGTAATTGCGTTTTATAAAAATAACGTCCTAATGGATTAGATAAACCAAACATAAAATAATCACTAAATACAGATGATAACTCTGCAATATCCATTTTAGTTGGACTATTAAAATCTATATTTTGAGAAATCATTAAATCCATTTTTTCTTTAGGAAATGTTGGTGTTAAAACAGCCGCCGACATTAAATCCATTCCTGCATCTAAATCCTTACTCAAAATATTCATTGAGATAGTTGTATTATCATTTGAAGAAGACGCCGACAAGCCTGTTCCTAATGCAAAAGACTTATTGGTTTGAGTTTCTAAGTCATACTTTGCATTACCCATCAAAATAGCATTTGCTACAATATCGCTGTAATTTTGCTGACCAGGAGCTTCGTTTACTTGACCAGTATTTAAAACTAACTTCACATTAATGGCTGGAATATTTCCATACTGTAATAGATACACTTTTAATCCATTCTTTAAACTAAATGTTTCATATGTGGGTATTACTTGAGCTTTAGAAACTAAAGCAACCAGTAATAAAAAAACAATTCCAAATTTTCTCATCTTACTCCTCAATTTTATACTCATTAATTTTTCTGTAAAGAGTACGTTCGCTAATTCCTAATTCTTGAGAAGCATATTTTCGTTTCCCTTTATGTTTTTTCAAAGCTTTTTTAATCATATCAATTTCCTTGTCTTGAAGTGATAAAGATTCTTCCACCACAATTGGTTGATTAAAACCATTTGACGGTTCTTTTACAATAATAGGATTATGCACTTTTATTTCATTCACACCCGATACAATCGGAAAATTAGATTCGTTATGATACAATCTATCGATAGTTTGCAAATCATCTGATGGTAAAGAGCCAAGTGCATTGCCTCCAACCTGAACGATATCATGAACCACTTTTTTAAGATCATTCAAATCTTTCTTCATATCAAACAAGACCTTGTATAACAAATCTCGTTCGTTCATATCAGAAGTTGATGATGTATTACCGAAACTTGCATTAGCAATTGCTGGCAATGTGTTTGTGTTATAATTTGGAAGGTATTGTAAAATGCTTTCTAAAGAAATTTCTCTCTCTTTTTCGATAATAGAAATTTGTTCGGTGATATTTTTAAGTTGACGAATATTTCCAGGCCAATAATAATTTACTAAAGCATGCTCTGCATCAGGCGTTAACTTTACCGCAGGCATTCTGTACTTGGTTGCAAAATCGCTAGCAAATTTCCTAAACAATAAATATATATCGTCTTTACGTTCGCGTAATGGCGGTAAATTAATTGGAACTGTATTTAAACGATAATATAAATCTTCTCTGAATTTACCTTTCTCAATGGCTACATTAAAATTAATATTAGTAGCAGCAACCACACGCACATTTGTTTTTTGAACTTTACTACTACCTACTCTAATGTATTCTCCTGTCTCTAAAACACGCAATAAACGAGCTTGAGTTGTTAGTGGCAACTCACCTACTTCATCTAAAAAAATAGTTCCACCATCAGCCACTTCAAAATATCCTTTACGAGCTTCATGAGCACCTGTAAACGAACCTTTTTCGTGACCAAATAATTCACTATCAATGGTTCCTTCGGGAATAGCTCCACAGTTTACAGCAATGTATTGTCCATGTTTACGAGAACTATTTTGATGTATAATTTGCGGAAACACTTCTTTACCAGTTCCACTTTCTCCGTTAATTAACACGTTCAAATCGGTTGGAGCAACTTGACGCGCAATATCAATTGCTCTTTCTAGTAATGGGTTGTTTCCCATTATTCCGAAGCGTTGTTTTATATCTTGTAATGTCATAATTCTTGACTTAAAAGACTGTTTGACTACAGAGAGCCAAGACAGTTTTATTTTTCATTTATTATCTTATCTCTAAAATTTATTTTCGGTTCTCGACTACGCTCGAACTGACATTAAACTTCAATTTAATTACACACACTCACCGATGAGCGTACCACTCGTACAGCTTGTCACCAATACATTCACATAATCTCCTTTTTTTAAATTTCCTTTTGGAAAAACACAAACTGTGTTTTGTGAATTTCTTCCACTCATCATATCAGCAGATTTTTTAGAAACGTTTTCTACTAATACTTTGTAAACTTTACCAACTCCTTCTTTCGTTCTAATTTCACTATGTCTGCGTTGTGCATCAACAATTTCTGTTAAACGACGGCTTTTCACTTCAGCTGGAACATCATCTTCATATTTACGTTCTGCTAATGTTTTAGGGCGTTCGCTGTAACTAAACATATAAGCAAATTCATATTTCACTTCTTCCATTAAGGATAAAGTATCCTGATGTTGCTCTTCTGTTTCTCCACAAAAACCTGTAATAATATCGGCACTAATAGCCGCATCTGGCATTATACGACGAATGGCTGCGATTCTATCTAAATACCATTCGCGAGTATAACCACGATTCATTTTTTCTAACACATCACTGTTTCCACTTTGTACTGGTAAGTGAACATACTTACAAATGTTTTCATACTTCGCCATCATATGTAACACATCATCACCCATATCTTTTGGATGTGACGTTGAATAACGTACGCGTAAATCAGGATGGATTAAAGCTACCATTTCCAATAACTCAGCAAAGGTGGTTGAATTTTCTTTTTGTTCTTCTGTTAAGGTTTCTTTCTTTAAACCGCCTCCGCTCCATAAGTAAGAGTTAACATTTTGGCCTAATAACGTTACTTCTCTGTAGCCTTTATCAAATGCCTCTTTACATTCACGAACGATCGTTTCTGGTTCACGACTTCTTTCTCTTCCTCTAGTAAATGGGACTACACAAAAACTACACATATTGTCGCAACCACGCATAATACTTACAAATGCGCTTACACCATTATGATCTAAGCGAACAGGAGAAATATCAGCATAAGTTTCTTCTTTACTTAAAATCACATTTATAGCTTGTTGTCCACCTTCTGCTACAGCAATTAAATTTGGTAAATCTCGGTAAGCATCTGGACCAACAACCATATCTACCAATTTTTCTTGCTCTAAAAACTGATGTTTTAATCGTTCGGCCATGCAGCCTAACACTCCGATTAATAAATTCTTATTAGTCTTTTTAACTTTTTTGTAATCGTACAATCGCTGACGAACACGAGATTCGGCATTTTCGCGAATAGCACAGGTATTTACAAATATTAAATCAGCCTCTTTATAATCCGCTGTAGTCGTATATCCTTTATCAATCAAAATGGAAGCAACGATTTCGCTATCTGCAAAATTCATTTGGCAACCGTAGCTCTCCAAAAACATCTTTTTTCCACCTTTATTTTCGGTTTCCCTAACTAATGCTTCTCCTTGTTTTGATTCGTCAATTATTTTGTTCTCCATGTATATCAATAAAAATGCAAAGATAAGGCTTTGTTCTGACAAATTGACACGTTAACCATTTTTCACAATCTAAAATTGATATTTTTTTGAACTATTTTAAAAAACTAAAAATCAAATAGTTACACATAAAAAATCAAGCATTAAACAACAAAAAAGCGACTTCCAAAAAATAAAAATTAGGTTTATTCGAATTAAATTTTTTTCCTTTGCAAACTTTTAAAGCAAACCAATCTCGATTTTTTTGGCTTAAAAACCACAAAATTTGTCAAGTTTTAGCTTTAAAACGCGAACTTTTTAATACATATATATATACATGGCAAAAAATTTAGTTATTGTCGAGTCCCCTGCAAAAGCAAAAACCATTGAAGGGTTTTTAGGAAAAGATTTTACTGTTAAATCTAGTTTTGGACATATTAGAGATTTAGTAAAAAAGGGATTCGGTGTAGATATAGAAAATAACTTTACTCCAACATACGAAGTACAACCCGATAAAGAGAAAGTAATAGCTGAATTAAAAAAATTAACAAAGGGAGCCGACATGGTTTGGTTGGCATCCGATGAAGATCGAGAGGGAGAGGCAATTAGCTGGCATTTATATGAAACATTAGGTTTAAATAAAAATAACACGAAACGTATTGTTTTTCACGAAATCACAAAGCCTGCCATTTTAAAAGCCATTGAAAATCCTCGTGAAATTGATATTAACTTAGTAAACGCACAGCAAGCTCGCCGTGTATTAGATAGATTAGTAGGTTTTGAATTATCACCTATTTTATGGAAAAAAGTTCGTCCGAGTTTATCAGCTGGACGTGTGCAATCTGTGGCTGTTCGTTTAATAGTAGAACGTGAAAGAGAAATTCAAAAATTTGAATCAACATCCGCTTATAAAGTATCTGCCTTATTTAAAGTAGGTTCTGGGATTTTAAAAGCAGAATTAGATAAACGTTATGCTACTGAAGCAGAAGCTCAAGCTTTTTTAGAAAAATGTAAAGTAGCTTCTTATACTATTGAAAGTTTAGAAACAAAACCTGCAAAACGTTCACCAGCTGCACCTTTTACAACATCTACTTTACAACAAGAAGCGGCTCGAAAATTAGGCTTTTCGGTGGCGCAAACCATGCAAGTGGCTCAACGTTTGTATGAAGCTGGTAAGATTACATACATGAGAACTGACTCCGTAAATTTATCGGACACAGCCATGGATCAGGCAAACAAGGCTATTAACGAAAACTACGGCGCTAAATATTACAATCCTCGTAAATACAAAAATAAGAGTAAAGGTGCACAAGAGGCGCATGAGGCTATCCGTCCTACATACATTGATAGAACGGTAATTGATGGAGAACGTAATGAAATTCGTTTATACGATTTAATTTGGAAACGTACCATTGCTTCGCAAATGAGTGATGCAGAATTAGAAAAAACAACTGCTAAAGTAAATGTAAGTGGCGCATCTGAATTATTTGTAGCACAAGGTGAAGTATTAAAATTTGATGGTTTCTTGAAAGTATATATGGAAGGAACGGATGATGAAGATTCGGACGAAGAAAATTCATCAATGTTACCTCCAATGAAAGTAGGTGAAAAACTAGAAAGTCAAGAAATTACAGCAACTCAACGTTTTACGCATCACCCTGCACGTTATACAGAAGCTAGTTTGGTTAAGAAATTAGAAGAATTAGGCATTGGCCGTCCTTCAACTTACGCTCCAACTATCAGTACAGTTCAAAAACGTAACTATGTGGAGAAGACTGATAAAGAAGGTACTCCAAGACAATATGTAAATTTAACGTTGGTAAAACAAAACATTACTAAGGATATTAAAACAGAAAATACAGGGGCTGAGAAAGCAAAATTATTCCCTACTGATATTGGTATGGTAGTAAATGATTTTTTATTGAAATACTTCCCTACGATTTTAGATTTTAATTTCACGGCAAAGGTTGAAGAAGAATTTGACGAAATTGCAGAAGGTAATTTAGACTGGCAACGTATGTTAAAGGAGTTTTACATACCTTTCCATAAAACAGTTGAAACTACTTCTGAAAATAGTGAAAGAGCTAGTGGCGAAAAAATATTAGGCACAGACCCTGTTAGTGGTAAACCTGTATCAGTGCGTGTTGGACGCTTTGGTCCCTTAGCACAAATTGGTGAAACAATTGAAGGCTCTGAAGAAAAACCAAAATTTGCTAGCTTAAGAAGAACACAAAGTATTGAAACCATTACTTTAGAAGAAGCTTTAGATTTATTTAGACTTCCTTTAACTTTAGGTGAATATAATGGACAAGAAGTTATTGTTGCTGTTGGACGTTTTGGACCATATATTAAATTAGGAGAATCTTTTATTTCAATTCCTCGTACCATTGACCCACTAACGGTTGATATGGAAAAAGCCATTGAAATTATTAAAGAAAAAGAAGAGGCAGATGCTCCAGTGGCGCACTTCCAAGGTAAAGGCGTAACTAAAGGCAAAGGTCGTTTTGGACCATTTATTAAATACGATGGTTTATTTATTAATGTACCAAGAGCTTATAATTTTGACAACTTATCTCAAAAAGATATTGAAGAATTAATTGAGAAAAAATTAGAAAAAGAAGCTAACCGTTATATTCAAAACTGGCCTGAAGAAAAAATTGCTATTGAAAATGCACGCTGGGGACCAATCATCAAATTTGGAAAATTAGTTTTAAAACTGATTAAGAATGGTGGTGGAAAATACACACCTGATGAATTAGCTGCCTTAAGTTTAGAAGATGTAAAAGCAATGATTGTTACTCAAGTACCTAAAGCTTTTGATAAAAAAGGTGCAAAAAAAGCCGCTCCTAAAAAAACTTCGACAGGCTCAGTTGGCAAAGCGAAAGTTGTAAAATTAGCCACCAACAAAGCTTCGACAGGCTTAGCTACCAAGAAGGCGACTGTGAAAAAAGCAGCAAGTAAAAAAGCAGCGCCGAAGAAAGTGGCAGCTAAGAAAGCCGCTGCTAAAAAGAAATAATTACAATAATATATCTTAAAAGCCATCCGTTAAATAACAGATGGCTTTTTTTATTTAATAACGATTACTAAAAACAATAGGTAATCAAACACCTACCCCAATGATGTTCAAGTCCTTCTTTAAATTCGGGACTTAAATAAAATTTACTATATTCTAAACCAATGCGTTTGTATTTAAATACAAGGCCTGCCATACCTTCTACCACTACTCTGGTAATCCTGTTATCAGAAATAGTATAAACAGATGCGTCATTAAACGTTCCACCTTGTAGCGTTGCGTTATACACAACTGCTTTCACATTTCCTTTTAGTATGCCATAAAATTGAAAATTTGATTTTCTTTCAACAGCATATTTGTCCATACCTAAATTATTGAAGTATGAGCTAAAGAAACCCATACGTCCAGTTAAACCAACAGAAAAGTCTGTATATAAAGTTCCAATCCTAAAAGTAGTATTGCCGATAATTTCTCGATGTTTTTTATTAAACAATCCTTTTTCAAACTTGGCTCGGTAATTAATAATGTAATCTGTTTTTAATTGATTTTCCCAACCTAAAGGTTGAATATTTACTAATGACCGATGAATTGCCTTTTGTTCCTCCTCACACATAGCGCATGGTCCAATGACTCCTAAATCTAATTGTGTTTGAAGGGCAATTTTCATTTCAGAATTTAAAGAGTTTAGTGTATGTGAAACAAAAAAAGTAGCGGCAAAAGGTCTTTCCAAATAATTTAAAGTATCATATCTTATACTTTTTGGGGTAAAACAATCCTGTTCAAAATGTAAACCATAATAATTTAAAGCTTTTTTATTTAACCGAATTAAAGCATATGATATTGGAGAATATTTAATCATCTGATTAATAATCGATAATTGAATTCCTTGTGTGTAATACCTGTCGGTAGCACTAAAAAAATCATTATCATACTTTAAACCTATATAGCTTTCTAATTTTTTAGGAATAGCTGAACTATCTATCGATTGAGATAACAACAGTGTGCTAAAAAACATGCATATTAATATCAGTTTAACCTTCATTGAAGTCATATACGTATAACAGAGGATTAAGGATGATAATACAACCTATAAATTCTATAAATTAATTAAACTTTTGTATCTTTAAGATATACTTTTTTTCTAACATGGCCTCTAAAATTTTTGAATATCCTATCTCTATTGACTCTAATGATATTGATGAAAACGAACATGTGAATAATATCTCTTATTTGAAATGGGTTCAAGATATTGCCATTGCACATTGGAATTCTGTTTCAAATCCTGAAATGCGTTCTAACTATATATGGGTAGTTAATCGTCATGAAATTGATTACTTAAAAGCAGCTTATCTAGATAGTAAACTTATTGCAAAAACATGGGTCATAGAGCCGCAGGGTGCCAGATCTTACCGTTTTGTAGAAATTTATGATACAGAAACCGATACTGTAATTGCTAAAATAAAAACGACCTGGATATTATTAGATGCACCAACCAAAAGACCAAGACGAATAGAAACTGATATCATTAATGCTTTTTTATAAATGAAAACATCTAGTATTAGCGAATTAAAAAAAGAACTAAATGAATTGCCTCAAAAACAATTAGTAGAATTATGTTTGCATTTAGCGAAATATAAAAAAGATAATAAAGAATTTTTAGACTACTTACTATTTCAAGCTCACGATAAAACCAGTTTTATTACAGCTGTTAAAGAAGAAATTGACTTACACTTTGATGAACTAAAAGCGCAATCAAACTTATACTACGTCAAAAAAAGTTTACGTAAACTTTTACGAATCATGACTAAATATTGCAAATACATAAGCGATAAAGCTTTAGCTGCCGATTTACACATTTACTTTTGCCGAAAAATGAAAGCCTCTGGCATCCACTATCACAAAAGCCAATTATTGATTAATATGTATGAACAACAATTGAAAAAAATAAATACTTTGATTAATGGCTTGCACGAAGATTTGCAACAAGATTATTTGAATGATTTACAAGATATCATTTAACGAGAAGTTTCATACAATTCAATAGGTAATCCATCAGGATCACTAAAAAAAGTAAATTTCTTTCCCGTAAATTCATCTATTCTGATTGGTTCAGTAATAACATAGTGACTACTGAGCTCTTTAACTGCTAATTCTACATCATCCACACTAAAAGCAAGGTGTCTTAGTCCTGCGGCTTCAGGTTGAGAAACTCGTTTGGGAGGATTAGGAAAAGAAAATAGCTCAATCACATATTCTCCATCTAATGCTAAATCTAATTTATAAGATTGTCGTTCTTCACGATACACTTCACGAACTATAGTAAAACCTAAAATAGCAGTGTAGAAGTGTTTCGACTTTTGATAGTCTGAACAAATAATAGCAATATGATGAACGCTATTTAATAATCTCATGATTAATAATTAATACCTTATGCAGCTTGATAAATAAAATATAAATTGAGAATGATATATGAAATTAAAATCACAATAGACATTCTTTTATCAAAACGATTAGCAACAGCAATATCGTATTTTTTAACGAGATGTAATGCTAATGCTGTCCCAACGATTATCATAAATACAAAAAACAAAGTTACTCCATGTAAGGTATCAACTAATGTAAAAGAGGCTGTTTCAGGTAGAGCAGAATCTATCACGTATTTATTACCAATAACTGCAAATAACGAGCCTACACTTAAGCCAAAGCGAGAATCAACACTATCTGCATGAATAAAGAAACACACATAGGCTATAAAAAAAGCTAAATACATTCCAGTAAACATTTTCCAAAATAGTCCCATGGCTTCACGTTGAAGGCCAATGCTAACTCTATAAGAGCTGTATTCGGAGTGAGGTTTATCAAGAGATGGATCTCCAAAGGCAGTTTCATACGATTTTATTTTACTTGAAATTTTAAACGTGTCAATCGTCCAACCATTCACCACAAAACGCGGATCAAAGTGTTTACCAAATGTATCAGCAGCAAATACTAAACTTTCAGAATCGAACTGAGAATTTTCAAAAGACAATCTTAACTTTTGTCTATCAAAAGGAAAATTATTTAATTTCCAGGAATCTTTCATGACACATTGTAATTTCATTAATAGATACACTTTGTCTCCCGAAGTATCAAGAGTAGAATATGATTTAGTGAAATTTTTTGCCTGAGGCACTTCTAAATTTTGCATGAAATCAAATTCTTTATTTTTATACTTAAGCCACAGCCAAAGATTAATATTGTATTCTTTTTGTTTAAAATCTATATCATGGATACTTGTGATATAAATACCAGTATAAACAGTATCAGGCACTGATTTTTGTGCTGATAAAAAAGAACTTTTAAATAAGACTAAAATAAAAACTAGAGAAACGATTCGCATGATAAAAAAATTATAATTTAAAGATAACTAAAATCAACAACAATTAATTTAATATATACTAAACTACAAAAGACTTAGTTCTGAAATTAAATCACTCACATCTTTATCTCTTGGTAATAAATAAGATTGAATCCCTGTGTTTAAAGCTCCTTTAATATGTTGTGGAGAATCATCTATAAAAATAGTTTCGTGGGCATTCAATTTATTTTGATTTAATACAAATTTAAAAATATCTGAATCTGGCTTTCTCATTCCTATTCGACATGAATAATACACTTTTTCAAAAAATGGTTCTAAATTACTGTAACCGCGTGACTTGTATAAATCTGATTCTAATTGAGTTATATGAGTTTCATTAGTATTACTCAATAAAAATATTCGATATTTTGATTTTAAGCTGCTCAATAATTGCAAACGATGTATTGGAAAATCTAACAACATCGCATTCCATGCCTCCTTCATTTGAGTATTGGTAACTCCTTCTTTTAAATGATCTTTAAGTTGTAAAAAAAAGTCAGATTCGCTTATTTGTCCCTTATCAAACAAATCAAATATAGGAGATTGCTGTAATTGCGTATAAATTGACTCAAAGGGCTTTGTTGAAAGTTTATTAAATTCAGAGATCGTTCTAGGTATATCTAGGTTAATAATAACCCCTCCTAAGTCGAAAACTATATTTTTTATTTCACCCACAATATTTTGTTTATGTGCTACAAATATATATTTTTGCAGCCTAAAGTCTTAAATAGATTTTAGATGCTCCTATAGCTCATTCGGTTAGAGCAACTGACTCATAATCAGTAGGTGCCTGGTTCGATTCCAGGTGGGAGCACATAAAAAAGTCATCCACTAGCTAATGGATGACTTTTTTTATTGATCTATATAACGAATTAAGGAATAGTAAAATTAATTTGTGGACTCACGGTTGTTGTTCCAACAGCATTTAAAGTAAATGAGGCATTAGCTGTACTTAACCAATCTCCACTACTAGCAGCTAAATTACCATCATTATCATACATGGCATAAACATAATAAGTACCTGGGTGCATATAGTTAAACACAAAACTTTGATCTAAGGCATCTAACACCACGTATCGTGAACGGTATTTTAAATTAGCGAAGTTGGGAGTAAAACCACTAAACAAAGGTTGAGTCATAACAATTAACAATGTTTTTTTACCAGCCACTGGCACATGCGAGGCATCGTAAGTGTAGTTTACAGTGGTTTGTCCTAAATAAGGTTGAGCTGTTTCAGGGTAAGGATCGCCAGCTGGTACGCCTGAGGTTGAATAATAAACCGCTTCCGTTTGTCCTACAAAGGTGCTAGAAAAATCGATAGACATGGTGCTTTTTGGAAAACCTAATGCAGAAACCGTAGCGGATGCCGAAGTGGTATCTTGCAATTTAGCGCTCCAAGTCATGTGAGGGGCTGCCGCCGTAAGTGTATTGTATTTATTAGTGTAAGATTTAATAATTAAGCTATCCCCTTTTCTAATCACCTCAGTATACGCTTTGCTCTTGCCTTTTATAATTTCCGAAAAACGATAAAACGATTGACTTGTTGTTTCCGAAACACTATCGGCTAAGAAATAAGACACACGTTTCATATTGGCAAAGGAACCACCATTTCTAAACCCTACTCTTAATTGATTATTGTACTTCGCAATAAAAAACGACATAAAAATATCGTTTGCTGTATCTAACTCGTTTTTTGCAGAAATTTGATTTTCGGAAATGGGTCTAAAATCTACAATCCACTCCGGATAACCACCTAATGGTGTTGTTGAAGTGACTGGACCATTCCAAATACCTTTTACTTTATTTAAAACTCCAAAGCCATAAGCGTTTGAAGGATTAGTCGTATTGCCTGAAGTTGGAGGAACTTCTTCTTCCGTTTTTTTATCATCACAAGATTTACAAGAGGTCATCCCTACGACTAATGTTACAATCGTAATTAAATTTATAAATCTCATGATGTTCGTTTTAATTTATTTTTTTGTGATATAAATTCTGCTTTTTGCTAAGCCTAATTTATTGAAGAAGTGAGTGAATGATACACCTAAAACGCCCATGCCGTATTTTGCACTTCGTCTGAAATTAATTGAACTTGCTTCAGGGAAATACTTAGTAGGACAAGTAATTTCAGCTATTTGGAAACCTGCATAAAATATCTGAGAAATCATTTGATTATCAAATACAAAATCATCAGAGTTTTCGTGGTAACTAATAGTTTCTAAAATCTCTCTATTAAACGCTCTGTATCCAGTATGGTATTCGCTTAACTTTTGGTTAATTAAAATATTTTGAGTTAAAGTTAAACAACGATTAAAGATATACTTATACATTGGCATACCTCCTTTTAAAGCTCCCTTACCTAAAATACGAGATCCAAAAACAGACGGATACAAATCGTTTGCTATAATATAGCTCATGCTATGAATTAACTTAGGTGTATATTGATAATCAGGGTGCAACATAATCACAATATCAGCTCCTAATTCCAATGCTTTATCGTAACATGTTTTTTGATTACCACCGTAACCTTTATTTTTTTCGTGGCGAATAACATGCTTAATACCCAATTGACGACCAACTTCGGTAGTATTATCCGTACTGTGATCATCCACTAAAACAACATCGTCCACAATATCAAAAGGGATTTCATCGTATGTACGCTTTAAAGTTAATGCCGCATTATAAGCTGGCAAAACAACTACTATCTTTTTTCCATTAATCATATCCTACAAAAATAACAAAGTTTATATAAAATGTATACTTCTCCTTAAAAAATATAATTAAATTAGACCCACAAAATTGAAGACAAAAGTACTACATAGCTATTTATTAAAGGCCTATCTCCCACCCTTTTTTTTGACCCTGTTTATTGGCGTATTTGTATTTTTCTTAATTCATGTATTTACTTACATGGACGATATCATTGGAAAAGGAATGGGCGCTTGGATTTTGACTCAATTTTTCTTTTATTCCTTTTTAACGTTTATCCCAATTGCTATGCCTTTGGCAGTTCTGCTCTCTTCTATTATGACCTTTGGAAACTTAGCAGAAAACTATGAATTAGCTGCTATGAAATCCTCTGGATTATCATTATTTAAAATCATCAGACCCATTTTTGTATTTATTGTCTTCTTAGCAGGCTTTACTTTTTTATTCAATAATTTTATTCTGCCCCATATCACCCTAAAATCTGCTAATTTACTTTGGGATATTCGCCAAGCCAAACCAACCTTAAGTATTAAAGAAGGCGTGTATTATAGTCAATTAGATGGCTACAGTATTAAAGTGGGAAAGAAAAGTAACGATGGGCAAACTTTATACAATGTCAATATTTATGACCATTCAGGAGGACTTGGAAACAACATTCAACTGTATGCTGATAGTGGCATGATGAAAACATCTGCAGATACTAATTATTTACAAATTCAGCTAAATAGTGGTTCAAGATATGAAGACATCATTCAAGAAGAAACTCATAAAAAAACGCGTCCCTTAATGCAACTCCTTTATAAAGAGTTAAACATTAATGTGGATATGAGTAGTTTTAAAATGAAACAAACCAAAGAGGAGTTATTTAAAAACCATCACGAAATGATGAACGTTTGGCAAATAAACGACGAAATGGATACGATGGATTTGGAGATTAATAAAAAATACGAAAATTTAAATTATCAATTCAACACCTACTTTTTAGCTCGCACCATCAGAACATCTGGATTTAATGTGCCTAACAAAAACATTAAACAATTTTATGCCTCACTTAGTAAAGATGAATATAGACAAGCTTTAGAAAACACTCAAAATTTAGTGCGTAGTTCCAGCGGATATATTGATTCTATTAACCAAGAAGTATTTAATAAACAATTCACTAAACTGGAATATTGTGTTGGTTGGCATAAAAAAATTAGTATTTCGTTTGCTTGTATTGTATTATTTTTTGTGGGCGCATCTCTTGGAGCCATTATCAGAAAAGGCGGCATGGGATTGCCAGTAGTTGTAGCTGTTTTATTCTTTTTATTGTATTACGTAGTGTCAATTATTTACGAAGACTTAGCGATGGAAGGTGTTTACACAGCCGCCTTTGGCTCTTGGTTTCCCTTACTCTTATTTTTACCATTAGGTATATTTTTAACTTTTAAAGCGGCAAAAGATTCTGCATTATTTGATATGTCATCTTACACAGAGCCTATTAAAAAACTATTTAAAAAGAACAATTCCTAAAGCATGAAAATCCTTCAGTTATGCAATAAAGCGCCCTTTCCGGCAAACGACGGAAGTTCAATTGCTATTTTTGCTTTGGCCGAAGGATTAGCTGACAATGGTATTGAACTGCATTTATTACCCATCAACACAAAAAAACATTTTAAGCCCGAAGAAAATATTCCAACTGATTTCAAACAAAAAACACATTACAGCTCTATCTTCAAAAACACGGATACTAGTTCTATTGGAGCTTTGCTGAATTTGTTTTCTTCACAATCTTACTTTGTAAGTCGTTTTTATTTTAAAGAATATGAGCAAGCCTTAATTCAAAAACTTAAAAGTATATCCTTTGATATCATTCAGATTGAAGGCGTGTTTATGTGTACCTACATTCCAACAATTAGAAAATATTCAAAAGCAAAAATTGTTTTAAGAAGCCATAATGTAGAACACCAAATTTGGGAACGACATTTGGAAAACGAAAAAGTCGGTCTTAAAAAAATGTACTTAAACCTACAAAACAACCGATTAAAAGAGTTTGAAATAAAGGCCTTTAATCATGTAGATGCCATTGTTACTATTACCGATGAAGACAAAAAAACAATAAGTTCTATTTGTCCTAAAACGCCATTACACACTTGTTTAACAGGCATCAATTTAAATAGCTACCAATTTGTTGAGACAACTAAGCATCCCAACACCTTGTTTCATTTTGCATCCATGGATTGGATGCCAAATATAGAAGCAGTTGATTGGTTTATGAATAACGTGTGGCAAGATGTTTTGAATCAAAAGCCTGATGCTAAATTGGTGTTAGCAGGTCGTGGCATGCCCGATAGATTTAAATCACGCCATGGCGTGACTAAAAACATCAACATTATTGAAGATGTGAAAGACTCTAAAGAGTTTTATGCTACTTACGATATCATGTTAGTGCCTTTATGGTCGGGAAGCGGTTTACGTATAAAATTAGTAGAAGGCTTGGCTTATGGCAAAGCAATCATAACCACAAGCATTGGAGCCGAAGGCATCCCATACACCAATGGTAAAAACATGCTAATTGCTGATACAGCAAATGATTTTAGTAAAGCGATTGTAGATTTATTAAACAATCCACCCTTAAAACAAGACTTACAAAAAGCGGCAAGAGCCCTAGCTGAAAGCCATTTTGATTATAAAGTAAGTTCCAAACACTTAATTGATTTTTACAAAACCTTGTAAAACAAAAAACCTCCGCCAAAGCGAAGGTTTTTTTATAATTTGTTTTATAGTCTTATTTCATAATTACAGTTTTATCAACTGTTTTTCCTTCTTCTAACTTAATAATACCAACACCTTCTAATGTATCAGAAACTGCTTTAATATCTAAAATAGCTGGTAATTTAAAGGTAAAAGAAACTGATCCTGAACCATCAGAAACGCCTTCTGCTTTTAAATCTGCTTCAACTGTAGATCCTGAAGATGTTTTAACATTAGCATACAACTTAACATTAGCTCCAGAAACAATGTTTCCATTCTCTCTTTGAGTTTTAATAATTAACTTACAGTCTGTATTCTTCTCGCAAGAAGTAGATAAACCTAAAGTCATTAAACCAAGAGCTAGAGACGTTATGAATAATTTAAATTTCATTTTATTTTTATATTAATGATATTGGATTAATATTTGTACCCCAAATATACTAAAAAATTATACAAAATGTATCTTAAAGCAATAATATTGAGTCTAAGTCTGGTTTTAATGATTAAACAAGGATTTTCTCAAACCTTTTCTAAAGAAACCATCCTAATT
>DIHL01000078.1 GCA_002420145.1 Bacteroidetes bacterium UBA5697
CTCATAAATCCACCAGGCACGCCATGTCCAGTACTATCAGCAGTCATGTAATACAATGTTTTTCCGTCTACATGAAACCAATAAAAATCACCGCTAACAATATCCTTAGGTTTAAATACAATAAAATTTTCAGCATTCAATTTCTTTATTTCTTCTTCAATATAGCTAACGGACGTTAACATAGCATCTTGTATCCGTTTAGCATAAGTAATACTATCAATGATTTCTTTATTCTTTTGCTCTAAACTAAATTTTTGTTGTTCAATTAATTGCTTTTGTGAACGTGTGGTTTTTAATCGCTTATTTAAAACAACCGCGAAATAAATAACGATTAAAAGCACAATGACAACACTAACAATAATCAATGTTTGGCGTTTTTCTTTTTCAGCAACAATTGCTGCTTCCGCTTTTTTTATGAGTTGTTGCTTTTGTAATTGCTTGTCGTATTCATACTGACTTTCTTTTTTAAACAATTCTCGTTGTTGTTCTTCTCCAACCACTTCTTCTTTTAAATGTGTATAGGTTTTTAAATAATAATAAGCACTGTCCTTATTATTCAGCATTTCGTAACAAGTTGCTAATCGTTTAGCCGACTCGTATTGTTCGCTAATCGCTTTTAAATTTTTTGAAATGGAATACGCGTTTTGAAATTGAGGAATGGCATTTTTAAAATTATGTTCCTTTACATACACATCCCCTATTCCACTGTAACCATATATCAACCCAAACTGATTTCCAACTTTACTATTAATCACAATAGAACCTTGAAAGTAAACTTTTGCAGAATCTAAAATACTTTTGCGAATAGGAGCATTTGATTTATAATTAATATTTAATGCCACAATTGATAAAGAATCATCTGACAAAACTGACATCATATCATAAATAGTTCCAATATTAATATGAGCTATCGAAATACCAATTTGATCGCCTCCTCGAATATGATAATCTTTGCTTTTTTCAAAAAACTTTAAAGCTTTAATCAAATCATGATTATCCATAAACACATTTCCCAAACCATTATAGGAAACAGCAATACCACGATTATTTTGAAAACGTTGATGAAGACTTAAAGCTTTAAATAAATATTTTTTTGAAGATTCTTTTTCGTTCAATCGATTATATACTTTTCCTATATAATTACAAACATCAGCAATACCAGCGCTGTCTCTTATATTACCATACGTTTTTAAAGCTTGTAAAAAGTTATCTAATGATTTTGGGAAATCACTTAAATCATAAAATACATTTCCTGTTTTAGCATACGTATCAGCTAATCCTTTTTTATTATCTGTTTCCTGAAATAAACTTAAACTAATCGCATGATGAGGTAAGGCTTGCTTATACTCACTTTTATGCCATAATACCAAACCTATTAAATTATGAGCAACCGCTAATTCATTTTTTAAATTTGGTTGTTGAGCAATAGCAATGGTTTGATTTAGGTAATAATCCGAACTATCATAATTACTTTGACTTTCGAAAATAAATCCTAATTGATTATTGGAGGCAGCAATCCCTTTTGCATACTGTTTTTGAGTACTGAATTGTAAAGCTTGATGAGCAAATTGCAGAGCTTTAGCAACTTCACTTTTTTTTAATACCTCATTACTTTGAGTTATTAAACTAAACACCTTAACTGAATCTTGAGAAAAAACAGAACGAATAGCAAAAATGAGTATAAAAAGTAGATGTTTTTTCATCTTTTAAGATATACCAAACATACGATTTTTATCCAAAATTGCCTCAAATCATACAAACAAAAAAGCCATTCGCTAATTCACGAATGGCTTTTAAAAGATACCTGATTCTTAAATAGCTAATTCTTTCTTTTTAGTTGCAAAAAATAAACCACCTCCAACTGCTATTAAAACTAAAATAGAACCTATCATGGCAATCGTATTACCTGTTCTATATGACTTTGGTTCAAATTTAAACTCCACTTTATGTTTTCCTGCTGGAATTTCCATACCTCGTAATACATAATTTACACAAGTATGAGGAGTTAATTTTCCATCAATATATGCATCCCACCCTTTAGGATAATAAATTTCAGAAAACACTGCAAATCCTTTGTCTTTAGAATCTGTTTCGTAAACTAAGTAATTAGGCTTATAGGACTGTAAAGTAATTTTACCATCTGTATTATATGAACTTGCAACTGGAGTGATTTCTTTATTTTTTTGCTGAATCACAGCGTCACTCTTTGTATTTAAACCATATAATGCAACAATTTCAGAATCGGCATTTGCAACGGTTTTAATGTTTTTTACAAACCATGCATTACCATTAGCTTGTGGATTTGGAATAGCAAATGTTTGATCTTTAGCAGGTACTATAACGTACTTAGTATTTAACATATTCAATACTCCTAACTTAGCCGTGTGAATTTGCATCAACGAATCGTTTTGAACCGCTGTGTTTAAACCATCATAAAAAGCATTGATTTCTTTATCTAAATGAAAATCAATAATCTCTTGGTATTTTTTCAATTTAGCGCCATGGTATCCACCAATTGATTTATGGTAATAAGATGTTGCCGCATCGTTAAATGTGCTCGTTGATAAATTTAACACACGATAATCTAAACTCTTATCTTGTAATATTTGTTCATCAGCTGCTGATTTAGTAGGAGGAGCATCGTATTGCGCTTTAGGTACAAAGTTTTTATCATTTAAGTATCGACTAGCTACTGGCCATAAATCGGCTAATATAAATACACCCAATGATAAAAAGAATAGCTCTAATTTTAATTTTTTAGTTAAGTATAAAAACAAAAAGATAGCTGCTAAACCCACAAAAGTTAAAGAACGACGAGCATCACTTTTAAAAATAGACTCTCTCGCTTTTTCAATATTTGATAAAAAATCAGGCATAAACTGAGCAATTTGAGCATCAGGAGCTCCGCTTTGTCTAAATTGATTCACTATTTGAGTTTCTTCGCCTGCAGGGATAAATGAGTTTGTCACAGTTGGCATAAAAGCACTGATTAAACAAAAACCGCCAACTAACACTACCGAAATAATTAAGACTTTCTTTAAATCAATTTGAGTTTTCAAAAATGGCAAAGTAAAGGTCTCGTTTTTAGCAGCAGATTTAATAAACTTATCTAACGCTAAAACAGCTAATAAAGGAATCGTTAACTCTGCCACAATCAATATCATTGATACAGCTCTAAACTTATTATAGCCAGGAAAATAATCCATAAAGAAGCTAGTTAATCCCATAAAGTTTTTACCCCAAGCTAACATTACTGACATAATAGTTCCAATAATTAATGGCCATTTTAAAGGATGATCGATAATAAATAAGCCTAAAACACATAATAAAATTACAATAGCTCCAATATAAACAGGACCACTCGTAAAAGGCTGTTCACCAAAATAAGCTGAACTCTGCGCCACTTGTTCGCGCATTTGAGGATCAACACTTTTTAAGGCATCTTTATCAACACCACCAATAGCTGCAGAAGCTCCACCTTTGAAATTAGGAATTAAAAATGTAAAGGTTTCTCCAACACCATAACTCCATTGCGTCGCATAATCTTTATCTAAACCAGAGGTAATATTTCCTTCATTACTCTTTAAATTAGCATTCATGGTTAACTCCGTTTTGCCACGAGTTGTGTAATTTCCATATTCATAGGTTGCATATAAGCTTCCTGTGTTTGGCAAAAATCCAACAATACAAGCTGCTACAAAAATAGCTGTGCTAATAAAAAAAGGCTTAATTGCTTTTTGTTTAAATGCTACAACAAAATAGCCGATGAATACTAAACCAAATAGCATAAAGCCATAGTAAGAAATTTGGGGATGTCCTGCATTCAATTCTAATGCTAAAAACAAAGTACTCACGGCAAAACCTAACCAGTGTTTACCTCGCAGTAACAAAATAATACCACCTAACAGTGGCGCTAAATAGCCAATTGCGTTTGCTTTGGAATTATGCCCTGCCTCTATAATAATAAAGAAATAGGAAGAAAAACCGTAGGCTAATGCACCAATAATAGCAAGCCAAGGATTAATTTCTAGGCATAATAATAAAATAAAGAATCCTAAAAAATATAAAAACACATATCCATTTGGATGTGGTAAAAAAGCATGAAATGCCTTATCTATATTACCTAACCAGTTGCCAGGATACACTGTGGATACCTGATAAGCTGGCATTCCTCCAAACATAGAGTTTGTCCATAATGCCTCTTGGTGCTCTGTATTTCTAAAGTCAATTACTTCCTGACTCATCCCTCTAAATCTAACAATATCACCTTGCTCTAGAGCCTTACCCGAAAAGATAGGACTAAATTGAACAATATTAATAATAGCAAAAATGGCAATCGCTACCAAGTAAGGAAGAATTTTCTTTATGTTCATAAATGAGGTTTTAGACAAATATAAGAAACAGTTTACTTAATAATACGTGAAAAAAGTATAATTTATTTGTATTTTAGTAGCCTATGAAAAAACTATTTTCTGTTCTTAAATACACCAAAGATTATAGAGGATATACGGCCCTAAATATTGTGTTTAATATTTTCTTTGCTATTTTTTCGGTTTTTTCTATTTCACTAACCATTCCTTTTTTAGAATTAATTTTTAAAAAGGATGTAACCGACTATCAAGAAATCATTAATCAAACCTCCCCTGCTTTTAAACTTTCGATGAAGGGATTAACTGAATGGGGTTATTATCAAATGTCATTAATGATTATTGAACAAGGTAAAGCACAAACTCTACTAATTATTTGTTTAGTGGTATTTTTAGCTACATTTCTTAAAAATATCTCTCGTTACTTTGCTATGTATTTTTTAGCACCTATCCGTAATGGTGTAGTAAGAGATTTAAGAAACAAAATGATGAAAAAATCATTAGAGTTGCCTCTATCCTATTTTAGCGACGAACGTAAAGGAGATATGATGAGCCGCATGACAACGGATGTAATTGAGATTGAATGGAGCATTATGCAGTCTTTAGAATTAATATTTAGAGAACCATTAACTATTATCATTTCTTTAGCTACACTTATATTTATTAGTCCTTATTTAACGCTATATGTTTTTTTATTATTACCAGTAGCTGGTTTAGTAGTAGCCTTAGTAAGTAAAAGCTTAAAAAGTCGATCAGCTAAAGGAAAAGAAGTGTTTGGACAGCTATTTAATATCATGGAAGAAACCTTAGGTGCTTTAAAAGTCATTAAAGCATTTACTGGCGAACGTTTTGTGCAAAATAAATTTGAGAAAGTAAATCAAAATTATAATAAAATATCAGTGAGCTTATATCGCCGTGCTGATTTAACATCGCCTATAAGTGAAACTGTTGTATTAGGTGTTTTATTATTGATTTTATACATCGGTGGCTGTATGGTATTTGATGGCACAGGAGCTTTATCTGGCGCAGCCTTTTTAGGCTATTTTGCTGTAGCATCGCAAATTGTACCTCCTATTAAACAAATTACTTTAGCTTATAATAATATTCAAAAAGGTTTAGCTTCCGAAGAGCGAATTGATAAAATATTACAAGCCGAAAATCCTATCGTTAATAAACCTAATGCTACTAAAATTGACCATTTTGAAAAAGGTATCGAATTTAAAAATGTGTCTTTCTCCTACAAAAAAGGAGATGATGGTTATGTATTAAGAAACATTAATTTATCTATCCCAAAAGGCAAAACCATTGCTTTAGTTGGACAAAGTGGAAGCGGAAAAACGACTTTGGCAGATATGATTCCAAGATTTTATGACACTGATTTAGGAGAGATTACAATTGACGGTATTGCTTTAAAAGATTTGGATATTGAAAGTTTAAGAAAACAAATTGGTGTAGTGACTCAAGAAAGTATTTTATTTAATGATACCATTGAAAATAATATTGCTTTTGGATTAGACACCATAGATACAAATAAAGTGATAGAAGCTGCTAAAGTAGCAAATGCCCATGAGTTTATTTTACAACAGCCACAAGGCTACCAAACAAATATTGGCGACCGTGGCGGAAAATTAAGTGGCGGACAAAGACAACGTATCTCTATTGCGAGAGCTATTTTAAAAAATCCTCCTATCTTAATTTTAGATGAAGCCACTAGTGCTTTAGATACCGAAAGCGAACGTTTGGTGCAAGATGCCTTAAATAACTTAATGAAAAACAGAACCAGCATTGTGATCGCTCACCGCTTAAGCACCATTATAAACGCTGATGAAATTTTTGTAATTAACAAAGGTGAATTAGCAGAAAAAGGATCGCACCAAGAGTTATTACAAAAAGATGGCATTTATAAAAAGCTGTTTGATATGCAAAATTTCAAATAAGATTCTATTATTCAAAAATCCAAATTAAAGTAGGCTTAGTGACTGTTTTTAATAGTTTATCAATTTGTTTCATTAAACTATTAGCCACTACTGGACAACCCTGACTCCAGCCCATCGTTAAATGCGAAGGATATATTTCGGTTTCTGCCACATAATCGTAAGAATGTAAAACAATATGTCGTTTAAATGCATTTGAATTACATGTTTCTAAACCATGCATTTTGTAATGAATGTTTATTCCCCAATTACTATAAGCACGTTTTCCGATTTTGTATTTACCAAGAGATGTGCAATTACTGCCTACAACATTACTATATATTGGCTTTTGAGAAGTGCTATTTTTACCAACTCCATGACACACTAAACCAGAATGAGAAATGCTATTAGTTTTGAAATTGTAAATGTAAAACCTGTTTTTACCAGAGTGAGTCGAAACGTCCATTAAAAAACAAAAATTAGTATTCATTTTATGTTTTTGACAATAAGCTTTTGCCTCTGTTGCCTTTTTTAAAAGTTTCTCACTTAATTGACTATAGCCAAAACTTAAATGAAATACTAAACTATAAAATACAAACCACCTCAAAGTATTACTTTTTAATTCTTGTGCTTTTACGAGGGATGATAGAGAATAGTTTCGAGAGTTTAAATAACTTACTTCACAATCTTCAACTCCACCCTACGGTTTTGTTGCATTCCTTTTACATCAGCTTTGCCATTAGCTAAAGTATTGGAGGCGATTGGAGCTGTTTCGCCATAACCTTTGGCTACTAAATTTTCTTTCTTAATTCCTTTTTTTATCAAAGCGCTTACCACTGCCTGAGATCGCAGTTGAGATAATTTTAAATTAGCAGCATCATTCCCTTTACTATCTGTGTGTCCCGATACCTCAATCACTAACTCAGGATATTCTTTTAATAGCGTTACCAATTTATCAATCTCAACACCTGATTCTTTTCTTAAAGTAGCTTTATTAGAATCAAAGAAAATATTATTCAAGACAATCTTAGATCCTATTTCCATCTTATCCAAAATCACATCTTTTTCCATGACTGAGTATTCAGCAACTTTTGGTACATTAATGTTTTCGGAATGAAATAAATAACCTTTTGCCTCATAAGAGATATTATAGTTTTGTCCACGATTGACGATAAAGTAATACGACCCCGAATCGATTGTCGTATAAAACGTTTCCAATAAATCTCCCGTTATATTGTCTTTTAAATTAATGTGGGCTCCTGGTATTGATTTTCCATCTTTGTTTCTCACAATACCTTTTACCGCCATGGTTCCCAATGTTTTGGTTTCCATGTTTATCATTTGTAAAATAAACTCTTTTTCAATTTCTTGATAAGAGGAATTTGGAGGAATAACTAATGATATAGAAATGGGTTGATAACCATCCGCTTCAAAATTAACAGCATAAGTTTTTCCTTTTTGTCCAGGGGCCAAAATCATGATATACTTACCTGTTTTTTCGTTTGGTCTAATATCCTGAACAACAATACCATCTTCGTCCATAACCATAATACGGACATTAGATGGCGTTTTATTAGTTCCATTAAAGGTTAATACTCCTTTTAATAAAGTTAAAGGCTCTGCAATTGCTCTATCAAAATCAATACGATATATATCTTTTTCGCCTAAACCATTTTTTCGGATAGAAGACACATATCCTCTTTTTCCATCGGCCGACTGCACATAAAAAATATCATCATCGGGAGTATTAATAGGTGCTCTTAAATTTTCAGGTTCGCTCCATTTTCCTTCTTCACTTTTTGTTGATTTAAAAACATCAAAGCCTCCCATATTTTTGTGCCCTGTTGAACTAAAAAATAAGGTTACTCCATCTGGATGCAAAAAAGGAGCGTCTTCATCGGCCGCTGTATTAATTGTTGGTCCTAAATTTACTGGCAAACTCCATTGTCCGTTTGGCAATTTCACACAACGCCAAATATCTCGTCCTCCATAACCACCTTCTTTTCGGTTACTTACAAAATATAAGGTACTACCATCTACTGCAATTGATGCATGGGTTTCCCAATCAGTAGAGTTAATCGAATTTCCTATTGGGAATAAAGAGCTCCATGTATCTCCTTCTAAATGACTCACATAAATATCGCCACCATTAATATCCTTATACACAAATAATTGATTTCCCTCGGGAGATAATCCAATATTGGCTTCGTTACCAGAAGTATTAATAGTAGCACCAATTGATTTAGCTGAACTCCAAGTGCCATCTTTTTTCTTATAACACACATAAATATCTTCCAAATATTTATCATCATCGGTTTTTTCTCCACCCGTACTTCCTGGGCGACGTGATGTAAAAATTAATGTGGATTCATCGGCTGAAATTACAGGACTATAATCTGGGAAAGGAGAATTAACGCTATCTCCCAAATTCACAATTAATACCCTTGCCGTATCTTTAGTTAATTCTTGAGCATTGGTGTTTTTTAATAATTGATGATCAATATCTTTAATTAACTCTTGATTCTTCTCTCCAACTATATCTTTAAATTTTTTAAAGTAAACATAAGATGCTATAAAATTATAGTTTAATCGATAAGCCTCCCCTAATGAATAGTATGCTAGATCTGAAGCTTTTTTCTCATTGGGATCTTCAGGATTATAGTTATGGGTAACATTTTGAACGGCTTTTTCTAAATGCTGAACGGCTTTGTTTTTTTGAGAAGCAGATTGTAGGTAACACAACCCTAATTTGTAATTAATGTTAGCCGAGGAAGAATCTATTAAAAATGCTTCTTTAAAATATTTTAAAGCCAGCTCGTAATTATTTTCAAGCATTAAATAATTACCTTGAATAAATTTTTCTCGATATGTTTTTTTATCGTTTTGGCTTTTTGCAAAAACAGAAACCAATACCAAAACAAATAAAAAAGTAATCTTCCTCATATATAGTTTAAAACAACCTACATATCAAATATAGTAGTTTTATTATCCGAACACAATTTCAAAACGCATAAATAACTGATTTTTAGTATTTTTGAAAGGCAAATTAAAGCAATCATGAAACTTTGATACTATCTTTTAACAAAAAATATTTTTTTGCAAATCATTTGATATCATGTAAAACTTAAAATAATTTAAATTATATTTGATTAAGATGAAGAACTATATTCTATCGCTTATTTTATTACCCATTAGCTTGATGTCATCTAATGGTGAAGGACCAATAGGACCTCGTTCAGCATCATTAGGTCACGCTTCTTCATGCTTAACTGATATATGGAGCACGCGCAACAATCAAGGAAGCTTAGGTTTTGTGAGACAAAATGAAGTTGGTGCTTTTTATGAAAATCGTTTTTTTGTAAAAGAACTCACACAATCAGGTTTTGCTGCTGTAATTCCCATTAAAAAAGGAACCTTTGGCATCAGCTATTCATCTTTAGGTTATAAACTTTACAGAGAATCGCAAGCTACTTTGAGTTATGGTATGAAATTAAGTGAAAACATTTCTGCTGGTATAGCCTTTGATTACCTTAACACAAAAATTGCTGATATATACGGGCAAGCCAATGCATTTACTGGTTCTTTTGGTTTAACAGCAAAATTATTACCTCAAGTTGTGGTTTCAACTCACATTTATAATCCATTCAGAGCAAAAATCACCAACTATAATAATGAGAAAGTGCCTACTATTTACAAGTTTGGGGCTCAATACATTTTCTCACCTAAAGTATTTTTGGTGGCTGAGGCTGAGAAAACATCTGCTCAAAAAATCAATATCAAAGGCGGTATCGAATATAAACCTTCCTCATTAATCTACATTCGTGCTGGAGGTTCTTCCTTTCCTGCCCAAGCATCATTTGGCATTGGTGTTAATTACAACGGCTTGAAAATAGATATGAGTTCCTCTTACCATAGTGTTTTAGGATTATCTCCTCAAATTGGTTTAAGCTATGCTTTTGGAAAAGACAGATCAAAAACTAATAACAAAACTGCTAGTGAGGCAGAAAAATTGTAATTACTATTAAATCTTCTATCTACATATTTGGTTTCATTGTTTTGTGCTTATGCTCAATAAACGGTATTGCCCAAATCGATAGCTTAAATAATAAAAATAATGAGCAAGTAGACGAACAAATCAATCAAAACATTGAGTTGATTTCGGAACAAATGCAAACAGAAGATGGAGATTTATCTAACTTAACCGAAACTTGGACCTATTACAAATCGCATCCCTTAAATCTTAACAGAGCAAGAAGAGAAGAGTTAGCTGACTTGATTTTACTAACTGATATTCAGATAAATAACTTATTAAAACACCGTGAAAAAAATGGTTACTTAATTAGCATTTACGAATTACAAAGTATTGACGGTTTTGATTTAGCAACTATAAAAAAAATTACTCCATTTGTTTTTGTAAGCGACAATTTTAATTCAGCTTTTTTTAGTACTAAAGAAATGTTTAAAGATGGGAAGCATGAATTTGTAACTCGCTTTCAACGAATTTTAGAGCCACAGGCTGGCTATACTATTTCTGATAGTGTAAGGAATGCGAAACCTAATTCATATTACCTAGGCGACCCTAATAGAATTTTTGCACGTTATTCGTTTCAATACAACAACAATGTATCATTTGTTTTAGCTGGCGAAAAAGATGCTGGAGAGCAATTTGGGATTGGAGGAAATAAAGTCGATAGTATTCCTTTAAACGATGGCAGCGGCAAAAACAGAGCTGAGTATAAACAAACCAAAGGATTTGATTTTTACTCAGGGCACATTGCTGTTAGAAATATCAAGTTCATTAAAACTTTAGTAGTTGGCGATTATCAAGCAACCTTTGGACAGGGTTTAACTTTGTGGCAGGGGTTTGCTTTTGGAAAATCAGCATCGCCAATGAATGTAAAACGTTATGGTATGGGAATTAAACCTTACCGTAGCTTTGATGAAAATCGTTTTTTTAGAGGTGTTGCGGGTACTTTTAGATTAAAAGATTTTGAAGTAACAGGTTTAGCTTCTTATAAAAAAATGGATGCTAATGTTATAAATGCTGATACTTCAAATAATGGAGAAATTGATGTAGTGGGTGTAAGCAGTTTAGAAATGAGTGGATTACATAATACAAATTCACTCATGCAAGATAAAGGAGTTATTGAACAAAGTGTATTTGGAGGCAATGCCGCTTATAATAAACGTAACTTACATGTTGGCGCTACGGCTTATTATATGCGTTTAAGTGCCGAGTTAGTAAAAGCACCAAGTTTATACAATCAATATGATTTTCAAGGGAAAAATAATTTTGTTGGAGGTTTAGATTATAACTACATATTTAAAAACGCTAATTTATTTGGAGAATTTTCTGTAAGTGCCAACGGAGGAAAAGCATTTTGCCAAGGAGTCATTGTGGCTCTAGATCCAAAGCTTACTTTCTCTGCTCACTATCGTCATTTCGAGAAAAATTTTCAAAACTTGTATGGCAATGCAATATCCGAAAACACGCTTCCTCAAAACGAGAAAAGCCTTTATTTAGGTATGGAAGCTAAACTCTTTAAATCATTAACCTTTTCGGTATATCTTGATCAATATAAATTTGATTATCTAAAATCATCGGCAAGTGCACCTTCCATTGGAAGAGACATTTTTACTCAGCTAAACTATACGCCTACCAAAAAAATCGATATGTACTTTCGTTTCAGACATAGGACTAAGTTTGTAAACACAAGCGAAGATAATTTTTATGACTACTTAACTCCATTTGTTCAGTACAACTATCGTTATAATCTTTCTACTCAAATTACACCAGATATTAAATTCAAATCTCGTGTAGAATATACACATGTTGATAAGGCAACAGAACCTGATGAAGATGGTGTAGCTTTTGTACAAGATCTTATTTATAAAAAACTAAAATTCCCTTTTACTTTCACGCTGCGCTATGCAGTTTTTGATACTAAGAGCTTTGATAGTAGAGTTTATGTTTATGAAAATGATGTACTCTACTCCTACTCTGTTCCAGCCTTGTATAACAAAGGACAACGTGTTTACTTTATTGTAAACTGGGATGTAACTCGAAATTTTGAGATTTGGGTAAGAGTTGCTAGTACTATTTATGATAACCAAACACAGCAATCTATTGGTAGTTTAAACCAAATAGATTCAAACCACAAAACAGAGCTTAAGTTACAAGCTAGATTGAAGTTTTAAACTAAAAACATCGATTTTTAGTAATTTTTATCGATTTTTGAAACTATTTTTCTTTACCACTCGTAGAAACACCGAATGTTGGATTTTTTTTGGAATAGTTTTTGCCAAACCTACTTCAACATTAATCAAATTTTAGAAACAATAAATATGAGACCAATTTTACAAAAAGTACTTTCAGCAACATTCATTTTATTTTTTTCAAGTCAAATTAACGCTCAAATTAAAACCTTAGAAATAAAAGCTTCGGCCTTAGTTGAAGATAAAAGCACTGATAACTATTCAATTGTTATTTATTCTGATGGTATTTTAAAGGATTCTTTGTTTAATAAAAAAACAAAAGCCATTGATATTTCTTTAGAAAGCGGCAAACTTTATTCAATTGTTTTTAGAAAAGCTAACTACTCAGATAAAATTGTAATTGTTGACACTAAAATACCAAGCGGTTTAAGAGAATTACAAGAAGACCCTTTTGAATTACAAATCGAATTATCTCAAAGCACCACTGTTAAACAAGATTTGTTGGACTATCCAGTGGCTATTTTAACCGTAAATAAAAAAGAAAGATCGTTAATGGCTAGCGAAAACTACCATAAATTTACTCACGAGTAATTTCAGATTTTCTTATTTCCTTAATTTTTGGTTAATATTTAGCAAAATTTAGTAGTTAAACTAAACAAATGATACCTACATTTGTAACCTATTAAATAAATATTAACTCATAAATTAAAAAGATATGTATCCAGAAGCATTAGTAACACCTATGAAAGCAGAATTAACTGCCGTAGGATTTGAAGATTTAAGAACACCTGATAGCGTTGAAAACGCCTTAAAAACAGAAGGTACGGTATTAATGGTTGTAAACTCTGTTTGTGGATGTGCTGCAGGGGCTTGCCGTCCAGGAGTAAAATTAAGTTTAGATAACGGAAAAAAACCATCTAAGTTAACCACTGTATTTGCTGGATTTGATTCAGAAGCTGTTCAACAAGCGCGCCAGCATTTTGCACCATATCCACCATCATCACCAGCTATTGCATTATTCAAAAATGGCGAATTAGTTCATTTTGTTGAACGTCATAATATTGAAGGAAGAACAGCAGGAATGATTGCTGAACATTTAAAAATGGTTTACGACGAGTTTTGTTAATCGCTAATTGCAAACAATACACTATTAAAAAGTCCTAAAAAAAAGAAAGCCTCCCAGTGAGGCTTTTTTTAATTTTAAACTATGATAATTTCATCTAACATTTCGCTTAAACCCTATAATACTTTTGGGATTGATGCATCTGCTAAATTCTTTACTAGTATTCAATCTATCGAAAACATTAAAGAACTGTTGCAAAGTACTGAATACAAAAACAACAAACATCTAATTTTAGGTGGTGGTAGTAATATGCTATTAACCCAAAATGTAGATGCCATTGTTGTAAAAAATAATTTAAAAGGAATTGTAATTGTAAAGGAAAATGAAGACTCCGTTTTTGTAAAATGTGCAGGCGGAGAGGTATGGCATGAATTTGTGATGTGGTGCATTGATAAAAATTTTGGTGGTTTAGAAAATCTATCCTTAATTCCTGGTTGCACTGGCGCAAGCCCTATGCAAAATATTGGTGCTTATGGTGTAGAAATAAAAGACACCTTTTATGAATTAGAAGCTATACATAGCATTACAGGCGAACAAAAAACATTTTCAAAATCCGAGTGCGAATTTGGTTACAGAGAAAGTGTTTTTAAACATCAGTTCAAAAATCAATTTATCATTACCTCTGTTACATTTCAGTTATCCAAAAAGCCAACTTTTCATGTCGAATATGGCGCTATTAAACAAGAGTTAGATGTGATGAATATTTCTGAATTAAGTATCAAAGCTATCTCGCAAGCGGTTATTAATATCAGAAGCAGTAAACTTCCAAATCCAAAAGAAATTGGTAATGCTGGTAGTTTCTTTAAAAACCCAGAAGTACAAGCTAGTGTTTATGAAAACCTAAAAATAAACTTCCCTAATATTGTGGCTTATCCTTTAGAAAATGGAAACTACAAGTTAGCAGCTGGTTGGTTGATTGAACAAAGTGGCTTAAAAGGTTATCGTGTTGGCGATGCTGGTGTTCATAAACTACAAGCACTGGTACTAGTAAATTATGGAGGAGCTACAGGAAATGAAATTTATAATCTTTCTACTCATGTATTACAAACTGTGAAAGCTAAATTTGGAGTCGATTTGGAAAGAGAAGTCAATATTATTTAAAAATAAATATCAAAAAAAAGCCTCTCAAATAATTGAGAGGCTTTTTTGTAATTGTATATACTAAATTATGCTTTAGTACTTTTTTGGATTTTTTCGCGGATACGAGCTGCTTTACCTGTACGAGTACGGATATAGTAGATTTTTGCTCTACGAACGATACCTTGTTTATTTAATTCTATTTTATCAATAAATGGAGATGATACTGGGAAGATACGCTCTACACCTACTCCATTAGAAATTTTACGAACCGTGAAAGAAGCCGTTGCTGGCTCGTTTTTGCGTTGAATAACAACACCTGAAAACTGCTGAATACGCTCTTTATCACCCTCTTTAATTTTGTAGTGAACTGTAATAGTATCACCAGCTTTGAATTTTGGATGAGCAACCTCTGCTGCTAATTGTTTTTTTACGTAATCTAATAATAAACTCATTGTTTCTTATTTTTTAATATTTATCATTTTGAGCATTCGCTGCACCGTGCAACCAGAGGCTAAAAAGTGGAGTGCAAATATAGTTTATTATTATTTACTAGCAAAATTAAATTTCTCAAAAAAATCACCGTAAATAGCTATAAATAAGGAAGATGCGTTTTTTTTGATTTTTACCAGACTTTTGAAGTACGATAAACGGTTCCTTTAAATAAAGCTACAACCGAATTATCTGAGGCTTTGTATATTTTAATCGTATAAATACCTATTTTATTAGAACAATACTCTTCAGACGCTTCTGCGATAATCACATCATCTGCTTTTAAAGAAATGGTATGAGAAATAGAAGTTTCAACTGATACCGCTTTTTGACCATGTGAATTGGATGCAAAAGCCAAGGCACTGTCGGCAAATGAATAAGTTATTCCTCCGTGAGCGATACCAAAACCATTCAACATTTCTTGCCTAACAGTCATTTTTAACTTACTGCTACCTTCTTTAATTTCTATTATTTCAATCCCCAACCACTGACTAAAATAGTCTTTAGCCATCATGGTGTTAACTATTTCTTGAGGAGTCATTATACGCGAGGTTTCCAAGGCGTTTCAGTAGCCTTTAAATCTTGGGTAAATTTGCGAGATAATACAAATAAATAATCCGACAAACGGTTTAAATACTTATAAATTAATTCGTTTACTGGCTGTTCTTCATTTAAACGCAATACGCAGCGTTCTGCTCTTCGACAAACGCATCTAGCAATATGACAAAAAGAAATAGTTGTATGTCCGCCAGGTAAAACAAATGATTTCATTTCTGGTAAATGCTCGTTCATGGCATCTATTTCTTTCTCTAATAACTCAATATCAGCTTCCGAAATTTGAGGCAAGACCATTTTATTTTTTTCGGGATCAGCGGCTAATAAAGAACCTATTGTAAACAATCTATCTTGAGTTTCAATTAAAATCGTTTTCGAATGTTCGTCAATATTTTGGTCGCGAACTAATCCAATAGTTGAATTTAATTCGTCTACTGTACCATAAGCTTCAATTCTAATATCAAACTTTGGAATACGAGTTCCTCCAATTAAAGAAGTTTGTCCCTTATCCCCTGTTTTGGTATAGATTTTAAAAGCCATTATTAAAATTTAAAGCTAATATTAACGTTAGGTAAAATTGGTAACTGATTTACACGCTTATTTCTAACACGGTCGTAATAGAAAATGTTTTCGCGATTATAAACGTTTGTTGCACCAACATTTACTTCTAATTTAGTTTTTTCATTAATACTATACAACCATTTTAAACTAATATCCATACGGTGGTAATCTGGTAAACGACGAGAGTTATAGTCTCCTGGCACATAACCTAAATTAGCGTTTGCAGTTGTGTAATCGTAAGTAAATTGGTTATTGAAATCAACTTGTGGGTAGTAACCTTTTGTTGGTGTGAAAGGGAAACCAGATCCGTAATTCCAACGAATGCTTAAATCTAAGTTACGTTTTTTACCAAATGTATATGTTCCAACTAAATTCACATTGTGTCTTCTGTCAAATACTGGAGCGTATTCAAAAACATCTCCACTAGCTGTATTTCCAGTATAACGTTTGTTATACGTTAATGAATACACTGCCCAAAAGTAGAAACGTTTTTTCTCATATTTTGCTGTAAAGTCTAATCCTGTAGCCTCACCTTGTTCCATAATAAAATCTTTTTTATTAGCATCAGGTTTATCAGCATTTTCTGGAGTATCATCAAATAGTTTATCTCTATTTACACTAGCCATTTGTGTAAAGTATTTTTGATAACCTTCGATTTGAATTTCTAAGTGTTTAAATAAATCAATTTCAAAACCTCCAACTAAGTGACGAGATTTTTGAATGACACCTTTAGTCGTAACTGTTTCATTATTTTTGTCTTTATACTCTGTAGGTAAATTTTCTGGTCCATTAATAAAACCATAAAACAAGTTCACCACATCTCTATCAGAACTAGCGCTCATTAAACTTTGGCTGTATAAACCACCCGCAAACTTCATACGAATTTTTTTAGTGAAGTTTATCTTACCTTGTAAGCGAGGTTCAGGAGATAAATTATTGAATGACGCATAGTATTGTAAACGGAAACTTGGTTCTAATACAATCCATTTTTTCTTATCTAACCATCTAAATTTCATATGAGCACCGAGTTCTAATGAGTTTTTAGCATAAGAAATTTTAGCCAAATTAGGGTTTTGTAAATCATAAGATGTGTTTGTTCCAACTAATTCAAAACCATATTTTAATTCATTACGACCAAAATATTTTAAGAAATTAAACCCTCCATTAAATCCTCCAACAGTACTTGATTTTTTATCAGTGTCAACCGAACCTTGGTAATTAATTTTATATTGAGAATAAGCGAAATTTCCTTCAATTAATAAAGTTGAATTTTGTGGAATCAAAATAAAGTTACTTCCTCCACCAAAAGAAGTCCAGTTAAAACTAGCTAAATCTTTATAAATAACTTTGTCATTAAAGTTGTATCCAAATAAGTTTACTTTACTTCCATTGTTACCGTTAAAAGATACTTTACCATACAAATCAGTATAATAAAATGGCAAACCATCATCATTGGTTTTATTAGCGTAAGGATATAATGTTTTTGAAGTTTGAGGTAAATAAGATGTTTTACCTGATAACAAGAAAGATGAACTTCCTTTTCCGTCTTCTCTTAATTTTTTTAAGGGGCCTTCTAATGTTAATTTAGCACCAAAAGTTGAAGCTGATACTTTACCAGCTAAACGTTTTTTGTTTCCATCTCGAGTAGTGATATCCATAATAGAAGAGGTTCTTCCGCCATATTCAGCTCCAAAACCAGCACTGTATACATCTGCATTTCTCATGATATCATTATCAAACACTGAGAATAAACCAATAGAGTGAAATGGATTATAAATCACCATACCATCCAACAATACTTTATTTTGAATTGGCAAACCACCTCTAATATATAACTGCCCTCCTTGATCTCCAGTAAAAACAACACCAGGTAATACTTGTAAATACTGGGCTAAATCAGGCTCACCAACACTTGGTAATTTATTAATAGCCACAGGGTCAATTTTTTGAACAGCCACGTTTGGTGTTTCAATTTTATCTACCATATCAGCGCTAACATCTACCGAATTTAAAACGATACCACCTTTTTCAGCAAAAAACTTTTTACTAAGAATTTCTCCAGCTTTGATGGTAATTTTTTCAGAAATAGTATCAAACTCTAAATTGGTAACTAATAGAGTATATGAACCAGGAGTAACTTTATTGATAGAAAAGTATCCGTTTAAATCTGTGGAAGCTCCAGTAGTAGTTCCTTTTAAAAACACATTTGAAAAAGCAACAGGTTCACCATTAGATTTGTTGTATACAAAACCTCTAATAGTAGCATTTTGAGAGAGTCCAAGTAGCGTTATAAATAGTAAACAAAATGTATAAAATGTACGTGTCATAAATATTTTTTAGTGGATAGCAAATTTAACCATTTAAGTGATTTAAAAAAGGTATTTTTTTGGTAAAATAGCATTGTTACCGTGCAATAAATAAAAAAGCCGCATCGTTAACTGATACGGCTTTTAATTGTTAAAAAGCTTATTTACTCGCTTTTATTTTATCGTTCATTTCTTTTCCTTTTACTTCATTACCAGTTTTGTAATAAAGCGTTCTTAGAGCCGACATCGTTGTTGGATCGTTTGCTTTAACATCTAAAGCTTGCTCCAAATAAGGAATAGCTTTTTTGTAATATTCGGCTGCTTTAGCCTCATATTCTTTTTGTTTCTTCACCAAATCAACAATAGTAGCTTTTTCCATTGATTTATTATACAATGTATTGCCATAATTATTATATAAAGCCCCTAAATTGTATAATGTATTAAAATAGCTTTCTTGATTAGCAGGCTTTAAATCAACCGCTTTTTGATAATGTTCGGCTGCTTTAACAACTAATGCTTCATAATCAGCTGGCTTGGTAGTGTCTTTTCCGCTTTTACCTTTAGGATTCGCTAAATTGTCATACACATTACCAATTACATATTGTAAAATAGCATTATTTGGTTCTTTTTCAATAGCTGTTTTTAAATTAGCAAGTGCTTTTTCTTGCTGACCTTTTTGTAAAAATATTTCCGTTTCTTTATTCATCAAGTAAACGTCATTAGGAAATTGAGTACGGCCTTTTGCTAAATATTCCATAGCAGATACCGTATCATTTAAAGATGATTTTAACTCATAAATAGTTTGATAATTATACGATGTAGAGATTCCCAAATCAATCATCTTTTTATTGTAATCAAATATTTTTGTTGGATTTTTTGCCTTTTGTGCACATACACAAGCATTATAGAAATTAGAAGTATCTTTTTTACCAGTCATTAAGGTATTTGATATTGCCAAAGACTCAAATAAATCAGCTGCCTCATCAAACTTTTTAAGCTTGTATTTTCCAGTCGCTAAATTAGCCTGGTAAACAAGTATTTGACTAATGGAAGTAAATAATTTTCCTTCTTCATCTGTATCAGTTTCTCCTTTGATAATTTTCTCAAATTTCTTAGCGTCTAACTCCTGAATTTTTAGCAAACTTTTGTTTGCTTCATCAAATTCAACAGTTGAAACATTACCATAAGCCGTTTGCATTCTTTCATTTTTATCAGCAATTGTAGCCGTTAATTTCTTCTCTTCTGCTTTTAAGTTTTCAGAAAACAAACTCGTGTAAATTCTCAATTTGTACGAGTGAGTTTTTACTTGATTTTTGGTCTCTTCGTTTGCTGCAGCCAAATCAATATTCTCTTTTGCTTTTAAAAGATAAGATGGATCTGGGTTATCTGGCAAAGTAGATTCGTAATCACTTAATGCTCTCCAAGCGCCCTGAACTTTATTTTTTTGTGAAAATACAGTAAAGGGTAATGCTGCTAAAATTATGATATTTAAAATTTTCATTAGTAACTTATATAAGGATTATTCAGAAATCTATTATTTATATTTTTCTGCTTTTTCTGTTTCACCTAAACGTAAAAATAATTTACGTAATTGTTGTTTAGTTGCTTTATCAGGAGTAACCTCGTATGATTTTTCAAAATTAACTACTGCTTTTCTAAAGTACTCGTTAGCTTTAGCTTCATATTCTTTTGCTTTAGCTGTTTCTTTTGGAGGCAAAGCACCTAGTTTATCGTTCCACTCATTACCTGAGTTAAAATACATTACTCCTAAGTTATAATTTGCAATTTCATAATCAGGTTTAATTTCTAGAGCTTTTAAATATTCAGCTTCAGCCTTATCTTTCTCATTCGTTTTTTGATATAAGTTAGCTAAGATTGCATGTAATACTTCGTTATCTGGAGCTAAGTTAATCGCATCATTTAATTTAGTTTTTAATTCATCTGTTTTGTTACGAGCTAAGTAAATATTAATTTCTTGATTTACTAACTCCATATTGTCCTCAAACATTAATTTACCTTTTCCAATGTATTCTAATGCTTTTGTTGTATCTCTATCAATTAAAGACAATTTAACCATATCAGTATATACTCTGGGCTCTTTGTAATTACTAGCAATTAACTTATCTGCATACTCTTTCGTTTTATCTTTATTAGCAGCATACTTATATGTATCAAACTTATTATACATCAACTTTTCTTTAGTGATGTTTGCACGTTTCATACCTTGATCAAAATCGTAAGGTAATGCTTGTTCTAATAAATCATAACAATAAATTGCTTTCTCAAACTCTTTATTTACTTTATAAAAATTAGCTTTATTACTAACAGCAGCTGTAGCCTGAACGATTAAAGCTCTCGCTCCACCCTCTTCGTCTTTATAAAAATTGTCTTTATCATTTTTAAAACACTTGATATAACTATCCAATGCTTTTTCTTCTGCTTCAGCATCTAAGCCTTTAACAGCTGCGTCCTTAGAAAAATAAATTTCTTGATAAATCTGACCTCTGTATTTCCATAATTTTGGATTATTGATTGTTGCCTCATGAACAGATGCTGCATCGGCTGCAATTTTTGCTTTATCAAATTCTTTATTTCTTAAATAATTACTGGCATTTTGCACTTGATTATTTTGACTAAATGAAATAGCTGTAATAGATACTAAGGCAGCTGTAATGATGTTTCTCATATTGTTAAAATTTTTGGTTAAGATATAAAAAAAACACTAGATAGATTTTATCTAGTGTTTTTTTATGTTAGTTATTTTTGCATGATTATTATACAGACGCAAATATTGTGCATTTGCATATATTAATCAACAGTAATCTTCTTTAATTTAACTTTATTTAATACTTCTTTGTTTTTAGCTTCTTTTGAAGCTTTTTCTAAAGCTGCCTCAATATATGCTTTATCACCTACTACAACAGTCGTTAATTTATTAACGTCGAAGTATTTTTTGATTTGAGCATTTACCTCGTCTTTTGTAATATTTTTTAAGATTTGGTTTTGTTGTGCTGTAAATCCTTTATCTAAGTTATATTTTACAATATTAGATAAGAAAGAAGCTTTTTGATATGGAGCTTCATATTTCAATGCTTCTTCATTTAACAATGAACTTTTCGTAAATTCTAATTCTTTGTCAGTAATACCATTAGTTTGGTAATTAGTAAACTCCTTAATAATCTCTGCTAAAGATAAAGCAGTAGCTGGACGTTTTACTGAAGAAGAAATTGCGAAAGTTCCATTGTATTTACCTCCAGAGAATCCAGAACGGATACCGTAAGTGTAACCTTTGTCTTCACGTAAATTTAAGTTTAAACGACTGTTAAAAGCCCCACCAAAAACGAAGTTTGCAATTCTGTTTTTGTAGAAATCTCCAGTTGCATCAAATTTTAAAGAAGGATATCCCATTGTGATAACAGATGAAGGAGCGCCAAATTTATTATAGATAAAGAATTGAGGTTCTGTAGGAGCAGTTGGTTCAGCAACTGGCTGAATCTTCACTTCTTTAGCTTCCCATTTATTTAAGAAAGCCAATTTAGCTAAGATATCTTTTTCTTCTACATCACCTACCACTACAATATTTGTAACAGATGGAGAATAAAACTTTGTATAATAGTCTTTCACATCAGCTAACTCAACATTTTCAATTGATTTAATTGATGGATCTAATCCCATTACAGTGTTGCCATATAAAGCATAATTAAACGCTCTATTTGCCATAGAGTTAGCGCTTGTTTCTTCGTTTTTAACACTTTCTTTATATTGTTTTTTAGCTAGTTTAAAATCTTCTGCATTAAATCCAGGATTTAATAATTTCTCTTCAAATAATTTTAAAGTAGCATCTAAGTTTTTCTTTAAAGATGTAATTTGAACTGTCGTAGAATTTTTGTTCGCATCAAAACTAATAGAACTTCCTAACTTTTCTAACTCAGCAGCAATTTGCTCTGTTGTATAGTTTTTAGTTCCTTCGTTTAATAAACTAGCGGTTAATTCGGCAACACCTAATTTTTTAAGCTGATCAGGAGTTAATACTAAACTACCACCTTCCATTGTTAAAACAATATTCACTTCAGGAGTTTCAGTATTTTTAGTTCCAATAATACTAATACCATTAGCTAATTTAGAAGTAAAATAATCAGGAATAGTTACAGCTTTTGCTGCGCCTGCTTTTGGACGAGCAGCTCTATCAAATTTATCAGCCGCTGGAGCATAAGTTAATCCATTGTATTCAGCTGGAGTTTCAAATTTCATATTTGCATATGGGTTGATACTTTTTACTGAATCTTTCTGATTCATAATTGGATATGTATTTAATACCGCTGCACCTGCACCTTTAATGTACTTATTAAACACACGAGTAATATCGTCTTTTGTTACCTTATTATATCTGTCAATTTCATCAGATATAGTATATGTTTTTCCTAATAAACGCTCCCACTCAGAAATAGTTCCCGCTTTATTACCAACAGTAGATAATGCACCGTACATACTAGACTCGATTTCTGCTTTTGCTCTTGCTAATGCATCATCTGTAATTCCTGTAGTTCCAAATTCATCAATAGTAGCTTTTACTTTTTCATCAATATCAGTAAATAATTTCTCCAAGTTAAAATCTTCTGGTGGGTAAGCAAAAACTTGAATAGAAAACTCTCCGCCTAATTCCTTTGAACGGTGATTTACATTTACTCCAACTGCAATTTCAGGTTTAGCTTTTACGAATTTTTTGTAGAAAATAGAGTTATTTCCACTTCCCATCATCATTCCTAAAATATCTAAAGCTGGCTCATCTCTGTTGTATTGAGGAACCGTAGGATATACTCTTAAGTTTAATGGAAAATACGTACGATCTTTATACGCAGTGTATTTATCTGTTGCCAAAGTAACTGGAGCTACTCTCATTTTCTTAACATCAGGGCAAGGTTTGATTCCTCCAAAGTATTTTTCTATCATTGCTAAAGCCTCAGGTGAACTGAAATCTCCAGAAATAGTTAAAATAGCATTGTTTGGACCATACCAACGTAAAAAGAAGTTTTTCACATCTTCTAAAGTTGCTCTGTTTAAGTCATCTACATATCCAATAACTGGCCAGCTGTAAGGATGTCCTTCAGGATATAATGCCTTTTGAATTTCCTCAACAAATGCCATGGCATAAGGCTGATTTTCTACGTTTTGAGACTTTTCGTTTTTTACCGCATCACGTTGGTTTTCAAATTTCTTAGTCGTTAACGAATCTAATAAGAATCCCATACGGTCAGCTTCTAACCATAAAGCCATTTCTAAATTATTAGAAGGAACTGTTTCAAAATAAACTGTTCTATCTTCAGTAGTGTTACCATTCATGTTACCACCAGCTGTTGATACAATTTTGAAATGCTCTTCATCAGCCACGTGTTTTGAACCTTGGAACATCATGTGCTCGAAAAAGTGAGCAAAACCTGATTTTCCTAAACTTTCACGATTAGAACCTACTTTATAAGTTACTAATACATGAACTAATGGATCTGAATGATCTTCGTTTAATAAAATGGTTAGCCCATTAGGTAATTTCCATTTTTCGTATGGAATGACCACTTTACCTGCTGTTTGTTCAACCTTTTCTACTAAGGTAGGTTGAGCTACTAAAGTTGCTAAGCTAAATAAGCTTAGTGCCCCTGTTATAATTGCTTTTTTGTTCATACTTTATTATTTCTTCAAATATAGTGGTTAAGTTTTTTTGATTTTGTCCGTCCATTAAACGTTATCGTCCGTTGGTGTAGTATTTTCACTTTCAGGAGCTTCTGGAGACGAAATTTCACCAGTTGGAGCCTCAGGAGTTGTTCCTTCAGCTGCTACTTCAGTTTCTGTTTCATCTTCATGATCTACTTTTGTGACTGCAGCAATACTATCATTATCTTGTATATTAATTAAACGTACGCCCTGAGTTGCACGACCCATCACACGTAAATCAGATACATTCATACGAATAGCGATTCCATTCTTCGTGATAATCATTAAGTCGTTGGCATCAGTTACAGATTTAATGCCAACTAAGTTTCCTGTTTTTTCAGTAATATTAATTGTTTTAACTCCTTTACCACCTCGGTTAGTAATACGGTATTCTTCAATATCAGAACGTTTACCATAACCTTTTTCAGAAACTACTAATACGTTAGCTTGCATATCATCAATGCAAATCATACCAATTACTTCGTTGTTTCCTCCTTCTTCGTCATTTAAGTCGATACCAATTACACCAGAAGCGTTACGGCCCATCGGACGAACTTTTGCTTCAGGGAAACGGCATACCTTACCTAATTTAGTAGCAATCATAATTTCATTGTTACCATTAGTTAAAGCTGCTTCTAATAAAACATCTCCTTCGCGAATAGTAATTGCATTAATACCATTAGCACGTGGACGAGAATAAGCCTCTACAGACGTTTTCTTAATAATACCATCTTTAGTACATAATATAATGTAGTTATTTTGGATATACTCTTCGTCTTGTAAATTCTTGATATTAATAAATGCTTTTACTTTATCATCTGGTGCAATGCTTATTAAGTTTTGAATTGCACGTCCTTTACTATTTTTAGCACCTTCTGGCACTTCGTAAGCACGTATCCAGTAACATTGTCCTTTTTCGCTAAACAATAATATATAATTATGTGTAGAAGCAATAAACATATGTTCTACAAAATCCTCATCACGAGTCGCTGTTCCTTTACTTCCTCTTCCTCCTCTATTTTGAGAACGGTATTCTGCAAGATTTGTACGCTTCATGTATCCTAAATGAGAAATAGTAATCACTACATCCTCATCAGCAATCATGTCTTCAATTTTCAAATCATCGCCAGCGTAAACAATATCCGTACGACGCTCATCACCATACTTTTCTTTAATCTCAACTAACTCTTCTCTGATAATTTTGTAACGTAATTCTTCGTTTCCTAAAATTTCTTTGAAGTAAGCAATACTCTTCATTAACTCATCATATTCTGCATTTAATTTATCAACCTCTAGTCCAGTTAATGTACGTAAACGCATATCTAAAATAGCACGTGCTTGAATTTCAGATAATGAGAAACGAGTAATTAATTCGTCTTTAGCAGCATCAGGACTTTCGCTCTCACGAATAATCTTAATAACTTCTTCAATGTTTTTTTGTGCGATTAATAAGCCTTCTAAAATGTGAGCGCGTTTTTCAGCTTGCATTAAATCAAACTTCGTACGACGAACAATAACATCATGACGGTGCTCAACAAAGTGAAAAATCATATCCTTAAGATTCAACATCTCAGGGCGACCTTTTACTAAAACAACGTTATTGATTGAAAATGAAGTTTGTAGAGCAGAGTATTTATATAAATTATTCAAGACAACATTTGAAATAGCGTCGCTTCTTAATTCATAAACAATACGCATTCCTTCACGGTTACTTTCGTCGCGAATTTCGGTAATACCTTCAATTTTTTTCTCGTTACAAAGTTCCCACTGACGTTTAATCATTTCTGCCTTATTAATCTGATAAGGAATTTCAGTAACGATAATACGCTCACGGTTATTTACTGGTTCAATGCTTGCTTTGGCACGCATCATCACACGTCCACGACCTGTGCGGAATGCATCCTTAACTCCTTCATAACCATAAATAGTTCCTCCAGTTGGAAAATCAGGCGCTTTAATATGTTTCATTAAACCATCAATGTCAATATTATTGTCATCGATATAAGCCAAAATACCATTAATAACTTCGGTTAAGTTGTGAGGAGCCATATTGGTTGCCATACCAACAGCAATACCTGAAGCACCATTCATTAATAAGTTTGGAATACGAGAAGGAAGAACTGTAGGCTCTGTTAAAGAGTCGTCAAAGTTAGGACGAAAATCAACAGTATCTTTTTCGATGTCGTTCAACATCTCTTCTGTAATTTTACGTAAACGAGCTTCTGTATAACGCATCGCTGCTGGTGGATCACCATCAATAGAACCGTAGTTTCCTTGACCATCTACCAACATGTAACGTAAACTCCATTCTTGAGCCATACGCACCATAGTGTCATATACCGAAGTATCTCCGTGTGGATGGTACTTTCCTAAAACCTCCCCAACAATACGGGCCGATTTTTTATACGGACGATTGTGTAATACTCCTAAATCTAACATTCCGTACAACACACGACGATGTACAGGTTTTAAACCATCTCTTACATCAGGTAACGCACGCGATACAATAACCGACATCGAATAATCGATGTAGGCTGTTTTCATTTCCTCTTCAATGTTAATTGGGATAATTTTCTCTCCGCTCATATTCTTTTTTATGTTTTTAAACTTTTATAATTCTATTTAGGTATTTCAGAAATAATGTCAGTTATTTTTTTGTCTTAAAAACCAATAAATACCGATTTCCAAAAATTACTAATAGGCTTTGAAAATACCTATTTAATCAGTAATTTAGTTGTAGAGTTATTAACAGTTTCAATGTTAAAAAAAAGGCGCCAAAAAAGAACTAAAACTGCCATTATCGGTTACTTTTGATTGTGGCATTAATTATGTTTAGAACCTAACAAAGAACTATAAATTTATGGAAGCAAAATTTTCACAGCGCGTAAAAGACGTGATAACGTTTAGCCGAGAAGAAGCACTAAGACTAGGGCATGATTATATTGGAATTGAACATTTGATGCTTGGCATGATTCGCGATGGCGAAGGAGTTGGTATTAAAATGCTAAAAAACTTAGGAATTAATATTCAAGATTTCAGAAAACAAATTGAACAAAGTTTACCTGTATCATTACGTAAGGTGAACAACCTTGCAAATATACCATTGGTAAAACAAGCCGAAAAAACCTTAAAGTTAACTTATTTAGAAGCTAAGGTTTTTAAAGCGCCTCAAATTGGCACAGAGCATCTTTTAATGTGTATTTTAAAAGATAATGATAATGTTGTTACTAAAGCATTAGCAAAACTTGGTGTGGATTACAATGCCGTTAAATTAGAACTAGAAGGATATATGGAAAACCCACACAAAATTGAAAATTCAACAGCTGGAGATGATGATGAAAATGAAGAATCATTTGGTAGCGGAGGAGCTGGTGCTTCTAAAAAGCCAGGCGATTCAAAATCTAAAACTCCAGTATTAGATAACTTTGGTAGAGATTTAACGAAAATGGCAGAAGACGGAAAATTAGATCCTGTTGTTGGTCGTGAAAAAGAAATTGAGCGTGTGTCTCAAATTTTATCTCGTCGTAAAAAGAATAACCCAATTTTAATTGGTGAGCCAGGTGTGGGTAAATCTGCCGTGGCTGAAGGTTTAGCGTTACGTATTGTTCAACGCAAAGTTTCTCGTGTATTGTTTGGTAAACGTGTGGTTACTTTAGATTTAGCATCTTTAGTAGCTGGTACAAAATACCGTGGACAGTTTGAAGAACGAATGAAAGCAGTGATGAATGAGTTAGAAAAAAATCCAGATGTGATTTTATTTATTGATGAAATTCATACCATTATTGGTGCAGGTGGAGCTAGCGGAAGTATGGATGCTAGTAACATGTTTAAACCAGCTTTAGCTCGTGGAGAAATCCAATGTATTGGTGCTACAACTTTAGATGAGTTCCGTCAACATATCGAAAAAGATGGAGCTTTAGAGCGTCGTTTCCAAAAAGTAATTATTGAACCTGCTACTCAGGAAGAATCGTTACAAATTTTATCTAACATTAAATCTAAATACGAAGACCATCATAATGTAACTTACACACCAGAAGCAATTAAAGCTTGTGTAACATTAACGGCTCGTTATTTAACAGACAGACATTTGCCAGATAAAGCGATTGATGCTTTAGATGAGGCTGGTTCTCGTGTTCATATCACTAACATTACAGTACCTGAAAATGTATTGGAGTTAGAGAAAAAAATGGAAGATATTAAGGAACTAAAAAATCAAGTGGTTCGTTCTCAAAAATATGAAGAGGCTGCTAAATTACGCGATACTGAAAAACAGTTACAAGCACAATTAGACGCTGCTAAAAAAGCTTGGGAAGAAGAAACGAAAATGAACCGTGTAACTGTTACCGAAGATAACGTTGCTGAGGTTGTATCGATGATGAGTGGAGTTCCTGTTCAACGTATTTCTCAAAACGAAGGCGAGAAATTAGTGAAAATGGTAGAACAATTACAAGGAAAGGTAATTGGACAAGATGAAGCTTTAAAGAAAGTAGTAAAAGCTATTCAACGTAACCGCGCTGGATTAAAAGATCCTAATAAACCAATTGGTTCATTTATTTTCTTAGGTCCTACAGGTGTTGGTAAAACTCAATTAGCAAAAATTTTAGCGAAACATTTATTTGATAATGATGAAGCTTTAATTAGAATTGATATGAGTGAGTACATGGAAAAATTTGCTGTGACTCGTTTAATTGGAGCGCCTCCAGGATACGTTGGTTATGAAGAAGGTGGACAATTAACTGAAAAAGTTCGTCGTCGTCCCTACTCTGTTGTGTTATTAGATGAAATCGAAAAAGCACATCCAGATGTATTTAATATGTTATTACAAGTATTAGATGATGGACAATTAACAGACAGCTTAGGTCGCAAAATTGATTTCAAAAATACCATCATTATTATGACTTCTAATATTGGCGCTCGTCAATTAAAAGAGTTTGGTACTGGTGTAGGTTTTGGAACTCAAACAAGAGTTGATAGCGAAGCTGAAATGAATAAAGGTGTGGTTGAAAATGCTTTGAAAAAAGCCTTTGCCCCTGAGTTCTTAAATCGTATTGATGATGTGATTATGTTTAACTCTTTAGATAAAGCAGACATTCACAAAATTATTGATATTGAGTTAAACGGTTTATTTGGCAGAGTCAACAACCTTGGTTATACAATTAAAATAACTGATGCTGCTAAAGATTTTATTGTGGAGAAAGGTTATGATGCTCAATACGGTGCTCGTCCATTAAAACGTGCTATTCAAAAGTATTTAGAGGATCCAATGGCTGAAGAAATCATACAAAGTAATTTATCTGAAGGTGATCAAATTGAAATAGATTATGATACTGACAAGAAAGAAATTACTGTAAAAACAGTAAAACAAAAAGCCAAAAAGAAAAAAGAAGATAACCAATAATAAAAAAGCCTCACTTTTCAGTGAGGCTTTTTTATTTTAAATATTATTTAATAAAATTTATCCTAATAATTCTTTTACAATTTGAGATACTAATTTACCATCGGCTCTACCTGCAATTACTTTATTAGCGGCTCCCATTACCTTACCCATATCAGCTGCTGATGAAGCCCCTGATTCGGTAATAGCATTTTTTACAATCGCTTTAATTTCGTCTTCTGATAATTGCTTTGGTAAGTATTCTTCCATTACTAATGCTTGAGCAATTTCATCTGCTGCTAAATCAGCACGGTTTTGTTGTGTATAAATTTCAGCAGTTTCTTTACGTTTTTTATATTCTCTTTGAATTGCTTTTAAAGCACTTTCTTCTGTTAAACCTTCAGGAGATGTTTTTAATAATAAAATAACTGATTTTATTGCTCTCACAGCTTCTAAACGTTTAGCATCTTTTGCTAACATTGATGCTTTTACATCTGCATTAATTTTTTCTTCGATTCCCATAATATGTTTAATTTTAAGCAAAGTTATAATTAATAATTCAAAAGTATTAAATA
>DIHL01000035.1 GCA_002420145.1 Bacteroidetes bacterium UBA5697
GCAATACGAACCATTCCATCAAAAGCAGAACTAACGGTATCTCCAGTTTCTAAATCAATATCAGTTCCATAATGAGGTCTTCTTTTTCTCCAACCAAATTCAGAAGTTACATTTCCACTAAAAGGTAATACAAATCCACAATCTGTAGGTTCTGTTAAAGTTATTGTCGCAGAATCCTTTTTGAAACATTGTGCAAATGAATAAGGGTGAATAGTAGCAGTATCCCAACTTGCATATAAATCATTTGAAGGAAAAGCTAATAAAGAATCTACTTCTTCACCACCTTCTTCATCATGATTATGTTCGTCAGATGAAATGGCTAAAATTAAAGGATTAATAGCTGTTTTAGTTGTATCATCCTTTTTTACTACTTTCTTTTTCCCATCATCTTTTACTGGTTTTTCATCAGGAGAAAGAGTATTGAAAGTGAAAATAGTTTTTGGCGTAATAGTTGCATTTAAATCGTTTGGTGAAAACGCACTTAATACCAATGATGCAGACATCATTAGTAAAAAAGTAGATATTTTGTTAGTTTTCACTTGACTTGTTAAATTTTGAGATTTGCAAGTATATTATTTTTATTCTGTAAATGCAATGTTAATTGATGTTAACAGGTTTGAAGTTATTAACATTTTGGCTTTTTAGCCATTTTCTAAATTGTTTAACTCCCTAATTACAAAAAGGTTACAAAATTGAGGGAAAATCTAAAATTTTAGCAGGGTTTGGTAGTCAGGAATATCCTTTAACACTTTAGGCAGCTCATTCTCTAATTTCAAAAAAACGTTTTGCAGACCATTACTTAAAAAAACGGCAGGAACGTTTAACTCTAAATTATATCTCAATGCTTGGTTAATTGTTAATTGATTGATTTCAATATGAGGGGCTTTACATTCAATAATCAATAACGGTTTTAATAAAGAATTAAAGACAACGATATCTGTTCTTCGTTTTGTGTTATTCAAAATCAATTGTTTCTCAATTGAAATCATGGACGCTGGAACTTGTTTGTATTGAATTAAAAAATGGATGATATGTTGTCTTACCCATTCTTCTGGAGTGATATCTACAAATTTTTTTCTAACAATATCAAATACTTGCATAGAACCTTTTTCGTTTTTTTGGAAACGAAATTCTACTTCAGGGAAATTTAATTTAGGTAATGACACAATCCAAAATAATTTGATAAAGATATGGTAAAATAATAATGTAGTTAAGATAATAAAACTTTTGTACCTTAGCTTAATTATAAAATCAGATGCATGAAGACGAAAGCAGAAATTGTAAATAACTGGTTACCACGTTATACGGGAAAAAAAATAGAAGAATTTGGCGAATACATACTTCTAACCAACTTTGGTGGTTATGTGAAAATGTTTGCAGAATGGAATGGAGTAGAGGTTGAAGGACTTGATAGACCAATGCAAACTGCTACAGCAGAAGGAATTACAATTATTAATTTCAGCATGGGTAGTGCCATGGCTGCAACCATTATGGATTTACTAACAGCCATTAATCCTAAAGCAGTTTTGTTTTTAGGGAAATGTGGCGGTTTAAAAAAGAAAAATCAAATAGGGGATTTAATTTTACCAATAGCTGCCATACGTGGAGAAGGAACCTCAAATGATTATTTTCCAAGCGAAGTTCCAGCATTACCATCTTTTAATTTGCAAAAAGCAATTTCATATACTATTCGTTTAAGCGGAAGAGATTATTGGACTGGAACAGTTTATACAACCAATAGAAGAGTATGGGAGCATGATGAGGCTTTTAAAGAATATTTAAGAGTAATTCGTGCCATGGCAATTGATATGGAAACCGCTACTATTTTTAGTGTTGGCTTTCACAACGAAATTCCTGTTGGAGCATTATTATTAGTGAGCGATCAGCCAATGATACCAGAAGGCGTTAAAACAGAAGAAAGCGATAAAAAAGTAACTAATGATTTTGTAAACGACCATTTACGTATTGGTATCGATTCCTTAAAAGAATTACAAAAAGCTGGTATTTCCGTTAAACACTTAAAGTTTTAAAACTTTTTATACCATTTATTTTCTTGGAATTTTTTATAAAACTTTGGTGTTTTATTAGGAATCCTTGCGCCTATTAAAAAGTTAACAGCTCCATATTTTGATAAATAACTTACTTGACTGGCATTGTACCAACTAAAATCGGATGAGCCATTGAGTAGTACAAAAAAGTGTTTAAAATTTAAACCTATCGAGGCTCTGAAATCTCCCGAAATGGAAGTGTAGAATATAGTTTTAGAAGGAGGCGCATCAGAATAATGATATTTTCGCCATTGTTCCTCTGGCCCAATAATTAAGGTTAAATTCATAAAAAAGGATTTCCATAAAACTAAGTTAGCACTAGCTCCACCATACACAGAAAAAGCAAATACATTTAATCCATTTAATGACTTTTGACTTCCGTAGTAATCTCGAACTGGTAGAGGAAAAAATGAACTGTCGGAATTGACTCGATTGTAATATAAGTTGGCTGATAATACAAAGCTAAATGCTGATTTGAGTTGATGGCAAATGCATGAATATCCTGATTTGAAAGAGAACTTGTTTGAGTTTGTGAAAAATAAAAATTTGGTTTTATACGATTCTGAATTAATATTTGGATACTGGTCGTATATTCCTGTTCTTTTGAAACTTGTATCGTACGAAACGGTATTTTTATTATAAAAGCCTTTATAGCTTCTGTAAGAGTTTTCTAAAATCCATCGATCTCCACCAAAATTTAATCCAATGTTTCTAAACTTAGTGTCGCCTTTTTGTTTAGCCTGCCCTGTAGGATTTTTAAAACCAATTGAGAAGTTAAATTTATCGTAATTAATCTCGATGCCAGAAATTAAATTTGATTCAGCAAGATAATTTACATTTGATTGTTTTAAAGAATCTTTTGTGATTTGTTGACTTAAATCCATGCCGTAACTCCTGTATGATTGAAAAATAGCGACGATAAATTTGTCTTTGTACCTCACATAGTAGTTAGAATCGCAAGTAAATTGTTTTTTTTGAGCATAAACTCCAAGAGAGCAAAACAGTATAATAAATAAATTAATTACACCTTTCTTAATGAGTATTTGTAATGGATGTTTAATAATGATTTTGTTTTAATTAATTTTTATAAGAATTAAATTAATAAAAAGTAATTGAACAAAAAAATTAAAGTTTAATTCCTACTACCTAAATATCATCTACTTGTTGGTGAGTGTTATTCCAGATAAAAGTTGTTTCATTTTATATACAAATCAAAAATCGCTAATAAATGAATTGCTAAAATGTTAAAAAACAAGCTCTTACTCAGCCCAACGATAGCTAGAGATATCTAATCCTGCCAAATCTAATGCCCTATCCACCACCGTTGCGGCTAATTCATCAAACGTTTTTGGATTACTATAAAATGATGGGGAAGCTGGACAAATAATACCTCCAGCTTGAGTCAACGTTTGCATATTATTAATGTGAATTAAACCGTAAGGAGTATCACGAATCATTAAAATTAATTTTCGTCTTTCTTTTAAAATTACATCCGCTGCTCTTGTCGTTAAATCATTACTAATACCTGATGCAATTCGAGCCATGGTTCCCATGCTGCATGGACAAATAATCATGGTATTATACTTGGCAGAACCAGACGCAAAAGGTGCATAAAAATTATTCTTGTCGTAAAAAGTAAATTGAGTATAATTTTTATAATCTTCATTGCCTAATTCATGTTTCCATACATCTCTGGCATTATCACTCATTACTATACCAATCTGTTCAATTTGGTCTGATAGCTTTGCTAATTTTTCTAATAGAACTTTTGCGTAAATACTTCCGCTCGCTCCAGTTATAGACACAACTATTTTGTGTTTTTTAGTCATGTTTCTTTGTTGGTTTAATTCTGTATCCTAATGTGAATTCTAAGATATTATTATAATATCCTTTGTTAAACGTTCGAGCGAGGATATTGTTGTAATAGATAGCTTGTTTTGTTCTATTGGGTCTTGTTGTTATAAATGAATTACTAGTTCTAAAATTTACAAACCACTTTTTATTGATGTTATAACCTAATCCTATTTTAACAGAATAGTCAAATTTTTGAAAAGGGTACATCCCTGTAAATACCATGTTTTGATCGGCTTCGTAGTAATTAATTAAGTAAGCCGCAGATACTCCTATGTCAAATAAAAACTTTTTTTGAGTATAGGTTACTAAAAGAGGAAATTCTAAATAATTTAAATTTAAATAATAAGCAGTTAAATCTCCTTTGTCGGGTTTGGGATTTTTTTGAGCACCTTTTTGAACAAATATGAAAGATAAATTCATGCTGGCCTTTTCTGAAAAAATAGATTCTATTCCAATTCCGCCCATACCACCTAATTTATTGTATCCACTATAAGCATCGCCATGTACTTGAGATGGCGAAACCCCTGCTGTTAATAATAGATTAAACGCATTCTTTCCTGCCTTGCCGGCAGGCAACTTTTCTTGACCGAAAAAGGAAAAAGGAATAAAAAGGGCTATGACTAATAAGGTTTTCAAAACAGGATAAAGATAATTAAAATCTAGATATATTGTTTTAACCAAGTAATCGCCTCATTTTTATCGTTGAAAAATTTTGTTGGGCGTTGAGGCTTATAAATTTTTAGATAAAAATTACCTAATAGTTTTTGTGAGATAGAACTTACAATAAACGCTGCGCATTTAGAGTAGGGCATATTTTCGTTAACGGAAACATATTTTAATGTTTCGGTGTTGGTAGTAGAATACTGGCCTCCAGAAATTAATGTTGGTAATTTTGAACCACTTAATTGTTTTTGAGCATTTATGATAAGATGAATATCGTCAATAAAAATCTCAACATTGTCTTTTATAGATAACTCATAATATCCAGTTTCATTAAATGAAAGAATAAATTTATTTTCTGAAATAGATTTTGTCAACACGAATAATTTTATGCTTACATAACAAACGAACTATAGAAAAGGTTTTAACCAATTGATAGCTTCATCTTTATCATTAAAAAACTTCGTTGGTCTTTCAGGTTTATTGATTTTAATATAAAAATTTGCTAATATTTTTTGAGCCATTGATTTTATAACAAATGCATCAGCTTTTGAATTGGGATTGTTTTTGTTTTTAGAAATAGTAGTTAAAAGTTCAGAATTAGTAGTAGCATGTTCGGCGCATAAAACTAAAACCGGTAATTTTTCACCTCCCAATTCATTTTGGGCGTTCACTAATTTTTTTAAATCATCAACCGTAAATTCTTCTGAGTCATTTACGGAAACTTTATAAAATCCAAAATCGCTGATTTCGATTTCAAAATTAGGAAAGGTTATTTTTTTAGATAAAGTCAATTTTTTAATGGACGTAAATGATTATTTTGAAGATAAATTTAATAAATAGAAACCCAATCTCCAAATATTATACAAAAAATCCCCCGATTAATTTCGGAGGATTTTTTATTAATCTGCTTGTAAAAATGGATATTTATAATCCGTAGGTGGACTAAATGTTTCTTTAATTGTTCTTGGAGAAACCCAACGTAATAAATTGATTTTAGCACCAGCTTTATCATTTGTTCCGCTGCCACGAGCGCCACCAAATGGCTGTTGACCAACCACTGCTCCTGTACATTTATCGTTAATATAGAAGTTACCAGCTGCATTGCTTAATTTTTTAGTAGCTAATTCTAAAGCGTAACGATCTTGTCCTAAAATAGCACCTGTTAAAGCATAAATAGAAGTTGAATCTACTAATTCTAAAGTTTCTTCAAATTTATCTGCATCGTAAACAAAAATAGTTAATACTGGCCCAAATAATTCTTCGCACATGGTTACATATTTTGGATCTTTAGCTACAATAATGGTTGGTTCAATAAAATAACCTTTTGATTTATCGTAGTTTCCACCAGCAATTACTTCAACATTACTATCTTTCTTAGCAGCATCAATATATTTAGCCAATTTATCAAAGCTTTTTTCGTCAATTACTGCATTAATAAAGTTGGTGAAGTCTTCTGTAGGACCCATTTTCATGTCTTTTAAATCAGCCAATACGTAGCCTTTTACTTCATTCCACAAATTACTTGGAATGTAAGCACGAGAAGCTGCCGAACATTTTTGACCTTGGTATTCAAAAGCACCACGAGAAATAGCCACTGCTAATGATTTAGCTTCAGCTGATTTGTGTGCCATGATAAAATCTTTTCCTCCTGTTTCGCCAACAATACGAGGGTAAGAACGGTATTTGTGAATATTGTTTCCAATCGTTTGCCAAATGTTTTGAAAAACTTCTGTACTTCCAGTAAAGTGAATACCAGCAAAATCTTTATGATTAAATACTACGTCTGCAGCATCAGGACCACTAGGGTAAATTAAATTAATCACCCCATCTGGTACACCAGCTTTTTGAAAAATTTCCATTAATACATTCGCACTATAAACTTGAGTGTTACTAGGTTTCCAAACCACTACATTTCCCATCATAGCACAACTTGTCGGTAAATTACCTGCAATAGCTGTGAAGTTGAAAGGTGTTAAGGCATAAATAAACCCTTCTAAAGGTCTCCATTCTAAACGGTTCCAAACACCAGGTCCTGATATTGGTTGCTCAGCATAAATCTCCGTCATGTATTGTACATTGAATCTTAAAAAGTCAATGATTTCGCATGCGCTGTCAATTTCTGCCTGAAATGCATTTTTACTTTGACCTAACATCGTTGCTGCATTTAATTTAGCGCGGTATGGTCCAGCAATTAATTCAGCAGCTTTTAAAAAAATACTTGCTCTGTGCTCCCAGCTTAAATCGGCCCATTTTTCTTTAGCTGCTAATGCCGCATCAATAGCTTGTGTGACGTGAGTTTTGTCACTTTTATGAAAATGTCCTAAAGTGTGTTTATGATCATGTGGTGGAGCTAAACGAGATTTGTTTTCGCTGCGTATTTCTTTACCTCCAATATACATGGGGATATCAATTTCTTTGCTACGTAATTCTTTAAGCATTGCTTGTAATTCTTTACGCTCAGCACTTCCTGCTGCATAGCTTTTTATAGGTTCGTTAACCGCTGTTGGTACTTTATAAATTCCTTTAGGCATACTATTAATTTTTAGATGCACGAAATTACCTTTTTTTTAGATATGAGAGTTGAGATATGAGATAAAAGACTATTGTTTTTGTGCTTTTTTTGCGTTTTAAATCTCACATATCATATCTTAAATCTCACATCTTTTCCTTATCTTCGCCGCCTAATTTTTTAAGAGATGATTTCTGTTTCTAATGTGAGTTTGCAATATGGCAAACGTATTTTATTTGATGAGGTAAATGTAAAATTTACTCCAGGTAACTGTTATGGTTTAATTGGCGCTAATGGTGCTGGTAAATCAACTTTCATGAAAATTTTATCTGGAGAAATTGAGCCTAACAAAGGTCAGGTAAATATTTTGCCAGGTATGCGTATGAGTGTATTAAAACAAAATCACTTTGAGTTTGATGAATACACTGTGCTTGATACAGTCATGATGGGTAACCGTCGTTTGTATGACATCATGAAAGAAAAAGATGCGATTTATGCAAAGCCTGATTTTAGTGAAGCTGATGGAAACAAAGCAGCTGAATTAGAAGCAGAATTTGGTGAAATGAATGGTTGGAATGCAGAAAGCGATGCGGCTACTTTATTAACTAATGTTGGTATCCCGGTTGAATCTCATTATAAAATGATGAAAGATTTAACAGGTAAAGACAAAGTAAAAATTTTATTAACCCAAGCTATTTTTGGTAATCCGGATATTTTATTATTAGATGAGCCTACCAACGATTTGGATGTTGAAACCATTTCTTGGTTAGAAAACTATTTAGCAGATTTTGAAAACACAGTGGTGGTCATTAGTCACGATCGACATTTCTTGGATGCGGTTTGTACTCACACTTGTGATATTGATTACAACAAATTAAAAACATATACTGGTAACTATAGTTTCTGGTATCAAATGAGTCAGTTAGCGTTAAAACAACGTAGCGATGCTAATAAAAAAATGGAAGACAAACGCACGGAGTTACAAGACTTCGTTCGTCGATTTAGTGCTAATGCCAGTAAATCAAGTCAAGCTACTTCTCGTAAAAAATTATTAGATAAATTAGTGATTGATGAAATTCCAGCAAGTACTCGTAAGTATCCAGGTATTATTTTTAAACAAGAGCGTGAAGCAGGAGATCAAATTTTACATATCGAAAATTTATCGAAATCAAATGCTGATGGAATTTTATTTAAAAATGTAAACATTAATGTTTCTAAAGGAGATAAAATTGCGTTCATTGCCAAAAATCATTTAGCGATTACGGCTTTATTTGATATCATTAACGAAGAAGATACAGCTGATAGCGGAGAATATAAATTTGGAACAACTATTCATAAGGCCTATTTGCCGAATGATAATGCTAAGTATTTTACGGGCGATATGAATTTAATGGATTGGTTACGTCAATATTCATCTAATAAAGATGAAAGCTATGTGCGTGGTTTCCTAGGAAAAATGTTGTTCAGTGGAGAAGAGGTGATGAAAAAATGTTCTGTATTATCAGGTGGAGAAAAAGTGCGTTGTATGACTAGTCGTATGATGCAAGTAAATCCCAATATGCTAATATTAGATGAACCAACTAACCACTTAGATTTAGAAAGTATTATTGCTTATAACGATGCCTTAAAAGATTATACAGGAGTTGTGCTTTTAACAAGTCATGATCATGAGTTAATGCAAACGGTTGCTAATCGTATTATCGAATTAACACCAAACGGTATTATTGATAAAAAAATGACTTACGATGAATACTTAGCAAACGAAGGAGTGAAAGAACAACGCATGAAGTTGTATGGTTCTTTAGCTTAATTCATTTGTCAGTTCGAGCGAAGTCGAGAACTAAAGCCTTATCAATTTAATTGGTAAGGCTTTTTTAATATTCTTTAAGAACTTGGTAATTAGATTACTAAGTATTTTCTGTAACTTTCCACTCATAATTCAGTTATAGAGCAATGCGAAACCTTTTTCTTTTTATTTGCACATCACTTATTTGTCAGTTGAGTTATTCTCAGTTGTCAGAAACTGATATAAAGTATTATACTGATTTAGAAGATTCTTTGCAAAACATTTCTCAACGAGTGTTTTTTAGTAAAAAAGAGAAAAACAAATTTGAAGCCAATAAACAATTTATTGCTTTGTGGAATGAGGTGTTAAAAGATGAGAAATCTATGCAATATCCATTTGATAGTTTAAAAAAAGATGTTTCATTATTAATGGCTCCTGATAAAAAATTCAGAATTATTACTTGGAATATTATTAAAGAAGACCAAACGCATGCTTTCTTTGGATTTATTCAAGTCAATAATTCTAAAACAGTTAAAAAAGGATTATTTAAAAAAGAAACCACAGCTCAGTATGATATATTTTCATTAGTAGATAAATCTGCAACTGTTAAAACACCCGAGAATTATGTGTCAGATCCTAGTAAATGGTTTGGAATGTTGTATGTAGATTGTATTAAATCCGACGATGATTTTTATACTTTAATTGCTTGGGATGGAAATGATAAATTAACACAACGAAAGTTTATTGATGTTTTATATTTTAAACCAGATGGCACACCTATGTTTGGAAAAGATGTATTTAAGTTTCCAGGCAAATTTGCGAAACGTATTATGTTTGAGTATGCGAGCGAAGTGGCCATGTCTTTAAAATATAACTCCAATAGAAAACAAATTATTTTCAGTCATTTAGCTCCAAATGGATTAGACCCAACTTTAGAAGGGCAATATCAATATTATGGACCAGATGGAAGTTTTGATGCCTTGGAAATGAAAAAAGGAAAATGGGTTTACGAACCAGCCATTGATATCAGAAAAGATAAAGACAAAACGGATAATGTTAAAAAACCAGAACCAAACAAACAAACTCCAGTTTATAAACCAAAATAAGTTAGAAAGTTAAAAGGTTTAGAAAGTTAGTTAGTTTATAAATATTTAATTTGGCGAATTAACTTTCTAAACTTGAAACCTTCTAAACTTTCAAAACTTAATTACATGAACAAAATCTTATTACCTTTTTTATTATTATTTTATGTTTCATTTTTTGCTCAAGAAGAGGAAGAGGCTTCTTCTAAGTTTTGTGTTGAGATTGATAATAAGAAAGCTCTCAAACTTTACGAAAAAGCTTTAGATAAAAAAAAGTACAAAAAACCAGAACGTTTAGCCTTTTTAAGAGAATGTTTAGCAGAAGAGCCAGATTTTGCCGAAGCTAATTTAGCGATGGCTCGTGAGATTGTGGTGCATAGTAAATTAGAGAATAAATCTTTTGGAGCAGCTGTTCCCTTTTTTTATAAAGCAATTGCAGCTTGTCCTCAAATTCATTCAGAGCCTTATTATTATATTGGATTTAATTATTACGAAGAAGTAAAAAATGATTCGGCTATTAAGTACCTGCAATTGTTTTTAAAATTTAAAGATGATGATGATAAAAAATTTGGTAAAGAATACGAAGGGCAAATTTATCAATCAAAAGAAATGATAAAGTATGCTAAAAAGGAAAGTGAATTAAAAAAGAAAATTGTTCCTTTTGATCCTAAAGTGGTTACAGGCGTTTCCACAAAAACCGATGAGTATTTGGCTTATATTTCTCCAGATGATAAATTATGTTTTTTTACGCGTAAAGTTCCTTTAAAATCAATGAACTCTGTAAAAGCATTGGATGGAGAGAAAGAAGTGTTTATGATTGCTAATAGAGATAAAACAGGAGTGTTTAATGTTGGAGAACCGATGTCACCACCATTTAATACAACTGATGATAATCAAGGCGGATGTTCTATTTCTATTGATAACAAGTTTTTATACTTTGCAATGAGTAGGCAAGAAGGCGGCGCCCAACCTAATTGTGATATCTACATGAGTATTAACGAAGATGAATCATGGAGCGAAATCAAAAAAATGGGAGCGAATGTCAATCATCCTATTTATTGGGATTCGCAACCTACACTGAGTGCTGATGGAAATTCATTGTATTTTGCAAGTGATAGGCCAGGTGGTTATGGAGGGATTGATTTGTATGTAACTAGAAAAGATCTAGCAACAGGTATGTGGGGTGTGCCCAAAAATTTAGGACCAAAAATTAATACAGGAGGCCATGAGAAAACGCCTTTTATTCACTCAGATAGCGAGACACTTTATTTTAGTAGCGATGGACATTTTGGTTTTGGCGGTATGGATATTTTTTATGTTCGTAAAAATGAAAAAGGAGAGTGGACAGAGCCTGAAAATATTGGTTACCCAATTAATACTGAGGCGGATGATGTTGGTTTTTTTGTAAGTACAGATAGTAAGACAGGATATTTTTTCTCATATGATGAAGGGAAAATGCGTGGAAAAGGAATAGGACGTTATGATTTATATTCTTTTGATTTATATAAAGAAGCTCGTCCACAAGAAACTACTTTCATGAATATTGAAATGAAAGATAAATCAGGAAATAAAGTAGAAGGCGCTAAAGTAGAAATCACTAATACAGTGACTAAAGAAAAAACATTAGCATTAGTTGATTCAGCTAAAGGAACAGCCATGGTGGCTATTAATTTGAAAAGCAAAGATGATGTATTAATTACCGTAAAAAAAGATGATTATGCGTTTTCATCAAAAGTGGTGAGTATAAAAGAAGCAAGTTTTGCTAATCAACCTAAACCAGTAAATATTGAAGTGAGTGAAGCGAAAGAAGGAAGTTCATTTGTACTTAATAATTTATATTATAACACCAACTCTGCCGATTTAAAGCCTGAGTCATTTGTTGTACTAGAATCTTTTGCCGAATATTTGAAAGAAAATCCAGGTATAAAAATTGAGATTCAGGGTCACACAGATAATGTAGGAGCAGCTAAAGCCAACGAAGCGTTATCAGCTAATCGTGCTTATACTGTAAAAGCGTATCTAGAAGAAAAAGGAGTGGATGGAAAACGTATCTGGGCAAAAGGATATGGTCCTAATAAGCCAATTGCCGAAAATACAAGCGAAGAAGGAAGAGCAAAGAATAGAAGAACAGAATTTTTAATTATCAGTAAATAAATTAACTTTTAACAAAAAACTATGAAAAAAATTATTTTGGCACTAGGCGTATTATGTTCTGTTAATTTATTGGCACAAAAAAGCTTCGAGAAAAAAACAAATGTGATTGGTTTTGGAGCAGATTTAGGAATTTATACTTATGAATCTAAAATAGAGTCAAGTCCAAAATCAAACACCGATCAAGCTGCAAATAAAATGTTGAGTTTGCATTATGAAAGAGGGGTATTAAATTGGTTGGGATTAGGTGCAAAAGTTCAGTTATGTGATTACTTTACTGAAAAAGACTCTATTACTAATTCTAAACCTAAAGTTCAGGCTTTAGATGCAATCATATTGGTTAACGCCCATTTTGTAAGAGTAAAATACGTTGATATGTCGGTTGGGTTTAATGTAGGCTATTCTACATTAAATTGGGAAGCAAGAGACCAATTTATTTCTCAAGCAAAAGGTGGAGGATTAATGTATGATTTACATTTACAACCTCGATTTTATTTTGGAAAACACATTGGTATGTTTATCAATTTAGCGTATGTAAATTATAATTATCAAGATTTAGATTTCACAAACACCTTTACAAAAATAGATGATGTACTTGATTTAGCAGGTGGGGGTGTAAATTTTGGTATTGGTATACAAGGTAAGTTTTAGTAAACAGTTGTTACTTTAACTTTGCAGTGTTTTTTTACCCAAGTGCTGTCAAATTCATTTATTTCTTTTCGAAGTCCTTTGTAGATGTAATATTGATTAGGGACCCTTGTTTTTCTATCCATTGTTGGCATAGCGTTAATAATTAGTTCATCTGGACAATCTTGTATTTTTCCATCTAGTGTTTTAGCAGGCAATTCTTTTGAAGTATTATAGGTTGCATTTTCGTACCCAGAAACCTGAGATTTCTTTGTTTTACAAGTAATAAGAGTGAGGCATAAAATAAAGATTACTGCATTTTTTTTCATTTTTTATAATGCTTTTATCAATTCATTCCAAACAGTATCATCCGTTCTAGGTTTACATGTTACGCTAATAGGTTCTTGCTTAATAGGGTGAATAAATTCTGTTTTATAAGAATGTAAATGAATAAATGGCGTTTGGTTAGACCTGTCAAATCCATATTTTAAATCTCCTTTAATAGGACAACCAATTGCGGATAATTGAGCTCGTATTTGATGGTGACGACCAGTGTATAAATTTATTTCCAATAAGTGATAATTAGAGATAGAGGCAATAAGAGTATAAGATAGTTCTGCTTTTAATGCACCAGGTCTTTCAGTAGCAAAGGCTTTTGATGTGTTTGTTTTTTCGTTTTTTATTAAATAGTGTGTTAAGCGCTGAGTGATTTGTGGCGGTTTGTTTTTTACAACTGTCCAGTAGGTTTTTTGAATGGTTTTATCTCTAAATAATTCATTCATGCGAGATAAGGCTTTTGATGTTTTGGCAAATATCACAATTCCCGAAACAGGCCTGTCTAAACGATGACAAACACCGCAAAATACATTACCAGGTTTGTTGTCTCTTTGTTTGATATAGTTCTTTACTTTTTCAGACAATGGCATGTCACCTGTTTTGTCTCCCTGAACTATTTCAGATGCTTTTTTATTGATAATAATCAAATGATTGTCTTCGTATATTATCTGAGAAGGCTCAATTAATTCGGTAGGAGAGAACATGGTGCTATTTGAAATTTAATTTGAATTCTAAACGACGATTTACTGCATGTTCATCGTCACTACAGATTACATTATTACCACAATTATTAATCAGTTTAGTTTCTCCATAACCCTTTGCCGTTATTCTTGACTCACTAATTCCTTTACTTATAATGTATTTTTTTGCACTGTTTGCACGTTGTTCACTTAGTTTTAAATTATAAGAATCACTGCCTTTACTATCGCTATGTGCACTTAACTCAATGTTAAATTGTTCGTTGCTTAACATTGCTAATACAACTTTATCAAGAGTTTGTTTTGATTGTTCTTGTAACTCCGATTTATTGAACTCAAATAAAATATTTTCAACAATTGTTTCAGTAGCTCCTGTTTTTTTATTAGCAGATTTCTCTTTTTCAATGATGGATAACCAAGGATCATCCACATAGATATCCGTGAATTTACTTTGCTCAGTTGATAATGGTCTGTATTTAAATTTACTACCCTTAACATTTGAAACTATTTTTATTAAGTTCTCTTGATTGTCAAACACTAAAATATTATTAAACGATTCTAAAATATTTTTTTCGTTTTCGGCTGTTAGTAATACTTGTTTAGTGTACGGTAAATGCTTAAACGTAAAGTCTCCATCTTTATCGGTAATAGCAGAATCAATAGTTTGATACTTGTCGTTTAATAATAGAACTTTTAAATCAGAAATGGGGTTGTTTTTATTATCGCCAAATATTTTTAATTTAATATTCATTCTTAGTTCAGAATCATCCATCACTAAATCATTAAACGTACTGCCTGTAACAGAAAGAAACTTATAGACGAATTTTTTACCAGAGACAGAATCAAGTCGTTTAATAAATTTATCTTTTACACTGTATAAATTCATTATGAAGTTTGTTTCGGCATCAGCACTATCATAAGCAATAGAATATGTTTCGTCTGATTTTATATTAGAAAACAAAAAGGTTCCTAAAATATTAGTTTTCGTTTTTTGAATGATATTGTTTTTACTGCCTAATAAATAAACGTTTTTATTAGATATTACTTTTTTAGCGTCTCCATTGGTTGCAATAATTTTTCCAGCAATGTTGTAGTTAAAGTCATTATCAGTTAACTGCTTAATCAAATTCGTTTCGTTACTATTTTTAAATGTGTAAATTAAGTTGTCTGTTGTATTAGATAATTCTACTTTTTCTGAAGCTGTATTTGTTAATTTTATTTTGTCTTTATTAGGATTATCGGCACTACTAACATATACCGAGAGCTGACTAACATCTTGGGTGTTTACTTTTTTAAATACAAATAGACCATGATTGGTGGTTTGTGAGGTAGAAATGACTTCTCCTTTTTTATTAATGAGTGATACTGTTTTGTTTTTTAAAGGAGTTTGTTTATCGTTGTCTAAACTTAATTTCCCAGCTAACTGCACATATTCTTTTAGCTTTTCAGTATTTATAAATGGTAAAGTAGTGTCTTTTGGAGTTTCCTTTTTGTAAATTTTACTGATAAATCTATTCATATAAACAGTGTCATCTACAAATTTTGATTTTCCATCAAATACAATTTGATGGATGTGTTTTGAAAATTGAACTGTATCAATAATTGCTGGGTTTTTTCGAAAAAAAGGAATATCTAATGCGTAAGTCATTTTGTAATGGCGTTTGTTTTCAGGAACTCCATCTG
>DIHL01000010.1 GCA_002420145.1 Bacteroidetes bacterium UBA5697
TTTATTAATCTTTTTAAAAGCAATTTTTAACATTTATACTTTATTTTAAATAATTAGTTATATCAACAAACATATTTTTAATATCTGTGAAAGATGTAATTATTTTAAAAGGTTATGTAATCAATACACTTCTAATTTATCAATCTTTACAGTATGAAATATTCCAAAGATTTGGAATTAAAATTTAAAATAAAAACATGAACTCTTTGAAATTGATGATTATCGGCATATTATTTTTTGTTGTAAGTATTACTAAGGCACAGGTTACAGTAAATGTTAACCTTGGTAACCCTCCAGAATGGGGTCCTGTTGGATACACAGAAGTGCGTTACTATTATTTGCCAGATATTGAGGCTTATTATGATGTAGAAACTTCAGTATTTATATATTATGGAAATGGTGTTTGGATTAGAGATCGTTTTTTGCCAACACGTTACAGAAACTATGATTTGTATGGTGGATATAAAGTGGTGATGACAGATTATCGTGGTAACGCTCCCTATCATAATTTCAAAGAATATAAAGTAAAGTATAAAAAGGGATACAGAGGTCCATCCCAAAAAACAATTGGCTCTAAAGGAAATTCTAATAACAAAAAGAGTTCTGTCAAGCAGCAAAAAAGCAAAGGAAGTGGTAATAATAAACCCACATTACATAAAAGTAGTTCTTCAAAAAATAAAGGATCTAATCAATCTCATGGTGGAGGAAAAGGAAAAAAATAAAACAGGCATAAGCCTGTTTTATTTTTTGTATCCAGGAGGAGACTCGAACTCCCACGTCTTTCGACATACGCACCTCAAGCGTACTTGTATACCATTCCAACACCTGGACAAGTATACCTTTTGACATCAGTCAAAACAAACACTAGAGTAATTTTTGAACAAGTATAAACTATTCAAAATAACAATTGTCACAAAAGTGATAATAATTTTCAAATAGAGTATAAAAAAATCAAATTAATTATAGTCCCATATTAAAGCCTATCTGAATGATAGGATTTTGATAAGGTGACAAAGGAGTTTCGTTTATATTGTAAAACACTGCCGCAACAAAACTTCCACGTTCCGAAAATGCTTGTCTGTATCCTCCGCCTATTAAAATGTTATCTACCCAAGCTCTACCATCAGGTATTATAGACGCATAATCAGGAACGCTTAATCTATCCCACCCAACTTGCGCAAATAAGTTTTCATATATATGATATCGAGCAAATGCATTACCTCCATAAATAGTTGAAGTGTATTTTTGTCCCATATAAGTTTGGCTATAGTAATTGTAGGTAAATCCACCACCTAGGGAAAATTCCTTGGTTATTTTGCAACCTATTAATGGAGATAGATTAATGTAAGTAGTTGGCCCAAACCAAGCGCCAACATTACCGCCAAAAAACAATCTTTCTTTAAATGTATTGAAATCTTTAGGGATGTTTGTATTAGTTATAACCGATTGATTTAGTGGTGGGCTTGTTGGAGTGTTTTCTTGAGAAAAACCAAGAATGTTTAATAGTAAAAACGTAATTATATATAGTGCAATCCTCATTTTATTTCTTCATAGTCTACGTATTCACCATCATTTTCGCTAAAATGTGATTTTTGGTGAACGTTTTTTTCGATTCTTATCTCACCTTCTTTTCTTTGCTGAGAAGTATTTTTATGAATAGGTTGAGTTTTTGTTTTAGAAACTCCTTTAAACATATCGTAAATTTTCCAAACCAACCAAATAAGTATTATAGTCCAAATTATATCGCGCACAGTAATGTTTTTAAGCTTATACAAAATTACATTATTTAGTAACGTTATTTCGCAATTAACAAAAATTGAGGATTCATATTAACAAAAAACCCTCTCGTTTATGAGAGGGTTTTTTTATTCTTATTTCGATTCAGTTGCGTCTTCAATACTTTCTGAATTTTCTTCACCTATTACTTGTGGTTTGTAAATTGGTTTGTCAGATTTTGGTGCATTAGGATCTACATAATCCCAACTAACAATACGGAATACTGTACGACGATTCTTTTGATGTAAAGCCGTTTTTTCTTCTTTAGTTTTAGCCTTGTTAATTACCGCATCAGTAACTAGTAATTTTTTCTCACCCCATCCTTTGAACGTTAAACGCGCAGCTGGAATTTTTTTCTCGTTAATTAAGTAATCAACACAAGACTTAGCACGAGCTTCAGATAAGATTTGGTTTTTTGCATCAGAACCACGACTATCTGTGTGAGATTGTAACTCAACTACAATAGATGGGTTGTCGATTAATGTTTGGTATAAGAAGTTTAATGAATCCTTAGAGTTTAATGGCTTACGAGTATCGTTTGAAGGATCAGTACCTGCCACGTCAACTAGTAAATCTGCTTTTCCTAAAGCGTATAATACAGCAGGGAAACGAATCTCAGCTTTAACAGGAGTTAATGCGAAATCTTTCACGAAATCTTTTGATTCATTTTCGTCAACTGTAGTAAATTTACCCATATCCTTATTAGCTAAAAAGCCTAATTTGAATGATTGAGAAACAGTAGATTTATCTGTACCAACAGTTACTTCATAAGAAGTATTTTCTTTTAATTTGAAATTATATTTACCATCTGCAGCTGTTTTAAATTCAAACATATCCCCATTAGATCCTTTTAAATGAATAAAAGCATTTGTTACAGGTTCATTGTTTTCATCACTAACTACAGTACCAGTTAAGTTAAAGTTTAATGGAGGTAAGATGAATGAATAAATATCATCACTTCCTTTTCCACCTTCACGGTTTGAAGTAAAATATCCTTTGATTTTTTTACCCTCGAAAATGATACCGAAATCATCACCTGCAGAGTTCATTGGGTATTTTAAATTTTCTGGAGCTTTAGTAAATTTTCCATCAGTACCTTTTTGAGCTTTGAAGATATCTAAACCACCCATACCTAAATGATAGTTTGAAGAGAAATATAAAGTTTTATCATCTTCAGCCATATACGGATACATTTCATCTCCTTGAGTATTAACTGTTGGGCCTAAGTTTACTGGTTGTCCCCAAGCTTTTGCTTTTTTGTCATAAGTACTCATCCAGATATCTTTTCCACCGTATCCACCAGGTAACTTAGATGTAAAGTATAATACATCTCCAGTTGGATTAATTGCAGGGTGACCAAAAGCAATTGAATCTACACAAAATGGTAATAATTCAGGTTCTGCCCAAGATGGACCTTGTTTTTTACAAACGTATAATTGGCATTTTAATTGTTTGTTTTTTGCTTCGGGACAACGAGTCATGAACATTACATCTCCTTTTTTAGCAACAGATACTGATGCCTCATTCATTTTAGAGATAATAGTACTAGCTAAAGGTGCTGGAGTACTCCATTTACCGTTTTTATCTAATTTAGTCTCATATAAATCTGAGTGATTTTGACCATTAGTAATATCAATTGCACCTTGTCCACCTGGACGAGTAGAAGTAAAAATTAAAGTATTTGATTTTTTATCAGCATAAGCAGGGCTAAAATCAGACTCTTTCGAGTTAATTAAAGCCATGTTATCAACTTTTAAACGTGTTTCTGGAGTGTTTTTAGCATCTTTCCATTGTTTTGCTAATTCGCAAGATTTTACACCGTTTTCTCCGCGAGGATCAGAAGGCATTTCCTTTTTGTAGTTATTATATTCTACAATAGCTTCTTCATATCTTTGTTGAGCCTTCAAAACGTCAGCTAAATTTAAGATAGCAACTGGATCAGGGTATTTCGCCTTGATTGCTTTACTATAATAAGTTTCAGCGGATTTTAACTCATTAATTTCTTGGTATGATTGTGCAGTTCTATATAAAATTCTTGCCTTAGCATCTGCCTTCTTCACTTTTGTATAAGCTTGTTTATAAAGCTCAATTGCATTGAAATACTGATGATTTTCGAATGCTACATCAGCATCTTTTAAATAATTTTTCTGTGCACTTACAGAAAATACAAACGCCATGATAGCGATAGTGGATAGAGCTAGTTTTTTTAAGTTTTTCATAGGTAATTTAAACTTTATAAGGTGCTAATATATATATTATTTTAAAACTTCAAAAATTTATTCACAAAAAAACCCCAAACTCATCGGGGTTTTTTTAGGTTTTATCTTAAATAAAGCATTTCTCGGTATTTTGGAAGCGGCCAAGTGGCATCGTCCACAATCCCTTCTAATTTATCTACATTATATCGAATTGATTCAAAATATGGCTTTACTTTTTCACAATATGCATGAGCTTGTTTTTTGCCAGAATCTAAATTATTGGCTTTTTTGCGTTCTTCGGTCATTAAATGAGCCTCATTTTTGATGATAGTTACTCTTTCAGAAATTTCTTTAATTAACTCTAGTTGAGTTTTAGCTACCGTTTTAAATTCAGCAGGAGTCATAATATCTTTCATTCCTCTTACTGATTCAACTAATCCTTTTTGATAATTTAAAGCTGCTGGAATAATTTGGTTATTTACCATATCTGCGATAATACGAGACTCAATTTGAATTTTCTTAGTATATGTTTCTAAACTAATTTCATAACGAGCCTCTTGCTCTCTGTGATTTAAAATTCCTTGAGATTCAAACATGTTTAATGATTTTTTAGAAATCATTGCTTCTAATGCTCCTGGAGTAGTTGGAATATTATTTAAACCACGTTTTTTAGCTTCTGCTTTCCAAGCGTCACCATATCCATTCCCTTCGAAACGAATTTTTTTACTTTCGATGATGTATTTTTTTAATACTTGAAAAATAGCTTCGTCTTTTTCTACTTTCTTGTTTATTAAAGCATCTACATCTTTTTTGAAAGTAGTTAACTGTTCGGCTACAATAGCATTTAACACTGTCATTGGTCCTCCACAGTTTGCAGAAGAACCAACCGCACGGAATTCGAATTTATTTCCAGTAAATGCAAATGGCGATGTTCTATTTCTGTCAGTATTATCTAATAAAATATCTGGAATACGTCCGATATTCATCTTTAAAGCTGTTTTTTCTTCTGGACTCATTTTGCCAGAGTGAACGGATTTCTCTAATTCATCTAAAACATTTGATAATTGCTCTCCTAAGAAAACAGACATAATAGCAGGAGGAGCTTCGTTAGCACCCAAACGGTGATCGTTATTAGCAGATGCAATAGAAGCACGCAATAAATCAGCATGTTCGTAAACTGCTTTAACAGTATTAATGAAGAATGTTAAGAATTGTAAGTTAGTTTTAGGAGTTTTACCTGGAGATAATAAGTTTTTACCAGTATTTGTAGCTAAACTCCAATTGTTGTGTTTCCCGCTTCCGTTAACACCAGCATATGGTTTTTCATGCATTAATACGCGGAAATTATGACGAATAGCCACTTTTTCCATTACATCCATTAATAACAAGTTGTGGTCAACAGCTAAGTTTGTTTCTTCAAAAACAGGAGCGCACTCAAATTGAGCTGGAGCAACCTCATTATGACGAGTACGAACCGGTATACCTAATAAATGAGATTCATATTCAAAATCACGCATATAAGCAGAAACTCTTTCTGGAATTGAACCCCAGTAATGATCTTCTAACTGCTGGCCTTTAGCTGGAGCGTGTCCAAATAAAGTACGACCTGTTTGTTGTAAATCGTAACGGATATTATATAATGCGGAGTCAATTAAAAAATATTCTTGCTCCCATCCTAAAGTGGCAATAACTTTAGTCACGTTTTTATCAAAATATTGACAAACCTCAGTAGCTGCTTTATCTACAGCATGTAATGATTTTAATAAAGGTGTTTTAAAATCTAATGATTCTCCAGTGTAAGAAATAAAAATAGTAGGAATACAAAGTGTTTCACCCCAAATAAATGCTGGTGATGTTGGGTCCCAAGCCGTATAACCACGAGCCTCAAATGTATTACGAATTCCTCCATTAGGAAAAGATGATGCGTCTGGTTCTTGCTGCACTAAAGCATTTCCACTAAAACGCTCAATAGCTCTTCCTCCTTCAATTGGTTCAAAAAAACCATCATGTTTTTCGGCAGTAGCACCACTTAATGGTTGAAACCAGTGTGTGAAGTGAGTTACACCTTTACTTTGCGCCCAAGCTTTCATACAAGCCGCTACTTGATCCGCCATTTTACGCTCAACAATAGTTCCTTGATGCATAGAGTTTTGGATACTGTTAAATGCTTCTTCTGATAAGAATTCGCGCATGGCATCTAATCCAAATACATTTGAACCGTAGTATTGTGAAACTTGTTGATTATTATTACTAAACTCTACTGGAGTTCTTTTTACAACATCTTGCATGGCTAAAACACGTCTTGTACTCATAATTTTTGGTTTTTATAGGGGTGTGAAATGAAAAATTCTAAATTTTTGCCAAAATTATATCAAAAAAAGGGGGGGTGCAAGAAAAAAAGTGACTTTTTTTGAAAATAATTGTAAAAAATAGGGGGGTGTAATTCATAAAAATGAGTTTAAATTATAAAATTTTTAGTTTTTCATAGGTTTAACATAAAAATCACTACAAATAGAAGATTTTCTTATTTTTACGTTCGATGAATTTTTTGTTTCCTACATTTTTAATTGGTTTAGCAGTGATAACCATTCCTATTATTATTCATCTTTTCAATTTTAGGAAATACAAAAAAGTGTATTTCACCAACGTTCAATTTCTAAAAGAATTAAAGCAAGAAAGTGATAGTAAATCCAAACTCAAAGAATGGCTAATTTTAGCGATGCGTATTTTAGCCATTGCTTGTTTGGTGTTTGCTTTTGCTCAACCATTTATTCCAGGAAAGTCTAAAGCAGTTCAAGGTGAAAAAGCTATCAGTATTTATATTGATAATAGCTTTAGTATGGAAAGCACCAATAAAAAAGGAACACTTTTAGAAAATGCGAAAGAATATGCCACTGAGATAGTCAATACATTTAATGCAAGCGATAAATTTCAATTGTTGACTAATGATTTTGAGGGGAAACATCAACGCTTTGTTTCAAAAGAAGATTTTATAGAACAATTAAACGAAGTGAAAATTTCTGCAGCTACAAAAAGTTTAAATGATGTATTAAAACGCCAACAAGATTTCTTACAAAATAGTTCTTCAAAAAATAAACGTATTTTTTTACTGAGTGATTTTCAGAAAAACACATCTGATTTTAATAAATCAGATGTCGACACTTCAATAGTAGTGAGTTGTATCCCAATTGCTTCATCCGAAGTAAGTAATGTATACATCGATAGTGTGTGGTTTGAAACACCTGTTCAGCAATTTGGAACACAACAAATAGTTCATGCTATTATTATTAATAAAAGCACAAAGGATATTGAGAACGGAACATTAAAATTATTTATCAATAACGCACAAGTGTCTTTAAGTTCGTTTAATGTCAGTGCAGGAAATAGAAGAGACGCAAGCATTTCATTTACGGTGAAAGCAAAAGGGATTAATAAAGGTGTTTTAAAAATCGAAGATTATCCAATTACTTATGATGATGATTTTTATTTCAGTTTCAATGCGCAAACCACCATCAATGCTTTGGTTATTAATGGAAAAGAAACTAAGACTTTAGGAAATTTTAGATCTTTAATGCAAAATGATAGTTTGTTTGTTTACAAAGAAAACAACGAATCAGCAATTGATTACAGTGTGTTTTCAAAAACAAATATAATTGTGTTAAATGAGTTAAATACGTTAACTTCTGGTTTAACATCCGAACTTCAAAAGTTTGTAACTAATGGTGGAAGTTTAGTTGTTTTCCCTAACAAAAAAGTAGATTTAGAATCATATAATACAGCTTTTCAAAATTTACAATTACCTCAAATCACAAAACTAGATACGGTTAATACAAAAACACAAAGCATTAATTTTGAACAAGGACTATATGAAGGTGTGTTTGATAAAATTGATCAGCGAATGGATTTGCCAAAAGTGTTTGAGCATTTTGAATTTACTAAAACAACCAATAGTAATTCGCAAAGTTTGGTATTATTACAAAACGGACAATTTTTAGTTTCTTTAAATCCATTAGGTAGCGGTAAAATTTATTTATTTTCTATCCCGTCCGATGAAAGTTGTTCTAATTTGTTGAAGCATGCGCTTTTTGTGCCAACATTAATTAAAATGTCGATTTTGAGTTTAAAGCCTTCGCCAGTGTATTACAAAACAGCAGTTAACGAAGCTATTGTTTTAAATACAAACACTAATTTTTCTGATAAACCATTACATATTATTAAGGATGATAAAAAAAGTGATGTGATTCCAGAGCATCGATTAATGAATAATGCCACTACATTATTTACCCAAAATCAAATTACAGAAGCTGGGCATTATGAAGTTTTTGAAAACACCAGTTCAATGAAAGATTTAGCCTTCAATTTTGATAGAAAAGAGTCGGATATGAATTTTATGACTAAAGACGATTTGCAAAAACAAATTGACGAAAAAGGATTAAAAAATATCCAAATTATTGAACCAAATGAAAAAACGTTAACAAATGCCCTACAAGAAGTTAACGATGGCAAAAAATTATGGAAATTGTTTTTAATTTTAGCCTTGATCTTTTTAGCCGCCGAAATATTAATTATACGATTATTTAAAAATTAGTGAATACGAATCAATACGAATATACAAATCCGAGCTGTTTAGGCTTTGCATACACAGATTCGTATATTCGTAATTATTTCGTAATCAGTAAGTATAGAACCACTCAATAAGATGAATATATTAATTAAACAAGCCACGATAGTAGATTCTAATAGCAGCCATAATGGTAAAGTTGTAGATATCTTAATTGAAAAAGGAGTAATTACACAAATCAAAAAAAGTATTACTCCCGAAAAAGGCACTAAAACAATTGAAGGGGTTAATTTACATGTATCAGCTGGCTGGTTAGACATGCAAGTGAATTTTTGTGATCCGGGTAACGAGCACAAAGAAACATTAGAAAAAGGGTTAAAAGCCGCAGCTAAAGGTGGGTTTACAGGCGTGGCAGTAATGAGCGGAACTAATCCTCCTTTACACAATAAAGCGCAAATTGATTATGTGGTTAATAAAGCAAAATCAAATGTTGTAGATGTATATCCTGTTGGAACTTTAAGTTATAATCAAGAAGGAAAAGATTTATCTGAAATGTACGATATGCAGCTTTCAGGAGCTGTTGCATTTAGCGATTATAAAAAACCAATTAAAGATGCTGGCTTAATTTTAAGAGCGCTTCAATATTCAAACAATATTAATAGTTTTATTATTACACATTGCGACGATAAAACGATTTCTCACGGCGGATTAATGAATGAAGGAGTTACTTCTACACGCCTTGGTTTAAAAGGTATGCCAGCATTAGCCGAAGAAATTATGTTGCAACGTAATATTCAAATTTTAGAATATACTGGAGGCAAAATGCACATTCCAACAATTAGTACTAAAGGTAGTGTTGACTTAATCAAAAAAGCAAAAGCAAAAAAACTAAATATTACTTGTGGTGTAGCGGCTTATAATTTATTGTTAGACGAAACAGAAGTGGAAGGCTTTGACACTAACTTTAAAGTAAATCCTCCATTAAGAACTAAAGAAGATGTAGAAGCTTTGAAAAAAGGGGTTGCTGATGGCATTATAGATGTGATTGTGAGTGATCATAATCCACAAGATATTGAAAGCAAAGATTTAGAATTTGATTTGGCAGATAATGGTATGGTTGGTTTAGAAAGTTGTTTTGGTGTAGCAAATGCAGCTCTTTTATCAAAAGCGTCTTTAGAAACTTTGGTTGATACACTCACAAAAAATCCTCGTACTATTTTAGGCTTAAAAGAAGTAAGTATAAAAGAAGGTGAAGAGGCTAACATAACCATTTTTAATCCTGGAACAAAATACGTGTTTGAAAAATTACATATTGTTTCTTCTAATAAAAACTCAGGATTTATTGGTAAAGAATTAAAAGGGGAAGTGATTGGAGTGATTAATAAAGACAAATATTTGTCTTAAAAACTCATCCCAAAACTAACTCCTGCCCAAAATTGGAAGTAGTTTGAATGAAAACCTTCTGCATCATTACTCATTACTACGGGTGTTAATCCTGCTCTAAAAAAGAATCCATCATCTTGGCGTTGAAATCGATAGCCGCATCGCCAAACGCTAAATAAAATATTCTCCCAAAAATAGTTGTCAAATTGCCCTGGTCTTTCGTTATATCTTCTTTGTAAAGTTGCACCAAGTCCCAATTCTAAATGATGAGGGTTTTTAAAAAGGATAAAATTATTCTCAAGCACATACTCTTGTTCTATATAAATACCATTAAAATGAGGCGCGAAACCAACTCTAGCACTTAATTTCAATTTATCTTTATAATAGTAAATTCTATCAAAATTTAAGGAATATAGTCCTGCATTGCCACCTAACTCTATAAATCCAGCATTTTTTGCAGGATGTTTATTGTAATCTCTAGGTGTTGGGCTCGCATAATCATCTTGAGCCCTAGATATAAATCCAAACAGTAGAAGTAACGCTGAAATAAGTATGTTTTTGAACGAAATCAATATTCAAACTTACAAATTAAAATAAAACCAAAATTATTAATTAAATGTTAAAATCTTAATAGGGTTAAAGTCTATCAAAGCACTATCTTTACCAAGTTTGTTTTTTTGTTTTTTATTTTCAAAAAACTTGAATCAAACTCCTAAAAATAAATATGAAAGATACATCTATAAAATCCGTTTTAATTATTGGTTCTGGTCCCATCATTATTGGACAAGCATGTGAGTTTGATTACTCAGGTTCGCAATCCGCAAAAAGTCTTCGAGAAGAAGGAATTGAGGTAACGTTGATTAACTCAAACCCTGCAACGATCATGACAGATAAGGTAACTGCTGACCACATTTACTTATTGCCATTAGAGGTTAAATCAATTGTCAAAATATTAGAAGAGCGTAAAATCGATGCGGTATTGCCAACCATGGGTGGACAAACAGCATTAAACTTAGCTTTGAAATGCGATGATTTAGGGATTTGGGAAAAGTATGGTGTGAAAATGATTGGTGTTGATATAAACGCAATCAAAGTAACAGAGGATAGAGATTTATTTAGAATAAGAATGAATGAAATTGGAGTGAGTATGGCTCCATCAAAAATTGCTAAATCATTTTTAGAAGGAAAATCCATTGCCCAAGAATTTGGTTTCCCCTTAGTGATTCGTCCTTCGTTTACCCTTGGAGGAAGTGGTGGTTCAGTGGTGTATAAAAAAGAAGATTACGATCATTTATTAAATAGAGGTTTACAAACTTCTCCAATACACGAAGTATTAATTGATAAAGCGGTATTAGGATGGAAAGAATATGAATTAGAATTGTTACGTGATAAAAATGATAACGTAGCGATTATCTGTTCTATCGAAAACTTTGATCCAATGGGTGTTCATACAGGAGATAGTATTACTGTAGCACCAGCGCAAACATTAAGCGATAGCACGTATCAAAAGATGCGTACGATGGCTATCAAAATGATGCGTAGTATTGGTAATTTCTCGGGTGGCTGTAATGTGCAATTTGCAGTAAGTGATGATGAAAAAGAAGAAATCATCGCAATTGAAATTAATCCACGTGTATCTCGCTCATCAGCACTAGCAAGTAAAGCAACAGGTTATCCTATTGCTCGTATTGCAAGTAAACTAGCTATTGGTTATACATTAGATGAATTACAAAATCAAATTACTAAACAAACATCTGCTTACTTTGAGCCAACATTAGATTATGTGATTGTAAAAATTCCTCGTTGGAACTTTGATAAATTTAAAGGTTGTAATCGTGAGTTAGGTTTCCAAATGAAATCGGTTGGAGAGGTAATGGCTATTGGTCGTTCTTTTCAAGAAGCCTTACAAAAAGCATGTCAGAGTTTAGAAATTAAACGTAACGGTTTAGGAGCTGATGGAAAAGAAAATACCAATCAAGCAGAATTATTAGCTGGTTTAGAGCGTCCAAGTTGGAATCGTTTGTTTATGATTTATGATGCGATGAAATTAGGGATCTCTATCAAAACGATTCAAAAATTAACTCGTATTGACATGTGGTTCTTAGAGCAAATTGAACAAATGATTGCTTTAGAACATGAAGTGTCAAAATACCGTTTAGCAGATATTCCAAGAGATTTATTATACGAAGTAAAACAAATGGGTTATGCAGATAGACAAGTCGCTCATTTATTACGTTGTTTAGAAAGTGAAGTATACACTAAGCGTAAAGAAATGAATATCAATCGTGTGTTTAAAATGGTTGATACCTGTGCAGCTGAGTTTGAAGCAAAAACACCTTATTATTATTCAACATTTGAAGACGAAAACGAAAGCATCAGAACAGATAAAAAGAAAGTCATCATTTTAGGTTCTGGCCCTAATCGTATTGGTCAAGGTATTGAGTTTGATTACAGTTGTGTTCATGGCGTGTTAGCCGCTAAAGAAATGGGTTATGAAACCATTATGATTAACTGTAACCCTGAAACCGTTAGTACAGATTTTAGTACGGCTGATAAATTATATTTTGAACCAGTTTTCTGGGAACATATTTACGATATCATCTTACATGAAAAACCAGAAGGTGTTATTGTGCAGTTAGGTGGACAAACAGCTTTAAAATTAGCAGAGAAATTAGAGCGTTACGGCATAAAAATTATTGGAACCGATTTCAAATCTTTGGATTTAGCAGAAGACAGAGGAAGATTTTCTAACTTATTAAAAGAGAACAATATTCCTTATCCAAAATTTGGTGTTATTACAGATGCTGAAGAAGCGATTACTTTATCTAAAGAATTAGGTTTCCCGTTATTAGTTCGTCCTAGTTATGTATTAGGTGGACAATCGATGAAGATTGTGATTAATGAAGAGGAGCTAGAGCAACACGTGGTAAAATTATTGCACGACTTACCAGGAAATCAAGTGTTGTTAGATCATTTCTTACAAGGCGCTATTGAAGCAGAATCTGATTCAATTTGTGATGGTAAAGATGTTTATACTATTGGTATGATGGAACACATTGAGCCTGCAGGAATTCATAGTGGAGATAGTTACGCAGTATTACCAACATTTGATTTATCTGAAAAGGTATTGAAACAAATGCAAGAGTATACCAAAACTATTGCGGTTGCTTTAAACACAGTTGGATTATTAAATATTCAATTCGCTATTAAAGATGAGGTAGTATATATTATTGAAGCGAATCCTCGTGCCTCTCGTACAGTGCCATTTATTGCAAAAGCATATGATGAGCCTTATGTGAACTATGCCACTAAAGTAATGTTAGGAGCTAAAGTAAAAGACTTTGATTTTAAACCTAAGAAAAAAGGTTATGCAATTAAAATCCCTGTATTTAGTTATGAGAAATTTCCTGAGATTCAAAAAGAATTAGGACCTGAAATGAAATCAACAGGCGAAGCGATTTACTTTATTGACAGCTTACAAGATGAATATTTCCAAAATATTTATAGCGAGAGAAATTTATATTTAAGTAAATAAAGAATAAAAGGGATGAAAGATCAACTTCGAAATAGTATATGGATTCTTTCATTTGTTTTTATAGTATTAGTAACAAAAGCACAGCTTTATCCAACGGATAAAGCTGTGTTGCGTTATACTCAAATTATGTTTGAGTATCCCCAGATTCCAAATGCTGAGCTTTATAAAATTGAAATAGCAAAAAATGTTTCTGGTTCTTTCGAAAAAAACAAAGTGTATTCTGCTCAAGACAGTTCAATAGCTCATTTAGTAAGTAATGGTTTGTTTTTTGGAAACTCTTATAAATGGCATTATGTAGCTTATTCAGCAGGTAAAAAGATATTTACTTCAAAGGACTTTACGTTTGAAATTATCAAAACACATTTAGTGACAGATTTCAGAGCTAATGTTACTGTATATGATAGTTCTAAATATGAAGCTGGATTAATTTTATTGGATAACGGAGTAGTTATTGATAGAGCAGGAAATGTAGTTTTAGTAACCGACTCATTTGGGATAGAAAAAAGAGATTTTTCACTGACTTCAAATGGAACTTTAACTTACCTTCAAACGGTTTCTGCTTATGAAAGAACTCTAAATGGTGAATTGATTTGGAAAACAAAAGAGTTAAAAACCGAAAAAGAAATTATTAATGGATATCATCACGATTTGATAAAATTGAATAATGGAAATTATTTAGTGATGTGTAAGGTTGTGGAATTTAATAACCCGTCTTTTAGAAAGAATTTAGATGAAGCAATAGTAGAACTAGACGCTAACAACAATATTATATGGTTATGGAAAGAATGCGTTGAAATTAGCGACACCTCTCATATTAAGAAAACACATTTAAATTCTGTTTTTTTAAATGAAGAAAGAGAAAAGTTGTTTGTAAGTGCAAGAGATATTAATACAATTTTTAGAATAGACAGAAAAACATCTAAAATAGAATCTTGCATAGGCACTTTATTAAATCAAGATTCAGAACATTATCCCCAAAAAATATTTTATGGGCAGCATGCAGCGCAATTGCTTGACAATGGCAATATTTTATTGTTTAATAATAACACTAAACTAGGAAAGAATAATACGTCTAGTATTATGGAAATTAATCAACCTAGTCCAAAGAAAAAATCAGTTATAGATGAGTTTAGTTATTTGTATGAATTTGATAATGCTGATGAAAATTATTGTGCAAAAGGCGGAGACGTCAATAAGTTAAAAAATGGAAATTATTTAATTAGTTCTAGTGCAAACAATAGAAATTTTGAAATATCACCTTCTAGAAAAATTGTTTGGCAATGTCGCCCTGAGAAGCTAGATACAGTAAACAAAAGATGGGTACCCGCAGGAAGCTATCGGATTAATTATGTAAAGAATTTATATCCATTTTATTTTACAGCTGAATTTATGTATTTAAAAAATAAGGTGGTAGGATTTAAAATTGCCAATAAAGGATTTAATGATACAGAGTATACGATAGTTTTTAAAAGTAAATCGGGAGAAATTGTAAAACAGATAGAGCAAGCGGTTGATGCTAATCAAGTATTTAAAATGCACTTTGACGTAAGTGTAATGCCTGGCACTACTATTTCTATTCAATCAAAAGACAATGTCAGCTCTATTAAAACATTGATTGTTAAATAAAATCCTTCATTTTAGGGCACAAAAAAAGGGTAAGCTACTTTCATCGCACCGCTCAACCATCTACCCTTGCTATGTTCCCATCCTGGGGGATTTGACAGGAGCTGGTCGTGAAAGACTTACCCGCGACAAAAGTATATAATTTATTCCATTATTTACATAATTTTGATAAAAATTATATCTTAACTATATTTAGACTTTCATTAACCACACTCTATGAATATCTCAGTTGTCATCCCTTTATTTAACGAAGAAGAATCTTTGCCCGAACTTCACGACTGGATTAAGCGTGTGATGGATGAAAACAAGTTCACCTACGAAATTTTATTTGTAGATGATGGTAGTAAAGACAAGTCTTGGCAAGTGATTGAAACTTTAGCAGCTAAAAACCATTGTGTAAAAGCTATTAAGTTTCGTCGTAACTATGGTAAATCTCCTGGTTTACATGTTGGTTTTGAAGCCGCTCAAGGAGATGTAGTGATAACCATGGATGCCGATTTGCAAGATTCACCTGACGAAATTCCTGAATTATATCAAATGATTACCACAGGTAATTATGATTTGGTGAGTGGTTGGAAACAAAAACGCTTTGATAATACATTTACTAAAAACATTCCTTCTAAATTATACAACTGGACCAACCGAAAAATATCAGGTATTAAATTACATGATATGAATTGTGGTTTAAAAGCTTATCGTAAAGAGGTAGTAAAGAGTATTGAAATTTATGGAGAAATGCACCGCTTTATCCCTGTATTAGCTAAAAATGCTGGGTTTTATAATATAGGAGAAAAAGTAGTTCAACACCAAGCTCGTAAATATGGAGTTAGTAAATTTGGTTGGGATCGTTTTATCAATGGTTTCTTGGATTTATTAACGATTACTTTTTTATCTAAATTTGGTAAACGTCCCATGCATTTTTTTGGATTAATTGGCACGTTAATGTTTGTAGTTGGTTTCTGCGCAACTATTTATTTAGGTTTAGATAAATTATACCATGCGTTTATCATTCATGTGCCTGCTCGTTTATTAACACAACGCCCTTCTTTTTATATTGCTTTAACATCAATGGTTTTAGGAACCATGTTATTTTTAGCAGGGTTTATTGGAGAGTTGATTTTAAGAAATTCTCCTGATAGAAATAATTATTTGTTAGAGAAAAAAATCAATCTTTAGTTTTTTATTTTGATGCAAGAAGAACAACCTAAGAGAAAGCCTCGTATTCCTCTCTCTAAAGAAGAGTTGTTTTATGTCAAAGAAATTAAAAAACTAAAAGAACTAAAAAGGATAGCTGATTTTAAAGCCACTACATTTTATAAAATATTAAATCGTGCAAATATTGTTTTTGCTGGTTTTTTATCTTATTGCGTTTTAAGTGTTTTAACTTGTTGTTATTGGGAATCTAGTGTAATATCCAAAGTACATTGTTCTTATGGAGATTATAATTCTTTATATAATAAACGTACGATTGATGAAATTGAAATAACAGCTACTTCTGGAGATTTTGTAACCATTAAAACTGATAAACTATTTCAAATACCTCAAGAAAATGAACTATTTTATCTAGGAAAAGATTTTATTTTTGGAAAAATCATTAAAGCTAAATTTGCATTTGATGACAGATCATTTTGGCAAATTTACACCTATCCAGCTTTCACTGTTACTATATTTGCTTTGTGTATGGGCTTTTTTGTTTACAAAGTCAACAAGCATTTAAGCATCAACGGACTGTTAACTGTGTTTGGATTATTTGTTTTAGCAAGCTTGTATTTTATACTAATATAGAAGATTTAATTCGAATCAAATTTCTAATCCTTATCGATAAGGCAATTGCTACAAATCCAAGTCCAATGCTTAATGCCAACCATACACCATATACTTTGTATCCTAAGGTAAAAGCAAATACATAGCATAATGGCAGGGCAATAATCCAATAGCCAATAAAAGCAATATAGGTTGGGTATTTGTAATCTTCTAAGCCTCTTAAGGCACCAATAGCAACTACTTGTGTGCCATCAAATAATTGAAATAAAGCAGCAAATAAAAGTAGTTTAGATGCAATTGAAATGATTTCCTTATCACTACTAAATACCGCAGGTAAAATTGTATTAAAGCTTATAAATACCAATGCCATAAATCCCATCGTCACAATCACAGATTTATAAGAGGTTTTAATGGCTAATTTTAAATTATCTAAATCATTTTTAGCATAAAAATTTCCCACTCTAATTGTAGTAGCGCTTCCAATGCCACTAGCAAACATATAGGTAAATGCCGCTAAACTCAAAGCAATGCCATGCGCATCAATTTGTTCTTTACCAAACACTCCTGCTAGTAAACCTGCAATAGCAAAGGCTGCTACTTCAAACGTAAATTGTAAAGCAGAGGCTAATCCATCTTTTAATAATGGCCAAAAATGTTGAGCATTAATTTTTGCTTCTTTGTAATATTTAGCAAACGAATTAACGGTAGGGTTTTTAAATACAAAAACTAAAAATCCAATTCCCATAAAAACTCTGGCAATAAAAGTTGCCCAGCAAGAACCCATATAACCTAATTCTGGCAATCCTGCCTTGCCATAAATTAATAAATAGTTTAAAATAATATTTAGCAAATTACCTATAACGCTAATGTACATGGCAGCTTTGGTATTACTCAATCCCTCGGTATATTGCTTACAAACAAAAAATAGGGCTACGGGAATAATTGAAAAAATTAATACGTCAAAAAACGGAATAGCCAATTTTACCACATCTTCGGGCTGTTGCATGTGTCCTAATAAGGGCGAAGAAAAAAACAAAATAATAAATAATATAACAGCAGTTGTCATATTGATGAACAATGAGTTTTTGAATAAGGAGGCTTTTTCTTTTTCGTTTTGATTAACGTTTGCATCAGTAATGGCTGGTGTTAACACATAACTCATACCTATGCTAAACACCAGCAAAATCACAAATAAATTATTAGATAAAATACCTGCCGCCTGTTCAGTATTTCCTAACCTGCCCAAAAAAATATTATCTACCATACCCGTGATAATATGCCCAATTTGGGTTAATACCAAAGGAATTGATAAAGAAACTGTTTCTTTTAGATGCTTATGTTGGAAAGTGGTTTTCACAGCGGGCGTAAAGGTAATGGATTTTATGTGTTGCAACCTAAAATATTACCGTCATTTTGCCTTAAAACATAGATATAAAGGCTTTTTTCAACCAAATTGTTATTATATTTGTGCTTTTACAAAACCTTCGTGATGCAACGTGTTACTTTAAAAGATAAAACTTTTGTCCCATATATTACTTCTGATAAAATTTCAGAAAGTGTAAAACAATTGGCGCAAAAAATCAACACCGATTTGGTAAATGATATGCCATTGTTTTTAGTGGTATTAAATGGTTCGTTTATGTTTGCAGCCGATTTATTGAAAGAGGTAACGATTCCTTGTGAAATTTCTTTTATCAAATTAGCATCTTATCATGGAACTAGCAGTACTGGAACTGTTACGGAGATGATTGGATTAACAGAAGAAATTAAAGGAAGAACAGTAGTTGTTGTTGAAGATATTGTGGATACTGGAGTGACACTTGAAAAATTAGTAGCTCTCTTAACTAAAAAAGAAGTGAAGCAAATTAAGGTAGCTTCGTTTTTATTAAAGCCAGAAGCTTACAAAAAAGATATAGCAGTTGATTATGTGGGAATGAAAATACCTAACGACTTTGTAGTAGGTTATGGACTAGATTATGATGGACTAGGAAGAAACATGAAAGAAATTTATGTTTTAGATAAATAAGAAATTAGATTCAAAAAAATAAACAATAAAAACATCAACTATGAGCAACATGTTAAACATCGTTTTATTTGGACCTCCAGGTGCTGGTAAAGGCACTCAATCTGAGAAGTTAATTGCAAAATATGGTTTAGTACATTTATCTACTGGCGATATTTTACGTAGTGAAATTGCAAGAGGAACAGCTCTTGGAATGGAAGCAAAACAAATAATGGATCGTGGTGATTTAGTAAGTGATGATATTGTGATTGGAATGATTGAGGCTAAATTAGATGCAAACCCACATGCAAATGGTTTTATTTTTGATGGCTTTCCTCGCACACAAGCCCAAGCAGTGGCTTTAGATGATTTATTGCAAAAGAAAGGAACCGCTATTAGTGCCATGTTAGCATTAGAAGTAGATAACGAAGAATTAGTAAAGCGTTTATTATTACGTGGTAAAGAATCAGGAAGACCTGATGATGCGAATGAAGAAATTATTAGAAATCGCGTAAACGAATACAATAACAAAACTTTACCATTAAAGAAATATTATTCAGAGCAAGCTAAATTTCATTCAATAAATGGAATTGGTTCTATTGACTCTATTTTTAATCAATTAACAGAGCGTATTACTTTTGTTACAGCTGAAATTGAATTAACAATGTTAGAGAATGATATTGAACATTTAGATTTAACGATTAATGATTTTGAAGTAGCAACTGAAATTTCTGACGAGTTGAAAAAAGATATCGAAGACGTTAGAAGCACTGAGCCAGTTAAAAAAGCAGTGGTTACTCCAGTCCTGCCTGCCGGCAAGGCAGGTAAGAAAATAGTAGCCGCTAAACCAGTAGAGAAGAAAGTTGTAGCAAAGCCTATTACTAAAAAAGCAGTAGCAAAACCTGTTGCGAAAAAAGCGGTTAAGAAAGCGGTTGCGAAAAAAGTTTCTAAACCAGTAAAAAAAGCTGTTGCTAAGAAGGTTGCTCCTAAAAAAATAGTTAAAAAATCTGCTCCAAAGAAAAAGGTAGTAGTAAAAAAGGTTGCTCCAAAAAAAGTACTTAAAAAAGTTGCTACTAAGAAAGTGGTAAAGAAAGCAACAGCTAAAAAAGTAGCGCCAAAGAAAATAGTTAAAAGGGTTGTTAAAAAAGCAGTAGCAAAAAAGCCAGTTAAGAAAGTTGCTGCTAAAAAACCAGTTGCTAAAAAACCAGTTGCTAAAAAACCAGCTGCCAAAAAAGTAGTTAAGAAAGTTGCTCCTAAAAAGGCTGCTAAAAAAGTAGTTAAGAAAGCAGCTCCAAAAAAAGCGCTTAAAAAAACTACTAAAAAGAAAAAATAAATAACATTTTTGAGATTTGATTATGAAGAACAACTCATAACTCATAACTCATAACTCATAACTAAAAAGAGTGGATACTAATTTTGTTGATTACGTAAGGATTTGTTGCCGAAGTGGCAAAGGTGGTAAAGGTTCTACACATTTACATCGTGATAAGCTAACGGCTTTTGGTGGGCCAGATGGAGGAGATGGTGGTCGTGGTGGGCATATTATTTTACGTGGTAACAAACAATTTTGGACATTAATCCATTTAAAATACCGTAAACATATTATTGCCAAACAAGGTGGCGATGGTGGTTCATCTCATAAATCTGGAAAAGAAGGTGAGGATGAAATTTTAGATGTGCCATTAGGAACGATTGCTCGTGATTTAGAAACTGGTGAATTTATTTGCGAAATTACTGAAGATGGGCAGGAGATAGTTTTATTGCCAGGTGGAATGGGAGGCAGAGGAAACGCACATTTCAAATCTCCAACTAATCAAACACCACGTTATTCTCAACCAGGAGAAGAAGGAAAAGAGGAGTGGAAGATTTTAGAACTAAAAGTATTGGCAGATGTTGGTTTAGTTGGTTTTCCTAATGCAGGTAAATCTACTTTGTTGTCAGTTGTCTCTGCAGCTAAACCAGAAATTGCAAATTATCCTTTTACAACATTAGTTCCTAATTTAGGAATTGTTCCATATCGCGATTACAAAAGTTTCGTCATGGCTGATATTCCTGGAATTATTGAAGGGGCTAGTGAAGGCAAAGGTTTAGGCGTTCGTTTCTTACGTCACATTGAGCGTAACTCTACGTTATTATTTATGGTAAGTTGCCAAAGCGATAATATTTACGAAGAATACAAAATTCTTTTAAACGAATTAAAACAATACAATCCTGAGTTAGTTGATAAACAACGCATTTTGGCAATTACGAAATGCGATACCATTGACGAAGAGTTGATAGATGAATTAGAAAAAGATTTAAAGAAACGAATGAAAGGTAAATTCAAAATACCTTATATTTTTATCTCTGCACAATCAGGCTACAACATACAAGAATTAAAAGATATGTTGTGGGAACAGTTGAATTAATTTCCCTACATTTTCATAACACCCTAATTTAGTAGATTTCTTATTATATATAGTTCTATATATGATATATCTATTTTTTATATCCTCTTGGTGTCTGAGTGTGAATTATATAATTCTTAGTGCAAAATATATAAAGTACCTCGTGTTTCCTCAAGTAACTTTACAAATAATTGGTAGCTCAAAAATTACCATTATATACATTTAAAATAAAAAACGATGGAAACACTAACTAAAGGATGCGATTTAACTATTTCAGTAAATAATTTTAATCTATCTTATGATGACGTTGGAGAAGGAAGTGTTCCAGTTATTTTTTTACACGGTTATCCTTTCGATAAAACGATGTGGAAACTTCAACTTGATTTTTTAAAATCTTCTCATCGTTTAATCTCTTGTGATATTAGAGGATTTGGAAAATCAACAGACGAAAAATCATCATTAAGTATTGACATGTTTGGTGAGGATTTAATTGCTTTTATGGATAAATTAAACATTGATAAAGCAATTATATGTGGATTATCTATGGGAGGATTTATTGCTTTGAATGCCCTAGATAAATTTCCTAATCGCTTTAAAGCATTGATTTTATGTGACACACAATGTATAGCTGATACAGCTGAAGTAAAAGAAAAACGCTATAAAATTATTGATGAAATAGAAATTGATGGCGCGAAAAATTTTAATAATGGATTTATTAAAAGTGTGTTTCATAAAGATTCAATTACAAATAAAAAGGAATTGGTAGAGCAATTAAGTAGTGTTGTGTTTTCTAATTCAAAACATATAATCAAGCTGGGATTAGTCGCGCTTGCCGAGCGATCAGAAACTTGCTCAACTTTAAAGCATATTGTTATTCCAACCTTAATTATTTGTGGCAGAGAAGATGAAGTAACTCCCTTAGCTCAATCTGAATTTATGAATGAAACTATAAAAGGCTCAACACTTAAGGTTATTGATAATGCAGGTCATGTATCTAATTTAGAACATCCAGATGAATTTAATAAATATCTTCTCGAGTTCTTAACTACTCTTAGTAAATAAAAAGTATTTTTCAAATCCTAACTCCGTAGGAGTCAAATTTCAATAGAAAATAATAATGCATAATTGCACCTGTGCCGTAGGTACAGAATATTTCACAAGATAATTTCTTTGTCTTTTTACCGACTGTAATAGATTTTAATTTCTTTGTTTTTTTATTTGAACTACGAAGTAGGGCGTGTTAGGCGTTCGTACTTTTCTATTGTACATTATTGATACAAATAATCTTAGCAATATTTTTTTTCTTATTGTGGACTGTTGCATAAATGCAGTCTTTGTCAACTAAAATAGGAGCATAAAACAATTTGTCCTTCAATTTAATTTCGTTTAAAACTTTATTTAAGTATGGATTTATTTGAACTAAATTACCCTTAATGTCTCGTAAAATAATTGAATTATTTTTCCATTCAAATTGTGATGAGTCGCTGTTTGAGTACTCTGTCAAAATATTACCACTGTCTAATTCAATGCAATAAAATGCACCTCCTTTTCCCGCAGTACCAAAAGTTAAACAATTATTTTTTAATAAAATGTCAGTATACAGATACCCTTTTATCTTAACCTTCCAATTCAGCTCTTTTGTGCTTTTGTCAAAGCATTCAATGGTCGAGAGTTGGTTGTATTTGAGATGTTGGCTTTTAAAATAAAAGTCAGTCTTCACTTTTCTTTCTTCTACTTTATCATTAATGTCGGCAATTGAAATTTCAGGCTTATTTAGGTCAAGCCAAAACCCTACATAGAGAAAAATTTCACTTTTTATGATTTGAAACTGCCAACTATTAGTCAGTAATACTTCTTTTTTTGCAGGTTCTTTATGCTTAAAACTTATTTGTCGAATTCTTGATTTAGCGTCTTTAAGATTAATTTCAATAAGTGAAATCCTTTCTCCGAAGAAGCCCTTCGAATTTTTATTGTCCTTGTCAATTTTACTGTAAGCATAAATTAATTTGTTGTCCCAAACTATTGGTTTACAATTGTAATTAAAGCTAACAAAATCTTTGTCGTCAATGTCTATTGCCCATTTTATTTTCATATTGTTTGTGTCGCTCAAGTATGACGCCTAACGTTTTCAAGCTACCAGTAGTGCGGCTCAAGGCACTCGTCTACCGAAAAGCTTTTAACAAAGCTAACTGCTTTATGGACATTTGCAAAATGAAAATAACTTTCGCGAAGCGACCTTGACTTTGCAAATGCTTTGGTGTCAGCCCGCATTACTGGTAGGTTGTGTTAGCTGCTGGCTTTTAAAGGCTTTACTGAACTTAGCTTTGTCAACTGGTCTACAAGAGATGTATATAATTTCAACAATGAATTAAGTTGTGCTATTTCTTTTACTACTGTTTCCGAAATATAGTAAAGCATTACGTTGCCATCTTGTATGGGTTCGTCAAATATCCCTTCTTTGTCTAGAATTTGAAGATGAATATCGCTTTGTTCCAAAATTAAACCCTTTATGATTTCATTTGAAAATAATGTTTGAATTTTAAATTCATCATTTCCTTTAATCATAAATCTCTTGTCAAATGTTTTGTCACCAATTTGAATGTCTTGAGCTCCAAACAGTTTGCCAATATTGTCAACGAAAGCTTGTTTTGTTAGTCTTAATCGCAGATTGTCTGGTGATATGAATTCAAGTCTAACTCTTGTAAATTCTGTTTCATATGATTTTCCGCCAACAACACTATAATGAATATAAGTGTCAAATCGAATTTTATGATTAGAATAAATGATTTCTACACTATTCGGGGCGTCTGAATATATACCGTTATTTTCAGTTGAAAATTGTCGCCAAACTGCTTCGTAGTTTTTTCCGAAAATAGAATCATATATGTCTTTTACGATTGTCATAATGTGTTGGTTGTCTAAAGCTTGCAGCTAACCTTTAGACTTGCAG